>VXMJ01000088.1 GCA_009841145.1 Caldilineaceae bacterium SB0661_bin_34 | reverse complement strand
GCCCTGGGCGACATCCAAGCCGGCAGGGAGGCGGCCAAGGTGCCGGTCAAGAAGGCCATCCGGCACCGCACGCGGGGGAACAGCGCCGAACGCGAGCGTCTGTACAGCCTGCTCAAGCAGAACCGCTGGACCGAGGATTCGTTTCTGCACCGGCAGATGCGGAAGTCATGGCGGGGCGGCCGGTCCCATGTGACGAACCAGATTGTGGCCGACGCGGGCTCCTACACCACCCAGGTCTGGCACGACCGGGCCTGGGTGTACCTCCAGGGTTTGGAACGCGGCCAACGCATTGCCATTCCGCTCAAGGGCACATACCTGCCTTCGGGCACCCTCCGCATCCTCCTGCGGGACAACGGCCAGGTGGAAGTCCACTACGCGGTGGACGAGACGCAGGTGTGCAGCACACGTCCCTGCGGGGAGGCCACGGTCGGGGTGGACAAGGGCTACACCGAAGCCTACACGGACAGCGACGGGACGCGCCACGGCGAGGGTCTGGGCGACCTGTTGTCCGCCGAGAGCGACCGGCGCAAGGTCAAGGGAACACGGCGCAATCACCTCCGGGACACCGAGCAGAAGCACCGGGCCAAGGGCAACCACCGCAAGGCCGACACCATCCGAAAGAACAACCTCGGCAACCAGAAGTGGAACCGGCGGCGGACCCGGCACCACAAGCAGGTGCGCGACCACCTCTGCCAGGCCGCCCACACCGTCGTGGACAAGGCCGGCACGATCGCCTGCGAGGACCTGTCCGCACACATGAAGTCCGCCCCGTACCGCCACAGGGACACCAACCGCCGTCTGAGCGGCTGGGTCAAGGGCGTGATGGCGGACACCTTCACTTCGATATCTCGGCGCAGAGGTTCTGCGCCGGCATTGGTCAATCCGGCCTACACATCGCAAGTCGACTCCCGCACGGGCCTGTTGCAGGGCACGCGTCGCCGGGACCGGTTTTACTGTCTCGACGGGGTTGTGCTGGACGCGGAGGTCAATGCCGCCTGCAACATTCTGGCGAGGCTGTACGACGAGGAGATTACGTTGTACATGCCCTACAGGGACGTGCGCGCCCTGCTCGCGGAACGAACCAGGACAGCGGTGGGGACTGCTCCACCCGGACTCGAGTTGTGGGGGTGTGCAACGCCGTCCCCATCAACCGAGAGCGAATCACCAACGTCGGTGCCGAAGTGTGCCGATTAATGGAACAGTCCTTAGTCCATGCGCCAAACGTGCCGTCCAACGGTGCACTGCCGAGGCACGGCGCACGACCTTTGGTCCAGGCCCGCGGCCTTCAAGGCCAGTCCATGGATGGGGTTGTCGTCAGTCATCATCCCCCGCGCCGCGCTGCCCCGGGGGCTGTAACCAGCTGCCCCCGTCGAGGCCGGAACCACTCAGCCGTAGGCCCAGCCGTTCGCCCTTCGGCCTGGAGCCTCCCCCCGGACGGTGGTCGTCGCCGATGGGCAGCCAGATCTCGTCCACCGCCAACGACGGCGGTAGTCCGGCCTGCGGGCCGGACGCCAGGCGGCCGGGGAATCGGGCAGAACCCGTTGGCATTCGGGACGGGCAGCGGCCAGGATGAAGTCCACGATGAGGGGTCCCAACGATAGTGCTGTCATGACAACCGAAGAGGACCCCTCTTCTTCTGTGCGCCCGAAACCAATCTCAACGAGATTGAAACAGGGCCTTCAGCGAAGGCACAATCCCGACGGTTTCCGTATCAACAGATCCGCGCCCGCGCAATCCCATCCCCATATGACCATATAATTCTTGTTGCAGGGCTCGGTTCAACACGGGCGCTGCACCGCCAACATCGCCACCTTCTTCACAGTCACGGGCGGGAGCTACTTTGTTGTTGACACGTTCGTTGGACCCCGGCTGCGGGGAAACGGCGGCCAGTGCCGCCGCGGCGATGCGCGGCGAAGCCGGGTCGGCCCCAGTATGGCACCGGCCGGTGCTGCTGGAGGAAGTCTTGGGACTGATGGTCCTGCGGCCGGGTGCGCGCCTGATTGACTGCACCATCGGGGATGCCGGCCACAGTGTTGCCTTCCTGACCCGCGCCGGGCCCAGCGCGCGGGTGTGGGGATTGGATCGGGATGCAGAGGGGCTGGCCAGGGCGCACCGCCGCCTGAAGGCCCGCAACTTGGACGCGCGGTGCCGCCTGGTCCACGGAGGATTCGGAAATCTACGGGATCTCGCAGCGGCGTGGAACGTGTCCGTCTGCGACAACATCCTGCTGGACCTGGGCTTCAGCTCCCCCCAAATCGACGATCCGGACAGGGGTTTCGCATTCGCCAAGACCGGGCCGCTGGACATGCGGATGGACCGAAGCCAGAAACTGACCGCCGCCGACATCGTCAATGGCTGGCCGGAAGGCCAATTCCGAGAACTGCTCTGGACCCTGGGCGAGGAACCCCACGCCAGGCGCATTGCCGCGGCGGTGGCAGAACGGCGTCCCTTCGGGACCACAGGCGATCTGGCCGCGGCGGTGGCCGCGGCAGTGCCGCACCGGCCGCGCCGCCGCCTGCATCCGGCCACCCGCACGTTTCAGGCCTTGCGCATCGCCGTCAACGACGAGCTGGGCCAGCTGGAGGCCGTGCTGCCACAGGCCGTTTCGCTCCTGGCTCCCGGGGGCCGCCTCCTGGTGCTTTCGTTCCACAGTCTGGAGGACGGAATTGTCAAGCGCTTCCTAAGAACCCATGGTCGCAGGCCGGCTCGCAACAAATATGCCCGGCACGGGGATGTGGACATGCCCACCCTGTCCGTCCTGACCAAGCGGGCTGTGCGTCCGGGCCATCGGGAGCTGTCGGACAATCCGCGGTGCCGCTCGGCGCGACTGCGAGCCGCCGAGAAGGTCGTCCGAGAGGACGCCGGGGCGGAGGCTGCGGACCAGCGACGGCCCGCCGGGAACGAACGGACCGGAACACGCTGACATGTCCCGGCTGAATCCTCCCGTTGAACCACTGCCGTCGGCCACGCTGGGCGATGAGCACCCCTCCCATGCGCTGCTGGGAGGCGCTGTTCAGGCCTGGCGCAGCTCGGTCGCCTTCAGCGATCGGGTTCCGGTCGCCGGTTGGTGGGGGATGTTCATCGTAGTGGTGACCTTCGGGGCCATGGCCAATGTCTACATGTCCTTCCGCATCGATCAGGCCCGCCTGCAGCTGGCCCAACTAGAACAAGCCAGTGCACTCCAGGAACAGATCAACGCCGAACTGCTACGCCGAATCGGCGATGAGGAAGACCTGAATCAGATCGGCCTGTGGGCCATCGGCCATGGTCTGCAGCCGGACGCCGAGCCCATCTGGATGATTGCCACGGAACCGATCCTGGCCGATACCGCCGCGGCCACCGAAGCATCCGGCCAGCCGGACGCGCCCACCCGCCGCAGGGATTCGCTCGCGGCCGGTTGGCGGAACTTCGACGAACTGGGACGACAGTTCCTCAAGGGTGCCCAACGCGTGCTGGCAAGCATTACGCTCCTGCCACCGGCAGTCGAGGCCGAGGAGGCGGTACCCGAGCGCGCCAGCACGGTCCAGGTTTGGCTGGATCGCCTGTTTGACAATCTGCGCACACGGCAGACAGCCGGCAAGTAATACCATGGCTGCTTCGGATCCGACTTCGCAATCCCGGCTCGGCGACGATCTCTTTGCCGGCAACCACCTCCGCATCGTCCTGGTGTTTGCAGTGCCGGCGCTGCTGGCAATCCTGGTGGTCCTGCGCCTGGTGCAGTTCCAGCTGGTCCTGCACAACACACAGGACATCGACAGCTACACGGATCGCAACCTACCCGAGTTCGACACGCGGGGCGTGATCACGGACATCCACGGCGGTTTGCTGGCCAGCGACGTCTGGTCGTTCGGCTTCGTGATTCCCCGCCTGGGCACCATGCCACCGGCCTATCGGGATGTTGTGACCCACTTGGTGGCCGGACCCGATCGGACCCGGCGGAACGAATTGAACGCGCGCCTCCATCTGGAGCTGGACAAACTCGCCGCGCGCCGCCAGGCCGAAATCGACGCCGCGCGCCAATCGGACCGCCAACCGCAACCCGTGTACGCCTGGGTGCTGCTGATCGACGACCTGCCGCTGGCCACCGGCCAGTATCTGCGCGCCCTGCAGCAACGCGGTGCCCACGCCGCCGACTTATGGGACCTCCACCTCACGGGCGACGACGGCGCCCTGCGGCGCCTGGAGGCCCTGCTCGAGGATACGGGCCCCCTGGATGCCAGCCTTGCGGACAGCGGACCGGGACTCAAGGAGGTGATGAACAGTTTGGGTTTGCGCAGCGACCTCGACGGCACGAGTACGGACTTCGACTTCTTCAGGCATTTCCAGCTGGAACTACAGCCCGATCGGCACTATGCGCAGGGATCCCTGGCCAGTCACGTCCTGGGCTTGGTCAACGCCGATCGGATAGGTGCCAACGGCATCGAACGTTACTATCAGAAATTCCTCCGGGGCGAAGTCAACCTGCCCCGCAGCACGGAACCGATCTCGGTCATCGCATCCGATGCTCGGCGATACATCCCGTCCTACATGGGGGGCGACTTGGTGCTCACGATCGATCGTTCCCTGCAGCACATCGTGGAACAGGAACTGCGGGACGCAATCAACCGATACGACATCCGCAAGGGCGGCACGGTAATTGTGATGGACACCCCAACGGGTGCCATCCTGGCCATGGCCAACCTGCCGGATTTCAAACCCGGCGTGCCGGAGTCCCTGGACGATAGTGCCACCAACCTCACGAACCTGGCCGTGACGGCCGTCTACGAACCGGGATCCACCTTCAAGGTACTGACCATGGCCGCCGCCATCGATGCGGAGGCAGTGCGGCCGGGCGACGCCTTCTTCGACGACGGGGTGTACAGGATCAGCGAACGGGTGGTGTTCCGCAACAGCAACGACCGCGTCGCGGGCCAGGTCACGGCCACCGAAGCCCTGGCCCTGTCGCTCAATACCATCATGGCGGAAATCGCGGTGGAGCACATCGGGGCCGATACGTTCTATGACTACTTGTTCGACTTCGGCCTAGGCGAGGTGACCGGCATCGACCTGGCACACGAATTCAACGGCAGTCTCAAGGACAAGCACCCGGGCCTGCCCAACTGGAACATTGCCGACCTGGGCGCCAACAGCTTCGGCCAGGGCATCAATCTGACTCCAATCCAGATGATCAACGCGGTGAACGCCCTGGCCAACCGGGGCGACCTGATGCAGCCCTACGTTGTCCAGCACAGGATCAACGGTGACTACGTCAATTCGTTTGCCCCCACGGTCCTGCGGCCCGGCGTGGTGAAGCCGGAAACCGCCGCGACCATCACGGAGATGATGGTGCAAACCGTGGAGAAGGAGGTCACGGCGGCCCAGGTGCCGGGATTCAAGGTGGCCGGCAAGACGGGCACGGCCCAGGTTCCCGATCCCGACCGGCTCGGCCTGTACTCGGAGGATGAGGTGATCGCCAGCTTTGTCGGCTTCGTACCGGCTGGGGATCCGCGCATCACGGTCCTGATACTGCTGTACGACCCCAACCCGGACACGGTGCTCGGACCGTGGGGATCCAACAATGCCGCTCCCCTGTTCAGCCGCATCGCAGGGCGCAGCCTGGCCTACCTTAACGTTCCGCCCGACTGCCACCCTTCCTGCTACGGATCCTCGGGCGTGCTCAGTACCACCGCCCCCGCCCTGCCTTCACTCCTGCCGTCCGGCAACGAGACCGACGCGTGAATCCGCATCGAGCGTAGCCCCATGACCGACCCCATCCCCGCGGTGGCAACCCAAGTCACCCACCACACGCTGTGGCAGGCCCTAACGGGTTCGGCCCCGCCGCGCCATCTGCCGCCCATTCCCATCGGCCGCGCTGTGGCCGACAGTCGACTGGCCACGCCCGGCGATCTCTTTGCGGCCCTGCCCGGGGACCGGATCGACGGCAACGACTTTGTGGGCGATGCCCTGGAGCGGCAAGCCCGGGCCGTCATTTGCGAACCCCAGGCCCTGCAAGGCCTGGATCCGGCCAGTCACCCGGTCGTGATTGCGAATTGCCGGACCCGCCGTCTGGAGTCGCCCGATGCAGACGAGCCGGCATACCCAACCTCCGAACACTGTGTCCTGTATGTCGTGTCCGATTCAATGCAGGCAATCCGGAACGTTGGCCTGTTTCAGCGCCTGCACCGGACGCGCAGGAGCCTGCGGGTGGTCGGGATCACCGGCAGCGTCGGTAAGAGCAGCACCAAGGAACTGGTCCGGTCCGTCTTCAGCCAGCACTTTGAAACCTACTGCAGCCCCGGCAACCTCAACGGCGAGCACGCCCTGCCGCTGGTGCTGATGGGCCTTAGTCACATCCATGAGAGGTTTGTAACGGAATTGGGCATGTACCGGCTGGGCGAAATCGACGAGATGTGCGGGCTGACACTGCCCCACATGGGCATCGTGACCAACGTCGGACCCAGCCACCTGGAACGCCTCGGTACCATCGAGAACATCTTTCGGGCCAAGTCGGAGCTAGTGCGGGCGCTGCCGCCCGCCGAATCGGGAGGTGTCGCCATTCTCAACTGGGACGATCCGATGGTGCAGAGGATGGAGGCACTGACCGAAGCCCAGGTCGTCAAGGTCGGACTGACCCCGGACTGCGACGTGTGGGCGGACCAAATCCAAAGCGCCGGGTTCAAGGGCTGCCGGTTCCGCCTCCATCTGCCACAGTTTCTGTACCCGTCCGGCCGGACCATCCATGTCAAGTCGCCTCTGCTGGGCCGCCACAGCGTGCACAACACGCTGCTGGCCACCGCGGCCGGACTGGTCGAAGGCATTCCGCTGCAGAAAATCCTGGCCGGCCTGCGCGATCCCAACAATCAGATCCGTCTGATGCTGGTCGACGGCGTCAACAACAGCACGCTGATTGACGACACGTACAACGCCAGCGAAGCCAGTGCCTTGGCCGCCCTGAACTTGCTGGCCGACCTCAAGCCGGAACGGCACGGCCGGCGCATAGCCGTGCTCGGAGATATGCGCGAACTGGGAACATCGACGGAAACCAGCCACCTGATTGTTGGCCGCCACGCCGCCAACGTCTCCGACCTTCTGGTTACCGTGGGCCAGCTGGGCCGCCTAATCAGCGATGCCGCGCGCGCCAGCCGCATGGCCAGCGAAGCCGTGCATCAGACTGCCCACGCCGAGGAAGCGCTGTCCCTGCTGTCCGACCTGGTGCGTCCCGACGATCTGATCCTGATCAAGGGCAGTCGCGCCGTGGGCATGGAGGAAATCGTGTCCGGACTCAGCGCAAGACGGTTCTGACAGCCATGTCGATTCCCCTGATTCTCGGTGCCCTCAGCTTCTTCATCGCCGTCATGTGGGGCAGGCCGCTGATCGCGCTTCTGCACCGGTATGGAATCGGCAAGAAAATCCGGACGGACGGGCCCGGCCACCACCTTGACAAGACTGGCACACCCACCATGGGAGGCTGGCTGTTTGTGCTGCCCATCCTTTTGATCACCGGCACCCTGAACATCGCGAACCTGATCGGCTTCAATATCATCGGCGCCAGCACGCTGCTGCTGTTCTTCTGCCTGGGCACATTTGCGGGACTGGGCACCTACGACGACCTGCGCAGCCTCATTCGCAATTCGGAACAGCAGGGCGGCATCACGGCCAAGGTTAAGAGCCTGGTGCAGTTCATCCTGGCCACCGTCATTGCCTTGGTTCTGTATTACGGTCCCCCCGCCATCGACTCGGTGGGGGTTCCCGGCATTCCCTCTCTGGTCAACGTGGGTTGGCTCACCGTGCCGGTCGCCATTTTCCTCATTGTCGGCTTCAGCAACGCCGTCAACTTGGCGGACGGTCTGGACAGCTTGGCCGGCAGCACGACCACCGTGGCCTTCGTCGCCTACGGCATCATCGCCTTCCTGCAGGGATACACGTACATCTCCATCTTCTGCTTCATCGTAGTGGGATCCCTCTTCGCGTTCCTGTGGTTCAACGCCCATCCTGCCCAATTGTTCATGGGCGACACCGGCAGCCTGGCGTTGGGCGCCACGCTGGCGCTGGTAGCCTTGATGACCCGGCAGTGGCTCATTCTGCCGATCATCGGGTTCATCTTCGTAGCCGAGGCCCTGTCCACCATAATTCAGGTCGTCAGCGCCAAATTCACCCGCAGGTTCTGGGGAAGGGATGTCAGGCCTTTCCGCCTGGCCCCCATTCACCACCACTTCGAAGCCCTGGGTTGGAGTGAAATGCAGGTCAAGGAACGGTTCTGGATTGTCAGCGTGCTGTGCGGCATGCTGGGCGTATCGTTGGCCCTGGTATAGCAGCGCTTGTCCATCATGAATCCGGCTTCACCATTGACAGGGCCGTGGACGGGCGTGAACGCCGTCGTGCTCGGCCTGGCGCGACAGGGTGCCGAGCTCTGCCGCTTCCTGCACCGGGAAGGGGCGTCCGTGACCGGCTGTGACCGCGCCGCCATCGATCTGGCAACATTGGCTACCGACAGACGTCCAACCAAACTGCGGCTGCGTTTCGGCCGCCAGGATTCCGCGCTGCTGACCGGATGCGGCCTGATGGCCCTGTCTGCGGGGGTGCCTACCGATTTGGAAGTTGTGCAGGCTGCCCGCAGGAGCCGCATTCCGGTGGTCAACGACATGATGCTGACGTTCGCCGCGTCACGGGCGACGACCACCGTCGTCACCGGCAGCAACGGCAAGACCACCACGACCGCTCTGGCCGGCGCCTTGATGCAGGCCGCCCATCCTGAACGGATAGTCCACGTCGGTGGCAATATCGGCCGCCCACTGTTGACGGAGGCGCGCGACTTCGGTCCCCGCGATCGCCTGGTCTGGGAAGCAAGCAGCTTTCAGCTGGAGTTGTTCCGCACGGAGTGGACACAGACGCCCTTGCGGGACGCGTGCAGAATTCGGACCGCCGTGCTCACCAATGTCACACCGAACCATCTGGATCGGCACGCGGGCATGTTGGACTATCTGCAGGCCAAGCTCAACCTTCTGGATCTGCTCAACGGCGATTCAACCCTGATCCTGGACGCTGATGATCCTGTCTGCCGGCGACTCCTGCCGGCGACGCAACAGCAGTTCAAAGCGGTCGATCCGCCCCTGCCCCAGGCCGGCGCCTGCCACGAGTTGCTTGCGGACATGGAAGCCAGCCTGACGCGCAGGGCCGTATGCAGGATCGCTGTTTCCCGCAGGCACGCCCTCCCGGACGGCTTCTCGCTGGCGGGCAACCGCATTCGGTTCAACGGCCAGGACGTGTTGTCGTTGGACCGGTTCAGGCCGCGCGGCGCGCACAACCGGACCAACGCCCTGCTGGCCGTGGCCGCCACGCTGACGGACCACCGATGCACCACTTCCCTCCAACACGTCCTGGACACCTTCGCCGGCATCCCCCACCGTTTGGAGGAAGTGCCGGGCCCGGCTGGCACAACCTGGATCAACGACAGCATCGCGACCTCGCCGGAACGGGCCGTGGCCGGAATTCGCAGCATGCAGACAGGCGACGGCCCGCTCGTCTTGCTGGCCGGGGGCAGGGACAAGGGCTTGGCTTGGAACGCGTTTGCCGCCGAGGTGTGCGAACGCGTCCAGACGTTGATTGTGTTCGGCGAAGCCCAAGCGGGCATCGTCAGGGCCATGGAGGGGGTCGGCAGACGGCTGAACGGGACGTCGATTGTGAAGGCCGACTGTTTCGAGGCCGCCGTAAGCGAAGCGGGCCTAAGGGTCCGCCCGGGCGGCACAGTGCTGCTGTCCCCCGGGGGCACCAGCTTTGACAGCCATCCAGACTTCGCGGCGCGCGGCGACCACTTTCGCTTGCTGGCGAGCCGTCTGCGGGACGAGGCAGCATGACGCACAACACGCTAGCGGCCGCCCCGAGGCTACCCCATTCGGAGCGAATCCGTTGGCTGGAGCAGTACGACTGGTGGCTGCTGAGCGCTCTGGCATCGCTGCTGGCCATAGGCATCATCATGGTGTTCAGCGCCAGCTACTATGAAGGCCTGCTGCGCGCCGTGCCGGACGGGCTCTACTTCCTGAAGCGGCAGATCCTGTGGCTCTTTGCGGGCCTTGCGGTTTTCTTGGTAGCCGCTGCGGTGCCACACAGGATCTGGCAAAGCCTGAGCCCCGCAATGTTCATCGTGGTCTGTCTTGGCCTGATCGCCGTGCTGGCAGTGGGCACGCGCGCGTTCGGTTCGCAGCGCCTGCTGTTCGGCGCCAGCTTCCAGCCCAGCGAAATCATGAAGATTGTGATGATCTTCTATACCAGCCACTGGCTGGACAGCAAGGGGGAAAAGCTGCGGGACAACAACACCGGCCTGTACCCCTTTTCGCTGTTCACCGCCTTCGTCGCGATTCTGCTCGTGATGCAGCCGGACATCACGATGGCGATCCTCATATCCACGACTGCCTTTGCCTTGTTCTTCCTGGCCAGCAGAAATCTCCGGCAGTTATTGTGGGTGGGCATTCTCTTTGCAATCCTGATTGTGGCGGCGGCCACCCTTTATCCCTACATGACGGAACGCCTCCTCGACTTCAAGGAGTCCTTTGCGGATCCTCTCAACAGCGCCAGTTGGCAGGAGCGCAACACGGCGCGGGCCGCCGTGCGGGGAGGATTGTTCGGTACCGGCCCGGGCCAGGGGGAAATGAAGACCCTGTGGGTGGTGTTGCCCTGGACCGACTCGGTTTTTGCCGTAATTGGCGAGGAAACCGGGTTCGCCGGCTCCATTGCCGTGGTCGGACTGTACGCCGTCATCGCGTGGCGCGGACTTTCAATTGCGGCCAGGGCCACAACCCTGTTCCGCCAGCTAACCGCGGTGGGGCTCATTTTCATGCTGACGACGCAGGCGCTGCTGCACGTGTGCGTGGTACTCAACATCACACCCGTCACGGGCATGACCCTGCCCTTCGTCAGCTTCGGCGGATCCTCCCTGGTCACCTGGCTGGCAGCCATGGGGGTGCTGGTCAACATCGACCACACGACACGCATCCAGGCCAATCCATGAAGCTGTTGTGTGCCGGCGGCGGCTCGGGCGGCCACATATACCCGGCCCTGGCAATCCTGGAGCGTCTGGAAGCGCTCTGCGTCGATCGGACGGAACGACTCGACACCCTCTGGTTGGGGGGGACCGGGGATCTGGCCCGGCAATTGGTTGCGGACGCCGGGATTCGGTACCGTGCGGTCGCCACAGGTCCATTGCTGGACCGCGGCCCGGGGCGGCGCATCCTCAGTCTCGCACAAGTCTGCCTGGGCACGCTGCAGGCCTGCCTGCATGTGCTCCGCTTCAAGCCCGATGCATGCCTGGCCACGGGGGGCAATGCCGCTGCTCCCGGAGCCCTGGCGGCGCGCATTCTGGGCATACCCCTCATCCTGCTGTTGCCCGACTCGGCACCCGGAATCACGGCGCGCTGGCTTGGCCGGCTGGCCCGCACCGTCCTGGTCACAACAACCTCGGCCGCAAAGTATTTCCCGGACAACAGCCTGCTGTGCGGGTACCCGGTACGCGGCGATCTGCTGGCGGCCATGAACAATCCGGACGCCAGCCGTCGGAGCCTGCTGACAGCAATGGACATGCCGGCTGGCGCATCGGGGGACCCTCTGCTGGTGGTGATGGGTGGGAGTCAGGGAGCCCGATCGCTGAACCAGGCGATACTGCACCATCTGCCAGCCTTGCTGCAGGAAGCAATGGTGTTGTTGGTCACCGGCCATGCGGAGTTTGATGCCGTTGCCGCAGCCGTGCGGCGGATGGAACTGGCTGCCGAACTCCGGGAGAAACTGGTGGTGCGACCCTATTTGGACCGGGAGGCCCCCCAGGCCCTGGCAGCCGCCGACGTGGCCGTCATGCGTGCCGGTGCCAGCATCTTGGGCGAACTACCGGCCTCCCAGACTCCGGCCGTCCTGGTTCCGCTGCCCATCGCCGGCGGCCACCAATGGTCCAATGCCCGCGCCCTGGAACAGGCAGGCGCCTGTCTGGTGACCGAGGATGCCACCGTACGCGACCGGTTGCCGACGCTTCTCCTGCCCCTGTTGCGCGATGCGGATCAACGAACAACCATGGCGGCCCGTATGGCGGCCCTTGGCCGGTCGAATGCGGCCGAAACCGCAGCCATGGCCATCGCCTCCCTGTCCATGCACACGGTATGCGCCAACGGCCACCCGGAGTCCGGAACGGATCGCCCGAAACCGCAGCTACCCTGACCGCCTGCGCCCTGCATCGCCATGACTGTCACTCTCGCCACGTTGATTGTCAGCACCTGTGTCCTGTTCGCCTCCGGTTGGTGGCGCGGGGCACGCCGCGAACTCCCGGTCACCGTCGTGGGCCTGCTGGGCCTTGTATTTGGCGCATGGTGGCTCGCGCAGCCCAGCCTTGAAAGCCTTTCCCTGGACTCCGCGGCCATGCGCGGCTGGAGACCCATCCTGCAGCCGTTCAGCCTACCGATCACCGGTGACGAACTCGTTGCGCCGGTTGCGAATTCGGTACCTGCCCTGGCAATCTGGACCACCCTGGTGGGAACCGCCTATTGGGTTACTGGTCGCTGGCACCGCAAGGGCCGACGCTCGCAATCGGGACGACAGGAGCGTCTGGCCGGCGCGCTGCTGGCCACAGCCAATGGTCTTGGGGTCTGGTGGCTGGTGCTGCCAACCGTGGCTGAATTGTCTCTGCCGGTGCCGGACGTCTGGCCATCCTTGGCCGGTGTTGTCGACATAGTGCGGACGGCACCGGACGGCGTCCGGCACACCGCAGCCCTGCCCGGCCGGTTGGCGGAGAACTGGATCAACATCGCCACGCCGGCGGTGATCGCGGTTGCCGTATACCTCATGAGCCGCAATTCCCGGCCGCGGGCGCGCCAGGCGGAACCGGAAGTGGTCATCCGCACATGACGATCGAACAAACCTTGCCCTGCGGCATTCCGTGGCAGGAACAGCTGCGTGCCAATCCCCGGGGCTTCCGCTGCCACATCATTGGCATCGGTGGAGCCGGTCTGTCCGCGATCGCCGCGGTGCTGTTCGAACGCGGCTGCGCCGTCACCGGCAGCGAGCCCAGTCCCGGGCCGGCCACGAACGACCTGTCCCGACGAGGCATCACCATCTTGGCCATCCAAGACGGCCGCTTCCTTCGCGCCCTCCCAGAGGCGACGCGACCGCATGTGATCCTGCGATCCAGTGCGGTTCCCTGGCGCAACGCCGAATGGGTGGCCGCCAGGGACCTGGGGCTGCCGGTCGTGACGAGGGAAGCGTTCCTGCCGGCGATGCTTGCCGGAAAACAGGTGACCGCCGTTGCCGGAACACACGGCAAGAGCACGGTGACCGCCATGTGTGCCTGGATGCTCCAGGCCGCAGGCGTGGAGGCCGGGCACATTGTCGGAGCCCGTCATCCAGACCTGCCGAGCGGCAGGGACGGACAAGGCCCTTTGTTCGTGATCGAAGCCGACGAATACGACCGCATGTTCCTGGGCCTGCGCCCAACCGTAGCCGTCGTCACCTCGATGGAATGGGATCATCCGGACTGCTACCGGTCGTTTGGCGAACTGCGCACCGCATTCACGGCGTTCGCGGGCCGCATGCAACCGGACGGCACCCTCATCTACCACGCGGACGACCGCAACCTGCGGGAGTGGGTCGGCGGTGGACTGATTGGCCCAACCCAACTGGTCGGCTTCGGCACCCATCCTTCCGCGGACTGGATCACCGAAGCGCCCAACAATCCTGAAAGTAGTCTCATGATGTTGCACGAAAGGGCAACGGGTGCAGCCTACGAACTGCGGCTGCAGGCACCTGGAGCCCACGCCCGCGCCAACGCGGCGGCGGCCTGGCTGGCGGCCCGGGCATCGGGCGGAGGACCCGAAGCCATCACCGCCGCCGCCGCGTCCTATCGTTCCCTGGACCGACGATTCGAAATGCGGAGCACGGCCACCGGGATCGTCCTTGTCGACGACTACGCCCACCACCCGTCGGCAATCCGTGCAACCCTGTCGGCAGCAAGACACCGGTTTCCCCACGGCACACTTTGGGCCGTATTCCAACCCCACACCTACAGCCGTACCGCAGCCCTTCGGCCCGAATTCGGAAGCGCCTTCGCACAAGCCGACCGCGTCCTGATCCTTCCGACCTTTGCGGCCCGAGAGACACCTGCGGCCGGCATGGACGGAGCAGCTCTGAGCAAACTGGTGGTTCACGCCCACGTGACGCATGCCGGGTCGTTCGACGAGGCATCGGCACACTTGGCGGAACGGCTGCACACAGGGGATGCGGTGATCCTGATGGGTGCCGGAGACATTCCCCGGCTAACCGACAAGCTGACGGCGACCCTGGCGCAGAACGCGCCGCCGTCCCGAAACGTTTCGGCCTGCCAAGGTTGAAGTTAGATGGCCGGCCCCTGGAATCCTGCGGCTGCGCTGCGCATGGCCCGGACACTGAATCTGGACCCGCGGACGGAAATCAGTCTCGCGCCCTACTCGTCCATACGCATCGGAGGCCCGGCCGAGGTCCTGGCTACGGTGCGACGCGCGACCGATCTGGCACGCTTGGCGGCTTGCGCGCAGTCCGAGGGACAGTTTCCGTTTGTGTTGGGAGGAGGCTCGAACACCCTGATTCTCGACGACGGCATCCCAGGGCTGACCGTGCTGAACCTCTGCCGGGAGGTCGTCTTTGAACCGCAGCCGGACGGTGTGCTGGTCCGAACCGACAGCGGCATGCCCCTTGCGCAACTGGCACGCATGACGATCCGAAAGGGCCTGACCGGTCTGGAGTGGGCGGTTAGCGTCCCCGGCACCGTAGGCGGCGCCGTGGTCGGCAACGCCGGTGCCCACGGCAGTGACACCGCCCAACATCTGGTCGCGGCGGAGGTTGCGATGCCGGGTCAGGAACCAGAGTGGCTATCGGTGCGGGAACTGGACCTCGCCTATCGCGACAGCGCGCTCAAGCGGACTGCAGCCAACCACCGTGTGCCGCCGCCCCCCGTGCTACGAGCCCAATTCCAGCTCCGTCCCGGGGATCCCGAGCAGAGCCGGGCCGCAGCCAAGACCAACCTCGAACACCGGCGCCGCAGCCAACCGGTGCTGCCCAGCCTGGGCAGTACATTCCGCAACCCGCCCAACGGATTTGCCGGTGCGCTGATCGAACAGGCGGGTTGCAAGAACCTGCGCTGCGGCGCCGTGGGGGTGGACACGCTCCATGCCAACTTCCTGGTGAACCTAGGCACACCCGGCACAGGACGCGCAGCCGATGTGCTGCAGCTGATGGCATCCGTACAGGTGCGGGTCCGAAATGAGACCGGCATCTGGCTGAAACCGGAAATCGGCCTGGCCGGACGCGAGGCGGACCGGTATACCGCCGCGCTGCTCGATCCGTCCGCATGACAACCGCAAGGCGGGGCACCAAATGAGAGTTGCATTGATATACGGGGGCCGCAGCAGCGAGCACGAAGTGTCGCTGCGGAGCGCCGCGAGCGTGCGGACAACCTTGGCCAAGGCGGGGCACCACATTGTGGACACGGCCATTTCCGCCGAAGGCCAATGGCTGACCGGACCCGACGCCCGCACGCTGTTGGCGTCGGGTCCCGCCCCGCCACCCGACGGCCTGCATCTGCCCGACCGCGACACGCGCACGATCCTGGCAGAGGTGGATGTTGTTTTTCCGGTTCTGCACGGACCGCATGGCGAGGACGGCACGGTCCAGGGCCTGCTGGAACTGGCCGGCCTGCCGTACGTGGGCAGTGGAGTCCTTGGCAGTGCCCTGGCCATGGACAAGGCGGTCGCCCGACCGCTTCTGCAGGCGGCTGGCCTGCCCATGGTGGCCCACCGGACCCTACGCCTCGATACGGCGGAGGACGTGGCCCGCCAGGATCCGGATGCATTGGCGGCAGACCTGGGCCTGCCCCTGTTTGTCAAGCCTTCCAACATGGGGAGCAGCGTGGGCGTGTCGCGCGTCGACGAACTAGCCGGTCTGCTCCCTGCGCTCCGCCACGCCCGTCAGTTCGACAACAAGGTTCTGGTCGAAACAGCCGTGCCCAATGCACGCGAACTGGAGGTCAGCGTACTCGGGGACGGCAACCCCGAAGCCAGCCTGCCCGGTGAGATCAGGCCGGGCAACGACTTCTACGACTATGACGCCAAGTATGCCGATGCGGGTTCCGAGCTGCTGGTGCCGGCGCCGGTTCCGAACGAGATGACAACCGCCTTGCAGGCCATGTCCATCCGTGCGTTCAAGGCTCTCGACTGCTGCGGCATGGCACGGGTGGATTTCCTGGTGGACCCGATAGACCATACAATCCATCTAAACGAGGTGAACACGATTCCCGGTTTCACCTCCATCAGCATGTACCCCAAAATGTGGGAAGCCTCCGGGCTGTCCTATCCGGATCTCCTGAATCGGTTGCTGGACATCGCGGTGGCCAGGCATCAGCGCAAGCAGCGGCTGAAAACCACACTGTAGGGACGCTTCGCCACACACTTCCGTCATGCTCCCGCGTCACGCTCCCCCGTCAACCCATCGCCGGCGCCGCCCGGTCGAAAGCACCTGGCAACACTCCGTCAGAACCTTCTGGCGCCGCACTGCGGCTCCCGTATCGACCCAGGTCAGGGAGTATCTGGAAGGTCTGTTCGACGTCTGGTCATGGCCCTTCCTGCTGGGCACGGGCTGGTATTCCAGCAAATGGGGCAGCGCCATGTTGACGGCCGCCACCGTGGCCCTGCTCGCCTGGTTCGCGGTGGACAATCGCTTTGAGGTGTCGCGGGCATCCCTGTCGGTGGATGTGCGCAGCCCCTATGCCTCTTCCATCCTGGATGCGCACCTGACCCCCGCCGACGCGGGGGAGGTCGACCAGGTGGTGGGTCGCAGCATCTTCACGCTTCAGCCGCGTGCGCTGCGCCAAGCCGCCCTCGGCAATCCCTTCGTGGCCAAGGCGGAAGTCCGCCTTCAACTGCCAAGCCAGGTGAAGGCCGTGGTGGACGAGGCAATGCCGACCCTGGCTTGGGTGACGCAACACGGCACGTATGTCGTCAACGCGGCCGGCATCCCGCGCCGAATCGTCAGCCAGGTGGCGTTCGTGCCGGACGAGCCGACCGGATTCCTGACACTGTTCGATTGGCAGGGCCACGCACAACTGGCACGGCCGTACACCGTTGACAGCCGCCAAAGCCAATTGGATCCCGATCTGGTTGCGACCATTCTGGCCATCAGGGGCGGTTTGCTGGCGGATCCCGGCCAGCCCGGCGAATTGCAAATGTTTCACTTCACCCAGGCACACGGCCTCAACTTCGCGCTGCCGGGACGTTCCACACGCGTGGTCTGGGGCGACAGCCTGCACATGGAACGCAAGCTTGCCAACCTTCAGGGTATTTGGCACTGGCTTGAGTCCCGCGAGTTGAACGCCGAACTAATCGACGTGCGTCCGCTCTCCAAACCGTACTACCGCTAGGTATTGTCCCTTACGAGCCATGGCCGACCGCTCCACCATCTGCGCCATCGAAATCGGCAATGCCAAGACCTGTGCCGCCATCGCAGTGCACGAACCGCGCGGCGGCTACACGGTCATTGACGGTTGGGGGCAATCCGAAACGGAAGGCCTGCAACAGGGCTCGGTAACCGACATGCGGGCCGTTGAGGCCAGTCTGTCGGAGGCATTGGCAGCCGCCGAGCAAATGAGCGGGACCACCGTGCGCAGTGCCCTGGTGTCCCTGAGTGGCAGCCACCTGACCACGCTTTCGAGCCGGGCTCGGATTCCGGCCAGCCGCAACGAACCGGTGGGCGAGGCCTTGATGGAACAAGTACTGCGGAAGGCGCGGCAGATCAAGGTGCGGCCCGACCAGCAGATTGTCCAGGCCCTCCCCGGCAGCTGGACGATCGACGACGAGTATCAGGTCCGCGAACCGGCAGGGATGCATGCCGGCCACCTCGGGGTGGAAGCGAGGCTGGTCACCGGAAGTTCCGCCGCCATCAGCAACCAGCGGGCCTGCCTTGCGGCCCTGGACGTGCAAGTGGAGAACCTGGTGCCCTCGGCCTTGGCGAGTGCCCGTGCCGTGCTGACGCGCGAGGAAATGGACATGGGGGTTGTCCTCGTAGACATTGGCGCCGGCACCACCGACTTCGCCGTCTATGCCCGGGGACGCTTTCAGGTGGCGGGAGCCCTCAATCTGGGCGGCAACGACCTGACGCGCGAACTGGCTCACAGCCTCCACTGTCCCAGCCGGGTGGCCGAGCAACTCAAGATCACGCACGGTTCGGCCATGGAACTCTCGTCAAGCCTGGCCGGCGAGGTGACCGCGGAGGTGTTCGGCGACCAACGGCATATCAGCGTGTCGACCCGGCACTTGTGCCAGGTCCTGCACCAGCGCATCGGCCAGTTGTGGGATCGGCTGGATCGGCATCTGGTCAAGGCGGAGTGCCGCCGGCTGATTCCGGCCGGACTGGTGTTGACGGGAGGCGGCAGCCTTCTGCCGCGCATCGCCGACAGTTGCCGTGCCAGGTTCCGGTTGCCGGTGCGCACCGGCACCGTGCCACCCTCGATACCAGTCAGGGATTTAACCGCGGAAGTGCGCTCGCCCGAATTCGCCACCATTTCCGGCCTCCTCCTGTGGGGCCTGGAGTCACACCGCCCGGCGCAACCCGCAGAAGGCCAAGCCAGGCCCGAACCTGCTCGCGGGTGGATCCGGTCCCTGCGTACAGTCGTTGCTGGTTTCCTGCCCGGTTAGCCGAGCCATCATTTGCAACCACCGCCCTGGGTCTCAGCCCGTGCAACGGTTTGGAGCAGTTTCGGAAGTCGTTTAGGATTCCCCTGCCGCGGGGGAGCCGACGCCAAGCCATGCATGGCATACTGTGCCTGCGCCAGCATCGGTTCATCCTTGCTTGCATCCCCATATACTTCGACGGCAAAACCAAGTAAACCCCTGAGGTACGGCATGGCCACGACAGCCGATTCCCTTCACGAAACCAACCTGCCCGAACCCCAGTTCCACGAGAACTTCTGCAACATCAAGGTCGTGGGTGTCGGTGGCGGCGGACAGAATGCCGTCAACCGCATGATTGGCGAGGTCCACGGTGTGGAATTCGTGGTCATCAACACCGATCAGCAGGCACTCAACCTCTCCAACGCGCCCAAGAGGGTCAAAATCGGGGAGGATTTGACCAGGGGCCTCGGGGCCGGGGCCCAGGCAGAACTGGGCAAGCAGGCCGCGGAGGAGAGCCTGTCCGAGATTTACGACGTCGTCAAGGACGCCGATCTCATTTTCATCACGGCCGGAATGGGTGGCGGTACCGGCTCGGGTGCCGCAC
Organism: Caldilineaceae bacterium SB0661_bin_34; assembly: GCA_009841145.1. Lineage (GTDB taxonomy): Bacteria > Chloroflexota > Anaerolineae > Caldilineales > Caldilineaceae > Bin34. The sequence continues at coordinate 54,988 of VXMJ01000088.1, read as the reverse complement.
CGCTGGTCGCGGAAGCCGCCCGCGATGCCGGAGCACTGGCCGTCGGCGTCGTCACGATGCCGTTCAAGCACGAGGGCATTAAGCGGCGCAGGACGGCCGAAAGCGCGCTTCAGCTGCTGCAGGAGCAGGTGGACGCCCTGATCGTCGTCGAAAACGATCGGCTGACCGAGATTTCCGACAAGAAGGCCTCGGCGGTCGAGTGTTTCCGCATTGCGGATCAGATGCTCATGCAGGGTGTGCTGGGCATCAGCGACATGATCACCGTGCCCGGGGAAATCAACCTTGACTTTGCCGACATCCGCTCCGTGATTCAGCATGGCGGCGGCGCCTTTATGGCCATCGGCATGGCACAGGGCGAAAACCGAGCGGAGGAAGCAGTCCAGGCGGTAATTCAGAGCACGCTGCTCAACACCACCATCGACGGGGCTACGGCCGTGGTCTACAACGTCAAGTCCAAGGACTCGCCCCAAATGAAGGAACTGGAGGACATCGGCGACGCCATTGCCACTGCGGTGGCTCCCAGCGCCGAAATCTTCTCCGGCTGGGCCATGGATCCGGACATGGACGACCATTTGCAGGTCACACTGCTGGCGACGGGCATTCCGATCCCCCTTGAACCCGCGACCGTAGTGGACAGCCGGGAGCGCCAGGTGCCGTCACCCAGGCGGACCCAGCCGCTGAATCCCACCAAGTCCGCGGCCGCCAAGGCAGCCGGGGACGGCAACCCGGTGGAACGCATCCAGACCGTCCGCACATCCCAGCGCACCAGTTCGGGCCTTCCCAGGTTCCTGTCCAACTGACGGGGGCCCGCCCACGGTTGTGGGCGTTTGCAACCGGATTAGTTGACAACACCTGTGGCCAAACGCACAATGGTGCTTCCACGGGGCGTAGCGCAGGTGGGTAGCGCGCAGTGTTCGGGACGCTGAGGTCGGAGGTTCAAATCCTCTCGCCCCGACTGTAGAGAGCAGTCATTCGAAGCCAGGCCGTTTGGGTCTGGCTTTTTCGTGGCGGATTCGGCAGCCGCCGCCCGCATGCCCGCACACGGGGCCGTCGGCCTCGCCCCGTGTCAGCCCTGATCGGCGTCCCGCAGATGGGGAAAGAGGATCACTTCCCTGATGTTGGGACGGTCCGCGAGCAGCATCGTCAATCGGTCGATGCCGACGCCGCAGCCACCGGTAGGCGGCATGCCCCAGGTCAGGGCCTCGACGAAGTCGTCGTCCACCTGGTGCGCCTCGTCGTCTCCGTGCTCGCGCAGGAACTTCTCACCGAGGAACCGCTGGTACTGATCCATCGGGTCGTTGATCTCGGTGAAGGCGTTCGACACTTCCATCCCGGCGGCGAAGAGCTCGAAGCGTTCCACCAGCCGCGGTTCTCCCGGCACGCCCTTGGCAAACGGAGAAATGGCCTTGGGGTATTCATACAGGAACATCGGGTTGGTCACCCGCGGCTCCACGTATCGCGACAGGAGGGAGTCGACCAGCTTGCCCCAGTTGGGATCGTCCCCGGTGTCCATGCCCCGGGCGCGCATGGCGTCCCTCAGGTCGGCTTCCGCGGCAAGTTCATGGATATCCAGGCCCGTGTGTTCGAGGATTGCATCCCTCAGGGTCATGCGTTCAAAAGGTGGGGCAAACGAGACGGTCCTGCCCTGATGCGCAACCTCCGTCGTGCCGCACACGTCAACCGCCACCTTGGCCAACATGGCTTCGAGGCGTTCCATGATGCCCTGATAGTCCGACCAGGCCTCGTAGAACTCCAACTGCGTGAACTCGGGATTGTGCTTGAAGCTGACGCCTTCGTTGCGGAAGTCGCGGCCGATTTCGTACACCCGGTCCAGACCACCCACAATCAGACGCTTGAGATACAGCTCAAAGCTGATCCTCAGGTACAGGTCCTGGTGCAGTTGATTGTGGTGGGTCGTGAAGGGCTGCGCCGCAGCGCCGCCGTAGATGGGCTGCAGAACCGGTGTTTCCACCTCGAGATAGCCGAGATCATCCAGAAAGTTCCGAATGGAACGGACGGTCCGGGCGCGGAGGCGAAAGACCTCCCGCACTTCCGGGTTGGCCAGCAGGTCCACATAGCGCCGACGGTACCGCGCCTCGGGATCCTGCAAACCGTGCCACTTGTCGGGCAGAGGCTTGAGCGCCTTGCCGGCCACCGTGCAGGCTTGGGCGTCCACCGTCAACTCGCCGGTTCGGGTCAGCACCAGACTCCCGCGGACCGACAGGAAATCACCCAGGTCAACACAGGCCTTCCAAACCTCGCGGTACCAGTCGGCCCCCACCTGGTTGCGGCGCACCATGATCTGAATGACGCCCGTGCCGTCGTCAAGTTGGGCAAACGACATCCGCCCCAGATCGCGCAGCAGCACGATGCGGCCGGCCACGGCAATCTGCGGGGCGTCGTCGTCGGTGCCCGGCTCCAGTGCTCGGGCCTCGGCGATCGTGTGGGTGCGTTCGACGCGGGCCGGATAGGGGTCGAGCCCCTGCTTCCTAAGCAACGCCAGCTTGTGCAGGCGCGCCTGCTCCTGGTCGTTGAGACGGGCCGGATCAAAAGGGCCGGGCGGCTCCGCCTCCCCGGGCGAAGCCGCGCCCGCGGCTGTCACGGCTCAACCCTCACGATATTGAACCGAGTGGTATGCCCCATGGGCGTTGTGAAGTCGGCGACCTCTCCCGCCGCCTTGCCGAGCAACGCCTGCGCCAACGGGCTTTCGTTGCTGATGCGGCCCTGTGCGGGATCGGCTTCGGTCTTGCCGACGATGCGGAACGACTCTTCGAGCGTTCCGCCCGTTTCCTGCACCACCACGGTCACGCCCACCGTCACCTTGCCGGTGGCCGCGTCCATGTCCTCAATCAGCACGCTGTTGGCCAGATCCGCTTCAATTTCCTTGACTCGAATCTCAAGCATGGCCTGGGCGCGCTTGGCCTCGTCGTACCCGGCATTTTCCCGCAGGTCGCCATGGGAGATTGCCTCTTTCAGTTCCTCGGCAATTTCCATGCGGCGGGCCCCTTTCAACTCCGCCAGCTCATCTTCGAGCCGGGCCTTGCCGGCGCGTGTCATCGGGATTTGGGGTTTGTCCTGCATGGCCATGATGTCACTACCAATATCGGAATGGTTCGAACTACCGACGCGGTGCAGCGTTCGGCTTGAACTACGGAGACAACCCCCGCGGCAGGTTTCGACCACACTTTCCGCGCGCCGGAGGGCAACAGATCATGATAGCCCACACCTTGAACGCATTCAAGCCGATTTCGCAATTGGCAGATATCCCAAGCGGGAACAGCCATGCCGCCACGCGTTGAGTGGCTCTTTTCTGTATCGACCCCACAGAAGGCCAACCCATGCCGCGTCAACAATGCTGAACATCCACGCCAATAGGCGCGAAATGGTCTCCAGGCCAGTACTATTCAGGGGTCCCAATCTCAAAGAGAGTGATGCCGCAGCATTGCGCGGGCCGACCCGAACGGTCCCCGATGCACAGACATCGCAGCGGATCCGTACAGTCCACTGCTTGTCCACTGCTTGCCTGAAACACGCCTTCGCATCCTGCCCAAGGGGCCCGAAACGACAATCTGCCAACAGTTCCGGAACACGTCCACACTCTCATCCGCCTGACAACAATCTCCATGCCATGTGTGACGACCGTGAGGATCTCCTTGCCAACCTGGCGCGGTTCAGCCCCTTCTACGATTGGGACTACCGCAACTTCAGGGCGGACATTCCGCTCCTGAAGCAACTGGCACGGGACACGGGCGGGCCGGTCCTTGAAGCAGGATGCGGCACCGGGCGCGTGCTGGTGGAACTGGCAACGCATGCCCGTTGCACCGGGATCGACATCTGTCCCGAAATGCTCGAACTGGCCAGGCACAACCTGGCCACCGTACCGCCCGCGCACCAACCGCTCCTGTTGCAGGCGGACATGGCCGACTTTCGCCTGATTCATCCGGACTTCGGCCTGGCCGTCTGTGCCTCGAACAGCCTGATGCACCTGAACGGCCCAGAGCAGCAACAATCCGCGCTGTCCTGTCTGCGCCGTCACCTTAGGACAGACGGTCTCCTGGTACTGGACCTGTTCAATCCTCCGGTTGAACAGATTGTTGCGGACGACGGTGCCCTGATCCAGGTGGACGCCTGGCACGGACCGGACGGCATCGAAACCACCAAGTGGATGGGCCGCACCGTCGACTGGGTGCGCCAGGTTCAAACCACGGACATCCTTTTGTCGCAGGTGAGTCCAAACGGTCAGCACCTGGAAACGACCGTGACCTTCAAGCTGCGGTTTCTCTGGCCCCACGAATTGGAGCTGATGCTGGACGCAGCCGGATTCGACGTCGTTCACCTGTGGGGCGGCTACCACCAGGAACCGTTGGACGACAAAGCCGACACCGTGCTATGTGTGGCGCGCGCCCGCTAACCGACGGCCTTCCTGGCAATATTCGGTCCCCTGTCAGTTGCACCGCATGCGATTATCCTTTTCCGTCGGGCGCTGGTGTTAGACTGTTCCGCCTGATTCTTCTGTGCGCGTCATGGGGCGCGTGCAAACCCGTGGAAGGAGCGGTGGATTGATGAGTGCCGATACGCGCACGTACGAACTGGTATACGTGCTGCCTCCCGAGCTGAGGGACCTCGAGCTCGAAAACGCCCACCAGGAAGTGTTGCAGGTCATCGACCGCAACGACGGCAAAATCGTATTCGAGAATTCCTGGGGCATACGCAAGCTGGCCTATCCCATCGACAAGAAGACGGAAGGCCACTACACAATGTTGCACATCGACCTTGATCCGTCCAAGGTCGTCGATGTCGAACGCCTGCTCAACCTGAGCGAGAACGTGATGCGCTACCTGATCATCCGGGACCCGGTTGCCTGACACCCAACGTCGGATGCAGCCAGGCGGATGTCAGTCAAACAAAGTCCCATACCACAGAAAAATCCACATGAGCGACGAACAGAAAACCCAGGAAACCACAGTCACAACAGCCGCCGACGTTGAGGAACCAACAGTCGCCCCTCCATCGGCTGAAGCCGACGAAGCTCCGGCGGCCGCAGCAGCTGAAGCCTCGGACACCTCGGCACCGGATGCCGCACCCGCCACACCGGAAGCGGAAGTGGATCCGGCTCCGGAACCCAAGGCTGAACAGACCGCGGAAGCAACTCCCGAAGCGAAATCAGAACCAGCCCCTGCGGCAGCCACTGAAACAAACGCTGCAGAACCCGCATCGGATGCTGCACCCGCCACACCGGAAGCGGATCCGGAACCGGACCCCAAGGCCGAACCAACCGCGGACGCAACTTCCGAAGCGCAACCCAAACCGGACCCTGCGGCGGACGACGCGACGAAGGATGCAACACCTGCGACCGCCCCTTCAGGCGGCCGGCCGGCAAGTGCACGTCCGGCGCCCCCGCCCGAACCGGATCCATCCTCCCTTGATCCGAGAAAGCGCGTGCCTCCCGTATACAGAGCCAACCAAGGTCCCAGTCAATCCCGCTTCCGTCCCCGCCACATCGCGACCGATGTTCCGCTGGAGCAAATCCACTACAAGAACATCGAGATCCTGTCGCAGTTCCTGGATCGTCAGGGGCGCATTCTGTCCAGGCGCAAGACCCGCGTGTCCGCCAAGAAGCAGAGGCGCATAAAGACCGCCATCAAGCAGGCGCGCCACCTGGCACTGCTGCCGTACACGCCGAGCCATATTCGAGGCCGTCGCTAAGCCAGCGGCCGGCCGAGCCCGGCGCCAGATCCATTCCACCGGACCCGAGTACCTTGTGCTCGGGAGACCTTCATGGCCAAGAAGAAACGCACAACCGAAGAAGCTCCGCGCCGGCAAACCCGCAAGGAAATTCTCCTCGCAAACAGGCAGAGGGAACGCGATCGGAAATTCCTGCTGCTGGGAGGGGTCGCGACCGGCATTGCCCTCCTGCTGGTGGTAATCGGCGCGGTGTACAGCTTCCTCGTGGTACCGGCCCAGCTGGTGGCATCGGTCAACGGAACTGAGATCACGATCCAGGACTTCCGCAACCGCTACAGGTACGAAAGGCAGTTGACCCTGAACCGATACGAGTCCATGAGGTTCCTGCAACAGCAGTTCGCCGGCCAAGTCAATCTCCTGAACGAGATTCAAGTCCTGCAGACCGCACTGTCGGACGAATTCACCATGGGGGTGCGGGTCAAGTCCACGATGATTGAGGACCTGCTGATCGCCGACGCCGCCAGGGAGGCAGGCCTGAGCGTTTCCGATGCGCAACTGGACGAACTAATCGAGGCGGAAGTGGCCTCCCGTTATTCCAAGTACACCGCCGCCCAGGCCACGGCCACGATTACGGCCCGCGAGGCAGCCGCCTCGGAGCAGGCGGCGAATTCCGGAGACGATGCGGCAGGCGCCAATCCCGAAGAGGAGCCGATTGACATCCTCTCCGAGGAGGAGTTGAGCCAGGGCACGGCGGGACTGGCCGAGGAACTGGACGACACCAACGGCCTGACGCTGGACGAGTACCGGCAGATCCTGGAGTACGGCCTGTTGCGCGAGATGGTCAGAAGCCATGTCTCCGAGGGCAATGTCGAGACCACCGAACCCCGCATCAGGGCCCGACACCTCCTGATCACGTTCGAAGCCCAACCCGGAGGGAATGAATCCGATGCGGCAGGGCGCACCCAGGAAGAGGCCCTGGCCTTGGCGGAGAGTCTGATAGCCAGGCTTGAATTGGGCGAGAGCTTCGACTACCTGGTCGATCTGTACAGCGACGATCCGACTGCGGAATTCAACCAGGGCGATCTCGGTTGGTTTGCCAAGGGACGGATGGTGCCGACCTTTGAGGAAGCTGCCTTTGCACTGGCCGTAAACGAGACCAGTGCACCGGTCGAGACCGAATTCGGCTACCACCTCATCCAGGTCACCGACTCGGATCCGGATGCCCCCATCAGCACAGACGCCCTTGAGGGCGCCATTGACGAGTACTTCCGCAACTGGCTCGTCGAACAACAGGCCGCTGCCAACATCGAGGAAAGGGGGCTGGTATCCGACCAGATTCCCGTGGGCGCGGCCAAAGAGGCCGAAGAGTTCCGCAACAGCCTGAGCGTACAGCGCAGTTGACCGTACGCCGACAGGCCGCCGGCCGGGCGCAAGCCACCTCCGATTGCCTGGCAGCAGCTACCCGGGATTGTGGGGGCGGAACGCCGGCGCACACGGATTTGGGCGCCAACCGGTACCCGCGGGATCCGGTCAACGGCCCCGCGGGGCCCGGGCATCCAGGATCTGCAGTGCATGTTCTGTGCAGTGGCATGCCATGGACAGGAGAAACAGTGTCAGGCTGCCGGTTTCGCCCAGACCATAGGAACCGACTGAATCGAACCTGGAATCGTCGCAGTCATCGATGAAACGCAATGTACGGCGCCGAAACGTATAGAGGTCCCCGAGCACGTCGATCAGGTCCGATTCCGCGTAGTGGTCCAACAACAGTGCGTTCGCCTCTTCCTCCGACTCGCCAACCTCCCACCGAGTCAGAGTCCCTGCCTTGGGCTCAGGCCACTGGGACAGAATCATCCATCCATATTCTTCCCACGCCAACACATGGGCCAATGTGTCCCTGGCGCTCCAATCGCCCACGACTCCCGGGGCGTTAAGTTCCTCCTCTGTCAAACCCCCAACGCTGTCCAACAGGCAGTCGTACTGGTCCGCCACAAACCCGCGCAGTGCCGACCGGCCCCACCCGGCGTACGCTTCCCATTGGGGCCGAATCGCACGATCAGCTTCCCCAATCGCCCCGGTCAGTTGATGCAGCCATTTTATGTTAAATAGATCTGGTACGGCTCCCTGATCCAGCCACGTTTGGCACATGTCCGTCAAGACTGTGTGGCGCGAAGCGAGGATCATATGGTCGGTGGGCTGCTGCCCGGTATCCGCGCCATGGGAGGTGGCTGCACCGAGGATGGTCCGGAGGCAGTCGAGATACATCCGGCTGAGTTCCACTACTGCCGCATGACTACGTTCCGCCTTGGAAACGTCGCCAACCCGCGCGAGACGTTCTTCCACGAGGTTCAGGTGTCGGTCCAAGGAACGAAAGGCCGTTGTCAACTGACACAAGGAGGTAGCAAAGCTCTTATACATGGGGCATAACGACTAAGATGAACAGGTGTGCCGCGGTTGGAAGACAAGCCAAACCCGGCTCCCGTTCCAAGACAACTCGGAGATATTGTATGGATTACAGACTGTTGGGCAGGACCGGCGTGAAGGTTTCACCCCTCTGCCTGGGCGTCATGCTGTTCGGCCATGGCCGCCTTGGAGGCGGCATCGACGTGGATGGTGCGACCCGCATGCTGCAGGTTGCCTTCGATGCCGGCATCAACTTCATCGACACCGCGAACGTGTACTCCCGCGGCCAAAGCGAGGAGATTCTGGGGGAAGCCCTCAAGCGGTCGGGACAGCGGTCCCGGGTCGTAGTGGCAACCAAGGTACACGGCACCATGGCCGACGACGATCCCAACATGGGTGGCACGTCGCGCCGGCACGTGATTGAGCAGTGCCACGCCAGTCTCAGGCGTCTGCAGACCGACTACATCGACCTGTACCAGTTGCATCGGCCCCGCACGGACATCCCGATCGACGAGACGCTCAGGGCGTTGGACGACCTCGTGCGCGACGGCAAGGTCAGGTACATCGGCACCAGCACCTACGCTGCCTGGCAGTTCGTGGAGTCGTTGTGGGTGTCCAAGGAATACGGCCTGAACCGCTTCGTGACGGAACAGCCGCCCTACAACATCCTGGACCGGCGCATCGAGCGGGAACTGCTGCCCATGGCCCAAAACTACGGCGTGGGGATTCTCCCCTGGAGCCCTTTGGCCGGCGGGTTGTTGACCGGGAAGTACAAGCGCGGCGAAGGGGCGCCCGAGGGCAGCCGGTACGCCGCGCGGCCCGATCGGTCACGCCGCATGACCGAAGGCATCTACGATGTCATTGAAGGCCTCGAGCCCCTGGCGGCCAACAAAGGATGCACGGTGGCCCAGTTTGCCTTGGCGTGGGCCATGAACCAGCCCAACATCACCAGTCCCATCATTGGACCCCGTACGCTGGAACAGCTCGAGGACAACCTCGGCGCCTTGCAGGTGTCGCTGGACGACGCGGACCGGGAGGCGGTGGATTCCTTGATTCCTCCCGGAACCCACGTGTCGCTGTTCTACGAAGCCAACTTCGGGGCCAGCGAGTTCAGATGGTGACCCGATTGCCGGGCACTTGAACACGTCCTTTTTGAACGCAGGCTTCAATCACCGGAACTGCATCGGTCAGTCAAAGCCCCGATCGCGGAACCAGCCATCAACTCATCGACTACGGTACGCCTGCGCGTTTCTTAGCCGGTGCACACAGCAGCCACCAAGCCGGGACAGGTACAAATATGGACCTGTCCCGGTCCACCTGAGCACAGTTCGCCTACGACCGGATCCTGAAGTTCCTGTTTGGCAATCAGGGCGTGGTACCGAACCTCCTCCTCGTCCATGCCGCCGATCTGTGGCCCGAACTGCAGGGCCTCGAACCACTGGATACGATCGTGCAGCTTGGCTATTCGGGATGCCGACAGGCCAACAAACAGACTTGGAAGGGGGCCTGCGCGGCATCCAAGCGCAGGTTCGGCGAGAGCAGCTTTGTCCAGTTGCGCGACCCGAAGAGGGCTGCAATCGGCAAGGCTCCACATACAATCCCGAAGCCAGAACCCATGCAATCCGTCCGTTGGGGCCAGCCATGATCCACAGACAGCCTTTCGGCCAAACCGGCCATGACAGTTCCGCCATCATTTTCGGAGCATTTGCCGTCAACCGTTGCGACCAAGCCACGGCGGACCGACTCCTCATGCGGCTCATGGACCACGGCGTCAACCACATCGATACCGCCGCCTCCTACGGCGACTCGGAACTTCGCGTAGGCCCTTGGATGAACCACCACCGAGACGAGTTCTTCCTGGCCACCAAGACGGGAAGGCGCGTCTACGACAAAGCCAAGGAGGAAATCGAGAGCTCGCTGGTGCGGCTGCAGACCGACTGCCTGGACCTGATCCAGTTGCACAACCTGGTGGACGAGGAGCAATGGGATCAGGCCATGGCTCCCGGCGGAGCCTTGGAGGCGGCCTGCGATGCACGCAAGGAAGGCAAGGTTCGATACATCGGAGTCACCGGCCATGGCTTGACCGTGGCGCGCATGCACCTGCGCAGCCTCGAAGCCTTTGCGTTCGACTCAGTGCTGCTGCCCTGGAACTATGTGCTCTGGTGCAACGAAGAGTACCGATCCGACTTCAACCAACTGAACGCGGTGTGTCGGGAACGCGGCGTTGCCGTCCAGACCATCAAGGGGGTTACCCGTGGCCCGTGGGGCGAAACGCCTCAGTCGCGGAACACGTGGTACCAACCGTTCGAGAACCAAGCCGACATCAACCGTGCAGTGCACTGGGTACTGGGCCAGGAGGGTTTGTTCCTAAACTCGGCCGGCGATCCGGATCTGCTGCCCCGCCTCCTGGCGGCCGGTTCTACTTTCCGACGTGCTCCACGTGACGACGAAATGGAGGACTTGATGGCCTCTGCCCAGATGGCGCCTCTGTTCGTTGAATGAAATCCTGTGCCGCGGTTCGATCACGGCATATCCAGTTGAGGTGCCTGCGAGTGCGGATTGAGGGACAGTACTCCAAGGCAATCGGATGACAACGTCCATCCGTTCATTACCGGCGATTCCCAGTTGAACCGGTGGCCTAACAGCAACCGCCTTCGTCATCCGGAGCCGAATTGCCTTGGTGGAAGGCAGTGATGGCCTCTGCAACACTGTCAATCAGGACATCCAGCATGGCCCGTCCCTGTTCCGCGGTGCCCAAATTCGGCTGATCCGAATACCCGTCCGCAGCGACCCAGGCCCCCGGCACCTCGGTGTGCCAGGGATCCCTCCCTGCCTTGGATTGCGCAGTCCGGGTTTCGGCCATCCCTGCTTCGGAAATCAGATCGGGCCGCACGGCCCTCATCAATGCAGATTCGAAGATGCCGGCATGGCCCGGGATCAGGTCGCTGGTAATCAGGCCGGCATCCGTCAAGGCCTGCCGACCAACGTCCCAATAGTCGGCCGCCCCGGTCACGGCCTGTTTCCCGTACCGATGCACGAAGTCCTGGGCAACAATGCGATTGGGCGCTGTGTTGCCACCGTGGCCGTTGATGATGAGGAGGCGAGGGAAGCCAGCCAGTAGCAATCCTTCCAGGACTTGGTGGACGGCACCGATGTATTGATCGCTTTCCAGCGACAGTACGCCCGCGAACGGTCGATGGTGATGGGAGTTGCCCCAGGAAAAGACGGGCGCGACGAACAAAGTATTGGGGCCAAGTCGCTCTTCGGCTTTCGCAACGGCCCTGTGCACCACCTCCGAGCACAGCAAGGTATCCACCCCGACCGGCAGGTGCGGACCATGCTGTTCAATCGATGCCGTCGGCAGAATCGCCGTGCCCCGCGGCGCATGCATGGCAATGGCGTCTCGGCTCAGTTCCTGAAGAATCATGGGAAATGCCCCTTGGATGTGTTCCGGCCTGCACCTGCGGTTGAGGATGTCAACTGTTCCGCAACAGCTCCTGCCCCTCCGCCCGGTCGCGATATCCCTTCAACAGGAGGTTGGGCCGCTGAAAGCTTTGGCCGGCCACCTGCGGGTTCTGTGGATCCCTGAATCCAATCCGCACCAGCCGTCTCGGTTGGTTGGTCTGGTTGATGTAGGACCCGTGAACCGTCCACAGGTGGAAGGCCACGACATCGCCCTTCTTTGCAGGCACCGGTACAGTGTCGGTCAGGCGGTAGTCGTCGGGCGGCAGATAGTAGTAGACCCCCTCCGCCGTCAGGTGCTCCAGGGCTCCCTGCTTGTGGCTGCCGGCCAGGAAGCGGATCTCCCCATTCTCCTCGTTGGTATCGTCCAGGTGCACCAGCACGTCCACGAATCCCTTGGCCCGGTGGGGATAGAAGGGACTGTCTTGATGCATCGGGAACGGATGGCCGCTCTGCGGTGGCTTGATGTGCAGTGTGGAATGGTGCAGTTCGACGTTGGGACCGATCAGGTCGCTGACTGCGTCCACCAGCCTCGGGTTCGTGATGCCGCGGAACCAGACCTCGGAGTAGAACTGGAGGTCGTGCATGGCCGTGAGCTTGGACTGTTTGGCCACCTCGGGGTCCATGTAGATGTTGCGCCAATTGCCCTCCCAACCTGGGCTGGTCAGGGCCCACTCGGCCACAAGCCGATCCAGTTCGTCCGAAAGCTCCTGCGTCTCTTCCGAGGTGAAGACTTCCGGGATATGCAGAAAGCCGTTGTCCTCGAAAAAGGAGACGGCTCGGGAATCCAGCATGGGGTCTGAAACTCCTTGGATGGTTGGTCCCAATCCTGTGGCGATGCCGAGATGCAGCCGGAACAGGATCAGACCATGTACGGCAGGTAGCCCGTCCTGTCGGTCCGGGCGTGCAACAGATGGCCTTCGATCGAGGTCACGAACAGTTCGTTCAGTTCCGCACCGCCAAACGTGCAGTTGGTCGGCCGGTTGCAGGGCAGGGGATGGGTTTCAAGCACTCGTCCCTGCGGCGTGAACACGTAAATCATGCCCCCGGGACCGCTTTCCTCCCAGCCCGCGGTGGCCACAATGTTGCCCTCGCTGTCCAGGCACATGCCGTCAATCCCTCGATGGGGATAGAAGTTGTGCAGGATTTGGGCATCGCCCAGACTGCCGTCGTCCAGTACGGGATAGGCCCTCAAATCCCGATTCTGGCCTTCACCGTACTTGCTTTCGGCCACGTAGAGGGTGGATTCGTCCGGGGACAGCAGGATGCCGTTGGGCGAGGTGGTGTCGAAGGTCATTCGTTCACAGGCCCACGCACCGTCCGCTCCCTGGGTCAGGCGCAGCACCGACTCGTGGTCCAGTTCCATATCGTCCCGGTAATCCCCGTAACGGGGATCGGTGAACCAGATGCGACCCTGGCTGTCAATGGCCAGGTCGTTGGGGCTGTTTAGGCGCTTACCGTCCAGTTCGCTGCACAGGTCCTCAAGCCCGCGTTCGTGGTGGTGCCGGGCAATCCGGCGGCCACCGCCCACGCAAACATAGATGTTGCCAGCACAGTCGGCCATCAGGCCGTTGCTGGCTTCCGTACCGCCGCAAACCTCGCCGACCCCGCTGTCGGGCCGGTACTGCATGATGCGATTGCCCGCAATATGCGTGAAGAACAGCATGCCGTTGATCCACAGGGGACCCTCGGTGATGCCGTCCAGCTTGGCCAGCTGTTCAAATTGCCATATCATTCGTCTTTCGCCTCCGTTGCAGGCAATGGTTCGACCATCACAATATCCCCGGCACTGTGGCCGAAGGTCTCGGGTGCGTAAATCTCCTCGGCATGGGCCGGCGGAACTTGGAACGTTCCCGTCGTGGTCGCCTCGGCAATCACCGCATAGCTGTAGACCCCACCATATATCCGAGCCGAATTTATCAATGCCCGTTCCGACAGCAGTTGATCATGGTCGTACCAGCGCCAGTACCACCAGCTGCGTCCGGATGCATCCCGGTTGGGATCCTCGATCGGCTGTGAACCGGCCAAGGCCGGGTTGATGGCTTCCAGACCGGCCGGCAGCGGCACCGACAACCGCACGTGCGTCCGGGGGCCGGGGGTCACCAGGGTGGTTTCCACGCGCACCCGCGATCCCAGCCGAACATGCCAAACACCGTCCGCATCCTGCCAAACGTCCCCTTCGTCGTCAATTGGGACAAAGGTACGGAGCACCGTAAAGCCTCGGTCCAGGCTGTCCAGCCGGATATCCTCGGGCACATATTGCAAGCCCAACCGGTAGTACAGCCGTCCCACACCGTCCCTGGCGGTGTGGATCCGTTCCGGGTTCTGCTCCATGAGCCACGCCATGGGCAGGTCCAATTGATGAGTCGCGGTGGATCGTCCCCGGTACTCGTCGCTCGCCACCAGGGTTTCATCCAGCCAGACATGGACGGCGAAGTCCGGCTCGTCCGCTTCGTACTGTCGGAAGTATTGGCTCATGGCGAGCAACAGCGACAGGTTGTCGATGGGTGAGCCCCAGTGTCCCTGGCGGTTCAATCCGCCCAGCATGCCGGACACGATCTTGGGAATCACATCCGATTCCGGCTCAACGGTCATGACCGCCTGCAGCATGGCACCTTCGCCCCGGCGCGACGACTGGAACACGGTGTACCCGTCGGTCTCCCGATAGCCCTGGATGAAGGAAGCTTTGCCGGACGTCTCCTCCACGCGGTTCATCACGAACCGCAATAGATCCGCCACCTCTTCGGCAGCACTCGGATCCCGCGCCAGGACGAGCATGGACCAACCAAGCACTTCCAGTGGGTGTTCGTCCCAAGGGGCTTCAGCCAGGAGGCGGCTGGCCCGGACACTGTCGACATCGTCGGCCAGGGACCGAATCCACAGGGCATAGGCTGTGATCAGGCGCCGGGTTTCCGGGCCGACATCGGGCTCGAAGGCCTGGCGGATGTTGCGCAGGTAGTCAAGGCCCCTGTCCATGGCTTCCGAGTCCACCCGATAACCCTCGTTGCGGGCCTGGACCAGGGCATGGATGGCCTGCACCGACACGTAGACGCGGGATGGACGGCCCTTCCTCCACCAGGGAAATCCCCCGTCCTGGTTCTGGTACTCAAGGAGCGCATCAATGTCGTCCTGGATCTCCCGATCCGCCTCCTGGGGAGTCGGCAGACCGGGGACGCCAAAGGCATACAGGACATCCCGCATGGCCGTGTTAGCCAGAATCACGGAGGACAGGGAGGACGGATCCTCCCACCGAACCTCGCGCAGGGACAGGCAGCTGTCCACCAACATCTGCAACTGTGTGGAGGAAGTCGTCACCGAGAATGCACCGAAGCCGGGCAGGACATCCGGCGGAACCTGCAATGTGTGCAGAGCGGGTGCATCCTCAACCACTCCATAGGTCGCGAACCCCTGGCGGGCAGCCGGCCGGTAGACCGGCAACTCCTCCAGGACATGGTCCTGGTGTGCGGCATTGAATGCACTGACCTGAAGCCGTGCCGTGCCGGTGGCGTCCGCGCTGGCTGGGATCTCCACCAGGCTCCGGCTCCGTGCCGGTACCGCAAACGTATATCCGTCCGCGGCCAAACCGGACGATGTGGAACGAGCCAGCGATAGAAGATCGCTCTGCAGCACCAAAGTCACATCCTGGTCCGTGGACGCCGGGTTTTCAACCAGCAGAGGCAGCAAGGCCCGATCACCGAAATTGAGGAACCTGGGCCACTGGGTGCGGATTTGCAGTGGCAGGCTGGCCGTCAGCGAGGTTTCCCCCTTGCCGAAGTGTTGCTCGCCGGAGGTGGCAATCGCCACAACCCGGTAGCGTCCGACGGTATCCGGCATCGTCCAGGCCTGTGTATACACACCCTCGGCATTCGTGGTGCCATCGGCGACAAATACGGCCAACGGGCGGAAGTCTGTGCGCACCGTGGCCGTCATGTCCGCGCCATCGGCTCCCGCGCTGTCGTCCATCATCGCCATGTCGGCCGATTCCGCCATGGCCATCGCCGGCTCCGGCGCGGCTGCGGCCGTGGCCACGCCCCTGAACCGCATGGATGACTCGGACTCCTCGCCGCCATCCATGCCTCCGCCGTAACCGACAAGGTCCATGGCCGAGATGTCAACTGTGGACTTTAGGTAGTGCCGCAACCGATATTCGGACAACGACGGGTACCGGTGACGGTAAAACGAATCAATGGGATTGCCATGGGAGTAGTTCGCCAAGGCCAGAATGGCCTCGTCTACCACCAGCAGGGTTACGGGGGCTTCCGCAACCGGATTGCCTTCGGCATCGCTTACCACTACTTCGAGCGCGGCCTCGGACCCCGGTTCCACCGTATCGGCCGCAAGGTTTGGTTCCACCTGAAGTTCCCGGGCTAGGGGGGGCACGGCCAAGTCTGCCGAACCAGCGGCCATCATCGGCATCCCATTGCCATCTTCCGCACCGGATAGGAACACCTGCACATGCAAGTTCGGATAGTGGCTGTCTGTGATTGGGATCTCCAGCATGGCCTGATCCATCTCAATGGCCAGTGGCTTGGCTTCGACGATCCCGGACCTGTTGGTGACATATAGGCCGTAGGCCGGGGTGAACGGAGGAACCACCATCACCCGGGCGGTGTCGCCGGGCTGATAGGAATCCTGGTCCGGCACCAGTTGAACATTCCCCTGTCGGCCAGTTTCCAGGAACAACCCGGAGCCGAACACCCACCGCTCGAGGCGCGTCAGGTTCGGGCGATCCTGTGAGTCCCGCACGGTGATGTTGATATGCCACTGGCCGCCGCTTGCGAACTTCAGGTCGCAGGAAACCGGTTCGAGACCGGAGACGAGCTCGCAGGAGCGAACCTCGTTCTCATCCGTCGGCAGTCGGAAACCCTGTTCGGTTCCCTGGAGCGATGCCTCTACGACAATCTCGGCTCCGGCCACCGGGGTACCGTCGATGCCGACCACCACCAGCTCCACTGGATAGGCCTCGCCAATCCGCGCCAGGTATGAATCGGTGCGCGCCCCGACATACAGGGAGGCGGGGTGCATCAGTGCCCGGTTGGACCCGGTCTGGGTTTGCCGCGACAGATCCTGGACCGTGGCCATCGCGGTCACCATATGGGGAATCGGCAGCACCGCCTCTGCCAGAACCGCCACGCCGTGCCGACCCCGGACATCAAGACGCCCGTCCAGCAAATCGGACTCGCCCGATTCGGCGTCGAACCCATCCCACATGGGTTCGCTTTCAAACCCGCGCCGCCACGGGAACCACCGAGTAATTCCGAACTGATACCGATCCCAACCGGGCGGACTGTACTCGGCCTGGCTGCCGGCGATCCTCCAAGTAACCTCGGCTCCGTCCAAGGGGCCACCGCCGTAGTACCCGGCACCTGCTTCAAACAGAATCTCCGAACCCAGCCAGGCATCCGTGGCCGGCCCCGTCACGGACACTTCGAATTCGGGCCGCCGGAACTCCTCGATCCGGTACTCGAGGTGAGCCCAGTGTCCTTCCGCTCCGTTATTTGGATCCGGGTACATCTCGATCCAGCCGCGGCCGGAATTGGCATCCTCCGGCACGGGGAAATCGAATGTGAAGCCGCCATCGCCCTCGATGTCCAGGTCGGCCCGGCCCGACTTCAGTTCGTTGCCGCGACTGTCATAGGCCTGCCAGTTGATGCGGACCACACGGCCGGGAGGCGAGAAATGTCCCACGTCGCCATCGGGGGCATATTGGACTTCGCGCAGCCATCCCCGAACCGTGACTTCTTCGCCAGGCTGATACAGGTTGCGGTCGGTGATCAGGTGCCACTGCAGGCGCCGTTCGTCTCCCAACCAGTGCCAGCGGGTTTCCCATTCGCTCCATACGGATTGGGGCAGAAGCGCCAGGTCGTCGCCCATGCTCGCCTCAAGCCACAGGACTGAACCGCTCGGGCCGCCCACCGACTGCCGGGTCCCCGATCCCGACAGCTCGAAAACGGCCTTGCCCGCAGCGTCGGTCTTGGCCACAACCCCCTGCGGTTGAAGTGTGATCGAGACTCCCGCCAACGGCTCGCCGCTGGCCAGGTCCGTCGCCAAGGTCACGAGTTGCCGGCTGTCGGCATAGGCATCCAGCGCCAGTTCGGTCGACTGCACCCACACCGGATAGTTCTCGATGTCCCATGGCAGCAGGGCCGGCCGCACCAGCACAAGCGCCAGGTGGCCCTTGCCGTCCCGCAGCCAGGGTTGAAGGTCCAGCGTGGTGATCGTCAAGCCTTCCGCCGAAGTCTCAAGACGCAAGGTTTGGTCAATGATCGGCTCCCGGTCAAGAATGCGATCCGCCCCGCCCGGGGATTCCCAAAGGAACTCCCTGGCCGCCAGGAACTGTGGCCAGTCGGCCGGCTCCACCCGGTAGCCCAGCAGACGTACCCGGGGGACATTGGCCGAGATGATTTGGAACTGTCCACCCTCGTCCGGCGGCAGGACTTCCATAACTTGCGGGCTGTAAAGAAATCGGCCCTGTTCCCCCACGTGTACCCGGGCCGTTTGCGGCTTGGACAGAGTCTGTCCGAACGAATCCCGCAGCCCTGGCAGGAACGTCAGGGTATAGGTGGTGTTGGCCCGGGTTTGGCCGCGGATGGTCATGCTGCCCCAACCAGCCTCCACCACGCCCCCCGGCAACGGTGGGTCCACCTGGATCAGATCGGCTGTAACGGACTGCGCATCAAGTTCGTAGTTGAACCAAACGTGGAACGGCTCTCCCGGCCGGCAGGAACAGTACACGTCCCCAAGCCGAAACTCACCGCGCGTCCCGAATGAGGATCGCTGAATCTGCGTGGTCGGCAACGGTCCCTCTGCAGACGGCGCCAGTGTCTGCAGAGCCACGGTGACAGTTGTGCCGGCCGGAAGCGGTTGCCGCGGCTGCAGAACCAGGGTTCGGTTGTCCGGAAATCGTTCCAGCATCCCTTGGGCGGAATCGGGCAACGTGTGCAGATGGGGCCGCAGAACCGTGAACTCAAGTTCACGGCCACCTGCCAGAACGTTCAGGTAGGGCGTTAGCTTGGCCGCGTCGATCGCCTGGTTGAAACCCAGAACGATGGGGGTGTCCAGCCTTCCCGGATCGCGCGCGTTGTCGTTGGGCCAAACCTCAAGCAGCTTCAGCGGCTCGGTTTCGAATTCCCAGACAAACTCCGATTCCAGCCTGACACCCGTCACATCCTTGACCGTGTCCGGAACACGAACGGTATACCGGGTCGCGCCCGGCATGCGCCCCTTGGGCTGAAACAGCAAAGTTTGCGTGCCCAGCCACATCCACTCGCCTTCCGGCTGGGGGGTCAGTTCGACCGGAAGATCCTGATCCGCAACCACCGCCTGGCTCGAAATCGGGACCATGGGTCGGGAGAAGGTCAGCGACACATTGGGAGACAGGGCCACCTCACCTTCCGGGGCATACCGCAGGACGGACAGCGACTCGGCAACCGATGAAGGCCGTTCGGCCACTCCCTCGGGCGGAAACATGGACGGACGGACTCCGGAATGGGCCGGAGGTTCGCGTCGCTCCGTCGGCAGCAGAACCTCCTCTGCCGTATCGCCGTTCACCGCCAGAACGGGCAGGGCATCCAGAGCCCGCAGCAGTTCCGACTCCGAAATCTGTACGGCCGCTGCCGGCCGGGGTTGGGCCTGCGCGCCCCGGCCCCCATGTTCGGACACTGACACGCGCAAGCCCGTGTCCAGGTCCCGACCGCCAAAGCCCTCCTGGATGCGCACCTCCAGTTCCGTATCCGCCGGACTGACCTGTGGTTCCGCCACAAAGGACGAATAGGCTACCTCTCTCGTCCCGCGGCCGTCGGTTTGACAGGCCGCCAAGCACAAGGCCAACAGACCCACAACAACCTGCAGCCAACCGTTGCGCAAGGCGGTGGACCGAATCGGATGGGTGGATGTGGACGGACGGCCCATTGTCATTGGTAAAACCTCTTCCTGACAGGACCGCTATTGTCCGCTATTCCGACAGGATCATTACGTCAAACCTTGCAATCGTGGCCTCCTCATCCTCCTGGATCAACGGCAACAGGTCCAGGCCCTCGGTCGCCACGCCCACGATGTGGATGTCGTCCAACTGGTCACCGAAGGCATCAGCCACGGACAGGAACAGGATGCCGCCGTGGACATGTTGGAACTTGGTCCGGTCGGGCACATATCCCAGAAGTCCGCTCGCCTGGGGTTCTCCGGTGTACTGCTCAAACGGAATGGAGTACCCAATACTGGCCGTTGTCCCGTCGAGGGTACCCAGGAACAACAGACCCTGGTTGATTTCCCGGTAGAACGCCAGACCGTCAAAATAGCCCAGGTTGGCCAGCACCATCAGGTTGTTGACCCCGTTGGGCGCGATCTGCGAGAACAGCTCGAACGTAATGGTGCCAAGGGTGGTCTCCAGCACGGCGATCAACTTGTCGTCCGGATCAATGACCATGTCGGGCGCAGTGTTGTAGATCCCGCTCCGCTCCAAGGGTTCAAGGTCCGCAAGCGTCCTGGCATCACCGGCTGCGGGCATCACCGGAGCACTGACCGTAGGGGTGGGTACGGGCGTGGGCGTGGGCGGAGGCGGAGGCAGCAAACTCTCGGCGCCCTGGAATATGCGAATGCGCTCCAGCGTGTCGCCCGGCTGCCCGGACGACTGGGGATCGCGCACCGCGATGCCAAGCAGGACATCCATGCCTTCCACAATCTTGCCGAAGATGGTGTGCCGTTGGTTCAGGTGCGGAGTTTCCACATGCGTCAGGAAAAACTGGCTACCGTTGGTGCCAGGCCCCGCATTGGCCATGGCCAGCAGGCCGGGTTCGTCAAACCCGAGGTTTGAGATGAACTCGTCCTCGAACCGATATCCGGGCCCGCCCCTGCCGGTGCCAGCCGGATCCCCGGCCTGGGCCATGAAGTCCGGGATGACGCGGTGGAAGGTTGTGCCGTCGTAAAAGCCCGACAGCGCAAGGTAGACGAAATTGTTGACCGTAATCGGCGTGCGGTCGGCAAACAGTTCCACGGTAATGTTGCCCTTGGCAGTTTCGAGAACGGCGAAGTAGACGCCGTCTTCCTCGATGACAAACGGCGGCGGTTCGTCAAACATGCCGTCGCGGTCTGCCGGCTCCTGGGGCATGTCCAGTGGGATGGCGGGCAATTCGGTGCCCAGGTCCAGTTCCGCAGCGGCCGGCGGCGGTTCGGGAGTCGCCGCGGCCTCCGCGTCCGCAGTGACCTCGGGTGCTGGAGCCGCATCGTCAACGGCCCTGTCGCCGCGGCCACAGGCAGCCAGCACCATGGCGGCACACAACACACATACAAGGAAAGACAGCAGGTTTCTCATGTTTCGGATGGGCTTGGTGAACCGATGCAACGGTGTTGGATGGACAGTGGCCGGGCCCACCCGACGATGCGGGGACAAACAGATACGCCCTTCGCACCGCCGGATGGACAATCCAGCCCTCAGGCGTCGGCCTGTTGCTCGAAGACCTCGATGCTGTTGATCAGATCTCCCGGCTCGCGGCTGCGCTGTGGATCGCGGATCGATATGGAGTTGACCACGTCCATGCCGGCCACAACCTCGCCGAAGATCGTGTGCTTGTGATCCAGCCAGTTGCAGGGCACGAAGGTAATGAAGAACTGACTGCCGTTGGTCCGGGGCCCCGCGTTGGCCATGGCCAGCAGGCCCGGCCGGTCGAAGACCAGCGAGTCGTGAAACTCGTCCTTGAAGCGGTAGCCGGGACCTCCGGTGCCTGTGCCGGTTGGATCACCGCCCTGGGCCATGAAGTCGGCGATGACGCGGTGGAACATGGTCCCGTCGTAGAAGCCGGAACGGGACAGATGGATGAAATTATTGACGGTGACCGGCGCTTCCGCCGCAAACATCCGGATCACGATGTCGCCCTTGGCCGTCTTGAGGACGCAGTGGTAGAGGGCGGACGCGTCGATGGCCAGTTCGGGTTCGGCCCTGAAGTGATTCTGCCTGGCCCGGGGGCTGGCGGGAACACCGGTGTCGAGTGCGGGCAGCAAGGTGCCATAGTCTGATTGAGTCACAAATTCTGTTCCTTAATTCTTGCAAGTTTTTGACAAACAAGATCGGGTAATTCGCTCTCGGCCTGTCAGGGCAGCGCCAACTGCCTGGCAGGCTCGAGTCCTGGATGAGCAGTCCCATCCGTTGTCCCGCTTCGATCCAGCAGCAGGCGTTTGACCTCGCGGAAGGGCATGTACAACGTAATCTCGTCGTCGTACATGCGCTGCAGGATGTTGCGGGCGGCGTTGGTGTCCGCATCCAACACGACTCCGTCCAGGCCGTAAAACCGGTCCCCGCGACGCGTGCCCTGCAACAGGCCGGTGCGGGAGTCGATTTGCGACGTGTAGGCGGGGTTCACCAACACCAACGCAGTGCCTCTGCGTCGAGATATCGAGGTTAGGGTGTCGGCCATGACGCCCTTGACCCAGCCGCTCAGACGGCGGTTGGTGTCGCGATGGCGGTACTTGGACGACGACATGGGGGCCGTCAGATCCTCGCAGGCGATGGTACCTGCGCGGTCGACGACGCGGTGGGCGGCATGGCAGAGAAAATCACGCGTCTGCGCCGTGTGCTTCTTCTGTCGGCGGTCCCACTTCTGGTTGCCGAGGTTGTTTCGGCGAATGTTGTCGGCCTTCTTGATGCGCCCGGCCTCGCGGTGCTTCTGCTCAACCGCACGCAGCTGGTTGCGACATCCGCCCTTGGCCCTGCGGGCATCGCTCTCCGCGACCAGCAGGTCGCCCAAGCCTTCGCCGTGCCGTTCGCCTTCGCTGTCGGCATAGGCTTCGGTGTAGCCCTTGTCGACGCCGATGGTGTCCGTGCCGCAGGACTTCGTGCTGCAGGCGGTGTCTTCGTCGATGGCGTAGTGGATCGCCACCTGCCCGTTGTCCTGCAGAATGATCCGCAGGGTGCCGGTCGGCAGGTGTGTGCCCCGTAGCGGAATGGCAAGGCGCTGGCCGCGTTCCAGACCCTGCAGATAGACCCAGGCCCGACCGTGCCAGACCTTGGTGGTGTAGGAGCCCGCGTCGGCCACAATCTGGTTCGTGCAGTGCGATGTGCCGCCCTTCCACTTCTTGCGCATCTGTCGGTGCAGGAAGGAATCCTCATCCCAGCGGTTGCGCTTCAACAGGGCGTACAGGCGGTGCCGCTCCGCGCCGTCGCCGCGGGTCCTGTGCCAAATGGCCTTCTTGACCGACACCTTGGCGGCTTCCCGACTGGCCCGGATGTCACCCAAGGCGTCCGCCAGGGTGGCCTTGCCCAGGCGGGCCGGGAGCCCGTGCCAGTCGTAGCCCTCGGCCATCCAGGTGTTGCGGATCTCGTAGGCCGACTGTTGTGCCGTGGACAGGCCGCTGCAGCGTTGCCACGCATCGGTGCGGACGCGTCCGCACAGGGCAGCGATTCGCGCCAACCGATCGAACTTGGCCTTGTGCAAACCCTGGCTGTGCAGGATGCGCGTGACCTTGGCTGTCTTCATGACCAGGAAGTACCAGTAAACGGGACAACAATGTTGGTGATCGGCCGGCGTCAACCACTGACCGGTTGCGCATGGGCCGCATGCACCTTGGCAAGGTAGTCGTCAAGCTCCCGGTGGGCCTCCGCCTGCGCATTTTGGTTGCGGCTGCGGCCGCAGTCGGGCACCAGCACCACCTGTTCGCGGGCCCGCGTCAGACCAACATACAGGAGCCGCAGCCGTTCCGACACATAGGCCGCGCAGTTGTCGAGGGTGGCGACCCCGGGCATGAACTCTTCCAGGCGTTGATCCAAGGCGTGGTCGACCACGGCCATCAGCTCGGCCGGCAAATCCCATTGGTCCTTGACGTAGTACAACCTTGACATGAACTGATCGGTTTCGGGGTCCGCGGGAAACGCATAGTTGTTGAGTCCGAGCAGAAACACCCGGTCCCACTCAAGACCCTTGGCTCCATGCATGGTACACACGGTGACCGTTCCCGACTCCGCCTTGTAGGTGCTGGCCTCATCCGGCAGTTCAATTTTCTCCGCACCAGAGGCAACCCGCCTCAACAGGGCTGAACAACTCGCGAAATCGTGGTGGCGCTCGCGGGCCATGTACTCGCCAAGATGCCCGGCCAGGCAATAGCAGACCGCCAGCTCAAACGGGGTTGCGAACAAATCCTGCGCCGCCAACAACACGAATTCGTCCGGTGGCAGCGACACTGCATCCAGCCACCGGCGGACCGCTGCCTGCAAATCCCAAGCCGCTTGGCTGGCCTCCGACGACGCATCGAACCCCTCGGGTTCCAATGCAAGCCAGGTATCGAAGGCGGTGGGGCCTTCCCCGGCCTTGTCGATGCCCGGAACTTCCTCCGGCTCCACCACAGCTTCCGTTTCCACCAGCTCCGGTTCCGGTGCGTAGGCGGCCTGCCACACGGCTTCCAGGGCCGCGAGGTTCGGACTTGCCACCAGGTCCAGGCTGTAGGCCACGGTTTCGATGAGTATGCGGCGCGCATCGGAAATCCGAACCAGGGAATCATCCACGGGCACCGCACGGGCGCGGAGCGCCTCGACCACCTGATTGGCCTTCTGCTGCGTCGGCACGAGGACGGCCCAGGAGTACGTGTCCGCCCCCGGACGGCGCAACCGATCCCGGATCAGATCCGCCATCCGATCGCAGGTATCGTCCCACACCGCGGGTTGGCGTCCCACCGGCAGGTAGCTGCAGACCTGCGGGGCGTAACCCCGGGGGTTCGGCTGGGGATCATCCGCATCAGTCGGTGCAATCAGCGGCGGCTCCAGGGGATCCACTTTGGCGAAGTGGCGGTAGAACTCGCGGGACCAGGTGATCCAATGATTGGCAGCCTCCAGAATCGGACGCGCGCACCGGCCGGACTGGGGGAGTTCGTAGCGCCGGGTTTCCGTCCGCGCCAGGAAGGCGGGCAGCAGTTTGGCGTCGGCACCGGTAAAGGTCGTACTAATCGACTGGTTGGGATCCCCGACGCGAACCCAGTTGCCCTGCCCGCGTGTCAAGCAACCGATGATGCGTTCCTGCAGGCGATTGCTGTCCTGTGCCTCGTCCTCCAGGACAAACGGCCACTTGCGCTCCAGGTGGCTGCACAGTTCGGGATCCTGCTCCAGGGCCTCCACTGCCAGACGCAGTAGATCCGTGTAGTCCACGGCGTCCAGCTCCCGCAGCTGGCGCTGGTAGGAGGCGTACAGGTCCAGCATCAAGGACCAGACCACCTGGTCCCCGCGGTCCCGCAGCACCGAGGCCAGCCGTTCCGGTGTCAGGGAGCGAAGCTTGAATTCCCTGAACAGCGTGTAGATCCAACTTTCAAGGTCGCGCCGGAACCGACCGAACACCTTGGCATTGTCGACACTGCGGGATTGTTCGAACAGCACGGCGGCCAGAGCCTTGGCCCGTTGCGTTTCATCGCCAATGAACGACCGGATGAACCCCTGGGTCTCATGATCGTCCAGCACTCGGAAGTCGGCACCCAACCCCACGGTGCCAGACCGGTCGCGCACAATGCGGTTGGCTAGGGAGTGCAGAGTGCAGACGGTATAGCCCAGACCGGGGGTCCGGCTGCCCATGGCCGCCCGGTACTCCCGAATGCGCTGCCGAATGTTGGCCGCTGCGGACCGGGCGAAAGTCACGACCAGCACCTCGGCGGAACCGGCGTCGGGATCGCGCGCCAGATCTCCAATCAGCTTGCAGGCCAGCAGGCTCAGCGTGAAGGTCTTGCCGCTGCCGGGCACGGCACTGATGCCGGCCGGTCCGCCGGCATAGCGCAGGACCGCTTTTTGCCCGGCGCGCAACCGGATGCCATCGGGCGGTATGAAATCCAGGACGGCCTCGTGCAGATGCGATGGCGGACGGCCCGCGCCCGCGGGATGGCGGCGGGTTAGGACTGCCCGTCCCGAAAGTCTCCCAACACGCGCAGGACTCCCACCAACTTGCCTTCGGCATCCAGACAGGCATGCTGGTAGATCACATCGGCCTCCCGGCCGTCTTCCAGGTTCAGGCGCATCACGCGATGCCGCTCAAGTTCCACAAAGGTCTTGCCGGTATTCAGCCGACGCGTGCTGTAGCTGACCCGGATTGGATCTTCGTCGTAGGTCTTGAACACCGAGATCCGGGTTTCGTCCAGGGTCGCAATCTCCGCGTCGTTCAGGTAGAGGATTCCTTTCAAGCGTGTGCTCCCGGATGGCGTGAACAGCAGGTTTCAACAGCAGGCGATTCTAGCAAAGGGAAGGGGTCTGGCCGGTCGCCGGACGCAGGCGCGCCAGATCACCCAATGGGACTCCGAGCCGGGCCACCCGGGCCATCAGTCCCAGGCGATAGGCTCGCAGATCGGCATCCTCAGCCATGACCATAACCTCGTCAAAGAACATCCCCACCGGTTCGGTCAAACCGCATATGGCGGCGCGAAATCCGGCCACCGAAGGCGGCCGGCCGGCCAAGGTGGCTTCAGCCCCGATCAGGGCCTCCAACAGCGACCGGTCGGCGGCTGCGGCCGCCGCGGGTTCGGGATCCGCGACGATAATCGTCTCCGTGGCATCCGGGGACTCGCCCGTCCATGGGGGCAGGCCCACCGGCGCAGCCGACCAATCCTCGTCCTTGGGCAGGATCCGGACACAGCGACTGTACGCTTCCAACTCCCCGCGCCAAGCGGGATCCGCCGCGGCTGCGGCCAATTCCTGCGCCGTGCGGAACCGGAACACCGGATCCGGCCAGGGACTCGCCATGACCGCGTCCACCACGTCCATGGGCAGGCCGTGTTCCTGCATGGCCACACGCAAGCGCCGCTGGATGAATAAGAGGACATCCGCCGCCAGTCCCTCCGGGGCATCGAGTGGCAGGCGGGAACAGGCCAGATCGACCGCGGCCGCCAAATCCAGGCTCTGGCGTCGTTCCAGCAGAATGCTTACCAGACCGATTGCAAGCCGGCGCAGACCAAAGGGATCGGCGCTGCCGCGGGGCACAACCCCCGCCGCCATCAGCCCCGTCAGGGAATCGAGTCGATCGGTCACCGCCAGCGCGACCCCGGGTGCACTTTCCGGCACCGCGTCGTCGGCCTGCCTAGGCAGGTGGTGTTCCCGGATGGCAGTGCACACCGCCTCCGGTTCTCCCGAAGCACGGGCGTAGATTGCGCCCATGGTGCCCTGCAGACTCGTCATTTCGATCACCATACTGGTGACCAGGTCGCTCTTGCACAGGCCTGCCGCCCGTTCGGCATGGCACAACTCTTCCGCGTCCAGCTCCAGCAACCGGCCGATGTCCAGTACCAACCCCTGCAGCCGCTCCACCTTCTCCAGCATGGAACCGAGGTGGGCATGGAACACAAGGGAACCAAGCCGGGGGGTTCGTTCCGCCAGCGGCGTGGCCAAGTCTCTCTTCACGAAGAAAGCGGCATCGCTGAACCGGGCATTGATGACACTTTCGTTGCCGGTCCGCACCAAATCCGGATCCGTGAGCGAAACGCCGTTCGCCACGGTCACGAACCTGGGCAGTAACGTGTCGGGCCGATCGGCGGCATACAGCGGGAAATACCGCTGGTGCTTGCGCATCACAGTAATCAGGACGGGCACCGGCAAGTCCAGGAATTCCTTCGGAAATTCCCCCGAGACCGCCTGCGGCGACTCCACCAGGTCCGTCACCTCGTCCAGCAGGTCGTCGTCCGCCTTCAAGCACCCACCACAGGTCGCGGCCGCGGCCTGTACCTGGCGCAGCACCTCGGCGCGGCGTTGCGCCCGATCCAGCACAATCCCGCTGGCTGCCAGGCGGTCGTGCCAATCCCGCTGGCTGGCCGTGGATTCCATGGAGACCGTACCTGGAGTCTCCGCATTCCCCAGTTCCTGCCAGCGCGGTGCCCGCGTTTCGGTGGCAGCGGTCAGTTCACCCCAGGTGAACGGTACCGGGGAGTCGCCCAACAACACCAGCAGCCACCGCACCGGGCGGATGAACTCCTTGCCGGATCCATCCCACCGCATGGCGCGGCCCCAATTGAATCCGTCCAATACGGTACCCAGGATGTCCGGCAGAACCTCGCCGGCCGGTTGGCCTGCCTCCGTGCGCACGGCATAGACATGATCGCCCCGGACTTCCAGCCGCGACACCGGCAGGCCCTGACCGCGGGCAAATCCGACTGCCGCGCGCGTGGGGACACCATCGGAATCGAAGGCAATCTTGACCGACGGACCGCGCCGTTCCGTGGTTTGGGGTGCCTGGGCCGGAGCCAGATTCCGAACTTGGGCCACGAGCCTCCGTACGGTTCCCGAAACCTCCACGGCTCCGTATGCCAGGCGCGCGGTCGCCAGCTGTTCGGCCAGCAGGGATTCAAGCTGGGCAATGCCGGAAGGCACCGCAGCCGCCGGCATCTCCTCCAAGCCGATCTCAAAGAGCAGGTCGGCCGGTTCCTCCGGGAAGCCGGTTGCGGCCCGGCTGGCAGCCGGGGCGGCGGCGCGCCCGTGCCCGTCCTCCCCAGATGCCAGGAAGGGGTACTCGTCTTGGAGCCGCTGTTCCACATACAGTTCGGCCACGCTGCGTGCCTGTCTGCGCATGCCGGCGAAGTACTGGGCCCGTTCCGTGACGCCGATGGCCCCCCGACTGTCCAGCAGGTTGAAGGTGTGGCTCTGCCGAATCACCCAGTCGTGGGCCGGGTGTACTAGTCCCTGCTCAAGACACCGGTCCGCCTCCGCCTGATACAGGGCATTCATCTGGTGCAGCCGGTCGATGTCGGCGATGTCAAAGTTGTAGCGGCTGTGCTCAACCTCGTGCGTGCGGTACAGATCCGCATAGCTGTGCCGGCCGTCCACGTCAATGCTCCAAACCTCGCGGCGGCCCTGGAGGTACATGGTGATCCGCTCCAGCCCGTAGGTGATTTCCACGCTCACGGGATCCAGAACCTGGCCGCCGGCCTGCTGGAAGTAGGTGAACTGGGTAATTTCCTGTCCGTCCAGCCACACCTCCCAGCCGAGGCCCCAAGCCCCCAGGGCCGGAGATTCCCAGTTGTCCTCGACGAATCGGATATCGTGTCGGGCCAAGTCCAGGCCCAGGGCCGCCAGGCTGGCCAGATACAGCTCCTGTGGATTGCCCGGATCGGGCTTAAGGATGACCTGGTACTGGGTGTGCATCTGCATGCGATTCGGATTCTCGGCATACCGGCCGTCGTCGGAGCGGAATGAGGGTTCCACATAGCCGACCCGCCACGGTTCGGGTCCCAGCACCCGCAGGAACGTCGCCGGATTCATCGTGCCGGCCCCGACCTTTTCACTGTGGGGGTGCCCAATCGTGCATCCCTGGCCGGCCCAGAACGTGTGCAGGCTCCGGATGACCGCCTGCATGGAAGTGGAATCACTCACCAATCAACTCCAAAGGAAACGCGCCGGTGGCCCGGTCAGAATACAAAGGCACGTAGGGGCACCGGCACGAATGTCAAGACAAACACAAGCAATACCGCGTATCCAATCCAGCGCCGTCTGCCGTCCAGTTCCGTGACCATGTCCAGCGTGACGGCGTGCGACGGTCCCATGACCAGGATGATCAGCCACAGCCACACTAGCCAGCCGGTGTAACCGATGTATTCCAACGCCGGCAGGTAGGCCTGCAGCGGGGCAAATCCGGCGATGCCCAGGACGGCCAGCAACAGAAGCGTCCCGCGGAAGAAGTAGCGGGCGTGCCCGCCGAACAGTGAAAACACCACGTGGCCGCCGTCCAGATTGCCCACCGGGAGCAGGTTGAGTCCGGTGGCCAGCAAACCTATCCAGGCCGCCATGGCCATCGGCCCCACGTGCACGTCCAAGCCGGTGGCGAAATCCGGCAGCCACTCATTGAACACCAGGTACTTGGCGCCCCAGTACAGGAGGCTGTTGCCCTCCAGCATGACCTGGCCGGAGATGGTGGTCAGTTCACTTGTCTGTAGGCCGACGAACAACAGCGGCACGGCCACGGCCAGGCCCGCCAGGGGACCGGCTACCCCAACGTCGAACAGTTTCCTCCGGTCGTCGATGGGCCCCCGCAGTCGAATGAACGCACCGAGCGTACCGAATGCGAACGGAACCGGAAGGAAATAGGGCAGGCTGACCGGAATGCCGTAGTGCCGGGCGGCGAAGAAATGGCCCAGTTCGTGGATACCGAGAATGGCAAGCAATGTGAGCGCAAACGGCCAACCCTGAATCAGGTTGGCCGGGTTCAAGAGATCGGTCATCCCGGTCGCCCGGACATCGGGGCTGTACAGGCTCCCAACGAAGAAAGTCGTAAGGATGGTCAGAATGAACAGGACCAGGTTGATGGTCGGATTTCCCGGCTTCGGTCCGGGTGGGGCGGCCACCAGCCTCAGCAGGACGGCCCCGGGCAGGGCAGCGACCCGGTCCGGCACTAGGAAGGGCAGCAGCTTCATGCGCCCGAAGGCTTCCCGCCAACCTCCGAAGACTTCGTGGCTGGGGCGGCGCAGCCGACCCCGAATTTCGATTCCAGCATCCGGGGTGCGGGGAGTCTGGACCGAGTGCACTTCCATGTCGATCTCGACCACGCGTCGGGTTTGGACCAGGTTGATTTCATCCTGGGTCCGGTCGAAGTCGTCGAACTCCGACGCGTCGCGGTAGCTGCGTGGCCGCGTGTCGTCGGAGCGGGGAGGCAGGGGATCCGACATGGTTCCAAGATCAGCTGCGGCCACCGGCCGGAGCCCGGTCAGGCAGCCGCCACCAGGCGTTGGACCAGCGCACGCGCCTCCGCCCTGAACACGCCCAGCTGCACCACGATCTCCAAGAGTGTCTCCTGCCATCCATCCCTGTTGTTCAGGGACACGTAGATGCCTTCCCGGCCCACGCGCCAGGGACGGTAGGTAAGGTCGACCATGGTCAAGTCCGCATTAATGACCCGATTCAGCATCGACTGGATGCGGTGCCGGGCATCCTCGAACCCGGTCCGGGGTTTGATCAGGATCTCCGGGTCGCGGGTGGAAATGGACTCGATGTCGGCCTCCTCGGCAGCACGCTTCAACCGGATTTGATACAGCAGGTTTTCGATCTCCTCCGGCACGGCGTCCACCCGTTGGCTGACGGAACCGAAGCGGTCAATCAGCTCCCGCCGGAATTCGTTCTCGGCCTCGATACTGGCCAGACCCGCCACCCGGTGGTACAGCTGGTACCGGGTGGCACCGTCCTCAATGTACCAGTCCGGGATGTGGGCGGCCAGAGGCAGCAACAGGGTGACGGGGTCGGCCAGGGGATCCTTGACGGATGGCTCCGCGCCGTTCAGTGAAGCGCCCGTGGCGCCATCCGGATCGGTCGATCCGGTGATGCGCAGGTTCTCCACGGCATTGGCCAGCAGGCGCGAGTACAGGTCCAGGCCAATGGTGCCCATACTGCCGCTTTGCCGGGCCCCGAGGATCTCGCCGGCACCGCGCAGTTGCAGGTCGCTCATGGCAATCCGGAATCCGGCTCCCAGTTCGTTGCTGGATTCGACGATGTGGCGCAGCCGGGTGGCGGCGTTGAAGTTGAGGTCCTCCCGCTCCGCGAACAGGAGATAGCAGTGGCCGCGGCGATGGGAACGCCCAACCCGGCCCCGCAACTGGTAGAGCTGGGCCATGCCGAAGCGATCCGCATGGTTGACAATCATCGTGTTGGCGTTGGGAATGTCCAGGCCGTTTTCGATGATGGTGGTGCAGACCAGCACATCGGTCTCCCCCTGGGAGAAGTGGAGCATGGCATCCTCCAACTCATCCCCCTTCATGCTGCCGTGCGCCATGTCGATGACCGCTCCGGGCAGCAGACGTGCGATTTCGTCCGCCAACTCCGCCAGGCCGCGGATGCGGTCTGTAACCACAAACGCCTGGCCGTCCCGTTTCAGTTCCCGCTCCAGGGCCCGCCGCACCAGCGTACTGTCGTACGGGGCCATGATGGTGTGCACCGGCAACCGTTCCTCCGGCGGCGACGTGATGTAACTGATGTCCCTGATACCGCTCAACCCCATGTTCATCGTGCGCGGGATCGGCGTGGCCGACATGGTCAGGACGTTGACGGTGGGCTTGAGCTGCTTGATTTTTTCCTTCTGACGGACACCAAACCGCTGTTCCTCGTCGATGACCAGGAGACCCAGATCGCGGAACTTTACGTCCTTGGCCAGCAGGGCATGGGTACCCACCACAATGTCCACGGTCCCGGCCGCCAGTTCGGTCTTGACCCGGCGCCGTTCGGCGGGTGAACGCAAGCGGCTCAGGACCTCGATCCGGACCGGCATGTCGCGCATCCTGTCGGTAAAGGTGGCATGGTGCTGGTGGGCCAGGACCGTGGTCGGAACCAGCACCGCCACCTGGCGGCTGTCCATCACCATCTTGAAGGCCCCGCGCAGGGCCACTTCGGTCTTGCCGAACCCCACGTCCCCCACGATGAGGCGATCCATGTGGCGTTCGGATTCAAGATCCGCCTTGACATCGACCACGGCCTGCAACTGGTCGGGGGTCTCGTCGAAGGGAAAGGCCATCTCCAGGGCCATCTGCATCGACTCGTCGGGTCCGGCCGCCCGGCCGGTGGCCGTTTCGCGGTGGGCGTAGACCACCAGCAGTTCCTCGGCAATCTCCTGAACTTCCTTGCGCACCTTGTCCCGCGCGGTGGACCACCGGCTGGACCCCAGCCGCGACAACACCGGATCCTCCGGACCGACATACCGGCTGACGCGATCAGCTTGGTGCACCGGCACCAACACCTTGTCCCCGGCCTGGTATTCGACCTGGATGTACTCCTGATGCACACCGCGCACAGCGCGGTTGGACAGACCGGCATAGGACCCGATGCCGAAATCCACGTGCACCACCGGATCTCCAGGGTCCACTTCGGCAAAGAAGCGTTCGGGAGTGTAACCCTGGTGCCTGACCTGATGCCGCCGCCGATAGACCTTTTGCACGTCGAACAGTTCGGTGTCCGTCATCACCAGCAGCGCGGGCGCTGCCCGATCGGGGTGGTGGAGGCTGAATCCGCCCTGCAATGAACCTTCCATGATCCGGACCCGTCCCGGCACGGGTTCCTGGTCCAGGCAAGCCACCGGCTCCGCCATCAGATCCGCAGCCTCGAGCATGTCCTGCACCTTGCCTCCCATCTGGGACACAATCAGAACGGCTGCATCCTCCTCCGCCAAGGCGCGGATGGTCTGGGGCCGCGCTGCCTGGGGATCCTGCTGGAGGTCCAAGGACCGGCAGCACCGGCCCACCCCCTGCACTGCGCTGTCGCGCACGCCCTGCAGGTCTCCGTAGCCAAGCAGCAGCGGCCGCTGGGACTCGAGGCGCTCCAGCATGTCGTCGTAGGAGAACCGGCTGGAATCGAACCCGGCGGGCACATCCCCGCTTTGGAGAAGTTCGGAGCGCAATTCCGCCTGCTCGCGCTCCAAGGCCGCGACCGCCTGCTCACAGGCCGCCCCGTCGTCAAGGATCAGCAGTCCCCCCGGATCCAGATAGTCCAGCAGACAGGCGGGTTCCGCGTACAGGTAGGGCAGGTACCACTCGATGCCGTCGAAGGTTTCCAGCTCGGCCAGTTTCCGGACCTCGGCGGCAATTTCCTCCTGAACAAACAGGGAGAGGGAGGGATCCTGCAACGGGCCGCGCTGCGACGGCGGCACATCCATCAGCGCCGCGGCATTGACGGTGCCGTCCGGCAACCCGACACGCGCCAGAAGCTCGTGCCCATACCGCGCCAGCGCCTCGCTGGCCGGTCCGACCACCACCATGTCCAACTGCTCCGTACTGCGCTGGCTCTGCGGATCGAACGCCTTGATGGTTTCGATTTCATCCCCGAAGAAGTCCAGCCGCACTGGTGCAAGCAGGTTCGCCGGCCAGATGTCCAGGATGCTGCCGCGCTGCGCAAACGTACCCGCGCCGTCCACCATGTTGACTTTCGTGTAGCCTGCATCCACCCAGCGGCGCGCCGTGGCCGTTATGGGATGCGAGTCGCCGACGCGGTAGGTGTGCAGTGAATTCAACAGGTCTCCCGGCGGCAGCGTGACCTGCATGAGGGCTTCCACACTGCAGGTCACCAGGCAGCACCTGTCACCGCGGCCCAGCAATGCGGACAGGGCGGTCAGCCTGCCCTGCCGCGTCTGACCCGTCCAGGGAATCCGTTCGTAGGGGCGGGCATCCGGCTTGGGCAGGTAGAGAATCCGGTTGGGCCATTCGTTGCCGGAACCCAGCAGGGTCAGAATCTCCTGGCGCAGCTGATGGGCCCGGTCGTCGTCGGCCGCGACGCCCAGCAGGGGTCTAGACAGGCGTTGCGCGCACAGGGCAAGAGCCAAGGAGCGGGCTGTTTCGGGAACCCCCTGCGGGACCCCGGGAGCGCGCCAAGAGCCCGACTTGCAATCGGGCAGGAGTGCATCAAGCCCCGGCCAGAACTCCGACCGGGGATTCGGTTGTGTCTCGGTCATGGCGCTCCGTTGTACCTGTTCATGGCCTGCTCAAGGCCGTGCCGGAACCAGTATACGATCGCATCCCCCACAAGGCTGCGCAACGGAACCACCGCTTCCTGTTCCGTGCCGGCGTTCCAGGGACGCAGCACGTAGGCCGTGGCATCCATGCGGCCGGGCGGACGTCCCACGCCCACGCTGAGCCGATGGAACTCCCGCGTACCCAGCTGGGCAATCACGGACTCAACGCCTCGGTTGCCGCCGGAACCGCCGCGCGCGCGCAATCGAATCCTGCCCAGCGGCAGGTCGAGATGATCGTGCACCACGAGCAGTTGGGACGGCTTGACCCGTTCCGCCTGCATCAGCCGCTGCACGCTGAATCCGTTCAGGTTCATGTAGACCTGGGGAGTGGCGAACAGGACGCTGGCCGAGTTCGGGACGTCCCCCTCCCCGGCCGACGGGGACCTGTGGGTCCGCCAGACGCCCCAGACGGCCTTGCATGTCTTTTTGCGCCGGGGCACCTGGAGGTCGGCTGCCAACTGCGCAACGCTCTCCAAGCCTATGCTGTGGGGCGTCCGGGCATACTTGCGCCCGGGATTGCCCAGGCCGAACACCAGCCAGCGGCCGGCATCGGTCCGGACTGCCAGTCCGCGTCCGGCAGTCATGATTTTCGGCCACCGAGGAACCAGACGGCGACGGACTTGACGCTGAAATAGGCGAGGACGATCAAGGCCACGGTCAGACCAAACCGCATGCCGCGCGCCAAGTAGGCGGCCAGCGCGGCAGGCCGAGCCCGGGCGGCCAATTGGTCGAGCGACTGCCTCAGGGTTTGATCCTCTGCAGGTATGGTCGCGGCCGTCTCCGGTTCCTGTCCCGTCGTTGCCACGGCATCCGCCAGCGTGAAACGCACAATAGTCTCGGTCGGATCCCTGCCCTCGAATTGGGCTTCCAGCCGAATCTCGTACTCGCCCGGCGGGTTGGCCCCTGCCCGCCATACCCCAAGCACTGATGCGTTCACTTCCTCCTGCCCACCGTTGAAGTAGATCTCGCTTTCCTCTCCCGCCACGCGCCAATAGAGAGCGTAGCTTTGCAGGCCGGTTCCCTGGACTGTGCCCCTGACCTGCAAGTCGCCGGTTACGGTTTGGCCCTCGCCGGGAGCGGTGATCGACACGGTGGCGTCCGCCTGCGCATGCACGCGATGGCCTGGCGCAAGCAGAGGCGCCATGACCAGCAGAATGGCCATCGCCAACCGACAGCAGGCGGCGGAGGGCAGTCTGTGCAGACCCGTGGCCGGAGGGTGTGAGGTCACGAACCGGCACCTTCCGTCAACGTTGCAGTTCCGTCTTCAGCCAAGCCACCAGAACGGCCAAGTCTTCGTCGGAGACGAGGTTCGGCCCGAACTCGGGCATCAGATTGCCGGTCTGGTTGTCCGGATCGTCCTGGGCGACGCCGGCCCGCACCAGCGCCCGCAGCTCCTGCTCCGACATGGCACCCACCTTCTCGGAATCCAGCAAGGGCGGAGTCAACCCGGTGATTCCTTCGCCCCGTCCCCCATGGCAGGCGGCGCAATTGTCGGCAAACAGTACGGCGCCGGGCACCGATACCCCTGAATCGCTATCGTCGGCAGGAGTGGACTGCATAGAAGTCGCGGGCACGACCGGTTCCATTGCCAAGGGGGCAACCTCCGCAGCCAACTGTTGACTGCGCAGGACCAGAAACGTCGCCACGGCTATCAGGACCATGCCACCAAACACCGCCGTGCTCCGGGGATCGAAGGTCAGTTGTACGGGGTCGCCACCGTCGATCCCGGCTCCGTTGAGGTAGAGCACCATGCAGATGGCGATCAG
Source organism: Caldilineaceae bacterium SB0661_bin_34 (assembly GCA_009841145.1). GTDB lineage: Bacteria > Chloroflexota > Anaerolineae > Caldilineales > Caldilineaceae > Bin34. Next base: position 19,254 of record VXMJ01000088.1, on the reverse strand, counting down.
CATGAAAGCCGTCAGGGAAAGCATCGGGATTGTCACGATGCCAAACCAGTCGATATAGGGAATGGCGCAGGAGGGCCCCGTACCGCACGTGGTGGCGGACGAGAACCACGAGGTCTTTTGCAACAGGACGTGGTAGGCGGCCACCGCCTGCCCGACCACCGCCGTCCCCAACACGAGCCAGGCCATGACGGACACCCGGGTGATCAGGGCAAACCCCATGATCACGGCGAGCGGGTACATAAGAATCCGCTGGTACCAACAGAGCAGGCATGGCTCGAAGTGGCGGATTTCACTGAAGTACAGGCTGCCGGCCACCGCCGTCACAGCCACCGCACAGCCACCCAGGAGCGGCCAGGGCCACGCCCCGCCGCGCCGGACCTCAGCACTGTTTGTGGCCATGGCAGCAGTACGACGCTCCGGCCCGGCGTGTCTTCAAATCCGGAGTGGGGTTATTCGACGGCAACCAAGGCGGCATTGACGGCGGCGCGAATGGCATCGTAGTTGGCCGCGTTGCCGCCAAACACTTCGTTGTTAATGACGATGTGCGGGGTGCCTTGGGCCCCATCGGCCACACCGGCCCGGACCGCCTGGTCCACCTTGTCCTGCGTGGCCACCGATCCGAAACACTCGACGAACTCCCGTTCGTTGACGCCCGCGTCGCGAGCCAGGGCAGTCAGGTTCTCGATTTCGTAGCGGGCAGCGCCCCGTTCTCCGAAGAACAGGGTGTCGTGGTACTGCCAGAACCCGTTGGGATCGTCGGACAGGTCGATGATGCACTGGCCGGCCCGCGCCGCGTTGTACGAGGCCGGGGCAAAGATATCAAGCGGGAAAAACATGTAGACGAGGCGCAGGTCGCCGGCCTCGATGAAATCCTCGATCAGCCGAGCCTTGGCATTCCGGTTGAACTCGCCGCAATGGGGACACAGGAAGTCCTCGTAGGCCACCATCACCACCGGGGCGTCGGGACTCCCCAGTTCGTTGCCGTTGATCCACTCCGTCGGAATGTTGGCGTGTGCCTCGGACGATACCGGCGTACGGCCGGTAACCACCACTAACACGATGATGCCGACCACCACGATCGAGGCCACGCCGATGATCCACAGACCAATGCGGTTCTTTCCCTTCATTGCGGATTCCGTTCCTGCCAGGTTCCCAGTTGTGTTCGGCTTTGCGCTCCCCAAGGCATATTGTGCAGGAAAGCCGCCCCGGACACCGGAATTGACATCCTTTGGTCGTTGCATTGCCGTCTGCGCGGCCAGGCAGGCTGTACCCGTTCCCGAAGCTGTCAGGGACAGGTGAAACTTCCATCCGCAGTATTACGGAGGAATGGGAGCATCCGGTTGGCGGGTCTGCCCACAGTACCAGGCTCGTGACCTGAATGGGATGCAGATGGGGACAGATGCCTGTCAATGCAGTCTGTCATGTGGATGGCATGCGGATCGAGGAAGAATGGTCGACCTCCGGAGTCGTCTTCGTCGTCGCGACAGGGCTGCAGGGTCGTCGCCACCATGCTTTTTCTACTGTTCTTGACCGCTTTTGACCCCCGGCTTGGCTTTCTCTGTCCTTGTCTCCCGGGCGGATTTCCGCAACCGGCAGCCGATCCGTCGGACTTCGCGCAGAAGTTCAAACGCAACGGTTGTACGATCGAGCAACTCCCCTACCAAGCCAAAAGGCAAAAAGCACAATGCAGAAGCTGGGCGGATCGGTTGTTGTTGTCACGGGCGCCAGCCGCGGGGTGGGGGCTGCAGTGGCAGAGGCATTTGCGTCCAGCGGATGCCATGTGGTCCTGGCAGCCCGCACGCAGGAAGACATCGAAGCGCTGGCGGCGCGGCTCGCGGCGGACCATGCCGTGGAGACCATGGCCGTGGTCGCCGACGTGACCAGGACCGACCAGGTCGACGAGTTGATGCGGTCGGCGGCCGAACACCTCGGCGGAATCGACATCCTCGTGAACAACGCCGGCCTGGGTTCGTACACCTCCCTGGCGGACACGTCGGACGACGACATGTTCCATGTGATGGACGTCAACCTGTTCGGTGCCATACGCTGTCTGCGCGCCGCCGTGCCCCACATGCGGCGGCGGGGCGGCGGCCACATCGTGAACATCGGCAGCATCGTCTCGTACATGGCGGTGCCCCGATACCGCAACATCTTCGCGGCCTCCCCCATCTACTGCGCTTCCAAGTTTGCGCTGCGGGCCGCCACGATTGCGGCCCGGGCGGAACTGCACAGCGACAACATTCACGTCATGTTGGCCGTGTTGGGGCCGACCCGGACGAATTTTTTTCGGGCAGGCGCGGGGCAGGCGCCCCCCGACGTCCTCAACGCCGAGGATCGGGGCCGCCTGTCCTTTCTCGACGCGGCGCCCGAACAAGTGGCCCGGCAACTGGTGCACTCGGTCCGAAAGCAGGACCGGGAAGTGTACTTCACCCCGTTGAACTTCATCCTGGTCAAGCTGGCGGTGTGGGCGCCCCACCTGTACGACCTGTTGCTGCGCTTCTGCTTTCTCTTGCTGGGACGACCCGAGGAAGCGCCGACCGCCAGACGCGCTCCCTGGCAGGGAGCCCACTACCGGGAGTGGATTCCCTTTGCCGGACTGGTGGTGCTGGGCGGCTGGTGCCGTCGCCGCCTCAAACGATTGTGGAAGTAGGCCAGCCGCTGCCGGACTGTCAATCCGACTGCCGGGCCCGCGCGTAAATCGCCTCAACCAGCAGTGCCAAGTCGCCATTCCCGGCCTGGTCCGCGGCAGGCGGAGGCCCAAGCTGATAGGCCGGCGCCACGGCGTCGTCCCTGTTCTCCAAATGCCTGCGCAACGACCGAATGGCGCGCATGTCGCCCCAGAACTCGTCGTGGAAGTTCGCTTCGCGCCCGGGCTTCACAGCCGTGCCCTTCGCATGTCTACGCCCGGACCGCACCTGTTGGAGATGGGCCATGAGCCCGGCCAGGTCGTCCTGGTGAAGTCCCCGCAACCGAAACAGGACTAGGGGATCCTGTTCCAGCAGCCAGCCCGTTTCGACCAGAACCGCCATGCACCAGGGGCAGGGGATCTGCTCCGAATGCGGAGCGACGTTGAGTTGAAGCTCCTCCATGCCCGAGGGCCAGAGCCCCCTCCCGCTGTCCGCCAGAAGGCTCAGGACCTCCGCCGAAATCCGTTGCCCGCCACGTTGGCTGGCCACCAAAATGCGGTCCGCGTCCGCGTTCAGCGATTGGTACCAGTCTGCTGTCGGGTATCGCGGCAATCCCGCCGTGACCGTAATCCGTCTTTGGGACTGGTGTCGCACCGTGGCCACAATCCGGTTTCCCTTCATGTCCAAGGACATGATTTCGACCGTGGCTGCGCATTGCCGGGCGAAGCCGCGCAGGCGCGGGTTGTCGGCAAATAGGGCACTGTCCCACCGCTCGTACCATCCCGTCGGACTACCGGACACCGGATCCCGGGCCGTTTCAAGAGGATCCACGCTCATGGCAGGGCCCGCGGCGCGTCTGGATGATGCAAGGTCAGCAATTCATACAGCTGATCATTGGACAGTTCGGTCAGCCACTCCGTGCCTGCGCCCAGGATGTCACGCGCCAGTTGTCCCTTCTGCCGAATCAAGCGGTCCACGTGTTCCTCGACCGTCCCGGCCATGATGTACCTGAACACCTGTACGCGCCTGGTTTGTCCAATCCGGTGGGCGCGGTCGGTCGCCTGGTCCTCGACCGCGGGATTCCACCACCGATCGAAGTGGTACACCTGATTGGCAGCCGTCAGGTTGATGCCCACGCCTCCGGTCCTTACACTCAGGACGAGCACCGGACAGGTCTGCCCGCCCTCCTGGAAGCGATCCACCATCTGTTGCCGTGTTCCGTGCGGTACGCGCCCGCTGATGAACTCGGGCATAAAGCCCAAGCGCCGCGCGATGTGGGCCTGAAGGATTTGCCCCATGCGAACGAAGGTGGTGAACACCAGTACCTTGTTCCGGCCGTCAAGCGACTCCGTCAGCATTTCCGTAAAACGATCCAACTTGCCGCTACGGCCCCCGTATTCCCGATTGTCCGAAAGGGGCTCGTCCTCGTCCAGCAGGGCTGGATGGTTGGCGATCTTGCGAAGTTGTGTCATGAGGGCCAGGATCGAACCCCGCCGCCGCATGCCATCCAGCTCGCGGATGTGCGGCAGGAAGGCCTCCACCGCCCGGGCGTACCGGTCCGTCTGCTCGGACGACAGGTCGCAGATCACGTCGATCTCCTGTTTCTCGGGCAGGTCGGAAATCACCTCGGGATCCGACTTCAGCCGACGGAGAATGAACGGCTGGACAAGCCGCTGCAGCTGTCCCAGTTTTTCTCCGTTGCTCTCGCCTTCAATGGGCTGAATGAAGCGACGCTTGAAGTCTTGTTGGGATCCCAAAAACGCTCCGTTCAGGAAATCCAGGATGCTCCAAACTTCCAACAGCCGGTTTTCGATCGGCGTACCGGTCAGGGCAAATCGGTGCCGGCAGCGCAGGCTGCGTACGGCCATGGTCTGCTTGGCGGACGGATTCTTGATGTTCTGGGCTTCGTCGAGCACCACGGTATGCCAATGGATGCGGCCCAGCACCGCCTGGTCCACGCGCGCCGTGCCGTAGCTGGTCAGCACCACATCCGTTTCCCGCACCCTTGTGTACAGGTCCGTTTGCCGGGCGCGGCCGCCGCCATGGTGGAGCATGACCCGCAGGTCCGGGGCAAAGCGTTGCAGTTCCCGTTTCCAGTTGCGCAGAACACTGGTTGGACAGATGAGCAGTCTCGGCCTGCGGCCTTCCGGCGACGGAGTCCGTTCCTGCTCCAGAAACAGCGCGATAGCCTGGATGGTCTTGCCCAGACCCATGTCGTCGGCCAGGCAGGCGCCCAGTCCGATTTGGTGTAGATACCACAACCAGGCAAGGCCGCGCCGCTGATAGGGACGCAGCGTGCCAACGAATCCCGGCGGCTCAAACCGTTCCTCTTCCCGCGCCACGGACCGGATGCGCTGCCAAATGGTGCGCAACCGATCAGGTACCGTCACCCCCGAGACCTCCAGGGCCTGGAACTCCCGGTAACCGCTTCCAAAACGGGCATGACGGCTCGTGTTCCGTGCTTCCCCATGCTCATCGTCGGCTTGCTCCTGCATGATTTGCAGGGCCTGCAAAAGGCCCACGCGGCGGGATGCCCCCCGCGTGGCCAGAAGGTGCCGCGCCGCCCTGATTTGCCCCTGATTGACCTGCAGCCATTGTTCGTTCATGTACACCAAGGGCGAACCGGCCATGGCAATTTGGCTCAGGTCGATGTTGTCCAGCGGGTCGCCGTCCACAGTCAAGGCATATGCGATTTCGTATTCTCCGAATGCCGCCTGTGCGGATGCTTCGTGCTCCTCGTCGACCTCCCGCACATCCAGGTGAATTTGGAGACGGCTCCGCTCGGCGTCGGTCCACCAAACCGGCAGATGGACCTGGAAGCCCGCACCCATCAGAGCAGGCGCATCCTTGGTCAAAAACCGGTACGCCTCTTCCCGACTCAGTTCGATGGCCTGAAGGCCGGGTTGCCGCACCAGGGGCTGCACGCAGGGACTGTGCCGACTGGCTACCCGCAGCCCTGCAAGCAAACGAGCTCCCGTCAGAGGATCGGGATCCGCGGCGGTCGCCCGGGCGCGGTGCTCGCCATGGGAACCAGTTCCACCGTTGAGCCGGTCGGCGGCAATCCCAATCCGGCCTCCTGCAACGCCGTCACGCCAGGCATGGGACGAACTCCACATGTCGTCCGTGGCCAATGCAACCCGCAACTGCCACGGCCCATCCCCGTCCGCCTGGCCTGTGGCCTGCGGGTCCAAGAGTTCAAAGGCCAACGCAATGTCGCCGGATTGACTGCCGAACGCCCTGGACATCCACTCTTGCCACTCCCCCTGCATTTGGCGTCGCTGTTCCGGTTCGGCTTCCACGACCCCGTTGACCAACAGCCGACACCACTGATCCTGCGCGTCCACTGATCCCGACCGGGAAGGGGCGGACACCTGCCGGAACCTGTCGTCCGTGCCCACGGCCGCCGCCACCATCGCCATGCGTGCATGTACCACCGCATTGACGAAATTGGCCAACAGCGATGCCGCATCCCGGTCCCCGGCCAAATTGTCGGCAAAGGACAGGTTTACCCCCGGCATGCACCTGGCGAACTCCTGGAATCCCAAGTCCGATTCGCGCCCGTACCGCCACGGGTTCCATTGCACCTGCCACCCGCCCTGGACCGCCTGCAGGAACGGCACTGCCCGTCCGGCCCGAACCAGGGCCAAGGCATACTCTGCGGCCTGCCCCCAGTAGCGCAGGTCCGGCCCGGGCACGAAGTACCGGTTGAGCGCCGCGCCGGCCAGTTCCGCGTCGGGCCCACTGGAGGACGAACCGGCGGCGAAGCCAAGAAGCCCGTTCAGAACCCTGAGCGCCGGGCCAATGGCCAGGTTCAGGCCCAGAACGCGGTATTCCTGCATGCCCGGGGCGTGCAGGTTGTGGGACCGGACGCCATGGTCCGGTACAGGCAGGCACGCGGTCCTCTTGGCCAAGGGCAGGTCGCCCTGCGCAATATCGGTCAGAAGGCTGCGGAGCCGATGGCGCAAAACGGCGGGTGCCACCAAACCCGGATGGACCGGAATCCGGGAACCCCGGTGGTGGCTCTTGCGCGCCGGTATGCGGGCACTCCGATCTGGGCGGTTGGGTTGATCTGGGCGGTTGGGTTCCTGCCTGTCGGCGGGGGGAACTTCGGCCCACAAAAACAGGCACGCCGACTCGCCCGGCGAAGCGGCAATCCACGTGGCATGAAGGGTGGAGGGCATGGAGACCGCGACCGTTGATTGACTCTGCTGACCGGCCGCACCGGGTCACCAAACAGACAATTCCGCCCTCGGACCATGACCGAGGGCAACCGCGCAGTATAGCACCGCCCCGGCTCCAAGCTCCAACCCGACCAGACCGGAAAAGACCCCGGGATGACTTCCCGCGGTCAAGACGCGGCAGGTCTCGGTACATGTGCGTAAACCTGTGGATTGCAACCCGCGGGCACGTGTCAACGCCACCCGTCGCGTCCGCTAGGTCCAAGGCCGTACGATGCGTCCGGATGCCTCGCCGGGGAACACCAGGTACTCGGCGATGTCCGCACGTGCGTTCCGACACCGCATGCCTCCCAGGTTCTGGTGCCGAGTGCCCGGCGAGGTGATCGGCGCGGCCAGGGCCGGTCGGTGTCCCGACCAGGTTGCGCTTCCGCATTTGCAACGCCACCCGGTACCAGGGCATTGGGAAGCCGCTTGAAATCCGGTGCGTATTGGTCCCAGGCCGGAATCTCCCTATAATGCCCAGTTTCATGTCCAGCGGTCCCATACAACGGGGAACAAACCCATGTACAAGACACACACCTGCGGAGAGTTGCGCCTCTCCCACTGCGATCAGACAGCGATGCTGGCAGGCTGGGTCAATGTGCGCCGGGACCACGGTGGACTGATTTTCCTGGACCTGCGCGATCGCTTTGGCATCACCCAGGTTGTGGTCGACGCGGACAAGTACCCGGACGCCCATGCCATTGCCAGCCAGGCACGGTCGGAGTTTGTCCTCAAGGTTGCCGGCACCGTCCGCGAGCGCCCGGAAGGCTCGGCCAACCCAACCTTCGCCACCGGAGAAGTCGAACTGGCCGCCCGGGAGGTGGCAATTCTCAATCACTCCGAAACCCCGCCGTTCTACATCAGCGACGAAGCGGACGAAACCGACGAGGCCCTGCGCCTGCAATATCGCTACCTGGACCTGCGACGGCCCAGGATGCTGCGCAACCTCCGTCTGCGGCACGCCATCATCAGCGACATCAGGGCCTACCTCGCGGAGCGGGACTTCATCGAAGTCGAAACCCCCCACCTGCTCAAGAGCACCCCGGAGGGCGCGCGCGACTTTGTGGTCCCGAGCCGGCTGCAGCAGGGCAGCTTCTATGCCCTGCCCCAGTCCCCGCAGCAACTGAAGCAGCTGCTGATGGTTGCCGGACTGGACCGATACTTCCAAATCGCCCGGTGTTTCCGCGACGAGGACCTGCGCGCCGACCGCCAACCCGAATTCACGCAGCTCGACCTGGAAATGAGCTTTGTGGAGCCGGAAGACATCCGCAGCCTGATGGAACCACTCCTAATTCAGCTGGCACAGGACCACCAGTCCTGCCGGATTCAGGAGACTCCGTTCCCCGTCCTCACCTACCGGGAGTGCATGGACCGATTTGGCACGGACCGGCCGGACCTGAGGTTCGGCGTAGAGCTGTTCGATGCGACCAGGATCCTGCAGGAGAGCGGATTCAAGGTCTTTTCCGGCGCCGTTGCCCGCGGCGGCGTGGTCAAGGGTGTGGTCCATCCGGGTGGCGCCGGCCTGAGCCGCCGCGAAATGGACCGATTGACGGAACTGGCCCGGCAGGGCGGGGCCCGCGGCCTGGCATGGTTGGGCCTGGAACACGACGTGGCGGATGCCTCCGACATTGGGGACGGCACCTTCCGGTCGCCCATCGCGCGGCACCTGGACCCACGGGAACTGGCCGGGCTGGTCGCGGCCGCCGGAGCCCGGGCGGGCGACATGATTCTGCTCGTCGCCGATGCCGAGTCGGTCGTGGCTGCAAGCCTCCATCTGCTCCGGAGCGACATCGGCAGGACTGCGGGCCTGATTGACCCCGATCTCTTCGCCTTCTGCTGGGTCACGGACTTTCCGCTGCTCGAGATGGATGCCGAAGCCGGACGCTGGATGGCGGTGCACCACCCCTTCACATCCGCCCGCGACCAGGATTGGGACAGGCTTGAGGACGATCCCGGTTCGGTCCTGGCCAAGGCCTACGACGTGGTCCTGAATGGCTGGGAAATCGGAGGCGGCAGCATCCGCATCCACGACCAGGCGCGCCAGCAGCAGCTGTTCCGCGCGCTCGGTCTGCCGGACGCGGAAGTCCAGCAGGAGTTCGGACACCTGCTCAAGGCCTTCCGCTATGGTGCCCCGCCCCACGGCGGCATCGCCATGGGCCTGGACCGGATCGTGGCCCTGTGGGCCGGCGCCACCAACATCAGGGACGTAATCGCCTTTCCCAAGACCGCAACCGGCTCCGACCTGCTGTTTGACTGCCCTGCGCCCATCGACTCCGAACAGTTGCTGGAACTAGGCATCGACGTAACCGTCTGAACGGACCGGAAAACGGCAACTGGAGGTTGAGAAACCGGCGGAAATGTCTATAATCCACCTTGCCCTGCTTTGCGCGTGATCGAACCGGCATTTGTTAACCAACGGCAGCAAAGTGGAACGTCGTGATGCGGCGCGAATGCTTCGCCACAGGCTGGTGTCGCAGCAGCGTCCAGCGTGTTCCCACCTGAGTCTCATCAGGTTAAACAATCCGTTCACACGGCAGAAGTAGGGTTTTTTCTTGGCTTTGTGCAACGGGACACCGGACCGGGGCCCCACGACGGCAACCGTGGCGGATGCCCGGTTTGGTCCCGTGCCCATCGAACAACCGTGAAGCGCGTCTGGTATCACCGCCCATGACCATCAAACGGATCCGTGCCTCCGACGAAACCTGGGCCTTCACCAGCGACATGTACGCGCGCGTCAACGCGGGTCTGGTGGTCACCCGCGAAGGCGGCATCCTGATCGATACGCTGCTGTTCCCGGTAGAAACCCGCCAGTTGGTCAACTACACCAACAGACTGTGCGAAGCCGGCATCAAGTACGTAATCAACACCCAGGCAGCGATGGACCACTCGCTGGGGTCCTTCCTGTTTCCCGATGCCGAGTTGCTGGCACACCGCGAGACCCGGCGGTACCTGGCCAGCAGCGGTGCGCGCAACCTGCGCAATGCGAAGAAGAACAGCCCGGAACTCAACGATGCCAAGGTCAGGCTGCCGCGCGTGGTGTTCGACGACAGCCTGGTGTTGCGGCTGGACAGCAAGTCCGTTCATGTCATCCATGCACCGGGACCGGTCAACGACACCTGCATGGTCTATGTGCCCGAGGAAAAGGTCCTGTTCGCCAGCGATCTGATGATGCACATCCCTCTGATCACGCACCAGCGCTGCGACATCGAAACCTACAAGCAGTCGTTGCGGCGCATGCACGACTTCAACCTGGAAGTGATCGTGCAGGGCCACGGCGAGATCCTGCTGCGGGGCGAGGTCACCAGCAGCATCGACAAAGCCATCAACTACCTGAACGACGTGGACCAGATGGTGGACGAGGTCCTGGCCAGCAGCGGCAAGGTTGAGGACGCGTTTGCCAACGGGCCGGAAAAATTCGGGATATCCACCCTCCCCATGAACGGGCTGATTACCAGCTTCCACCGGCAGAATGTCCACCACCTGTGGAAGCGCAAGGACCCGCGGCTGCAGCGTAAACGGGCTGCTCGGACCGGCTAGAACGCCAAACCTGGCAGCCGGGCTGCGGCCGGCCGTGGGATCGGGGATCCGATGGAAGTGGAGCCGTTTGAATTCAACCAGGCAAGACTGTCCGCGTTTCGCCGGTGCCACCGTCGGTTCTTCCTGAAGTACAGGTCCGACCGGCAACTGTTGGAGCGCGCCTTTACGCTGGCGGACCGCGACTGGGACGCGGCACGCCTGGGCCAACGGTTTCACCTGTACATGGAACGGCTGGCCAGGGGACTGCCGATGCAGTCGGTTGCCAACGGGCTGCCGCCGGAGCAGGCCGCAAGCCTGACCAAGGCCTGGGACTACCGATGTTCGCTGCGCGCCGACCAATTCCTGACCGAATACGAACTCACTATTCCCTTCGACCATTGGCGGCTGACCGCCCGCGCGGACCTGCTCGCACGATGCGGCGACGGGACAGTCACCATCGTTGACTGGAAAACCGGCGCCAACACCAACACAGACAGACTGAGGCGTTCGGACCAGGCCCGAATCCTGCCCTATGTTGTGCTGGAGGCCGCCAGGCATCTGGGCTGGAACACTGTGACTGCATCGGGCATTACGCTGGTCTTCTGGTTCGCACAGGACCCGGACAATCCACTGAAACTACCGTACTCGCAACGTCAGCACGAGCAAAGCCGGTCAAATCTGGCATCCATCATGGGCATGATTGACGGCCTCGAAGGAGAGGAGGCCTTTGCACGCGTCCCCGATGATCCGGCCACGGTCGATGCGGTCTGCCGTCCGTGCGAGTACATCCACTACTGTGAACGAAATCCCACATCCGCCGGTCCCGTACAACCCATCGACTATGAGGAAGAGGATCTCGAATCCCTCTGGGAGACATTCGATTTCTCCCTCGACTAGGATGCGCGGCCCCATGCGCATCGGACTTTCCGTCCGCAGCCACCCGGCAGGAACCGCGCAGTGAACTGGCAGCTGATTCCCCCTGTAGCCCCATCAGCCGAGTTGCTGGCCGTCTGTCAGGGACCGCTTCTAGCGCGGCTTCTGGCACAACGGGGCATCGTTGACGCGAATTCCGCCAAGGGCTTCCTGAACCCGGACCACTACACACCCACACCGGCCGGCGACATGGTGGGCGTCGTGCGGGCAGCCCGAATGCTGAGGCAATGCCTGGAACGGAGTCTGCCGATCCTGGTGTGGGGGGACTTCGATGCCGACGGTCAAACCAGCACGGCCCTCCTGGTGTCGGCCCTGCACGAACTGGCGGACGAGCCCGCGCTCGTGCACTGGCACATCCCCCACCGCGTCAAGGACAACCATGGAGTCCAGCCCGGGGTGTTGACGGATCTACTCTCGCAGCTCTCTCCCCGTCCCGCCCTGATCATTACGTGCGACACCGGCATCGACGCCGTGGAGGGTCTCAAGGCCGCGCGGCAAGCGGGGCTGGATGTCATCGTCACGGACCACCACGCCCTGCCGCCGGAATTCGACGACCATGAACCGGGCACGGATCCGTGTCTCCCACCCAGCAATGACGATGCCGACCTGGAACGCTGGGGCATTCGGTGCCTTGCCGGCGCCATCGTCAACCCACAGTTGATGTCCGCAGAACATCCCCAGGCTCATCTGCCGGGGGTGGGCGTGGCCTTCCTGGTCGTGCAGCAGTTGATAAGCGAACTGGACCCCACGGCCACTGCCGACCGGTTTCTCGATCTGGTTGCCGTGGGCATCGTGGCGGACATGGCCGACCAGAAAGCGGACACGCGCTATTGGCTGCAGCGGGGGCTGGTACAACTGGCCCGAACCGAAAGAATCGGCCTGGAGGCCCTGTTGGACGAGAGTCTGCCGCGCGTGCAGTGGCGCAAGACCGGGATACGCGCCGAACACATCGCCTTTCAGGTAGCCCCCCGTCTCAATGCCGTAAGCCGACTGGATAGCGCTGAGACCTCGGTCGAGCTGCTTCTGATCCGGGACCGGATCCAGGCCGAAGAGATTGCCCGCAATCTCACTCTTTTGAACGAACGGCGCAAGGATGAGTCTGCGCGCATCGCTGCAACCACGCGCAACCTCCTGGCCGCACGCCCCGAACACGATTCCCTCCACTGCCTCGTGATTGCCCACCGGGGCTGGCATCCGGGATTGCTGGGGATCGCCGCCAGTCGAATTGTGGAAGAGACCGGCAAGCCGTCCATTGTTCTCACGATAACGGAGGAAGGCGTGGCCCGGGGCAGTGCACGCAGTGTGGATGGCATCGACATCGGCCGCGCGATTGGCCGGTGCAGCGACCTGCTCCTGTCGCACGGAGGACACGCGGGTGCCGCCGGCGTGCGACTTGAAGTCGATCGCCTCGAGGAGTTCCGGCGCAGGGTCAGCGAGGAAGTGGCGGCCCTGCACGGCGATGGCCCTTCACCGCGCCGCGTAGACCTGGAACTTCGTCTGGAAGATCTGCATCCGGACACCCGCCGTCAGCTGGAGGCGCTGGAACCGACCGGCGCCGGCAACCCGCAGCCCGTCCTGTTGTCGCGGGAGCTGGCGGGCGAACGGCCCGTGCGGTCCCGCGATGGCAAACACCTGTTCTTCAGCGTACGCCAGGCCGGCCACCGGTTTGCCTTTCAAGCCAAGTGGTTCAACGCGCCTCCGGGGATGGAACAGGTGCTGGAGGGGCCGATCAACCTGCTGTACCACCTGGCCCTGGACACCTACCGGCGGCACCGGAGCTTTTTTCTACTGGTCCGAGACTGCGCGTCGGTCGACCCACACCGCACCATTGCACCGGAGTCCCCGGCCCAGACCACACCCTTCACCATCGAGGATCTCCGCGCATCCCCGTTGACCGAGCTGCCGAACGACGCGCGGGAAGCCACCGCCTGGTACGCCGCCGGAGCAGCGTTGCCGGAAGGGTGGATCAGCGTTCCGCCCGCCTTGAAAGGGCTGAACGATCGCGACTCCCTCACGATTTGGACGGCTCCTCCCTCACGCAAGCACCTCAAGGAACTGCTGCAGGCCCGCGCCTGGTCGTCCATTGCAGTCCGGGCGATGGAACCGCAAGGGACACCCCTTGAGATTGACCATGTAGTGGAATTGTTCAAGGAACGCTACAAACGCGCGTGGGATTCGGACTCGCCCGCGCCAAACGACAATCACCAGCAGGACGGTGCATCCCCATCGGCCACCGGCACCCCGTCGGCGATGGATTCATCCGGAATCCCCGACTTGATCCAGGAACGGTGGGCCGCCGAATGGGGGCTGACCAGGGAAGTCATGCAAATCACCCGCGCCCTGTTGCAGGCAAATGAATTCCTTCATATAACGGGCGATCTGGCGTTGCCCGGACCGGACCGCGCCCAAGGCACCCGGAACGACGACTGGCACCGCCGCAAATCAATACCCTTGCTGGCTCAGTTGCGTACGGCCCTCCATGAAATCAAGGCGTTCCACGCACTGCTGCACCGGGAGGATTTGACCCGCCACCTAGCCGCGGTGTACAGCCCGTGAACGTAACCAAATCACCGGCATCACGGGTACTGCAAACCGTCGTGCCAGCCGCGGGCTTATCCCGAACCGAAACCATTGCCGCCGTCCTGGGCACCGACCCCATATCGTCAGGGGTGGCGTTCAGCGAAGGCTTTGCCTTGGATACTCGTTATGTCAATCCTGAGATTGAGGTAATTGCAACCCACCACCCGGGCGACCCGTCGATCGCATTCAAAGATCCGAATTGGGGTGCCGCCACCGCGCGCCAGGCCTGGGACCAGAAGACCGGAAGCAATGCCAATGCCTAGAGTGCAACCCTGGCCCACGGCTGCACTTCAATCGGCGTTCGCACTGTTGGGAGCAGTGTTGATGGGAGCGGTACTGATGGCCGTGTTGGGACACAACCCGTGGGAAGCCTTCACCGGCTTGGTCGCGGGTTCCGCAGGGACGGCACACGACCTCGCAACCACCGTACGCAAGACATCGCCGTTTGTCCTGACCGGTCTATCGGTGGCTTTGGCCATGAAGGCCGGCCTTTTCAACATAGGGGCTGCTGGGCAGTTTCTGATGGGTTCGGTGGGAGCCGTCTGGGTGGGTATACAGTTCGAAGGATTGCCTGTTTGGTTCCACCTGCCCCTGGCCTTGGCCGCAGGCATCGGCTCCGGAAGCGCATGGGGTGCCATCCCGGGCTGGCTCAAGGTGTCAACCGGAGCCCACGAAGTCATCACCACCGTCATGCTGAACTACGTGGCCGCCCTGTTCGCGGGATGGACCGTGTTTGCCGGCAGCACCCTATCGACGACCCGACCCGGCCCGTTGTGGGATCCAACGGCAGGTCCTGTTTCCGTGTCACCGGACGTACTTGCGTCCGCTCGGATCCCTTGGATCCTCGGTCCTTCGCTCAGGATCCACTGGGGCATCGCGCTGGCCTTGCTGGCCGCCCTGCTGGTATGGTGGCTAATGGAACGAACCCGCATCGGTTTCGAACTGAAGACCGTTGGGGCCAAGCCTCTGGCGGCGCGGTACGCCGGCATGCGTTGCGGCTGGACGACCGTACTGGCCATGACATGGGCCGGCGGTCTGGCCGGATTGGCGGGAGCCATCGAAACCCTTGGTGTTCACCACAAGTTCGCACCGGAGTTCGGAGGAGGGGTGGGTTTCGAAAGCATCGCCATCGCCTTGCTGGGCCAGGGGTATCCCCTAGGAATTGTGCTGGCTGCGCTGCTGTTTGCGGTACTGGATGCCGGTGCATCGAAGATGCAGTTCGATTCAGGGGTCCCATCCGACATCATTCAAGTGATCCAGACCCTCATCCTGATCTTCGCGACCGCGCCCGCGCTCGCAACCTGGCTGCTGAATCGTGTGTCCCGCACACAACGCGCAGCCGCAGCGGCGCCCGGCCTACGCGCCTGACCGCCGCACCCATGGCCGTCGTCACCCAATCCACCGCCCGGTTCGCGGCCGGGCTATCCCTCCTACTGCTGGCAGGGGCCTTCCTGGTCGAGTATGCGCCGTTCGCCGACATCCAGCCAATCCGGATGTTGTTCGGTGAGAACGTTCTCAATTTCGCCCTGCGCGCCGCCGTTCCCCTTATTTTGGGAGCGCTGGGAGGCATCCTGTGCGAGCGCTCCGGGATCGTTAACATCGGCATTGAAGGCATGATGCTGGCCGGGGCGTTCGCCGCCTTTGTGGCCAAGAACGCCACCAATCATTGGGCCTTGGGCCCCAGCCTGCTCCTCGGCACATGTGCAACCCTGTTGACGGGAGCCGCAATGGGTCTGCTGCATGCACTCTTCTGCCTGCGGTTCGGAATGGATCAGATCATCTCCGGGGCGTCCCTGATCCTGCTGTCGATGGGAATCTCCGCCACCTTCTTCGACGAGAACACCGTGGCCGTAGGCAAGTTAGCGCCGTGGCCGGTTCCACTGCTATCGGCGTGGCCGGTAATCGGACCCTTGTTGTTCCACAAGCCCCCGATTACCTATGTGGCATTGCTGGCGGTCGCGGTTGTGGGGTTCGCGTTGGCGCACACGCGGTGGGGATTGCGCACCCGGGCCATAGGCGAACATCCCCGTGCGGCGGACACTGCGGGGGTGGCCGTATTGCGCCTTCAATACCTGAACACCACCTTGGGCGGGGCTCTGGCCGGACTGGGTGGCGGTTACCTGGTCCTCGAAGCCGTTGGGCAATTCCAGGAAGGGATGATCGCGGGAAGGGGTTTCATCGCCTTGGCCGCAGTAATTTTCGGAAACTGGCATCCCGTGGGCGCCCTGGGTGCATCGCTCCTCTTCGGCTACGCCCAGGCAGTCCACAATGAACTGCTGTTGGCCCAAGCCCCCTTCTTGCCGCGCCACTTTGTCTCGATGATTCCCTACGTGGTGACGGTGATTGCAGTAGCCGGGCTGGCAGGTCGGGTGCGCGCGCCCGGCTCACTGGGCCAACCCTACCTGCGCGAGACGGAAGCATGAACGCCGCGCCTTTAGCCGAACAGATTGGCCTGAGGCATCAGTCCGCGGGAAACCGCCGGAACATGCCCTATCCCGTCCTTGAAGTGCGAGGGGTCACCAAGCACTTCCCAGGGGTTGTGGCCAATCGAAACATCGACCTGGACCTGTTCCCAGGCGAAATCCTGGCAGTCCTGGGCGAGAACGGAGCCGGAAAGTCCACACTGATGAACATCATCTGCGGCCTCCATCCTCCCACCTCGGGCTCCATTCGCGTCGGTGGTCGCCGACTGGAATGCCGATCGCCCCGAGACGCCATCGCGGCCGGAATCGCGATGGTGCACCAACACTTCCAGCTGGTATCCTCCATGACCGTTCTGGAAAACATTGTCCTAGGTGCGGAAACTACGCGTCGCGGCATACTCGATCCGGCAACCGACGAACGGGGTGTGGATGAACTCTGCCGACGATTCGGCGGCCAGTTGGACATCAATCCCCAAGCCGTGATTGATGACTTGCCGATGGCCATGCGACTGCGCGTGGAGATTGTCAAGGCCCTGTACAGGGGTGCGCGCATTTTGATCCTGGACGAGCCTACTGCCGTGTTGACTCCGCAGGAGACAGGCAGCCTGTTCCAACTCTTGCGCGGGCTGCGCAATCAGGGAACCGCCATCATCTTCATCACCCACAAACTGAGGGAAGTACTGGACGTAGCCGACCGCATCGCCGTGCTGCGGCAGGGAGAGGTAGTCGGCCACACAAGGCCCGGTGCCACCACGGAACAGGCGATGGCCACCATGATGGTGGGTCGTGCCCCTTCACTGACCGTACCCAAGGTGCCGGGTGTGCCCGGACCACCGATGCTCCAGGTCGACAACCTGACCGTGCACCGGAACGACGGGACGACCGCCGTGGATCGGATTTCGTTCGAGGTGCACCAAGGGGAAATCCTAGGGTTGGCCGGCGGACAGGACAATGGCCAGACCGAACTGATCGGGGCTTTGACAGGTCTTCGTCCCGTGTCGTCCGGCACCGTCCGGTTGAACGGACACGACACCACACATGCCTCCGCCAGGCGAATTGGCCGGGAAGGAGGCACCGGCCACATTCCGGAGGACCGGCACACCCATGGCATGGTCGAGGGTTTTTCGGTTGCCCAGAACCTGGTCCTGAACCTTTGCAACCGACCTCCCTTTACGCGTTGGGGCCTGCTGCGGCTTGAAGCAATTCGGGCCCACGCCAGGCGCAAGGCGGCTGCCTTCGACATCCGGGCCACCAGCCTGGAGCAACCGTTGGGCAGCCTGTCCGCAGGCAACCAGCAAAAGCTGGTGGTGGCCCGCGAAATGCGGGACGGGCTGCCACTGCTGATTGCAAGCCAGCCGACCCGCGGGGTGGACGTGGGCTCGGTGGAGTTCATCCACCACCAAATCGTGCAGCAGCGGAATGCCGGACAGGCAGTCCTCCTTGCGAGCTACGATCTGGACGAGATCCTGGCCTTGGCGGACCGCATTGCAGTCATGTTCAAGGGCCGTTTGATCGGCCTGTCCCCCGCCGCACAGGTTGACCGCAACCGCCTGGGCCTGCTCATGGCGGGCATTCCGGCCTAACATCCAGCAAACTCGAAGAGGCGGCACCGCGGCCACCGGCCTGTCCCAACCTGACTGTCACGTGCGGCCCGGTTTGGTGCGAAGACAAAGAACCAATCCGTGTCGGGCGGCCAGTCCTCTGCGCTCCTGTCCGCCACACAACAAGGAGTCACGCACCGGCCCAACCACCCATGCGGGTCATCCATCCGTCAAACCGAGGACGCTGAGCCGCATACACGACAAACTGATGGCGGCGACCAGTCGTGCACCGCAGAGATTCTTGCGGTACCCGGGGATCAATGGTTCCAACCGCTTGCTGGGAGCAATCTGCTCACTTGCGACTGGATCGCCGGTGTCATCCTACCCGGGTTACAACACTCGGGAGGATTGTTTGCCTCAACCTCCGGCGGCACTGCAGCGTTGCTGGAGGTCTTCCCTGACATGATCCAGGTCCAGTTCCCGAAGCAGGTCCTGGATGGTGTCCAGATACAGGAAAGCCAGGCACGAGTCCCCGCGCCAAACAGCCCTCTCCCGATACAGGAGGACAGCCTGGACCAGCCGGTTGGTCGCGTCCACATATTCGGGATCCCAGGCGTAGATGTGCCGGATTTCGTCGATCGCACGCGGCCAATTGGTATCCCAGTACGATTGGCTTTCCTGGTAGTGGAGCGCTGCCTTGATCTCGTTCGCAACAACCGGCGACTCGCGCAGGGCCTTGGCCACCTCCAGTTGCAGCAGGGCTTCCTCACCCCGATCGGCCTGGACCAGTTCGCGCGCCCACTGGATGTAGACCCGTTCCATCAGATCCAGATAGCCGACATCCACGGAGTCCGGATCCTCCGTCCGCAATTGTTCCAGTTGTGCCAAGGCCGCGGTCCAGTCGCCGTTGGCAAAGGCCACCTCGGCCCGTGTGAAGGCAGCCGGCCGGGGCACAGGAGTAGGCTGGGGTGCCTGCGCTTCCGGGGTGGCTGCAGGTTCATTCTGCAGCTGTAGACGCAAGACCCGGATCTGTTCACTGCGTCCCCAGTCCAGCTTTTCGGCAGCCGCCAATTGCTCGCCAATCGCCACCGCCTCCGGAATGCGGCCGGCGGCGATGTGGGCATCCAATTCCTCCAGGAGATCGGAGAGGCGTGCCTGATTGAGCATGTGGGCGCTCGCCTTACCACGCTCCCATCCCCACAGACCGGCGCCCGCCAGTACCAACACGGCGGCCAAACACAGGCCGAGAACCGCGAATCGAAACCAGGACGGCATCATGCAGGTGCACGACGTAGGCGGGTTGGCGCCGCGGTGTGTTCGGAGCACACCGCGGCGCCGGTTCAATGTGCGCGACGCGCTGGGTTAGATTGGCGGTTAGCGGGCGGTGGTTGGCCGCCGGGGTGGTACAGGCGGG
>VXMJ01000066.1 GCA_009841145.1 Caldilineaceae bacterium SB0661_bin_34 | reverse complement strand
TCCCCCTGTCGCCAGGCACCATTCCCGCTACGCCTCTACTATAATGGATTGGTATCAACCAAGAGCCGAGTACCCGACAAGGCAAGGTCCGACAACGGATTCCGATGATCCAAAGTTCAGTCCTTGCCGGTTCACGACATGTCCTCACGTCGGAAGTCATCCGGCAACTTCGACGCCAGTCCGCGCGCGTCGCCGGATTTCACGAGATGGACAATGCTCTCCCGACCCAGGAACTTCACGCTGTGTTGTCGAAATTGAACAAACTGACGGGTCGAACTGCTGCTGCGATACACCAACATTGGCACGAACTTTGTCTTGTGCCAATCGTTCCGCGCCACGCGGGAACACCGTGCAGCGACAAAGTCCAAGCTCGATTGGATTTGTTCCACTACACCTCCGACTGTGGCCTTCCCACTCTTGAGCTCAATCGGAACGAACAACAAATCCTGACTGGGAATACCAGTCAGGAAGAGGAAACAGTCGCACTTCTTGGATGTGATCCCTGCCTTCCTCATCGCCGCATCGGCATCGAAGAGTTTCCGATGAGCAGTAACATCTCCCAGTGCCGCCTCGCAGTTCCTGTGTTTGCAACGGTCGCAGAGATGGTCAGTCCCGATGGCCTCGGTAACTGTCGCCAGCAGGTCACTCGATTTCATGCCCCAGCCCATCTTCATGCTCGCGGATCAACTGTGCGGTCTGTTCGTGCATGGCTTCCGCGATGTCAAAGATTTTCGGCGGTTCGACACCGCCAATCCACTTGAACGGCAGTTCCTGGATCGTGGACGCCCGCGAATCAGGATCAACCTCGAATCCCCAGACGCCGACTTCACTGGCCTGCAACCTCGGTAGATCGGTCGGATCCGCCCCCCGATCGGATCGCGGGTCTTCCAGTTCGCCGGCCCGGATCAGATTGCTGATCTCTGCCAACAACCAGTCGCTGTGGGTGGTGATAACCAGTCGAATACCTGACCGGACCATCCTCGCGAGCGCGAGCGCGACCTTGGTCTGCGCCTCCGGGTGTAGATGCGCCTCCGGCTCTTCGATGATCAGCATGTCTCCCGGCTTGACTAACCAGCGTAGATAAACCACCAACGGTGCAAGTTCGGTGACCATGGACGACGCGTCAGCCAGTGGAAATCCTTCTTTCCAAGAGTCTGGTGTGTAAACGAAAGACGGGAGGCCAAATTTTCCTTCCCGGCGTGTTTCCACTGTTCCTTGAAGCAGGCCTGTCTCTATGTAGCGGGCCAATTGCGCTTGGTGGCCCCACTTGCGACGCTCCGTGAACGTCAACAGATTTGCCACAAAGTCAGAAATTGCCCCTGGCAGAACATAGGGGTCGAAAGTATTTCGGCGCCTTCTTCCAGTGCTGCGCCGTACGAGGGCACTCGCCAAAAAACGATGGGTCAGCATGATGCCACTCCGGGAGGCAGGCAGGAACCATGCTTCTATTGATTCTCGGTTCTCCCGGAAGCTTCCGAGAATTCGACCCGCCATCAGGGCGTCGATGAACCTGTCAACTTCTGAAGCTTCGTCGCCTTCAAACAATGGCAGTGTCAGTTGTGCGCCCTGCTTAACCTTGTCATCCATCTCGATAACGTAGTCCGGATCGATGTTGACCTCGGTGGCGCATGCAGTCCCGTCCAACGTGGTCCCCATCTTCCAACCGGACTGATCCTGCGTGGAGTGGGAGGGGTCTCCTTGGACAGACAACGCGATCGTGCCCCTGTGGTTCGGGCTCGATACCCGAATCAACTCTTCCGTTGACTCCTTGTTGTAGAGGCGTTTGAGTTCGTCCGCGAGTTCCACCGAGAAACCATCATCGGCAGAGAGGAAATCGGCCAGCAGAGCCTTGTAGCTTGTCGGAAGACTATCGAACTTGACCTTGCCGGCTGACAACCCATGCACAATTAAGCTTCTAATTTCCTTGGCCGCCTCCGAACCGCCAGAGTATGAGCCTGCGGCCACTGATCGGGCAGCCCACTGTTGCCAAAGTTCTGGCCTCGGCAATACAGAAAATCCGTTCGTTATTGTGTGCAGGCCGTAGACAAGCGTTGCCAGGAAGGTTTTCCCGGAGTTGCTGGGTCCGAAAAATACCGTCAGGGGGCGCAATTCGACGGAACCGCTTGCAATCGGCCCGAAATTGGACACTTTCACTGTGGTTGGCATGCTTGGTCCCTCTGCACCGATGTGCGCCAACACACTGCCAGGCATCCGACCGTTTGAGGCGCACTTGTCCCTGGCATGGTCAGATGGTCTCGACCGGATGATCCCTGCTCTTGTCGGTGGTCAGTGTCCAGCAGAGCGATTGTAACTCTTGAAGTTCGGACACACCGAGCGCAGACAACCCGAAGACTGTTTCGAACCAGGGCCAAGCACTCTGCACATCATTGCCTAGGCCCAGGGGTATCAGTCCTTGAGCACGTTTCTGCCTCTCCAACCCCAGTCTTCGGGAGATTCCGGACGGCCCCGTTTCGGTGTTCTTCCCTGCCACTGATTGCGAGCAGGAGGCCTCCTCCCAAACGTTGCCTCGAGTCTCGTGCCAGATACCCCCCGTGAGCGTCCGCGGCGATGGAGTCCCATTCATGTTCACCGCGGTGTCCCTTCGACACTCTTGGAGATGGTGTCCAGATCCTGTCGAAGATCTTTGAGATCATATTGCACCGCGACCTTTCTGCCTCGGACATATTCCATCAATTCCCAAAGGGACACGCCCGCATCTCGGGCCGCCCGCGCCATCGTAAGTTTTCCGTCTCCGTATTGCCGTGCGTAGCGTTCGAGCATCCACTCCCGAATCGCCTTCGCGAGCAGTCGGCGCACAGTGGTCGAACGGTCAGCCTGCTCAACTTCCTCGATGAATTCCAGTTCGAGAACCAGTTCCACGGGAAGCCGCGCTCTCACCATCTGTCCCTTCTTCACATCCTCACCTCCCTCGCAAGTCTCAAGAGCTCAGCGACCACGGCTGGCGAAATCCACAGCACTTGGACAAGGTCCTGGAGTATGGCCTCCAGTTCTTCCAGATCAAGATGCGCCCCCAAGCATGCCACGAGCAGCATACCCGCCGTCCCCACGATTTTGATCCCGGTGGCCACACCACGCTTCGTGCCTCCTTGTTATCCACGATCAATCGCAGACCCCGCGTGCTCGCAAATGCGATGGCCTCGGCCTAGCCGCGGTCCAACCAGGAGCGACGCACCAAACTTTCCATGAAGCTACGTTCCCCAGTGGCGGGGCAGCCGCAGTGGCATGCAACGGCTGCTGGAATGCGATCCTGGGCACCCTCCAGACCCTAGGGCAATGGTGCATCGAATCTCGATTGCTCACTCGGCCCTTTGATGCACGCGCTGTCTTAATCGGACGGTTGGGTCGCATGTGTTCCAAGACGCATCGGACTCGTCTTGATTGCATTGCAATCATCATATAGACTTGCCGAAACAAGGAAGTACGACTATGGCGAGTATTACGATCCGCAACTTGGACGACGAAGTGAAAGCCCGCTTGCGAGTCCGGGCAGCTGGCAACGGCCGCTCCATGGAGGAAGAAGTGCGGCTGATCCTGCGCGAGGCGGTCGGACGCAAGACGAGTTCCCGGAACCTCGTGAGCATCATCCGCTCGCACTTTGGGCCGTCCAACGGCGTGGACTTGGAGTTGCCGTCCCGTGAACCTGGGCGTGAGCCACCGTCCTTCGAGTGAGCTCGCGGCCATGTCCATGTTGCTTGACACCAATGTCGTTTCCGAGTTGATCCGCAAGGTGCCTGAACCCGCTGTCGTGTCCTGGGTCTCGGACCATCATTTGGACGACCTGTTCTTCTCGGCGGTAGGCGAAGCGGAGTTACGCTACGGCGCGGCCATCCTCCCGATTGGTCGACGTCGCGACACGCTGTTCCTGGAGATCGAGGCAATGCTGCTCGATGCCTTTGGAGACCGGGTGCTTCCGTTCGATAGCGATGCCGCGCGCGCGTATGGCCACATTGCGGCCATGCGCCGCTCCGCCGGGCGCCCCATCGCGCCGGCGGATTGTCAGATCGCAGCAATCGCTGCGTCTCGTAGCATGGTGGTGGCGACGCGCAATATCCGCGATTTCGAAGGTATGGGAATCGAGATTGTGGATCCCTGGGAAAGGATATGAGTGGTCCAACCAAGACTTGCTCGTACGTCAAGATCGATGCTCTGCTCGAGAAAGCGTCTTGGAAACTGCCCCATGGCTTGTCATTGAAAGTCCACTGATGCGAGTTCCCAATCCATGGTCTCCTGAAGGAAGGATGTCGAACTGTTGATGTCGGTACCACTTGGGATACCGGCATTGGTCACACCGTTCGGGTTTCCGTTCCGGGTCCCGAAGGGGATTGCGCGCTGGATCAAATTCAACGGAGGTAAAACAAGGCCGCACATTCTGGTACTGGACAACACTCCCATCTCCTGGAGCAGAAAGAGCAGTGACCCGGTCAAAGTTGGCGTCCAGGACCAGCAGCTCCCACTGCGACCGCGGCTGCACAGGGCACAGGGCGGCTACGGCCAAGCGCGCAGCATCGAAGGACTGCGCAAACCAGCATGCATGGGTGTGCGCCGAGCGGCCACTGCAGAACTCGAGATTGCTAAAGTGAACGCGTCCGGGCCGCCACTGCAGCGGCGGCGCCATATGGGCATCGCACGGGAGCTCCCTATTGATGATGTCGCACAACATCAACGATAGTAGGCTCCGTGTGGTTCCCTTTGGGGACTGGATCTCCCCTCGATGCACACATCCGTCATGCCGGAAATCGAACGTGAAACCGACTCAAAACTGTCCAAACCATAGTCAAAGCCAAGTGCCTTCAACTCATGGACGAGGTGGTGCACGAGGGGAGCAAAATCGTCATCACCAAACACGGGAAGCCGGTTTCCCGCCTCGTGCCTTGCCGGGAACCTCCCTGTCGCTATTTGGCGCCGGCCGTGGCCGGATGAAGATTGTCGGCAACATCATCCGGCCCGTTGATGTCAAGTGGCAAGCCGAGACCAATCCGGACAGCGTACTGAACCCATGAGCCTGCTGGACACGCATGCGCTCATCTGACTGCTTGAGCAGGGACTCGCGGAGATCCCCGTCGACGGGGGGATTGGCATCCGCGCCAACGCCTTGCCCGGCTTTCACGCCGGCCCTGCTGACCGTATCATCGTGAGTACCGCCTTGGAAGGGTACCGGTTGTTGACTGCGGATGATGGCATCCTCCGGTGGAGCGGGAACCTCAACCGGCTGGACGCGCGGGAGTGATGGTTCCCGGCAACCACCACGCATACTGCAGATAGTGCCGGCCCCCAACGACCGGCAGACCATCGCCAACCCGCGCATCCATCCGCATAGCCTGCGAAACGCGCCGGCAAGTACAATGGCGTTGCCGACGTGCGCTTGGGCTCCTGTCGCTGAACCCGGTTGTCTGGATTCCCCAAGTGAACCAATCCACAGGTCCGGACACCAAGTCCGCCACAGACCTCGGCGGCGAAGCACGTTACTTCCCAACCCTCTGCCATGCCCATCACCCGACGCTTTTCCAAGACGGTGGACGCCATCTCCGACTTCGTGGGCGAGATCGCGGTCTATCTCGTTCTGATCACGGTCGTGATTGGCGTCTACAACGTGGGAGCCCGTTTCATCGGTCGCTACCTGGGGCTGCAACTCTCCTCCAACCGCTTCATCGAGTTGCAGTGGTACCTCTTCTCTCTGGTGTTCTTTCTCGGGTTCGCCTACATCATGCAGCACGGAATCAACGTGCGTGTGGACTTCATCTACTCCAAGTGGTCCCTCAAACGGCGTGCCAAGCTGGACTTCTGGCTCAATTGGATCATGATCCTGCCGTTCTGCGCCATCGGCGTGATCGAAACCTGGAATCCCCTGCTGACCAGTTGGGGCCTTGATGCCTCCGGCCATTGGTGCTTCGCCGGGAGCGGGCCGCCCGCACCGGGTCAACTGATCCTGTACTTCGTGGATTTCCTGGACTTGCGCGGAGGCTACTGCGGCGAGATTTCCCCGGATCCCGACGGCCTGAACCGGGCGCCAATCAAGTCCTTCATTCTTTTGGCATTCGCCCTGCTCGCCCTGCAGGTGCTGGCCGAGCAGGCGAAACTGTTCCGCGTCCTGCGCCACGGCGAGGACGTGGCAGGCGAAGACCTGCAGGAGGCCGAGGCCCCACTGCGCCTGGAATAGGCCTCTCACCGGAATTCAAGGACAGTCAGTAGGAAAGGCAATGTATGGGGTTTGAATGGCTTGCCATCGTAATGTTCGTGGTCTTCTTCGGACTGATCATCTACGGATACCCGGTGGCCTACTCCTTCGCCGGTACCGCCTTCCTCTTCCTGGTCATCGGCCTGGCAGTGGGGGTGTTCGACATTCGCTGGCTGCGCCTCCTGCCCAACCGGTGGTTCGGCACGATGTCGGACTTCACGCTGCTGGCGATCATCTTCTTCGTGTTCATGGGAGCCATCTTCGAGAAGTCCGGCTTGGCGGAGCGACTCCTGGATACCGTGGGTCAGCTGCTGGGACCGGTTCCCGGAGGTCTGGCCTTGGCGGTGGTCCTGGTGGGCACATTGCTGGCGGCCGCCACCGGCGTGGTGGCAGCGACCGTAATCGTGATGGGCCTGCTCTCCCTGCCGATCATGGTGCGCTACGGCTACAACCACCAACTGGCCACCGGCATCATCACCTCGTCGGGCACGATGGCACAGCTGTTGCCACCCAGCCTGGTGTTGGTCGTCCTAAGCGACCAAATCGGGGTTGGGGTTGGAGACCTGTTCCTGGGCGCCCTGTTCCCCGGCCTAATCCTGGCCGGCCTGTACGCCGTCTACGTTCTGGTGCTGGCCTTTCTGAAGCCGGAGCTGGCACCGCCCCTGCCCCCCGAGGCGCGCACCCTGCACGGCACGGCCCTGTTGCGCCGCACCTTCGTGGCGGTAGTCCCTCCGCTGGTCCTGATCTTCGCGGTGCTGGGCAGCATCTTCTTCGGCCTGGCAACTCCCACCGAGGCCGGGGCGGTAGGCGCGTTCGGCGCCTGCGTTCTCTCGCTGTTGAACCGGACACTGAACTGGAACGTGCTGAAGCAGGCCGCGCGCTCCACGGCCAACATCACGGCGCTGGTGATCATGATCCTGTTCTGCTCAACCTTCTTCGGTCTGGTCTTTGACCGATTGGGCGGACAGGACTTCGTTCAGGGCATCCTGACGTCGCTGCCGGGCGGCTTTTGGGGCTTTATCATTGTGGCCAATATCGCCATCTTCCTGCTCGGCATCAACCTCGAGTTCATCGAGATCAGCTTCATCGCCATGCCGCTCTTCGTGCCCGCCGCGCAGGCGCTGGGCGTCGATCTGGTTTGGTTCGGAGTGATGATGGCGATCAACCTGAACATGGCTTTCATCTCACCTCCAGTCGGCTTCTCGCTCTTCTACCTTCAGACGGTCGCGCCCAAGGAGGTGAAGGTAATCGACATCCACAAGGGGGCCCTGCCGTTTATGGCCCTGCAGGGTTTGGCGCTGGTCATCGTGATTGCCTTCCCGCAGACGGTGACCTGGCTTGTCAGCGCGATGGCATAGGCCCGACGGCAGCACTGCACCCGACAGCAATGTCGGTGCATGATTTCAGGCGTGCGGCTACGGTGATGTCTTGGCTCTCTTTTATGTAGCCCGGTTCAATGCCAGGTGACCAGTGATCCGGGCACCATGGGTGCGCTGGACATTGTCAGGATTTCGGCAGGCCTTCCTGCAGCACAACGTGGCTCCGAGCGATCTCGTTGCGGAAACTCTCGGGAAGCATCGCCCAGTCGCTGGCCTGGACAAGGATGGGAATGTTCGATTCGCGGAATGCCTCAACGAGGTCCGTGAACGGAGCGCCCAAGGGTTCCAGCGTTGGGCTGCGCAATGCCAGATCCAGATCGCTGCCTTCGTGGCTCTCGCCGTTGATGCGGCTGCCATAGGCCCACACTTCGGCATCGGGCACATATTCGCGCAACAAGGTCTCCACCATGTGTCGGTACCGTCGCGGAAGGTCCAATCGATCAGTCATCACCGCCCTCTGTGATGACGCGAGCCAGCTCCTTTGCATCGGAGATGAAGTCGGGGAGGAGTTTCAGGGTGGCCTCTGCAAACCTTTCGCCGTATTCGTGGGCAGTGTCGTTCCGGTGTTCCCGGTAGGCGAACCAACGTTCACAGGCTGCCACTGAGATGAGGTCATGCCTGACGGCATGTCTAAACACGTCCTTGAAGGTCAGGCGGTCCACTTGCCTGTGGCTGGCAAAAAAGGGACGCAGTCGCTTCCTGAGCAATTTCCCAGACTGTTCAAGGATCAGCTCAAATTCCTTGACGGAGGCTGCTCGGAAGATGTCGTAGAAGGAATGGCCCACCTCGAATTCCCGAAGCTGTGTAAAGGCTTCCTCCAAGGTATGGATGCATCGAACGAGGAAATCCGTGTTGATGGTCATGGCTGTAATCATTGAGCCGTAGACAATGCCGAACGTGATGAGGTCCCCAAGGCAGTGGCAGGGCCAACCAAGGAAGGACGCTCCTTCACCTGTCAAACCGTGTCGTCAGGGGCAACCCTGTCCATCTGACTCCCAGCACTCTCAAATCGACTTGTCGAGCCTCCTCCTACTCGTTAGTGTAGCGGGGTACCATTTCGGGCAGGAACTCGATGTGTGACGGATCTCGCCGGTTCAACCATGGCTTCACCCCAGTTGCGGACCCTGGTGGCATGGCTATCGTGAATGTGGCGGCTGCTGGCAACAGTGCATCGATAAACTTGAAATTTTGTGTTGTATTCTATTGTAAGATACCATGTTGGGCATGGACAGGATCCATCGCATCCCGCAGTTTGGCGCCCGCGTGGGGCGTTCGGCGCACCCGTTGCGCGTCATGGACCGCAACGGCACGTTCCCGGTCCGCGGGACTGCGACCGGGAGGCGGTACCACACCGAGGCGGACGCACGGCGGTTCCCGGGCGGGGGCGACGTTGCCCCGCAGGGATTGACCGCGGTCTGCTGCCGGGTGTCCGGTCGGAGACAGCGGGACGACCTGAAACGTCAGGTTTCCGCGATGGAAGGGTACTGTCCGGGTGCGGGCGTGGCCGTGGACGAGTGGCTGTCGGAAGTCGGGGGCGGCCTGCATTGCAAGCGCAAGGTGTTCCTGTCGCTGAGGGAGCGCATCGAGAAGCGGGAAATCGCCCACCTGCCGATGGCCCACAAGGACCGGCTGACCCGGTTTGGCTTCGACTGGTTCGAGCATTTCGCCACGCAACACGGCTGCACCATCACGGTCGTCAACCAGGAGAGCCTGTCGCCCCAGGAGGCGATGGTCGAGGATTGGATGGCCGTCGTGCCAGCGTTCTCCTGTCGTCTGTACGGACTGCGCGCCTACCGCAAGCAGATCCGGGATGCCGTCAACCATGGCTAGGCCGGCCAAGGTCACGCGCATCCTGCACAGCCGGGATCTGAACCGGTCCAAGTACGACCGCCTGGTTGAAATCGCCGCCTTGTGCGGACGCGTGCGGGGCGATGCCTGGCAACGATGCAGCGGGTGGTCCACGGCACAGCAGTCACCCCGCGAGATCCGCGACGACTGGATGGCCGAGGGGTACGACTGGCACGGATTGCCGGCCCGTCTGGGGCGCGCCACGCTGCTGGACGCACTGGGCGACATCCACGCCGGCCGGGAAGCGGCCAAGGTGCCGGTCAAGAAGGCTGTTTGGCACCGCACGGAAGGCGACGAAGAGGAACGCCACCGCCTGTATTCACTGCTGAAGCAAAACCGCTGGACCGAGGACTCGTTCCTGCACCGGCACATGCGGAAGCGGTGGAAGGGCGGCACCTCGCGCGTGACGAACCAGATTGTGCTGGAGCCGGGGGCCTACACCGCGCAGGTCCGGCACGAGCGCGCCTGGGTCCACATACAGAGCATGGAGCGCGGCCGGCGCATCGCCATTCCGCTCAGGGAAAAGCACACGCCCTCCGGCCAGCTCCGCATCCTCCTGCAGGACGACGGGCAGGTGGAAATCCACCATGCCGTCGACGAGGAGGATGCGTGCAGCACCCACCCCGGCGGCTCGGAGACGGTCGGCGTGGACAAGGGCTACACCGAGGCCTACACCGACAGCGACGGGGCACGCCACGGCCAGGGGCTGGGCGACCTGCTGGCCGCGGAGAGCGATGCCCGCAAGGTGAAGGGCCAACGGCGCAACCGGATGCGGGACCTGGAGCAGAAACACCGGGATGCCGGCAACGTGCAGAAGGCGGACAGCATCCTCCGCCACAACCTGGGCAACCGGAAGTGGGACCGCCGCCAACAGCGGCACCAAGCCCAGGTCAGGGACTTCCTGTGCCAGGCCGCCCACAGCGTCGTCGACCGCGCCGGCACCATCGCCTGCGAGGATCTGACGGCATCCATGACGTCGGCCAAGGTCATGCACCGCGACACCCAACGCCGTCTGAGCGACTGGGTCAAG
>VXMJ01000024.1 GCA_009841145.1 Caldilineaceae bacterium SB0661_bin_34 | reverse complement strand
GCAGTAGGCCCCGGCTGCAGCCGGGGCCTACTGCGTTTGGCTAACATACTAGTTATTGAGATGTGCATGGGCAGGGGAATTCATCCCGGTGGGGAGCCTTGATAGGGCTGTAACACCCACTCATATCTCCAGGCAATACACCCAGCAAGACGGGCGGCCCGGGGGTATCCCCTCTTCGAATAAGTCCTGTCGTGGAACCCGGTTT
The DNA here is from genome assembly GCA_009841145.1 of Caldilineaceae bacterium SB0661_bin_34. Lineage (GTDB taxonomy): Bacteria > Chloroflexota > Anaerolineae > Caldilineales > Caldilineaceae > Bin34. The sequence continues at coordinate 77,541 of VXMJ01000024.1, read as the reverse complement.
CCGGTTCCGACACTGGGATTCAAACACTTTTCCAATAATTCGTAGGGCTCCAAACGAGCCTGGATCTCCTACACATGATCCCAGAACGTACAGGGAAGGGGCATGACTGCGAGAGAGGCCGTGATGCAGAACCGGACTGACATCAATCCAAGCCGACCACGGCTCGCGGTTGCACTGATTGTCCGCTTGGCCGTGTTGACGCCGGAGAACTGACGGAGGAGCCAAGACATGCGGTTCTTCAAGAACTGGAAGACGGGTATTTCCTGGACAATCGCGCTTGGGGCCGGGATGGGGACCGGTGCCGTCAACTCCGGGATCCTCCACAGCGAGGATGGGCGCGAGATCGCCCTGAACGCGGCCATCGCCAGCGGCACAGCCTTGGTGGTTGGCTTGGCGATGGTAGTGATGTCGCAACGGAAGTCACGATGAACGTTCAGGGTTGGCAACTCCCTGGCTCCCTAATGCGAGTACCGTGGTCGAACCAGCAAGTATCGGAGGTGAAGGATGTTGGACAGTCAGAAATCAGGCAAGGGCCAAATGGACAACGTGGTGTTGAACAACCCACGCTGGGTGAACGCAGTGTTTAGCAGTCCCGACTGGACCTGGCTTTGGCTCATTGTGCGCCTATGGTTGGGTGTGAGTTGGATTGAGGCGGGTTGGCACAAGACACGGGAAGCCGCCTGGACCGGAGGAGGGATGGCCGTAAAGGGCTATTGGGAACGCGCCATCGTGATCCCGGAACAGGGCCGTCCTCCCATCGCCTATGACTGGTACCGCCAGTTCCTGGAGTTCCTGCTCCGCAACGAGTGGTATGACGTTGTGGGGTGGCTGGTGGCCTATGGCGAAGTGCTGGTGGGACTGGGCCTGATAGTCGGGGCGTTTACGGGCCTGGCAGCCTTCTTTGGCGCCTTGATGAACTGGAACTTCATGCTGGCCGGAACCGCCAGCACCAACCCGGTCCTGGGTTTGATCGCCCTTGGGGTCATGGTGGCCTGGAAGACGGCTGGCTGGTGGGGGTTGGACCGGATTCTGCTGCCCGCATTCGGGGCACCTTGGCAGCGAGGGGCGCTGTTCGGTGGGGCCTCCGCATCCGTAGCAGAGGGTGCCTCTGCCCGGAAGGTCTGGTATGCGGAGCAGTGGGTGCGCATGCTGGTGGCCGCGGCTGTCGCCGTATTCGCCTTCGCCGCGCTCGAGGGTGCGCTTCAGCTTCTGGTATCCGGCCTTGCCGTGCTGCTGGCAGCAGCAAGCGGGACCGGAAGGTACTTCCTCTCCAGGCGGGAGACGCACGACCGTCGCCAGTGACATCGCGTGTGCCTTCATGTGGCAAGGCGGCCCTTCACGGTGCCCTGTACACCTGTCCTGGATGCTGTGGAGGGCCCGCGCGGGCTGTTTTCAGGATACCGGCGAGAAACTGAGGCCATGATTATGTGAACCCAGCCGTATTGAACGGGTTGAGGAGCAGGTCGCGACCTTGATGGCAAGCACCGGCCGCAGCCTTGCCACCCGTGCCTTGGGAGGCCGGAGGCTTGGCGGCAGATGGATCCGATGCCATCTCTGGTCCTGTCCAGTGAATACGGATTCAAGGTCCAGGCAACTTCCGGGCTCGGGAAAGACGAAGGCCTTTACGACCTCGCTTTTGAACAGTTATGCCAAAGCGGATCCGAGGACAGGACCGTTCGTCACACTCCGGTGGCAGGGGCGGGGTTGGAACCCGCCCCTGCAGAAAACGCGTTTACCACCCGGCCGCGTAGGCCGTGGTCCGCGGATCTGCACCGCCGGTGAGAACGCCTGCCTTGGCATCCACGGTGATGGCACACACGCGGCTGACCGACCCGCTCCATTCACCATCCTCTTCCAGTATATGCCCCTTGTTCCGCAGGGCGGCTCTGGCCTCTTCCGCGATCCGCGTCTCCACGGTCACCACGCCGTCCAGAGTGATGTGGGGCCAAAACGAATTTGGGAAGCTGTGGGTGATGACCCGCGGGGCTTCAATGGCGGATTGCGGATCCATGCCGAATTCAACAATGTTGAGAAAGACTTGGAGCATGCCCTGCACCTGGGCGTCGCCACCGGGACATCCAAAGGGCATGTAGGGTCGGCCGTTGCGCAGTGCCAAAGCCGGATTGGGGGTTAGGCGAGGACGTTTGCCCGGCATGAGGGACGAAGCGTGATTGGGGTCCAGCCAACTCTGGGTGCCCCTGTGGGATATCGGGAAGCCCAGTCCCGGCACCACCGCAGCCCCGCCGACGCCGTCGGAGGGAGTGGCGGAAAAGGCATTGCCCTGTCCGTCCACTACACAGAGATAGGTGGTGTCGCTCTCCCAAGGCAGCTTTCTGTCCGCACTGGAGTTTCCTGACGAAGCCCCCCGGACAGGGGCCCCCTGCTTGTCGGGATTGAAGAGCCATGGATCGCCGCAGGGTGGCATGGCCGGCGCCGCTTGGCGAGGATCAATCCGTTGTCGGCGCAGATTGGCATACTCGGCATGCAACAGTCCCTGCATGGGCACATTTACGAAGCCGGGATCGCCAAAATAGGCATCACGGTCGGCAAAGACCAGCTTGAGCGTTTCCAGCAGAACATGCAGATAGTCCCCTGAGTTGTGCCCCATCGCCTTGAGTTCCAGGCCTTCCAGCACGTTCAGGGCCATCAGGAGCGAGGGACCTTGACACCAGGGCCCGCAACTGTTGACTTCCAGATCCCGATAGCGGATGGTTTCAGGCGCTTCCAACAAGACCGTGAAGTTCGCCAAGTCCTCATAGGTCAGCAGGCTGTCCTGCTGTTGGTGAAACTCGGCAATCTCCCGCGCGATTTCACCCTTGTAAATCAGATCACGCGCTGCGCGGATGCCCTTTGTGCGAGCGCCGGCTTGGTGGCACTCCGCATCGATCATGCGCTGGAACGTATTGGCCAAATCAGGTTGCGGGAACAGTTGGCCTACCGGCACGGGCTCTCCTGCCGGTAGGAATGTGGACGCCGTTGTGGCATAGGTGCGGAAGGAAGGGCCCTGGAGCGCCTTGTGGAACCGTTCATCCACCGGCCTGCCATCCCGGGCCAACTCCAGGGCTGGTTGCACTACCTCCTCGAAGGTCATGGTTCCCCACCGGGCCAAGGCACTCAGCCAGGCATCCGGGGCCGCGGGCGTTACCGTCCGCGGCAGGCCTTCGGGCATGTCGCCGTTGTGGTGTTCCATGAAGTGCTGAATGCTGGCGGCTTGGGGCCAGCGACCCAGACCGCTAATCGTCTCTACCGGTTTGCCATCACCAGGGCCGAACATGATGGGTGCAACGCCGCCGAAGTTCGCCGATTCCGGCACCACTACATTGAGGCACAGGCCGGCGGCCACGCCGGCATCGGCGGCATTGCCCCCTTGCTCCAGAATCCGCAGGCCAGCCATGGTGGCCAGATTGTGATCGGTGGAGATGAGGTGGCCTCTACTGCGGAACGGGGGGCGTGTAGTTTCCATGGGATTCACGTTGGCTTGCTTCGCTTGCTAATACGGAGACAGTGTAGAGGGCTCCGGAACCTGTCTGGTACCGAACGCAGAGCACGGCTTGGACCGTGTTCCCGGCCGGCATCCTGCCCGCGGGTGGATTCCCGTTGGTCAATGGTCGATTTGAGGCCGACTTCGCCCACCAAACAGTCCATGTGGCACTTTTTTGAAGTATGTCCCGAGCTTGTGCCTCAGTCTCTCTGTGCGGCAGTATTGGGTATCGTGGAAGGTTTCCGAATTCGGCCCTGCAAGGATCTTGGGAAGAACAAAATGGCTCTCACAACAAAACTTATCCGGCAGATTTTGACGGCCAGTCTGCTGTTGGTTGCCTGTTCGTGCACGTTGGTGGTTCCCCTGCCGACGGACACCCCCACCGCCCTGAAACTTGGGTTGCTGCTCAATTACACGGGCTCGCCGGAAGCGTCCGCGGATCGGGAACGGGCCTTCAACCTGGCGATTAGCCACGCCAACGCCGGCGGCGGTGTGCTTGGACAACCGGTGACCGGGATCGCGGCGGATGCCACCTCCGATCCGCAGGCTGCCGTGGATGCCGCCCGCCGCTTGATCGAGGTTGAGGGGGTCCATGCCATCGTCGGCCCGAACGCCAGTGCGGCCGCGTTGCCGATCGCGGAAACCGTGGCCGGCCCGGCAGGCATCCCGATGATCAGTCCCTCCGCCACCTCGCCTCAACTCTCGATGGTTCCCGACAACGATTTCTTCTTCCGTACAGCTCTCTCCGATGCCATCCAGGGGCCGGTCCTGGCCTCGCTGACCCGGGAGCGCGGGTTCGACAATGTCGGGTTCATTTACGTCGATGACGCCTACGGGCAGGGACTAGCTGCCGCCTTTGCCCGGGCGTGGGACGGTCCGTTGCGGTCCGTTGCCTTGGACATGAAACAGCCGACCTATCTCGAGGCGTTGCGAGAGAGTGCCGGAAGCGGTGCCCAGGCCCTAGTGGTGGTAGCCCCCGAGGATCACGCCCTGGCCCTTATCCGGACGGCTCTGGACGAGAGTCTCTTCGACCAATTCATCTTTGGCGACGCAGCCAAGCGCCTGCGTCTGGTGCAGGAGATCGGGGGAACCCATTTGGGCGGCATGTATGGCACTGCGGGGGCGTCGGCTCCCGACAATGACGCGACCCCGGGATGGGAAGCCGCCTTCATCGAAGCCTATGGGGCCCTGCCCGTCCTGGCCTATGTCAAGGAAACCTACGACGCGACCATTGCGCTTGTCCTTGCCGCCCAGGCCGCCGGCAGTGTCGAAGGGCCGGCGATGCGCGACCGGTTGCGGGAGATTGGCGGCCCGCCGGGATACATCGTTCCGGGCACGCCTGCCGGTGTCGGCGACGGCCTGCGCCAACTCGCGTCCGGTCAAGCGATTGACTACGAAGGGGCGGCCAGTTCATTGGACTGGGACGAAAACGGTGATCTCCTGCAGGGCTACGTGGGCATCTGGCGCTTTACGCCGGACGAACGCATTGAGGAAATGGACACAATCTTTGTTCAGGATTGAAGGACCGAATGGATCGATCCTGTAGATGGTTCAGCCAGTGAAAGATGACCAGTTCACTGAGCTGGATTCCGGCTGCGCTTTGCCTTGGTCAAGTCTCGGACAGCATGTCGGTGGATATCTGCCGATGGCTTAACAGGATCGGGTTCTACTGGCGGGCGATCCGGCGGGGACGAGGATTGACGGGTGGGGCATCTGTTTTTAGCCACGGTACGCGCAGCACATATCGGTGGCAGCCTTCCACAAAGAGCAGCATGCCGCCTGCCACCGCGAGGGCCATGGAGACATTGAAGGGCAGCCATATGCTCAGGAGGCCCGTAGTGCACACCAGCACCGCGCTGCCTGTCCGCAAGCCCACACCGGTCAGGACAGCCGGCAAGGACACCCCAACCACCGCCGCCAGGGCTTGCGCAGGCAGGCCTTCCAAGGGAACCACCGGCTCGGCCAGCATGGTCACGCCACCCAGCACCGTCAAGGGGCGCAGTGAGACCGGGAGCCAACTGCGAACCACATAACGAGCCCATTGCCAGCGTTGGTTGAAGGTGCCGCCAGCTGTCCAGGTACCGGTCATCCAAAGCCAGTCGCGGCCAAAACCGGCCGCGACCAGCAGGGCCACGATCCAGGCACCCAGCTCGATCAGCTGCCTGTCGGTGCCCGGCCAGACACTTCCCACCATCAGGATGCTTTGCCAGGCCGCGGCCCGGCGGCGGCTGTCACTGGCCGGCCAGGGATGGTTGGTCAGGCCGTTGCGCACACGCAGTGCCTGTCCCGCCACGAACAGCGGCCTCAGCAGGGCCACCCCCAGGTACCAGGGTGGCAGCAGGTGCCAAAGGGCACCGAGCAGGGAAACTACGAACAGGCCCGCGCTGTCCGTCTCGATGTCCAGCCGCTCGCCCAGCAGGGACGCCCTGTTGGTGCGCCGGGCCAGCCAACCATCCAATAGATCCAGCAGCATGAACACGACCACGAGCACCGCTGCCGCGGCCCGGGCCTGCGGCCATGCCCCGTTGGCAAACGGCGGGATCAGGCCCGCCAGCAGCGCCAGGATCAGACCGCGCAGAACGGATACGGTGTTCCCAGGCCCCAGTCCCGTAAACGGTGCATCGGGCTGTCCAACCGGATGGTTGGCGTCCAGGTTGAACCACAGAATCGCCAGGATGGCTGTGAGGACGCCTGCAGCCAACACGGCACGCAGCCACAGGCCCGAGCCGTCCACGGTCCCGAGATAGGCGGTTCCGGCAGCGATCGCGGAGAGGCCGGCGACAAACAGGACCAGGACCTGCTGGCGCGATGTGTTCATGCCGCAGGCTGGCCGACCGACCGGTGCTGCATACCGGTCGGTCTTGGTCTTCTCATCTGGGATCTTGCAGCGGTACCTGTACCCAGACTTCCTGTATGCCGTCCACCCACGGGGCGATTACATAGGGCTCCAAGGTGATCAGAAGCCAAAGCTGGCCATCGTATCGGCGGACCGGATTCCAGCCGGAGATGTCGTCCAGGCTCTGCAACCCGTCGTCCACCCACTGGAGGGCCATGTCGAGATCCTGTTCCGGGTCGAGGGCCGCCGTGCGATGCTCCTTGGCGGCCTGCACGATCAGTGCCAGCGCCTCGTCCTGGGACACGGCCAGCAGGTCGGTCAAGGCAACCGGGTTTCCGGCACCGGTGAAGGTCCAAGTGTCAACGGACAGGTTGCCGTGGGCGCCGCCGGTGTAGAACCAGAGAATCAAGCGGCCGCTGTGCAGGCCGTAGGGTGCCCAGTATAGGTCGCTGGTCGCTGTCATCAGTTGCCAGGGCAGCAGGGCGGTGAACGGCATTTCCTGCGCGAACTCCACGGCGGAGGCTTGTATGGTCTGGATTTGGTTGTCGATAATGGCTTGGCCGGCCTGGGCCAATGACGGAATCAACGCCAGCAGGCCGGTGGTTGCCTCGGACTGGAAGACCAGGTCGGGATCCGGGTTCGTCGGCGGCAAGGTATGGACAAAGTGCAGACTGTCCAACAGGTCGGACAGATCCTCCGTGGGGATGGGCGTGCTGGAGAAGAACGCCAGAATGGGCATCCCACCCAGTGCGCGCAGGGCGGGGGTGGGTTCGACTACCAGGTAGCGGTTGTTGGCGAAGCTCCCATCGAGATCCAGCAGACTCCGGGCCTGGCCGCCCGACAGCAGCCAGGCCTGCTGTTGCGGTGCGGCGTCTTCCTCCAGCCAGGGGATGTTCCTTGTAGTCAGCGTGACTGCCTCCCAGGAATCGGAGTGCGATGCCACCTGTGCATCGAAGGCGTCGAAATCGACGGCGTTATCCACCCACATGGCCACGGCGAACAGATTGCCCTTGCCCGCATCGCGAAACCCGACGGCCGCGAATTCCCGCTGCCATGCCAGGTTGCCCGATCCCTGCCACGCCGGACTGTCCCCGACCACGAAGTCGTCGAAGCGCCCGGCCTTGAAACTGGTGGTGTAGACCTGCAACTGAGCCTGTTGGACATTCGACAGGTCGGACATCGGCTTCCAGCTGTCGCTGGCCAGGTCGAAGACGTGCCATGGCTCCGCGATGCACGTCCAGGCATGGGCGCGCGTGGTCAGTTGTTCGAGGACGGATGGTTCATCCTGACAGGCCAGTTCCTGGGCCTGTGCCGTTTCCGGAAGGGCGACCAGTCCAAACAGGGCCACCAGCACCGCCGCGACCACGGCTCTTGGACTCCAGTTGCCATACCGGCCGGAAAGGCTCGCGCGTTGGATATTGGCCATCAGCGATCTCCTCGGAAACCCATGGTGTAGTTGCACTGTCCGCGGACAGTGTTGGCATCCGTTTCAGCTCCGTGTGGCGGAGCCGGACCATGCACCTTCGATGCGAGGTGGGAGACCATGGCGGGTCAGCGCACCAGGGAGAACTGTCGCTCCTCGCAGGTGATGCATTCGACCAGGGCAGTCCGTCCTGCGGCATTCTGCTCCGCCGCATCCTTGATGGCGGGGATGATATCAGCCGGATCGGTCACCTTCACGGACCAGGCACCCAAGGATGCGGCCAGGTCGGCGTATTCCCCCGACAGGAACTTGGTTCCGTACTTCTCGGTTGCGACCGGCAGGTGCTTCTCGTATCCGCCCATGGCCGAGTTGTTGATCAACAGCGTCAGGATCGGCACCTTGGAGCGCACGGAGGTCTCGATGTCCATGCCGCACATGCCCATGGCGGCATCGCCAACAAAGTTCACCACCAGCTTCTCCGGGGCGGCCAGCTTGGCACCGATGGCCAGACCCAGCGAATAGCCCAGCTGGGTCGACTTGCCCCAGCCGATGTAGGTGTTGGGCTTGCAGGTCATGTAGAAGGGGGAAATCTGGTCGCGCGGGTTGCCGGAGTCGGCGGTCACGATCGTGTTGGACACGTCCACGGCCTGCTGCAGGTCATGGATGACCCGGTAGGGATTGATCGGTGTTTCGTCGGAGTTCAGCTTCGGTCCCCATTCCTCTTCCCAGGCACTGCGCAGTTCCCTGACTTCGCCGGCTGAGTCCTTCTCCGTCGCGGTGCCGCGGGCCTTGATCGCGGCCAGCAGGGCCTGCAGGACCAGTTTGGCATCGCCCATCAGTGCCTGGTCCAGGACCAGGTCCTTGTTCAGATCCCGTTCGTCCAGGGCGGCGTGGATCACCGTCTTGCCGGGTGGAATCGGGGTGCTCAGGAACGTGCGCGTGAAGCTGGTGCCGATGCCGAACAGGCAGTCCGCCTGCGCCAGCATGTGCTTTACCTGGGCCGGGCCGGTGTAGGTGCCGCAGCCCAGCGACAGGGGATGGTCCTCGGGGAAGCTGCTCTTGCCCGGCAGGGTGGTCATGACCGGTGCCTGGAGCAGTTCGGCCAGTTCCACCAGTTCGGCAGTGGCCTCGGCATAGAGAACACCCTGGCCCGCCTGAATGACCGGTCGCTTTGCCGCCAGCAGCAGGTCGGCTGCCCGGTCCACGTCCGCCGGGTCGGGGCCGTAGCGCACCGGCCGCACGGGTTCGTAGCCCACGCTGTCGCCGAACTCGGCGGAGCCCACGTCGGACGGCAGTTCCAGCATGACGGGACCGGGGGTGCCGGACCGGAGCATTTGATAGGCCCTGCGCAGCATTTCGGGGGTGCGTTCCGGCTTGTTGATGCGGGCCACCCACTTCGTTACGTGCTGGTAGTTGTGCCCGGCATCGAACTCCGGCGGCACGTCGATCCGGTCGGCTCCGCCCTGCCCGGGCAGAATCAGGACCGGTACGGAGTCGGCATAGGCTTGTGCCACGCCGGCGAAGGCGTTCTCGATTCCCGGTCCGGCCTGCATGCAGCACACGCCGATGCGGTTGCCGTTGTGGATTCGGGAGAAACCGTCCGCAATGTTGATGACAGTGCGTTCGGTGCGCGCCAGAATCGGGCGTATGTCGCCTGCCGCCGCGTAATCGATCAGCGGATTGGCGGGAAAGCAGCTGAGGAACTCCGTGCCCTCGCGCTTGAGGATTTCAACGACAGCTTGATAGACGTTCATGGGCACTGATCAATGGTAGGTTGGGGCGGGAGGGTGGACATCACAGGGCGAAGGCAGGCCATGGTTCTGGAGAGGTGTCACGCAACCTGCCCCGTACGTCCGGCGTAAGTATATTGCAGGGTTGATCGTTGGTTCCCGTCTGTGGAAGCCGGGGGCTGGCCATGCCATCAACCAGCCCAGGTCGAATGGACACACGCGCGAGGTACACCTTTAGGAGTTCCATGGACGAATCCCTCCTTTCCTGCAGTGGCTGCTTCGTGGCCCTGCTCCTTGCTTTCGTGGTCCTCGTCGCCTTCGGCGCGTTCCTGGGCATCCTCGGCGGGGTGATTTCCGCTGTGTTTGGTCTGTTTGCCGCCATCCCGGGCTGGCTCTGGCTGGTGATTCTTGTGGTTGCAATTGTTGCCATGTGGCAACGTCGGAATCGATGATGCGGTCGGACGGCGCGGATCGCGCCTTCCCACCACCTGATTCCTGCCGAAACCGGGTGTGTCGTCTCCGGGGAGCTGAACTTCGCTGGTATCTGCGTTCCGCTTCTTGAACGACCAATGGTTACCTTCGCCAATCGTCTTGCAACACCGACCATGCGCATGTCCATGGTGCTCCAACCCTGGGCACGCGGCTCTGCGTGCGCCAAGCGGTGTAACCGACGGGGCTGACGCAGCAACGGGCGGTGTTTGACGTTTTGTCGCCACTCGGCCAACGCGTCTGAGCGAAACAGTAAGATGAAGCCCAACAACGTGAAGATCGAACGGGGTAGTGGCAACGTTTTCGTCGACTTGGGGTTTCCGGATGCCGATGCCCACCTGCTCAAGTCCGAGCTGGTTACGCGCATCGAAATGATCATTCGGGAGCGCGGCCTCAAGCAGGTCGAGGCGGCAAAACTGCTTGGGCTGTCTCAACCCGATGTGTCGCGCCTGCTGAGAGGGAATTTCCGGGAGTTCTCCTTGGAGCGGCTTCTGCGTCTACTGACGGCACTGGGCCGCGATGTGGACATTGTCGTTCACCAGAGCCAATTGGAGCGACAAGGCCGCCTCCGCATCAAGGCCAAGGGGTCTGAAATCCCCTCAACCGGCCAGAAGCGACGGATTGCGTCTGGTTTTGTTCCGCAGCAGGCCAATTGACCCATCCAGTCCGAATGCTCCAGCGACATTCGGACGATATTCAAGGCACCTATGTCATGTGTAGCCGCAGCAGGAGATCCTGAAACTGGATCTCCATGCTCTCGGCGTTGAGCGGGGTGGCCGTGTAGGGATTGTCGATGTGGGGGTAGCCCGACAGCGGAACCTCTTCACCGTTCTTCAGCAGCGGACCTGTCCAGCCGAACTCGTAGCGGTCGCCGCGCAGGCTTTCGAAGCGGACATCCAGCCCCTCCACCTCCAGCGGCAGCTCCAGCACGCGGGCGCGGAAGTCCCTGAACTCGCCGTCCTGTTCGCGGCGGCCCATCTGCAGCGTCCACACCACCTGGGAGCCTGCCGCCCGCAGATCCTGCCGGGCCGTCGGGCCGGTTTGCGCCATGCGCAGCGGGGCCGATGCCGTCAGTGCCAGATAGCCGTTGCCCTTCATGCCGAAGGCCCAGTTCCGCTGGATGTAGTAGGCGTCGAAGGCTTGGGCCGGAAAATGGGCGTGCGTGAAGCCCATCCAGTCGTCCTCGCCCAGATCGTGCAGGGCGAAGAGTACGTCCCGGTCCTGCGCCACTCTGGGCAGCCGTACGTGGCCGTGCCAGTAGTTGGGACGGTGGGAGCCGTCCTCGCTGGTCAGCGGTGGGTGCGTGACGAAGACCACGGCCTCCGGGGACAGGGTGGCCTGCCAGATGTGCTCCTGCACCCCGGGTTCGCCGGGGCGGTGGTCCTGGGCGGCCGCTAGCATGTAGTCGGGAGTGCGGAAGGTGGCCTTGTTGACTTCCCAAGTGCCGGACTCGCGATCCAGTTCCGGATCGAACTCTCCGGCATGCCGCTCCCGGCTCCAGATCTCCGCTGCCGGATCGCGGGCGATGGCCTCGATTACGGGCGGCAGGCGGTAGTTGACGGCACAGGCCAGCGATACGGTGCCCAGCACGTGGTCGTTGTGCATGCCCATGCCCCACAGCATGCGCTCCAGGCCTGATGTGGGCTCGCGGTAGGCAGCCTTGAGATAGGGGGCGTAGCTGCGCCCGTGGGTGGAACCGAACACCCCGCGGTAGGAGTTAACCGCCATGCAGAAGAACAGCTTGTCGAGCACCACCACGGCCATTTCGTGGACCGTTTCGTTCTCCGCCAGGTCGGCCAGGTGCGTGAGCGCCAGGACATCCTCTTCGAAGTAGGTGTTGGAGTCCCACTCGCGGAAGCCGCCGGCGGCCCGCTTGCGCAGCCAGGCCAGGGCGCGTTGCTCGCCCAGAGCCTGGTGTTCGGCCCCGGTCAGGCCGCTGTTACCGAAGCGGTGGCGGGGATAGAGTTGGCCGGCCAGGATTTCGCAGGTGTGGAACAGAATCTGGTGGTTCTCGGTCCAGAAGCACATGGCGTCCTGCCCCGGTTCGTCCATCCAGTAGCGGAAGCCCAGGATCACATTCCGCAGTTCGGTGCGGAGATCCGCCGGGAATTCCGATTCGTCTCCCCAGCGCAAGAGGCTGCCCAGGATGCCGGTCAGGTGAAAGTCGCTGCAGTCGGCCCTGCCGACGATCTCGGCGGCCGTCGTACGGAACTGCTCCCAGTCCACTTTGTCCCACTGACCCAGCTCCAGGCGGGCCATTTCGTGGAAGACCGTGCCCTTTTCGGCCGCGGCATGGTGCAGCGCCTCCGTGCGCCGCTGGTTCCAGGTGCCGAAGTGCCGGTCCGAATAGGCCACGTTGCCGTTGAGCCAGGCCGAGAACCGGCGGAAGTGCCGCCGGTTGTGCGTGTAGTACTCCACCAGTGGGGGCAGCACCAGAATCTCGTACTCGTCCTGGGGGTACTGGTAGGTGTTGCCCAGGGTCATGAAAGGCAGCTTGCGACCCTGGGTCTGCTGCTCGGAGTAGATGCGCCCGTCGGTCCGTTGCAGACGGACCACGAGTTCGCGCTCCAGCGGTTTGGTTTCCGGCCAGTGCAGCGTCACTGGGGACGCGCGGTCAAAGGCGCTCCGGTTCAAGTAGGCGTCATCCAGGACTTCGGAGAACTCCCGATGCTCCTTGGCCCACCGGGAATCCGCCGGTACGAACCAGGCGGCCGCCGGCGGATCGGGCAACTGCAGGGCCATGACCATGGGGGAGGCCCGCAGCGCAATCGCGGTGAACCGCACCAGGAGTTCGACCTGGCCAACGGGCAGGTCCAGGCGGCCGGTCGCCGTGACCGGTGCCTGCAGGGAGAAGTGGTCCACCTGCCAGGCGTGGCTGCCGTTGACCCAGACATCTGCCGGCCCATTCGATGTAAGACGGACCTCTCCCGACCAGTCCTCCTCCACTTCCGCATGGGCGATGGCCCAGCAGTGGACCGAGTGCAGCGTGTGGGCAAAGACTGTGCCGTAGAGGAAGCGGTCTTCCCGTACCCGGACCACCTGCCAGCGTAGGGGCTTGTCGTCCGGGAAAGGGCTGGCGAACTCCACGAAGGGCCCCTGGATGCCGGGGTTCGTGCTGTGCAGCCGGGTCGCAGTAGCCCGGCGGAACTCGGCTTCCGGCTTGCCGGAAGCCATCGAATCGGACAGCTTCTGCAGGCGGGGACCGCAGAACAGCCATTCCCGGATGAAGCCGCGCTCGTCCGGCCCCAGGGCCGGCAGCAGGGTCCTGGGCGCCGGTTCCGCCGCCCGGCCCGGATCAGTCGTCATAGAGGACGCAGCGGACCTTGTGATCTCCCGGCAGCGTGTGCAGGGTCGGATTGTCCGTGTCGCAGACTCCCCTCACGGCATCGTGGCAGCGCGGGTGGTAGGGACAGCCCTTGGGGATCGAGTAGGGATCGGGCACGACCCCGTGAATGGCGGTCAGGCGACTGGTCAGGCCCTCGACGGACTTCCGGCCCAGCTTGGGAATGGAGTGCAGCAGCGACCGCGTATAGGGATGCTTGGGGTCGTAGAAGATCGAGTTGACATCGGCCATTTCGACCACTTCGCCCAGGTACATGACCACCACGTAGTCCACCATCTGGGCGATCACGCCCAGGTCGTGGGTGATGAAGATGATGGCCATTCCGAACTCTTCCTGGAGCTCCTGCATCAGGGTCAGGATTTGGGCCTGGGTGGTGACGTCCAGGGCAGTGGTCGGCTCGTCGGCAATCAGCAGGCTGGGCTGGCACGACAGGGCCATGGCAATCATCACGCGTTGCCGCATGCCGCCGGACAGCTCGTGGGGATAGCGCTTGAGGACTCCCTCCGGCTGGGGCAGGTTGACCCGCCGCAGCATCTCGACCGTGATCTCCGTGGCCTCCTCTTGCGAACAGTCCCGGTGCAGCGAGATGGCCTCGATGATCTGGGCCCCGATCGTGTGGACCGGGCTCAAAGAAGTCATCGGCTCCTGGAAGACCATGGAAATGTCGCCGCCGCGGATGGACCGGGCCAGTGAGCCCTTGGGATTGAGTTGGGCCATGTCCACGGTTTCGCCGGGCCGGTCCGCGGTTGGGGCCCGGTGGAAGAGGATCTCGCCCTGCACGACCCGGCCGGGCGGCGGTACAATCGACAGGATGGACCGGGCCGTCACGGATTTGCCACAGCCTGATTCGCCCACCAGGCCGATGGTTTGGCCGCGGTTGACGGTGAAGTCCACACCCTCCAGGGCGTGCACAACGCCCTGGTCCATGAAGAAATGGGTCTTGAGGTCCCGGATCTCAAGCAGGACCTCGTCGGTGTCGACCAGGACGTGATCGTTGCGTGCCTGTTCCATGATCGGTTGTGCGAACTGTCGGTCAGGCGTACGGGTCGGCGGCATCGCGGATGCCGTCGCCCAGGAAATTGAAGGCCAGGACGGAGATCACCACGGCGGCGCCAGGAAGCAGGAGCCAGGGGGCCAAGGCAACCGAGCGCAAGTTCTGGGCTTCCTGGAGCAGCACACCCCAGGAGATGGCCGGGGCCCGCAGGCCAAGACCGATAAAGCTCAGTCCGGTTTCGGACAGGATCATGCCCGGCACGGCCAAGGTCAGCGAGGCGATGATGTGGCTCATGAAGGACGGCATCATGTGACGCAGGATGATGCGGATTTCACTGGAGCCGGAGAAACGGGCCGCCATCACGAAGTCCTCTTCGCGCAGGGAGAGGAAGCGGCCGCGCACTACCCGGGCCAAGCCCGTCCAGCCGACAAAGGCCAGCAGCACAGTCACCATGAAGTACCGGACGATGATGTCCATATCAATGGGCAGGGCGGCCGCCAGGGCCATGATCAGGGGGATCTCCGGGATGGAGCGAATGAATTCGATCAGCCTCTGGATGGCGTTGTCCAGGGTGCCGCCGTAGTAGCCGGAGATGCCACCCAGGATGAGGCCCAGCACCAGGGAGATGATGACACTGACCAGGCCGATGGTCAGCGAGACGCGGGCCCCGTAGACAATCCGGCTGAACAGATCCCGGCCGATGCGATCCGTGCCCAGGATGAACAGGCCCTGCCCCTGCACCACGCCCAGCGATCGTTCCTCGATGGGGGCGTCAATGCCGAACAGGTGCCGGTCGGTGCTCCACAGGCCCCAGGCCTCGTACTCCTCGGTGCGTACGAAGAAGCGGACCGGATACACGACTTCCTTGTCCTCGGTGTAGATCTTCTTCAGGGTTTCCGAGTCCCTTTCGGTCTTGATGCCGTAGACGAACGGCCGTTGCAACCGTCCCTCGTGCACCCACCGAATGCGGCTGGGAGTGGACAGCTGATATTGGATGAAGCTGGTTTCCGGCAGATAGGGCGCCACCCACTCGCACAAGGCCACGATGAAATAGAGGACGATGAATATAATCCCCGCAATGACGGCCATGCGGTGCTTGATGAAGCGCCACCACATCAATTGCAGGTAGGACGCCACGAACAGCTTTTCGTCCTCGGCAACGGACTCCTCCAGGAGTGGCGGTCCCTCGGGAATGTCCGGTGTGCGGTCGATCCAGGCGATCTCTTGTTGGGACACGAAATTTGGTGCGGGAATGGAGTGGGCAGGGAGCCGGTTGTTGCCGGTCTACTGTTCGAGTCGAATGCGCGGGTCGACGATGGCCAGCAGCACGTCGGAAATAAGCGTGCCGATGATGGTCAAGGTACTCAGCATGAAAAGGAAGGTGCCGGCCAGGTACATATCCTGGGCGGTTAACGAACGCAGCAACATGGGGCCGGTGGTCTGCAGGCTCAGGACCATGGCCACCAGCGTCGTGCCGGAGATGAGCGAGGCCAGGGACCAGCCCACGGTGCTGAAGAAGGGGTTCATGGCCACCCGCACCGGATACTTCCAGATGAGCTTGGTTTCCTTGACGCCCTTGGCCCGCGCCGTTTCGACGTAGGGCTTGTTGAGCTCATCCAGCAGGTTGGCGCGGGTAATGCGGATGTTGCCGGCTGTGCTGGAGATGGCAACGATGAACATGGGCACCCAGATGTGGGCAAGCATGTCCATGATCTTGGCCCAGCTCCAGGGAGCCAGCATGTACTCCTCGGAAAAGAGGCCGCCCACATTCATGTTCAGCTGCGAATGGGCGAGATAGAGGATGATCAACGCCAGCAGGAATCCGGGGACGCCCAGTCCGATGAAACTGAACGCGGTCATGCTGTAGTCGAGGATCGAGTATTGGTTGGTGGCCGAATAGACCCCGATCGGAATGGCTATGAACCAGCTCACCAGGAGCGCGGACATGGAGAGGACGACCGTGAGGGCCAGCCGTTCCCAAATCAGCTCCGCTACGGGCTTCTGCCATTCCATGGACTGTCCCCAGTCCCCCTTGGTCGCGATGCCCTTGATCCACTTCCAGTATTGGACGTAGACCGGCTGACCCAGCCCATAGCGCTGGGCCAGGGCTTCCAGTTCTTCCTCGTCCACCAAATCCCCTTCCTGGGCCAACTGGGCCGCATAGGAGGTGAGGAAGTCACCGGGTGGCAGCTGAATGATGGCAAAGGAGAGGATCGAGATGGCGGCCAGCGTCGGAATCATGAACAGAATCCGACGGATGATGTACAGCAGCATGTCGAATCGGGCTTAGCAACTCCGGTCCACAGGCGGCCGGAAACCACAAATCATGGCCGGACGGCAGGGACCCGCTGTGGTGCAGGTCCCCACCGTCGTCGGCCGGCTATGCAATCGCGGGCGGGGGCTTAGGAGTGGTCCGCCGGATTGTCCCAGTAGTAGGTTTCGGTGTGGAGCAGATGCTCGTCACCGGTGGTGTCGTCCAGCGGGAAGCCTTCCAGGTAGCCCATGAAGCCGTTCTTCACGATCACGAGCTTGGGAGCCTCGCCCAGATAGCCAATCATCGGCAGCTCCTCGGCCCAGATGTCCAGGACCTGCGTGAAGAGCTCGTTGCGTCGGGCATCGGATGGCTCGACGTTGATCTGGTCCATGATTTCCCAGATGTCCCAAATCCAGTGGCCTGCCGGCGGCTCCTCGGAGTTGGGATCAACCCCGTCGGTGTTGCGGTACAGGCCCCAGGCCACGCCCCAAGGGCGGTCAATCATCGTGCCTTCGAAGATCCAGGGAGCCACGATGGGCAGGACCGTGCGGTCACCACCCCAGAAGGCCGCTTCAATCTCGTTGGCCCGGAAGTGTTCCGTATAGAGGGAGCGTTCGAAGTACTGGTACGTGGCGGTGATGCCTACTTCCGCAAAGTACTTGACGATTTGCAGGATGGCATCTTCGCCCTGCGTACCGGGTGAGGCTGTGCCTTCGACGATGAAGCTGAGGACTTCGTCCGTGCCGGGCCAGAGGCGCTGACCAGCATCGTTCTTTTCGCTGTAGCCGGCTGCGTCGAGAAGCTGGTTGGCCATGTCCGGGTCATACTCGATGTAGGCGCTGGCCTGGGCCATGTTCGCCTGCGGCGAGCTGTTAAGCGGGCTGTACTGACGCGGGGTCAGGAGACCGTCGAAGACCAGCTCGTTGAGCGTGACGCGGTCGACCGCCACCGACAGGGCCTTGCGGACGTCGGAGTTCTGGAACAACTCGCGCAGGCGCGGATTCTTGGTGGTCTGGTTCAGCTGGATGGCCGTGTGGCCGGAGGCGTAACCCAGATAGACGGAGTAGTCCCCGCTCTCCTCGTTTTCCTTGAACAGGGTGAAGCTGTCGAGGGAGACGTGGCGGCCCTGGAAGTCGATCTCGCCGTTGATGATGCGCAGCTCGAAGACGTCGGGCGTCTCGAAGAGGCGGTGGTTGACGTGATCAATGTAGGGCAGTTGCTGGCCGCCGGAATCCACGAACGGGAAGTACGGGTTGCGCTCCATGACGAAGAGCTCGTTGGACAGCTCGTTGGCGGCCTTCCACGGGCCCAGGGAGGGCAGGTCCGGGTTGAGGTACCACCAGCGGCGGTCCTCGTAGTACTCGTTCCAGGCGTTGAAGCCGGCCTCTTCGGTGGCGGCCTGCAACCCGTCCTGGTCGTCGGTCAATTCCATGTGGAACTGCGACAGGTAGTGCCCCGGCAGGTAGATGCGGCGTGTGGTGCGCAGGGTTTCGTAGATGAACAGCGGCTTGGGTTCGTTGAACGTGTAGGTCGCGCTGTAGTCGTCCCCGGCGCTCAGGCCCATCGTCTCACCGCCCGACTGCCAGCGCGGATGGACGGAGGGGTTGATGTCCGTGTTGAGCATGTCGTTTTCGTACCACCACAGCAAGTCGGCCGAGGTGAACGGAGCGCCGTCGGACCACTTGGCGCCTTCGCGCAAGTTGAAGGTCCAGGCAGTGGCGTCCTCGTTGATCTCCCAGGACTCGGCCAGGCGCGGCTGGACGTTCAGGTCCTGGTCGTACCAGCCAAGACCGCGGTCCTGCATCTTGGTGGGGCCCCACCGGTCGGACACGCCCCTGAAGCCGCGGCGCATCACGCCGCCGTAGTTGCCGTTGGAGCCGCCGGCATTGGGCAGCACGCCGGGATTGCTGGGCAGGCGTTCGTCGACGGGCGGCAAGGCTCCGGAGGAGACCATGTCGGCCAGCATCGGGGCTTCCTTATAGGTGCCCATGTCCATGGCTGCATCGGCGGCCGGGGCCGGAGCCTCCGCGGCCGGGGCTGGTTCCTCTGCAGCTGGTTCGCCGCCGGTACCGCAGGCGACAGCCACCGCGCCGGCCGTGGTTACCGCCGACAGGCGAATGAACTCACGGCGCGAAAACGCGTGAGTCCTAGTCTGTTTCCGGGTCATGGAAACATCTCCTTGGATTGGATTGAGAACGTAGGTTCGGCTGGAGGCAGCCAAGACCGAGGCCCGCGCTCCACGCGCGCAAGGCCGTCGGGCCGCTAGTATACACGGTCGGTGCCGATCGGAGCCGGCCACCGCCATTCGGAACGCGTCCCGGCTGCGACAGGAGTCGGCCAGTCGCCGGCCTCAGTCCCAATCCAGGGAACCGCCGGTCTTGTAGTCCGTAACCCGCGTTTCGAAGAAGTTCTTTTCCTTCTGCAGGTCGATGATCTCGGACATCCAAGGGAAGGGGTTGGCCGGCTGCGGGAACAGCGGGGCCATGCCCAGTTGCTGGCAGCGCCGGTTCACGATGAAGTGCATGTAGGTTTCGCACTGCTGCGCGTTCAGGCCCAGGAAGCCGTTGGGCATGGTGTCCCGGCTGTAGCCGATCTCCAGCTCGCAGGCCTCGAGGAACATCTGCCGGACTTCGCGCTGGAAGTCCGGGGTCCACAGGTGGGGGTTCTCGATCTTGATTTGGTTGATGACGTCGATGCCGAAGTTGAGGTGCACCGATTCGTCCCGCAGGATGTACTGGTACATCTCGGCTACGCCGATCATCTTATTGCGCCGGCCCAGCGACAGGATTTGGGCGAACCCGGTGTAGAACCACATGCCTTCGAAGATGACGTAGAAGGCGATCAAGTCGCGCAGGAACGACTGGTCGGCCGCCGGTGTGCCGGTGCGGAAGTCCGGGTCGGCGAAGGTCTGGGTGTACTGCAGGGCCCAGGCCGCCTTGTCCGTGATGGAGGGGATTTCCCGATACATGTTGAAGAGTTCGCCCTCATCGAGACCCAGGCTCTCGCAGATGTACTGGAACGTGTGGGTGTGGATGGCCTCCTCAAACGCCTGCCGCAGCAGATACTGCCGGCACTCGGGATTCGTCAGGTGACGGTAGATGGCCAGGACGATGTTGTTGGCCACCAGTGATTCGGAGGTGGCGAAGAAGCCCAGGTTGCGGCTTACCATGAGCCGTTCGTCGGCAGTCAGACTCGAGGCCGACTTCCAGAGCGCAATGTCCGCCTGCATTGCCACTTCCGTGGGCATCCAGTGGTTGTTGCAGCCGGCCAGGTACTTCTCCCAGGCCCACTGGTACTTAAGGGGGAGCAGCTGGTTGACATCGGCCTGGGCGTTGATCATGGCCTTTTCGCTGACCATGACGCGTCCGGCGCCGCGATCGATGTGGCCCAGGCCGGTGCCGTCCGCCGTGTCGGCGGGCGGAGACATGGTCGGGACGGATATCGTGGGTGTCGGAGTCGGAGTGTTCCAGTTAAGAGTCATCGGCGGGTGGGGTTTGGTGAAGGGGGTGGTTAACGGGATGGGAAAACACGGGCGGGGGTAGGCACAGGTGCAGCGGATCCGGACGATCGTCAGTCCGCCCAGTTGAGGATCAGACCCAGGGTCTCCGGGTTCCAAGCGGTCAGTTCGGCGTAGGCGGCCGGCGCATCCTCCCAGGCGAAACGGTGGGTCGCCAATCCGGCAACTCGGAGCCTGCCGGCGGCCAGGCAGCGCAGAACCAAGCGGTGGTCGTCCGCCAATGTCCAGTAGCCGGGAGAACTGTCGGCGACGGGCCGGACCGAGTTGTGTGCGCCGATCAGGGTCAGGCCGGTCTTGTGGACGTCCCGGTAGAAGTTGACGTCCGACGTGTTGCCCCGTGTGCTTCCCAGCAACACCAGCCGGCCGTGGTGGGCGATGATGTCGAAGGCCGACGTCACGGCGGCAGGGTGCCCGGTGGCATCCACCACCACCTGCGGTTTGCCGCCGTCACAGAGGGCCGCGATTCGGTCCAGGTAGTCGCCCTGCATCTGCAGGGCCGCATCGGCACCCAGGTTCCGGGCAAGTTCAAGTCGGGTGTCGTCCACATCCAACGTCAAGGCAGGCACCGCGCCGTTGAGCTTGGCCCACTGCATGGCCAGGAGGCCGATGATGCCCGCACCCAGTGTGGCGACGCCTTCACCCAGTTCGATGCGGGCCTTGCGCACTCCCTGGAGGGCAATGGCGGCCATGAAGAAGAAACAGGCCTGTTCGCTGGCAAGGTCGTCCGGTACAGGTGTGCAGTGCTGCGGCCGCACGGCCGCAATCCGCTGATGTTCGATGGGCACGGCCAGCCGGTCCCCCTCCGCCCAGCCGGAGACTTCAGCGCCGACCTCGATCACTTCCGCCACCATGCTGTAGCCGGCTCCCATGGGATAGTTGCGGGCGGTGTTTTCGAGGCCCAGCAGGAAGGCCCGTTCGGTACCGGGGCTGATCAGCGAAGCGACGGCCCGAACCAACAGTTGGTTCGGTGCGCAGACGGGTAGATCGGAGTGGACGAGTTCGGCGACACCGGGTGCGGTGAACCGGACCTGGGTGTTCAAGGCTCGGGCAGGGGATGCGGGTTCGGGATGCGCATAGCACCCGGGGCCATGACGCAAACCGGGCACAATCAAAGCACTATATCGTAACCAGATTCGCGCTGAACGCCGACGTTTTTGGAGAGGCATGCAAGGCCCAGCCTACAGCCGACACTATGTCCAGCAGGTGACCCAGGTGTTGGTTCAGGTCCTGATCGTGACCGCGGTCGCGCTGCTGACCCGCCTGGTCTTGCTGGAGGCCCACTCCCTGTGGCTGGACGAAGCGATCAGTCTGGAGACCACGGCCCGCAATTCACCGGCCGACCTGTGGCTGTTCCTGAGGCGGTGGGACATGCATCCGCCCCTCTACTACCAGGTTCTGGACATCTGGACGACCTTCCTGGGGACATCCCTGACGGCTCTGCGCATGCCGTCCGTGCTGGCGGGAACCCTGACCGTGCCGGTCTACTACATTGCGGTCATGCAGCTCAGTCGCCGCCGCACCGCGTTTGTGGCGGCCCTGCTGCTGGCCCTGGCGCCCATGCAGGTGGAAATTGGGCAGGAGGCCCGCATGTACGCCCTGCTCACGCTCTGGGTATGCGGCGCCCTGGTCTGCATGGTGAACCTGTTGCGACGGGAGGCCATGGACTCCGCGCGCGGGTTCTGGCTTGGCTTCGCCGTTTGCCTCGCCGGCGCGTCCTATACCCACAACACCGGTGGTCCGTTTCTTGCCGTGGCTCTCACGCTCCCGGTGCTGGCCTGGCGCTGGATGGCGCGCCGCGGCCATAAGTTCCCGCAATATCCTGCCCTCAACGCCAGGGGATTCACGTTCAACTGGGTTACCGCCCTGGGTCTGGCGTTCCTGATGTGGCTGCCCTGGGCTCCGGCGTTTTGGACCCAGACGGTCCGTATTGTCGGGGAATTCTGGGTTCAGCCCCTGACTGTGGAGACCGTAGCCTGGACCTATCTACGGTTGACAGGGTTCAACTGGCTGGATACGCCCGTGCTACAGGTTGTGGGATTCGGCTTTCTCCTCGGCCTGGCCGGTCTCGGCGTCTGGCACCTGCGCCGGTCACCGGTGAGCGGGTTTCTGCTGCTGGGTCTCTTCCTGACCCCGCCCCTGATGGCTTCGGCTGCGGAGATCGTAAAGCCCATTTGGCATATCCAGTCCCTGAACTGGATCCATCTGCCGCTGCTCATGACCGCGGCCGTGGGGATCTGCGGACTCAAGACCGGTGCCGGCACCCGACCCGATCCGGGCAACACGTGGCGACACCTATCGCACAGGCTGAAGGCTCCACTGCAAATTGCAGCGATCCTGCTCCTGTGCGCGGGGCAGGTGGCCGCCCTGGGCGGCTACTATCGGGACGGCGAACGGGAAGGTTGGCGGGACGCGGCAACTCTCGTTGCCACCCGGGCTGGGGAAGGTGAAGCGGTCCTGTTCCACGCCAACTGGGCCCAACTGCCTTTCGCCTACCACTACGCCACAGTGGAGGGAGCGCCTGCAATCGAGCAGATTCCCCTGCCCGAACCAGTGTTCTCCGGCGATGTGGCGGAACCCAAGATGAGCCGTGCCCACCTGCCGTATATGCATGAGCAACTCATCGGCCGGGAGCGCTTGTTCCTTGTCTATTCCCACGATTGGTACACCGATCCCGAGAGACTGGTGACCCGTGCCCTGGAGGTTAGGTATCGGGTGGCAGCGGAGTGGGAGTTCGAAGCGATCCGCGTAATCGAGTATGTTTCCAGGGACGGTTGACTCGAAGTGGGCGCTAGGCAGCGCGGAAACGACTTATGACCAAGCAAGTGGTTCGCATCGGTGTGGTGGGTGCCGGACGCGGGGCCGCCTATCTCCGCGCCGCCCGCCTGGACATGGGCCTTGAGCTGGTGGCGGTCTGCGATTCAAGCGAACGTCGCCTGAAGGCTTTGGACCTGCCCGACGGGGTTCTGCGCCTGACGGACGAGGCTGAACTCCTGGCGCAGGACATGGACGCCGTGGTCATCGCCACCTACTTCGATGCCCACGCCCCGCTGGCTGTCCGGGCCCTCAGGGCCGGCTTCCATGTCCTGAGCGAGATTACGGCCAACGCCACCATGGCGGAGGGGGTGGCACTGTGCGAGGCGGTGGAGGAAACCGGGCGCATCTACATGATGGGGGAGAACTCCGCCTACACGGACTTCAAC
This sequence comes from Caldilineaceae bacterium SB0661_bin_34, assembly GCA_009841145.1. Classification (GTDB taxonomy): domain Bacteria; phylum Chloroflexota; class Anaerolineae; order Caldilineales; family Caldilineaceae; genus Bin34. The sequence continues at coordinate 54,274 of VXMJ01000024.1, read as the reverse complement.
CAGGCCATGACCGAACTGTACGCATCGGGGGAGATCGGCCGCGTCCTCTATGCCGAAGCCGAGTACAACCATCCGATGCCGCCGGAGACGATGCTGCGCTTGGCTCCGGCACGCGGCCACTGGCGCAACTGGCTGCCGTCAACCTACTACTGCACCCATGCCCTGGGGCCGCTGATGGCGATTACCGATACCTGGCCGGTGGCGGTCAACGCGCTGTCCATTCCGGCTCCCGAACTGGGGCCGCAGGAGGTGCGGGTCAACGATCCGGGTTCCGTGATCCTGTGCCGTATGGACAACAACGCGGTGTTTCGGCTGTTCGGCATCCGCATTCCCGGCCACAGCAACTGGTATCGGTTGCACGGTACCGGCGGCGCCATGGAGAATGTGCGCGGTCCCGGCTACTTCGGACCCGGCCAGGTTCGGGTCTGGCATGATCCGTGGAACTGTCCGCCCGGCCAGCCGACCGAACGCAGTTTCGTGCCTGAATGGCCCGACCACGGCGCGACTGCCGCGGGGTTCGGCCACAGTGGGGCGGACTTCTGGGTGGTCCATCATTTTGTGGAGGCCGTGCGGTCGGGACGACCGCCGTTTCTCGATGTCTATCGTAGCGTGGCCATGAGCAGCGTGGGCTTGCTCGCCTGGCGCAGCGCCCTGGCGGACGGGCAGTCGGTGGCCGTGCCGGACTTCCGGGATCCGGAAGCGCGGGGTCAATTCCGCGATGACCATCTGCGGGCCGGTCCCGACACACCGGACGCCGAACGCCTGCCGTCCTCGATCCGCGGGGAAGTCGAGATTGACCGCGCCGACTTGGAAAGGGCGGAACGGTTCTGGAACTCGCTGCACAGGTAGCGGACAGCTTGGTTGTCATCCGATTTCCCATGCAAAACGAGGTGCACGTTCCCTTGTCCGATTCATCCGTACAGGCCCAGTTCGGGGCCAATGCCGCCTTCTACGTCACCCACGAGACCCATGCCAAGGGAGCCAGCCTGGTCCGGCTGGTCGAGGTCCTGCCCCTCCGGGCGGAGTGGGAAGCCTTGGACGTGGCTACCGGCGCGGGCCATACGGCCTTTGCCCTGGCCCCCCATGTCAGGCGGGTGCTCGCCACGGATCTGACTCCCGAGATGCTGGCGGAGGCGCGCCAACTGGGAGCCGAGCGGGGCATCTCCAACGTGGACTTTGAACTGGCGCGGGCGGAGGAACTGCCCTTCAACGACAGCCGGTTTGACTTGGTGACCTGCCGCATCGCTCCCCATCACTTCGACAGCATTCCCGCGTTCCTGAAGCGGTCGCGGGCCGTGCTCAGGCAGGGCGGTTCACTGGTGGTGATCGACAATCTTGTGCCGGACGGGTCCGGAGGCGACTATGTCAATGCCTTTGAGAAGTTGCGGGATCCGAGCCATGCAGCCTGCCTCAGTGACCGCCAGTGGCGGGAGGCGCTGGACGCGGCCGGGTTCGAACTTCGGCATCGGGAGATTCTGGGCAAGCGCATGAAGTTCGGGGCCTGGGCCGGGCGCCACGACGCGCGCATGCAGGATTTCCTGAAGTCGATGCTGATGTCAGCCACCACAGAGGCCCGTGGTCTTTTGCAGCCTCGCACAGTGGATGGGGAACTCACCTTTGGCCTGCACGAAGGGTTCTACTGGGCTCAGGTCCCCGCGTAGGCTCTCCGGCCCGGCCAGTTTGTCCAGCCAAGTACACAAGTCCCATTGCTTTCACCTGCCGCACAAGGAGTACTACAGATGTCAGAGCAAAAACCCGGCGCACCGACGGACCTGGAGATCTACCTGTTCGACCTGAGGGGGTACCTGCACATCAAGAATGCGATCTCCAAGGAGGATCTGAAGGAGATCAACGCCTGTCTCGACTCGATTCCGCCGATGAAGATCGGTGAGTGGTACGGGTATGTCCATGCCCATCAGTTCAGCCCCACGGACGGCCTCAACCTGCAGCAGATTTACGAGGCCGGCGAACCCTTCGAGAAGCTGATCGACCATCCGGCCTGGATTGAAAAGGTGTGCCATTTCGTCGGCGGCGCAGACACATTCGACTACAACCACGGCGAGTTGTTCATCGACGAGTGCTTTGCCAACCTGCGCGGGCCGGGCGAAGCCATCGGCCTGCATTCGGGCGGTCACACCGGCACCAAGCGGACCCAGTTCCGGTTCTACCAAGGCGAGTTTCACTGCGGCCAAATCAACATCCTGATGGCCTTCAACGACATCGGGCCCGGCGACGGCGCCACGATGGTCATACCGGGCAGCCACAAGGCTCACTTCCAGCATCCTCAGTTCGAGCAGCACAAGCTTACTGCCGACTCGGCGAACTCGGTGGACGAGGTGGAGGGAGCCGTCGAACTGCAGATGGAGGCGGGGGACGTGCTGTTGTTCGTGGATGCGTTGAGCCACGGTTCGGCGCGCCGAACCACGCCTGGCAACAGGCGGATTGCCGTCTACCGGTACGGACCGTCCTGGGGGATGTTCCGGCACCCCTATCAGGTGAGCCCGGAACTGCTGGCCCGCCTAACTCCCCGGCGGCGCGCCATCGTGATGCCCCACAATCCGATGCCGAGGGTTCCGAATCTGCTGGCCGAATGACAGTCGGTCTTCTCGGCAATCAGAAGAGACGTACTCGATTTGGTGTGGTTGGAACCGGACAGTGCGGAACACAGGGAGTTGAGTTTGTGTGTTCTTGGCCTGAATCTGGTGCCCACCATTTGCATTCCGGTTCCATGTCGACTTCATCATCTCCATGCAGGCGGTCTGGCACGGGGATGGTTTGGCTGGAAGATTGGCAACTGCAATGGGGGTTCTGTGCTGGGACAACTGGCTGCGGAGGGGGCGCCAGGTTCGGGTTTCAATCAATTCGTTGGCGAGGGTCGTCATGGTCTCGATCCGGTTCCGGTCCTGTGCATGCCGTGACCGAGAAGTTCCCTGGGAGAAGGCAATAGGGCTTGTGACTTTGTTCCTACTCTATGGTTCCGGTATTGTCCATGCGCCAAGCCAATGGATATTCCCAACGGTTTGTGCAGCCCGATAGAACCTTCGGTCTCCGGTCCACAACTCGCAGTCAAACTCCTCCGCGAGAGCCAAGTAGTGGGAATCGTAGGCTGCCCCCTGCTTGAGCTGGGTGGCCAACTCCAGTGCCCTCGCGTGCAAGCCCGGCGGGTGGTGCAATTCAAGCCGGGACCCAAGCAGGTGTGCAATCATCCGCGTGCTGTCCGCCACTCTCAAATCCCCGCGCACTACCCGTCGGTGAAGGACGTTGGCGACCTCGAACGGCAGAAGGTACGGGGCGATGCGGGTTATGTCCTGGACATCCCATGACTGGAGTATGGCGTGGGCTTTGTTGGAATCATCCTCTTCGACCAGCCATTTGACCGCAAGGCTTGCATCGACCACAACGAATCCGTTCACGCCCAACCCTCGGTTTCGGCATCCCTGATCTCCCGGGCTTCCCGAATCAGGTCGGCGGAATTCCCTGGAAGGAGCTTGCCTCCGAAAATCTCCTCCCGGAGTTGGGCGAACATCTCATGATCTGGCATGTCAGACGCGAGGCGTTCGACAGTGCCAGCCTCGTCCTTGGTCAACTCCCGGTCAATGGCGGCTTGGCAATACCCCTGCAGGCTGACACCCTTGAGCGCGGCAATTGCCTTCAGCCGATGTTGGAAAGTAGGGTCCAAATCCAAGGTCAGTCTTACTTTCTGCGCCTCCATGACAATCTCTTCCCGCGTGGATGTTGACAGTTGAATAATGAATATAGCAGCAATACGACGTTCGGGAGGTGGACACCGACGTCTCTGTTTACAGGTGAGATTGCCCATGATGAACAGCCGATTGCGGTGGCGACTGCCACAGTCGGTGTTGCGGACTTCAAGGCGACGTTACTTGGCATGTGTTTGGTTCACTACCAGTCCTGCCAGATGCCAACGGACCTGGCGTTGGTGTACTTGGTAGAGGTAGTCAGGATTGAGGTGGGCCTTTCTGTAGCACAACATAGCCCCGAGCGATCTCCCTACGGAAACTCTCGGGTAGCGTCGCCCATTCAAAGGCCTGGACGAGGATGGGAATGTTCGATTCGCGGAATGCCTCAACAAGGTCCGTGAACGCAGTCCCCAAGGGTTCCAGAGTTGGGCTGCGCAATACTAGATCCAGGTCACTGCCTTCGTGGTTCTCGCCATTGATACGGCTGCCATAGGCCCACACCTCGGCATCGGGCACATGCTCGCGCAACAAGGTCTCCACCATATGCCGGTAGCGCCGCGGAAGGTCCAATCGATCAGTCATCTCTGCCTTCCGCGATGATGTGCGCCAGTTCCTTTGCGTCGGAGATGAAGTCAGGGAGGAGTTCCAAGGTGGCCTCAGCGAACCTTTCGCCGTATTCGTGGGCGGTGTCGTTCCGATGTTCCCGGTAGGCGAACCAACGTTCGCAGGCTGCCGCGGAGATGAGGTCGTGCCTGACGGCGTGTCGAAATGCGTCCTTGAAGGTCAGATGGTCCACTTGCCTGTTACTGGCAAAGAAGGGATGCAGTCGCTTCCTGAGCAATCTCCCGGACTGCTCAAGGACGAGCTCGAATTCCTTGACGGAGGCTGCTTGGAAGATGTCGTAGAAGGAATGGCCAACCTCGAATTTCTGAAGCTGCGTAAAGGCTTCCTCCAGGGTATGGATGCATCGGATGAGGGAGTCCGTGTTGATGGTTATGGCTGCAATCCTTGAGCCGTAGGCGATGCCGAACGTGCTGAGGCTCCCAAGTGGAAGGGCCAACCAAGGAATGGTACTCCTTCACCTGTCAATCCGTACCGTCAGAGACAAACCCTGTCCCTCTGGCTCCTAGAACTCCCAAACCGACTTGTCGAGACCTCTCCAACTCGTTAGTGTAGCGGGGAACCACATCGGGTTTCTACCCGATGTGTGACAGAGCTCGTCGGTTCAACCATAGCTTCACCCAGTTGTGTCTGACAGGGAAGTGAAACTGTATGTCCGCAGCGTACTTGGCACAGTGCTTCATCTTCAAGGAATGCCGATATGAAGCCGGCACCGGCACGCTGTCACCCGTGAGGCTTTCCGGTGATGCACACTCGGTTTCCCTGTAGGATCAGAAGATCTTCAGACAGACGCGAGACCACAACGGAATGAACAGCCCCAGAATCAACGGCGAGCGACTCTGGGACAGCATCGTGCGCATGTCCTCAATCGGTGCCACACCCAAGGGAGGCGTGTGCCGTCTGGCCCTCACGGATCTCGACCGGCAGGGCCGAGAGCTCTTTGTTCGCTGGTGCAAGGCGGCTGGATGCTCGGTTGCCGTGGATCGGTTGGGCAGCATCTTCGCGCGCAGGGACGGACTGAATCCGGAACTTCCTCCTGTACTGCTGGGGAGCCACTTGGATTCCCAGCCCACAGGCGGCAAATTCGATGGTGCCTTCGGGGTATTGGCAGGGCTTGAAGTTGTTCGGGCATTGAACGATAACAACCTGCATACGGAGGCCCCGATTGAGATTGTGTCCTGGACCAACGAGGAAGGGGTCCGGTTCGGCCCTCCGATGCTGGCTTCAGGGGCTTTCGCCGGCACTTTTGATCTCGATTTCGTGTTGAGTCGTACCGATGCTGATGGCAAAACGCTGGGAGATGAACTGGAGCGCATCGGCTATGCCGGTGCCAGACCGGTACGAGGGCACGAGGTCACAGCCTACCTGGAACCCCACATTGAACAGGGCCCGATTCTGGAAAAGGAACAGAAGACGATTGGGGTGGTGACGGGGGCACAGGGTCAGCGTTGGTATGAGGTCACCGTAACCGGCATGGAAGCCCATGCCGGACCTACGCCGATGGACATGCGGCATGATGCCTTGGTCGGAGCGGCACGGATGGTGGAAGCCGTGCATCGATTGGGCCTTGGACATCCGGACGCCCGCGCCACGGTGGGCAAGCTGCAGGTACATCCCGGTTCCCCCAACACGGTTCCGGGAACGGTCTTCTTCACGGTGGATCTCCGGCATCCGGATGAAGAGTATCTGACTTTGATGGATGCCCGGCTCAAGGCAGATTGTGCCGCTGCCACTGAAGACCTTGGCCTCCAATTGCAACTTGAGCAGATCTGGCACTTTGCGGCCATTCCGTTTCACGAGGAGTGCATTGCGTCGGTGCGCAATGCCGCCGCGGGCAATGCCTTTGCCCACATGGATCTCGTGAGCGGAGCAGGCCACGATGCCTGCTATGTGGCCCAGGTTGCACCTACGGCCATGATCTTCGTGCCCTGCAAGGATGGCATCAGCCACAACGAAATCGAGAGTGCAACCCCTGAGGACCTCGCAGCGGGTTGCCAGGTTCTGTTTGACGCGGCAGTGCACCTGGCTAGCCCCGCCCGCGAGACCACGGCAGGCGAAAGGCATGCGATTTGAAGAAGGGGTGTGACAGTCAAAGGTGCGGTTCATCGGGGAATCGGCCGGCTGAACCTTGCCGTTCACAATGCTGGGATACCCCAGCAAGGTTAGTCGTATTCCAATTTGGGTGATGGGGTCTGGGGAAGACCGGTGTGTGGGCAGCCGGAAACTCGCCTTTGTACTGGAATTCACACCATTGGAGCATCGCAGCCATCCGCAGGGAACCGCGTCTGACTGCTCACGGACTCGTTGAAACGGAGCATGATTGTTCAGGACTGGAGGGCAACTGGTCGAGGGTAGAATCGGTCCTTGGCACAGTCAGGGGGAAGCGATGGCAACACCCGTACGGGAAACAACGCGAGCGGTACCCAACGGGTGCGCGGAAGAGCGTACGCCGGAGGTTTGGGACTGGCGCGTACCGCCTTGGCGCGGCGATACCGACGCGGCTACGGCGCGCACGGCCCGGGCCCGGCGAACGGCGTGGCGCCGGGACCATCCGGCGGCGTGGCGCGCTGGTCTCGAACGGCTGGCTCACTACGAATCCGGGTACACGTACGACATCGCCCATGAATACGAGGATGAATGGACCACTGATCCCGACTACGGTGGCGAGGGAGTCCATCTCCGCGAATACGACGAGGACGATTTTGTGAGTCCGGAACATCGCAGGCACATGCCCTTCCTCATGGTCATGCTCGATGCGCTCATCGACATGCTTGGCAACCGCGTGGAGCACGAGGCGGAACTGCACTTCCCTGCGCGGATCGGTGAAATACTGGGCTTGCTTACCGGTAAGGAAGAAGGCAAGAGCCAGGTGAAGCCGGATCTAATGGTATTGCCGCGGGTCCTGGAATTGCCGGCGGGCCGGGAACGGAGCAATGAGGGTCGTACCATTCGGCTGGACCAGGGCCATCCCGTACCGGAACTGGTGGTCGAAATTGTGTCGCCGACCTCCGAACACCGGGATCTCGAGGACAAGCTGGAGTTGTACGCAGTACTCGGCATTGCTGAGTACCTGGCGTGCGATCCCGGAAACCCGCCCGATCCCGATGCGGACGAACCCGGCTCCCCTGCAAAACTCCTCCTGTTCCGGCTGCAGCCGGACGGGACGTACCGGGAAGAACAATCACGGGAGGATGCGCGGGGGATCTTCAGCCGCGTGTGCGCAACGCATATTCGCCTGTGGCAACCGGACGTGCCGTTGGCGGGCGGTCTGTTGGCATCGGTTCCGGGAATGCCGCGTTTTCAATGGTGGGACGAGGGACAGGGCCGCTGGCGCGACCGCGCGACCGACTTGGAATACGCACGAACGGACCATGCCGTCGCGACGATGCGCACATTCCTGGGGGATGAGTTGACACCGGCAGACCTGGACACTATCGAAACAGCTTGGCGAGAACATGGCCCGCCGTCGGACCATCTCCAATGCATTAAGGCTGCGTTGCGGGCGCCGAGCGAATGGCGTTCGCTGCTGCCGAACGAACTGGACGACTAACTGTATGCCACCTCTGCGCGGGTGGTAAATGCCCATGTGCGGATGGTGGCCAAGTCTGGTTTTCCTTCCGCCATAACCCTTCCCGGCACACAGACTTTCACCACTGCGGCAACTCGGACACCCAGCGAACAGCAGTCCGGGATGGTCGCTGGTTCAGGATTCTGGCGTTGCTGAGGCGTGACAACGCCATCTGCCTCGTGTCTGCCAAGGTTCAGTTGTCAAACGACTTGGATTTCCCTGCCACACTGGAACAAGAGTCTGGAATCCTGCCGCCAAGCTCTGGTTCCGGGGATACGGCAATGGCCTAACTCTTGATCAGAATGCCTGTGAGCCGGACTGCCGTCCGACCCTACACATGACCGCGGCTACGGTATTCGGGTGCAACCGCTGCTGCCCGTTCACGCAGTTGGCCGCCTCGATGCCAGGATGGATCAGTAGCCAGAGGCCAAGAGGAGCATAACGATCAATCGGCATCTTTCGGAAATCCATAGAGGTAGTGCTTCTTATTCCTGGCCAAGTCGGCGGGAAGGTTGTCCCATGTATCCGGGGGAACGGACATCCTCAGCCTCTCGAACATGTCCAACATGGACTCTGGACTGTTGCCGAGTAGTGGCGCGTGCTTGATTAACACCGCTACTTCCTCCCCCTCTTCCAAATCGAGGGGCTCCAGGGGAACAAGCACACCGTTGCTGTATCGGGCCCTAACGTTGGCGATCATGACAGACTCTCCTGACGACTCCTTGTGCTGTGTTCGATGTCCTGCACAGATGAAGTGTACGGTCGAAGGTCTCGTCTCTGGTTGGTGGTCATCCTGCTTGTGTGGACACCGTACCGATGGTTCCTGTTCACCGTCGCGTGAATCGATGTACGGCCATACGGTAACTGCAGTGTTACCATATCTGTATGATTGAGATCAGAGAATACATCGATGGCCATGGTCGCAGTCCCTTCGGTCGTTGGTGCGATGGTCTCGATGTCAGGGCGGCGAACAGGGTACGGACGGCCCTCGCCCGCATGGAGGCAGGGAACCTTTCAAACACCAAAGGCGTTGGCAGAGGAGTGTTGGAGCGCCGCATACATGCTGGCCCGGGCTACCGGGTATATTTCGGCAGGGATGGGAATACCTTGATAGTCCTGCTCGGAGGAGGGACCAAGGCGCGCCAGCAGAGAGACATTGAGTAGGCCCGTGAGCTTTGGCAGGAGTACAGACGACGCAAGCAACAAGAGATGTGAAACATGCCGCTAACCCGTGATTTCAAGAAGACCGTACAGGCCCGCGCCCAGCGCGATCCGGCTTTCAGAGAGGGGTTGCTAAAGGAAGGCATCGAGTGTCTGCTGGCCGGGGATGTCGACGCGGGCAAGATCGTGCTGCGCGACTACATCAATGCCACCATGGGGTTCGAAGAGCTTGGCATTCTCACGAGCAAGTCCCCCAAGAGCCTGATGCGTATGTTCGGACCAGCCGGCAATCCCCACTCTCGCAATCTGTTCGAGGTCATCAGTTGCATTCAGCAGCACGAGGGCGTCCAGCTTGAAGTGCACACCGTTCGATAATCGGTAAGGCCATCTCATGAACAGGGAAGCTGACTTAATCATGCAGACGATTTTGGAAGGTGTTCAACAGCACTGGCAAGACTTGCGGGGTCGCACCTACGATCTGATGGATGTCTTGTCAGATGCCGACTTGAAAGCCCGGTTGCCATTCCAGGAATCCCAGGACGTGCTGTATCAGTTCCGCTGTATGCTGGGTACGCAGGAAAGCTGGACACCGGTACTTCTGGAGGGGCGAATGAAAGGATGGGGCTGTAGTTTGCAGCCTGTTGAACCAGGCGAAACGGTGTCCATGGAAAGGGTTCGGGAGGCGATGATAAAGGCCGATGTGCAATTGCAGTCAACTTTCGTGCAGGTTAACTGGCTTAAGGTATTCGAGAATGATACTTCGCCTTTGATGGGATACTTGCGCCTCGCAGAACACGAGGCACACCATCACGGCCAACTAATCAATTTTATCTATGCTTGCGGTTTCCCGATTCCCGAGAGTTGGGCCGACTCTTGGGCGTTGAGTCGCAATATTGATGGAACTGCTTGAACCGACTGCGTGAATGGTTTCAAAGATCAATGAAGTAAACAGTTTTGGATGAACAGTGACCAGCCTTGGGATGGCCCAATTGCAGTTTCTGCTTAGGCTGGAAGCGCGCCTGGGGATGGCATGGGTAGGGGTGCACGCCTCCAGTATTGGTGATTGAACATACATCATCCCGGGAGGAGTTCTGTGTTCCTGCTGTCCCGGCCTGGGCCGGAGCTGGTTCCAATCTACTCCGGTGGACAGGGAGCGAATGACAGCGACGCGGCAACAGGCATTGGAAATACGCCTTTTCATTCCGCCGGCGTCTGGCTGACAACTTCGACTAGTCGATAGCCATAGGCGGAAGCGTCCTGCGGCGGTTCTTCCAGGTCAGGCCAGGCATCGTACCGCTCCATCCTGATACGGTAGACATAACCTTCTTCGTACTCGAAGCCCTCGATGGAATCGTAGAAGAACTCTCCATCCACGATGAGGCATTGCATGGGGCCAACACCAACGCATTCCACCAGTGCCGGACCAACCGTTACCTCCAAGACGACACTTTCCTCTGGCGAAGAACCGGGCTCCATCGAGATGCAGGCGGCAGCCAGCATCGTGACCAGCGTGGTTGCTACCCAACGGCCTTGTCTTTGGGCAAGCAGGAAATCGAGGATGGCAGTCATGGTTGGATGCCTGGAACAGCTACGAAACTGGACAGTGTCGGCACGTGGGCTCTCAGCGCCGGCAGCGGTGCTTGGCATGGGACCGATACACGGCCGTGTTGCGTGGTCGGACGTAGCCGACGATGGTGCAGTTACGCCCTAGCCGTCGATCGGCTGTAGGACTGGGCTGCGTCTGTTCGCAGGCAGGTGCGGGGCGCGGTCAGACCAAAATGCTGCTGTCAAGCACACTCTCTGCCGACTGCACCTTACACGGGTCTACGGACGCTGTGCCCCGATTGCTTCCGTCCACAGGTGGTAGACCGACTGGCTGCCCATCATGAACAGCCGGTTGCGGTGGGGACCGCCGAAGCAGACGTTGGCGCAGATTTCCGGCAGGTGGATGCGGCCGATCAGGTCTCCGGCCGGGTTGAACACCTGCACTCCGTCCAGGCCCGGGCCGGCCCAGCCGGAGCTGGTCCAGATGTTGCCGTCCATGTCTGCCCGGAATCCGTCGGACACCGCCGGACGCATGTCCACAAACTCCCGGCCGCCGCGTACCGAGTCACCGTCAACCTCGAACACCCGGATGTGGGCATTGCCATCCGGATCGTGGCTGGTGGCCGTATCACTGATGTAGAGGAGTGATTCATCGGGGGAGAAACAGAGGCCATTCGGCTTGGCAAAGTCGGTGACGACCACTTCAAGCCGGCCCGACAGGGGATCCAGGCGATACACGTTGGTCGGAAGCTCGGATTCCGCAACTCCACCTTCGTAGTTGTGCAGGATGCCGTAGCCGGGATCCGTGAACCACACGCTGCCGTCGGACTTGACCACCACGTCGTTGGGTGCGTTGAGCCGCTTTCCCTGATAGGAGTCAGCTAGTACGGTGATGGAGCCGTCATGCTCCGTGCGTGTGACGCGGCGCGTCCGGTGCTCGCAGGAAACCAAGCGCCCCTCGCGATCCCGGGTGTGTCCGTTGGTGTTGTTGGACGGCTCCCGATAGACAGTGGTCTGGCCCGATGGCGCATGCCAGCACATGATGCGGTTGTTGGGAATGTCGCTGAACAGCAGGCTGTTCCGGTCGCCGAACCAGACCGGCCCCTCGGTCCACCTGGCACCGGTCCACAGCCGCTCCAGGGCGGCATTGGCGTTGATGTAATGCCGGAAGCTGTCGTCCACAACTTCCACCGCGGGGTCCGGATAGCGGGTCACCCCATTGATCCAGTCACGCTGTGCCACTGCTTCCCCGAGTTGCCGTTGTTGGTCATTCATGCCATCCGATCCTTTGCTCTTTTCTGCCTCGGCCGCCCCTCCGAGGACAGCTGATTGGCTTATTCTAGGGCAGGCCGTACCTGCATCCCGGCCAGCTTGCTGCCACGATCGGAGGAACCCTCATGACATTTGATTTGCACCGGGACCTGGAGGAGCGCTTCCTCCGCTACGTGCAGGTGGACACGGAGTCGGATGCCGACTCGACATCCGTCCCCTCGACCGAACGGCAGTTGGATCTGCTGCGCATGTTGGAAGTGGAACTTCAACAACTCGGGGCCGAGGATGTGCAGTTGACCGACTACGCCACGCTGCTGGCCACCATTCCCGCCACCGCGGGTGGTGGCGAGGCGCCGACGATCGCCTTTATGGCCCATGTGGACACGACGGAAGCGTTTCCCGGCCTGGGAGTCAAACCCCGCGTCCACCGATCCTGGGATGGCACGCCCATTACGTTCCCCAAGGACGAAGCTCTGGTGCTGTCATCGGAGCGTTCCCCCGATCTGAAGACCAAGATTGGCCAGGATGTTGTGACCGCCAGCGGGGACACACTGCTGGGCGCCGACGACAAGGCCGGTGTTGCAATCGTGATGAGCATGGCGCGCAGCCTGCTGGAGAAGTCCGGTACGGAACACGGACGCGTCCGCCTCTGCTTTACGCCGGACGAGGAAATCGGCCGGGGCGTGGACCACCTGACACCGGGGGATCTGGACGCGCGCTGGGCCTACACCCTGGATGGCGGCAACACCGGTGAGATATCCAGCGAAACCTTTTCGGCGAACATGGCCGTGGTGACGTTCCGCGGCGTTTCGGTCCATCCCGGCACGGCCTATCACGATCTGGTCAATGCCTGCACGCTGGCCGCCAAGTTCCACGCCGCGCTGCCGGAACATGCGCGGACGCCGGAGACCACGAAGGACAGGGAGGGTTTCATCCACCTGTACGAGATGGCGGGCAACGCGGCCGAGGCCGAACTCCGCTACATCCTGCGCGACTTCGACAACGATCGTCTGGCGGAACACGGGAAGGTGCTGTCCCTGCTGGCCGAGACCATGCAGGCGGCCCATCCGCGCGCCGGCATCCGCTGCGACATCAAGGCACAGTACCGCAACATGGGGCAGTGGTTGCAGGAGGACATGACCCCGGTGGAGATCGCCCGGCAGGCCATGCGCGACACCGGCCTCGAACCCGTGGATGAGCCCATCCGGGGCGGCACCGACGGCTCCAGGCTCACCGAAAAAGGGGTGCCCACCCCTAACCTGTTCACTGGCATGCATGATGTGCACGGCCCCCTGGAGTGGGTTACGATCCAGGATATGGCACTGTCAGTCCGCACCTGCCTCCGCATTGCGGAGCTGTGGACCGAGGCCTGAACCAGGCGCGGTGCCTTTTCCGTCAACCAGAAGGACACAGCCATGGACGCCCAGGGTTTTCGCGCATCACTTGAGCAGACGGCCCCGCCGGAGGGGCTTGGTGTGCCCTTGGAGGCACTGTGGTGGGGTGGCAAGGGAGAGTGGCACCGTTCCCACGACCTGTTGCAGGACCAGGACGATGCCAACGGATCCGCCTGGGTGCATGCCTGGCTGCACCGCGAGGAAGGGGATCTGCCCAATGCCCGGTACTGGTACGGCCGGGCCGGCAAATCACCGTCGGAGGCATCCCTGACGGACGAATGGGACGAGATTGCCGCGGGCCTGCTGAACGCCTGATAACGACCTTCCCCAACCCCAAATCCTCTAAACCATCGGACACCACCACCATGATTGAAAGCCTGTTTGGCATCATCCCGCCCATGGTCACCCCCTTCGATGCCCGGGAAGAGCTGGATGCGGCGGCACTGGCCGCCGACGTGGAATACCTGATCGAAGGCGCCGGGGTCCACGGACTGGCCGTGGGTGGCAGCACCGGGGAAGGCCACACCCTGACCGACGAGGAATTGCGCATGGCGGTCGGGACGGCCGTCGAGGCCGCAGCGGGCCGCGTACCCGTCATCGCCGGGGTCATAGTGGACAGTACGCGGCAGGCCCGCAATCGCGTGCGGCTGTTGGCGGATCTGGACGTGGCCGCCCTGCAAGTCACGCCAGTGCACTATCTGTTCAAGCCGACCGACGAGATGCACCTCCGCCATTTCGCCTCGATGGCCGAGGTGGTGGACACTCCGATCCTGATCTACAACGTGGTGCCGCACATCTACCTGTCGCCGCAGCTTCTGACGCGCATCATGCGCGAGGTGCCCGCGGTACAGGGGGTCAAGCAAAGCGCGGGCGACATGAAGCTGCTGGCAGATCTGCTGCTGCTGTCGGATCCGGACGACACCATCCTGTCCGCGGTCGACGCCTTGCTGTATCCGTCCTTCTGCCTGGGAGCCCAAGGCGCCATTGCCGCCATCCTCACTGCCGCCCCGGCCACCTGCGTGGCCCTGTGGGATGCGGTCCGGGCCGGCGACCACGAGCTGGCCTTGGCATTGCACCACCGGCTGCTGCCGCTTTGGAACGCCATCGAGGGCGACAACCTGCCGGCCGCCGTAAGGGCTGTGATGGCACTGCAGGACCGCGACGGGGGCCTCCCCCGTTCGCCGATGTCTCCGGCTTCAGGCGTCCAGATTGCCGCCGTTGGGGAGGCTGCGGTCGGTCTCGTCCATGAAAGGAGCCTGGCCGTGGTCTGAACCGGGCCCCGCGGTGCGCGTCAGCCGCGCGTTCGGATGGGCATAGGCACTGTAGGCTAGCCAGGTGGGGTCGCCCAGTTCCCGGATTTGCCTGCGGGCCGCGTGCAGGGCCTCGGCCACCGTGTCGCCGGCCAGCAGTCGTTCATAGAACTGAACGGCGAAGAGTTGGGCGGAGCTGTCCGTAACCGTCCACAAGGGGCCTACAAACAGACCGGCGCCCGAACCCACCAGTCTGTTGACCCAGCCGCCCAGCTGGGTCAGGGCCCAGCCCTGGCGGCCGGCATGGCAGGCGTTGAGCACGAACGACGGCCGTTGCCGGAAGATGTGTCCCTGTACCTGGGGTCCAATCAGCGCGTCGGGCGCCAGGGCTTCTCCGCCCTCCAGCAGGATGGCCGACCCGGAATCCGGCCGCTCGGCCGAAAATTCCCCGTGGGATGCCAGGTGCAGCCAGTCGTAGTCCCCGCTCTCGAGCAGTGCCTGAATACGGGCGAGTGAACCGAGGTCCAGGTCGGCGTCGCGGATGCCGGCTGTTTGCATGAGGGTCCGCAGCTGACGGCCTTCCGTTTCGATCGCCGCCAGGGACAGGTCGCTCGGACCTGCGAACGCAAAACGCTCGATCTCCAGTTGGGATGGCGGTCCGTGGAGGCCCGCGCCTTCGCCGTCCTGGTGAAGCCAGCGGGTCATGCGCATGGACATGCACCAGGGCTGTTCGTCCTCCCAGCTTTCACCTTGGTAGCCGTAGGGCCACATCAGTTCCCAGGGGATGTGGGGCTCGTCGGTCACCACGAGCAGGGAACGTCCGTGCCATTCCGCCCGTTCCAGGGCGTACAACTGCTGCAGGCCCTCGGGAATCAGGTCGTTCCACAGGCTTTGTCCCAAGCTGCGCAACTGGCGGTCCACCGCCTCCATGGTGTCGGGACTGTCCCGCTGGATGTCGAACACATCGGTCAGCTCCGACAGCCGCTGGTAGATCTCGGCGTGGTAGCTGCGGGTGTCCGCGTGCAGGATGGCGGGAGGCCAGCTTTCCGACAGTTGGCCGTCCCGGTACAGGTTGAAGAGCAGTCGGGGCTGGGCCTGCATCATGTCGTAGTGCACGAAGAGGGTCAGGTCCGGAGATTCGGACTTGTCCCCGACCGCGAGGTGGTCGGCCCGCACGAAGCGATTTTTGACCGTGGTGGTGACCTGTTCCTCGATTTCGATGCGTGCCATGATCGAGCCGAGCGGAGTCCCTTCCTGCAAGAACTGCACCATCAGGTGGGCCGCGCCGGCCGTTCGGGGTTGAAGTTCGAACGTGATCTCCTGCTTCGGTGCGTCGGGTTCCAGCCAGAGGGTGTACAGCTGGGACCCCAGCACGTCGAAGCCCGGTGCCGTCAGCCAGATGTGGATGGGCAGGTCCGGCTGCAGTTCCATGGCCAGACGCGCGGCCGGATCATCGGGATCCGGTGCCAGGAGACGGACCTTGATCGGCACCAGGGGCGTGCCGAGCCAGACCCGGTCGGGACACTCCAGTTCTGCGTGGCGGGTCAGGGTGTCCTTTAGAGGTTGCTTGGCGGCAGGGGCGGGTTCGGGATCGGGGGACGGTGTGCCGTCGCGCGTGCCGCGCACGCGAGGCGGTTCCGTGTCCAGGGCCAGATGATCTTCCAGCAGGTCGAGCAGGAGGCGGTCGTGGTAGCGGGGAGTCTGGTCGTCACCGGTGTCGGGTTGGCCCGAGAGCCGCAGGTAGTTCGCCATGTGTTCGGCCAGGATGCGGCCGCGTGCGGGAAGCTCCTGTTCCCTGTGCTCCCGCGTGACAAATGCCACGAGGGAGTCGGTGATCTTCGGGCCAACACCGACCGTCCACAGATTCCGGATCCCGGCCGGCAGGGCATGAAGGAGCGGCATGGCGGATCCGTTGTCGCGATCCCGGCTGCGGGTGCCTGAGGGCAGGGTCGGAGTTGGATACGCGGGACTGGAGAGCTGTCCCTGCTTGAGCTGCAACTGGTGCCAAAGCGATGCCATGTCGCGTGCGAAGCCGGGATGGCGGTCCAATTCGGCCTGCAGCCACGTGGCCAACGCAGCCATTTGGCTGCCTGGCTGGGCTATGAACCGATGCCACAGTGAGCGGGATGCCGGCTCTCGTCCGCAACGGTCGCCAACCGTAGTGAACAGTGGATGGTCGCCGGTGCGCGCAAGCAGCGCCAGTTCCTGGGCGACAGCGCCGGGGTCCGGCAGCGGAAAGGGCATCGAAGGCATGGCTGGATCCAGATGGTGCAGGCAACGGCGCGGCAAGATTCCAGCCACATCCGACCGGTGTGTGTCGGACAAACCGGCCGGTAGAGGAGGGGTACCAAAGCCATGTCGGCCTTGCAAACCGACAGTGCGTCCTACTATGTAAGACGTAAAACCTTCGATTTGGTTACATGAACGAGGTGCCCTTGTTGTCCATGGAATGGGTCGGGACAGCTTTACCATTCCTTCAGGCGCAGGGACGCGAGTGTTGAGCACCCTTCCGCGGAAAGCCGGGAAGCGTCTCACGGAACATAGGCCTGCCGTGTCCGATGCGCGATTTGGTCTGGCACATCGGTCGTTACCACTTGGGAGGTTGTGTGCGGAGGACACGCGGCGGTCGCGGCGCGGTCAAACCGCTGTGCTTCATCGTCCTGCAGTGCCGCGGTTATTGTGAAGAATCGGCTGAACCGATATCCAGCGTGGAGGCTCCCACGGACTCAAACAGGTCCACGATGAAGTGGTGGCATGTGAACACCAGCACCTGGTGGGTTTCGGCGAGTCGAGCGAAGGCTTCGGCTGCATAACGGGCTCTTTCAGGATCGAAGTTGATCAGCGCCTCGTCCACTACCACGGGAAGGCGCTCGGCATGCTCCCCGAATTCCAGGATCAGGCCGAACCGCAGGGCCAGATACAGTTGCTCCCGGGTGCCCCGACTCAATGCAGTGGGCAGTTTGGCCTGGCCGGAGGCATCCGTCACCGTGATGGTCCGCTGGCCAACGGGGGCAAATAGTCCGGAGTAGCGGCGGCCCGTGATCCCGGAGAAGAAGGTTTTGGCATGGTTGATGACGTTGGGCTGGCGTTCCCTCTCGAACTTCTGGCGCGTACGGTCCAACAGCACCTCCGCCAGCGTGAGTTTCGACCACTCCGCGGCACAGTCCTGCAACTGTTCCATCAGAATGTTCCGCTGGATGCGCAGACGGGACGACTCCTCTTCGCCGGCCAATTGCTCCAACTCGTTGTCAATGCCTCCAAGCTCTTCCCGCCATGCATTGCGGCGCTTTTCCAGTCCGGTCTGCTCCTCCTCCAGGTCCAGGGTTTCCTGTCGAAGTTGGCTGCGATCGGTGGCGGCCAGGGCCGCCCTGAAATCGTCGAGACAACGGTTGGGGCCGCTGAGGCGCCGCAGATTCCGTAGACACTCGTCCTGTCTTCCCTCCCATTCCAAACGTTCTTTCTGCTGCCGCACCCGTCTTCGGAATTCTTCGGCATCCTCTGTGTCCCCCGCCTTCAGGAGTTCCCTGCGTTCCTGCTCCAGATGCTTGAGGCGCCGTTCTCGCTGCTGCAGTTGCTCCAAGTCCAGTTCGTTCTGGCGGCGGGCCTGATCCCGTTCAGCGACTTGGGACCGAACCAAGTCGAACCTTTGGATGAGATTGTCCGCCGGAGCCCCCAACCGTCCCCGGTTGTGGCCATCCAGCGGGACGTCGTGGCCCGCGGCCAGCGGTGCCAATTGATCGTGGAATTCGGCGATGTCGTTCTCAATGGCCTTGACGCGGTCCCGCATCCGTTCCACCTCGTTGCGGGACGCACGGGCTGTCTCCGCCTGGGCTAGGAATTCCAGTGTGGCCGCGGGTGAAAGTCCTTCAGGCATGTGGTGTGCCAACAGCCAGTCCTGCCATTGGGCCTGCACTTCCACCAGATTTCGACGGGTCCTTTCACACTGCTGCTGGCCGGCCGCGAGCTTTTGCTCCTGCTGCCCGCGGCGACGCGAGGTATCGTTCCTGGCCTGGACCCGTTCACGGGCGTGATCCAGCTGTTGTACGAACAAATTGGCCACTGCCATGACGCGCGGATGGCTTGAATCGTCCAGAACCACTCCGTATCGGTCGGCCACGGGTCGGATTAGCGCCTGGTACTCTTCGATGTCGTCCTGGATGGCTCGGACCCGATGGCGCCGATCCTGTACCTGATTCAGGATCGCCCGCGCCGTCTCGATGCGACCGGTGAACTCCGTCACCGTCTCCGGGGTGAGGCCGGAGTCCATGTCGTGCTGTTCCAGCCACTCCTGCCATTCCCGATGGCTGCCGTGTGTCGATGCGGTGACGGCCTGATGTTGTTTGACAACTTCGGCATGGCGTCGCTGCTGTCTGCTCCAGGCATCGCGGACTTGGTCCAGTTGTGCCTTGTGCCCGATCCATGTGGCAAGGGCCTGGGTCGCCGCATCCAGACGAGCTTCGGCTTCGTCCAATGCATCGGCCGAGGGAGCTGCATCCAAATCCAGCAGTTGGGCTTCCGCCACCAATCGTGACCAAGCCTCTCCGGTGGCAGCGGTGGCGGCATCAAGGGCTTGGAGCAGCGCGGCCAGTTGGGGTGGGGCTTCGGACCTGGTGGTAGGCCCGCGGCCGAACAGCAGGTAGCCGGCGGCGAGGAATATGCACAGCCCGCCCGCCGCCAAGCCTGGTCCCATGGCACCCTCCGGACCAAAAATGCCATACAACAGAAGACCTGCTCCAATCACCAGAAGCGGTGCCGCGAACCAAATCGGGGACGGCCCCTGCGCAACGGGAATTCCGGGCGCCGGCCGACCACGCAGGGCATCGACCTGGCCCTCAAGATTCTCTTGATTGTGGTGTGCCCTTTCGAATTCTCCCAGACGGCTTCGGGCTCGGCGTAGGGTTGCCCTGAGCCGGTCCAAGGACGGGGCATCCAAGTCCGGTTCCGGTCCGGCCATGCCGGCCTCCGCGGCACGCACGGCTTCGCTCCGCTCCTCCAGCGCGGACGTCTCCGCTTCGAGTTGCTGCCGGGCCTGACGCGTCTGCTCCCTATGCTCGTTGAGATTCTCTCTCCAGCGTTCAACTTCTTGGCGGAACACCATGGAGGTGTCAAAGTTCTCCAGGCGGGATTCGTCCCAGCCGGATCCGAGATCCCGCAACTTGCTCCGTAGGTCGGATTCCAGTGCATTCAATTCGGCTTGGCGTTCCGGCAAGTCCGCTACCGAGTCGCCATATCCCTGATGCCTACGCCGAATTGCCTCGATCGGTTCCCGATCCTCCAGTAATGCCTCCAGGCTTCCCGAGGAAGGACGCAGAGTCGCGGAGCCGGTGTTTTCATCCACCTGCAGGAGCCGCCGGGCATTCGCTTCCTCCACCTTGAGCGATTCCCACTGCTCCGATTCCTGTGCTAGGCGCGTGTCGGCTTCGCTGGCCTCGTGGGTGGTTTCGAGAATGCGCTTCTGCCAACGCTCCACTTCGCTGCGGACCGCAAACGAGGTGTCGACGCGGTCGAGATTGGCTTCATTCCAGTCGGGACCCAGTTGCCGCAACCTCTCCTCCAAGGATTGCTCCATGTCCCTCAGTTCCTGCCGCCGTTCCGGGAGATCGCGTACAGCATTGTCGTAGCGGCTTCGGTCGCGGCGGATGGCCTCGATGCGATCCCGATCCGGAAGCAGGGCTTCGCCGGGAATGACGACGGTGGCGGCCGCACGGGTTTTTCTGTTCTGTTCCCCGGCGTCGTCGCGATCTTCCCTAGCTTGATGAATTCTCTGTTCCAGGTTGTCCAAGCGCTCAATCGCATTCTCCGGCAACTGCTCGTATCCGGGCATGTCCCGCAGCCGTGTCTCGCACTCTTCCAGGGTTTCCCAGTCCTCCCATCCATCCTGCATTCTGAATACTTCGGCATGTCTGCGGCTCAGGTCGCCGCGCTCCAAATCCGACCGGTCCAGTTCCCGCTTGATGTCGTCCCGTCTGCGGAGCAGTTGTCCGTACCGGTCGGCGTTCGTCTGCACCTGCCTGATCCGCTGGTCGGTGTCCTTGAGTTCGCGCAGCAGTTTGGCGATGCGCTGCGCACTGCCTTTCGGCTTGTAAAGTTCGTCCTTGCGCTTGGCCAGCGACTGGCTGAACAACGGCAGCCTGGCCGCTCCCATGCCCGCGCTGTAGATGCGGTCGGCCACGTCCGGGCTTTCCAGCAGACCCGTGTCCTGCAATTCATCGATGCCAAACGCGAAAACGTTCTGGAATAGGTCGGCCGGGGCGCGCCCCGTGAGTTGTTCCAACGAGCCGGGGGCGCGAAATTCCTGGCCGGCTTCGTTGCGCAGAACAAAAGATCCCCCTTTTGGACCGTTGTACCGTTCGAGAGTGAAGGTTTCGCCCGCGTCGCTGGTCAGCCTGATCCGGCCTCCATGCCGGCCCCCGGCCAGTGCGGGATAGTGTTCATTGCGTTTCCGCAGTGGAAAGCCGAAGAGAACGGCCCGAACGAATGCCAACAACGTACTCTTGCCCGCTTCATTGGGGCCGTAAATCACGGTGATGGGTGCGTGCAGGGGGCCGATGGCCTGCTGGTGGAACCGCCCAAAACCGTCCAAGTGGAATTCTTCGAGTCTCATGTCCCTTCATCTCCTGTCAGTGCCGCCAGGCATTCCTCCTCAGCGGTGTCCAGGAGGGCCAGCAGTTCCTCCTCAGCGGGGATCAAATTCTTCAGGTGCTTTCGGGCCCCGGCGGAGCCGTAGAGGATCAACAGTTCCTGTTGCAGATCTGCGAGTGCATCGGGGTTGTGCCGCAGCTCATCGGCCAATCTGGCCAAGTCACCGATGAAATCCTCCCGTCGGAGAACCTGGGGCCTGTCCACGGGTGATGCGGTTCGTACCTGGATGCGTTCACACCAAAGCCACGGCTCGCGGTCCGCCATCGTTTCGTTCAGGAGATCGAGGATTTCCTGGGCGGTGTCGGCCTGTTGAAGCCATGGATGGGCGGCTCCCCTACCGGTCAGAGCCAACCGCGACACCACGGACCGTCCTTCGTTATGCAGTACCGATTCGGCCAGATCGATGATGCCGTCCAGTACCGCCTGCTCGGTGGCCAGGCCCGTGATGTCCAAGTCCATGTGTTGCCAACGAATTACGTCCACGGTCCTGAACTCCAGCCGCGGGTTGCCGGTCTCGTCCACTTCCACCAAATACACGCCGCGGCTTCCCGCTTCGTTGGGATGGCGTCCCTGGGGATTGCCGGGATAGGCGATGACCGGTCCTTCCGACTTCGGTACATCGCGGGTATGGATGTGTCCCAGAGCCCAATAGTCGATGTCGGCTTCCTCCAGATCGGCAAGGCTGCAGGCACCATAGGCTTCATGGTTCGGATTGCCTCCTGCATTGGCATGGAGCAAGCCAATCCGAAAGCCACGGCTGTCCGATCCTTGCCGTGGAAACAGGTGTGCCAGATTCCTCTTCACATCGCGCCGGGGATAGCTGTACCCGTATACGCAGCCCCGTTCCGGATCGTCGGGGAACATGGGCACGGCCTCGACCTTGTCCCCGAAGCGGACACATCCGGAAGGTAGATCCAGGCGGGCTTCCCATCCGTTCAACGGGTCGTGGTTGCCGTGGCAGACGAAGGAGCGGATGCCGACGCGATCCAGACGTTCGAGACCCTCCACGAACTTCAACTGGGCTCGCAGGCTGCGGTCGGCGCCGTCGTACACGTCTCCCGCTACCAGGAGTGCATCCACATGTTCGTCCAGACACAGCTGGATGATGTTGTTGTAGGCGCGGAATGTGGCTTCGCGCAGTGCGGACGCCACATGGTCGGGCGCGTCCGCCCGCATGCCTGCAAACGGGCTATCCAAATGCAGGTCGGCGGCATGGACAAATCGCAGTGTTGGCATCTTCACACCAGTGTGGGCTGTAGGGGCAGCATGGATCACCGATCCTCAGGGTGTGTTTGTGCCGGTGGGTGTAAGCCACCGATGCCGCCTGCTTGCAAGAAGGAACTCGGGACAGAAGCAGTATCCGTGGATGCAGCCGTGTCCTGGGAGTATCGTACTCGCTGTGCACTGAACCACCATGCGCGGTGCCGTTGCAGGATCGCTGATCCCGGTCCCATCCGATGTCCATGTCTCGGAGGACCAATTGAGTCCTTTTCATGATTCTTTGGACCACGGAGCTGCCATCGGATGCAGGGAGGACGCGTCCGACTTCGTCTTCATTCACCACTGTGGACCGGATTGGGGATTGGGTTCAGGTTCGACTGTGCAGGGCCCCGTATAGACTTCATACATCATTCACTGTCTCTGTCATCCACGCATGCGGGAATTTTTCCATGGTCAATCTGTCTGTCTGCATCGAAATGTTCTGGCTTGACGAAACGGATCCGGCGGCCAAGGTCCGGAACGTCAAGGAGTCCGGGATCGGGGCCTACGAATTCTGGGCGTGGAGCAACAAGGATGTGGATGCCGTGGCCGAGGCCCAAGCCGAGACCGGTCTGGCCTGCGCCGGACACCTGTCGGAGCCACCGTTCGCCCTGACCGCCCGCGAGACGGAACAGGCCCTGGTGGAGGGGGTGTCCAAGTCGGCCGCCATTGCTGAACGCCTGGGGAGCCCGGGCATGATTGTCACGACCGGCAACATCCTGGCTGACGAGGCATGGGACATTACCCTGCGACGGGTGGTACGCCGCCTGAAGGTGCTGTCCGCGGTGGCCGCCGACCGCGGGCTCAAGATCTACCTGGAGCCGCTCAACCCGGTCGTGGACCACCACGGCTACTGGCTGACCACGATGGCGCAGGCGGCGGACATCGTGGCCGAGGTGGATTCACCGGCCCTGACCATCCTCTACGACATCTACCACCAACAGATCACCGAAGGCAACCTGATTTCCAACCTGCGGACCTACCTGCCCCTGATTGGCCACATCCACACGGCAGGCGTGCCGGGTCGGCACGAGCTGGCGGACAACGAAATTGACTACCGGGCCGTTTTCAGGGCCATTGACGAATCGGACTACGCGGGCTATGTGGGACTGGAGTTCCGGCCATCCCTGTCCGAGGCGGAGGCCCTGGCCCAGGCGGTCCGGATTGCCGAACAGGCGGTCTAGGCGCCAGGCCTGATTCGGCGGTTTCTTCAATGCTCTAGGATTCGCCCGTGCAAACCACCAAATTGCGATTTCGTACCCGACATGGACTCCGTGCAGTCTGAATCTGTCCGGACAGCGCCGGTGCGGGTCGTGTGGTCGGCTCAGGGGTGGAAACTGTGTACGGTCGCGAACCCTGCAGTGGCAAATCCCGTGCGTGCTCGTGTTCACTTGTGATTGGAGAAGGTAGATGTTGATGACAAAGTTGAGACCGGGCTTGGCGGTGGCTGCGCTTGGCCTGTTGCTGGCGGCTGTGCTGGCGGCGTGCGGTCCTGTAGCGGCACCTGCGGCGGAAGAGCCGATGATGGAAGAGCCGGCGGCCGAAGAGGCCATGCCGGAAGGCCAGTACGGCGAGTCGCCGATCCTGGCGGAGCGCGTGGCGGCTGGCGAACTGCCTCCCGTGGAGGAGCGCCTGCCCGTCCAGCCGTTCGTGGTTTCCAATCGCATGTTGGCCGTAAGTTACGACACCGAGGTCGGTAAGTACGGTGGGACCATGCGCCTGCCGCAGGATAGTCCGGGCGGCGACCCCCACTTCTATATTGGGTCGAACGAGTACCTGCTTTGGGCCCCGGGCGCTTTCAACTACGACATGGGCATTGTTGGCAATGTCCTGTTGGATTGGGAGGTCAATGAAGACAATGACTCCTTCACGTTCCACATGAGGGAAGGCCTCAAGTGGTCGGATGGCGTACCCGTGACCACCGCAGATGTGGATTTCGCTGTGAACGATGTGATGTTCCATGACGAAATTACACCCTCCAAACCGACGTTTCTCCACACGGCTCAGGATCGTGAGGCGGGATTCGCCACGATTGAAATCCTGGATGACTACACCTATACCGTTGCTTTCGACGGACGGTATGGCAGTTTCCCGGCCGCGTTGGCTGTTGCCAGTTGGCGCGGTTACCAGGATTTCCTGAAACCACGCCATTACTTGGAGCAATTCCACGCGGATTACGCCGATGCAGATGAATTGGCAGCCAAACTGGATGAGGAGGGCATAGAGGAAGGGCAGTGGTACAACCTCTTCAATGCCAAACAGATGCCGGGCAATCTTTGGCGTGCTGTCGGCGAAGCGGGTTTTGGCCATCCAGTGCTGACCCCTTGGGTGTTGACGGAATTCGGTGGGGGTTCCTGGACCTTTGATCGAAATCCCTATTACTTCAAGGTGGACAGGGCCGGCAACCAGTTGCCCTACATCGACCAGGTCCAAATGTTGCTAATGCAGGATCGCGAGTCCACGGTCCTGCAGATTCTGAGTGGCGAAGTTGACTACCTGGGAGAGCGGAGTTCACTCAACAATCTGCCGCTTCTCAAACAGGCCGAGACCGAGGGTGTGCTCAACGTCATCATTCCGCGCATGCACCGTACGCCGATCAATTTCATACTCAATCTCACCTACCCGGATCCCGCCTGGCGCAAGGTTACCAACGATGTCCGCTTCCGCCAGGCCATGACGCTGGCAATCAACAAGCAGGAGATCATCGATACCTTTTACCTGGGAGAATTCGGACAGTTGCCCGTCCACACCAACTATCCGGAATTCAACATCGAAAAGGCCAATCAGATCCTGGACGAAATGGGTATGTCCGAGCGGGACGCCAACGGTTTTCGGCTGGGACCGGACGGTGACCCGTTCCAAATCATTTTCGAACCGGGACCGCTGTCCCAGGATCACGTTCCCATGACGGAACTAATCGCCGAATACTGGAAAGCAGTGGGCATTGACACTGATGTCAAGGCAGGCGAATGGAGCTTGATTAATCAGAAGTTCATGGCCAATGACCTGCAGGGCACGGCCATATGGAATGTCATGGACATGTGGCCCAGCGTCGGCTGGTTTGATTATCTGCCTGACAGATGGGGCCGGGCCTGGGTCCAGTATATGAATTCAAATGGGGAAATTGGCGAAGAGCCCCCGGACGAGGTCAAGGAGATTTATGACTTGCACAACCGGTTTTTAAGAGCTCCGCTGGGTTCCCAGGAGAACAAGGACATTTTGGAAGAGATATTCGTCAATCAACGGGACAACTACTGGACATTCAATCCGGTCGAATTTTCCTACTATCCCACCAGCACTTCGGCCCGCATCAAGAACGTGCCCAAGGGCCGTGTGGAAGAGATGGGCATCGTGTTCATGCACTCCATGGAGGAGTGGTACATCGACGAGTAGGAACAACCGGAAACACTCGTCTCTGGTTGATCAGACACGAAGGGGGGGCAAAGCCCCCCCTTCGTGTTGGCGCGTCCAGGACCGCACCACAATTCGCCGGCAAAAACCGGGATTCCGCGTTCCCATGGGGTGCGGACGCTCCCAACGGATCAATTCAGGGCTCGGGCATGGTCCGTGGCTTCATGCCGAGAGGGAAGACCTCGGACTGCTATGGGGCGCGACTTCTCAGCCTTGGTTCGATCAAGTTCCATACGCGTTCCTGAAAGCGACGCGAGATTTGCAGCGTCACCGCCCATCCGGGCTCGTATCCTCCCTCGTCAAACGCGTCGAATTCCGGCAGGTAGAGCAGCCAGTCGTTGGCATAGCTGACGAGCATCACGGTTCGGTAACCCATGAGCTGGGCACCGGCGCGAAAGCGCACAGCCGTTTCACTGAAGACTTCGCCCGGCTCTGTAATGAGAACGGTATCGCCGATTCCCAGCAGGGCGATCTCGACCGATCTGAATCTCTCCCCTTCCATCGGCCGCTCAGCCAGAAGCTGGTAGGGAGGAGTGTAGGCCTTGACGGGTACGGGCTCATCCGATCCCTTGAGGGCGTCGACGCGCAGGCTTTCCGCCCAGACGGGCCCGGGTGATCCGGTGGTTGCAATGCGTCGCGACACACGAAGGACCTCGTCCCGAAAGGCTCGGCCCAGTTCCTCGCACTCCTGAAACGTCCCGCCACCCCTGTCTCCCACGTTGTACACATCCGCGTCGTCCGCGGAGCCGTAGTAGGTGCTGACCTCGCCAATGGCGCGTACGGTGCGCTCCCCCTGCAGTTGTTGGCGCACACCCTCGACCAGCGGATTGATGTCACCCGCACCGCCTTGAAAGAAAAGACACGTCGCCCCCGGGCCCAAGTCCTCTTCAATGTAGCGCGCGGCATAGCCCGGCCAGTCCCCCGTGACCCTCAGGTTGTCATAGCCCATGACGACGGCATGGCAGGCGTAGTTGGCAATGACCCCCAGCGGACGGCCCTGGGCGTCATCTATGCGGATCACGGCCACAGCGGGATCCACTGGACGATCCAGCCAGCGTCGATTGATGGAATAGCCATAGAGAAAGCCGGAGCCGCTGCCTAGGCGGCAGGGCTGCAGGGACGCGATCGCAGCGCCCACGGCGTCCCCCACGATTTCGGCCAAGGGGCGATCCCAGTTGTCCGACATGCGGTCATCCGGTCCCCCATGGGTGTGTGTGGTGGCCATGTGCACGTGCTCCGCCACCAAATCAAAGCGCTGGCCCAGTGCTTGCCGGATCGATTTGACCGTTTCATCGTTGACATAGCAGAGTTCCAGCGAGAGCAGGGCGTAGCGATCCCGTCCTGCCTCGATCACCAGGGCCCGCGCCAACAGTGGATCGTTGGCTCCGGTGTTGCCTTCGTCCCGGCCGCCATACCCCACCAGCCGCCCACCCTTGTGGGGAGTGATGTCCGCGCGCCCGAATCCCGCCTTCAAAGTTGCCATGCCGATTGCTCCTTGTCTTGGGACGTTACCCCTTTAGGCCTGACACCACGACACCCTCGATGAAGTATCGCTGCAGCAACAGAAACACAATGACGACAGGCAGCGTGGCCACCGTGGAGACGGCCATGATGTAGGTCCAGTAGGGGGCCTGCATGGGCTGCTGGAACACGGTCATGCCGACCGGCAGGGTGAAGAGCTCATCCTTGGTTACCACAATCAGGGGCCACAGAAAGTTGTTCCAGCTGCCCAGAAAGGTCAGGATGGCCAATGTGGCGATGGCTGGTTTCAGCAGGGGCAGTACAATGCGGATGAAGATTCCCACTTCCCGCGCGCCGTCGATGCGGGCCGCATCCATCAATTCGTCCGGCAGCGTGAGACACGCCTGTCGCATGAGAAACACACCGAAGGCACTCAGGGCTCCCGGAATAATCAGGCCTGCGTAGGAGTTCGTCCAGCCCAGTTGGTGCACCACCACAAACAATGGAATCAGGAGCACCTGAAAGGGGATCATCATGGTGCTTAGGATGAAGAGGAAGGCGAGGCGGCGCCCCGGGAAATCGAATTTGGCGAATCCGTATCCGGCCAGGGCGCTGAACAGCACCGTGCTCCCCACCACAATCACGGCCACCAACAGGCTGTTCCAGAAATAGCGCGGGAACGGTGCCGCCAGAAAAGCGTCCACGTAGTTCTGCGGCAGGAACGAACGCGGAATCCAGTGCACCGGCATGGCAAAGACTTCGGGCTCGGCCTTGAAGCTGGTGGTGAACATGTAGTACAGGGGCACACAGAAAAACAACAGTCCCAGACACATGGCGGCGTAGAGGGCCGCGCCGTTGGCCTTCTGGCGGAAATGCACACTGAAGCTGCCGCGGGTGCCGGAGTAGGGCGCGGGCGCATATTCGGAATAGCGATCAGGGGAGGCCATGGTCAATTGCGGTCTCGCTCCACGATATCCCGCCGCATCTCCGTAGCCGGTCGCGACCCGGAACGGAGCAGGGCATTGCTGTCACGTGTAGCTGGTTTCCTCCGCCCGGACACTTCGAATGTAGATCAGGGTAATCAGAATTATGACGAAGAACATGAAGACGGACATGGCGGCGGCCTGGCCCATGCGGAAGTAATTGAAGCCGTAGTTGTAGACGAGCAGGGCGATCGTAGTGGTCAAGTCGCTCGGCCCGCCGCGCGTCATGACATATTGCAGGGCAAAGGACTGGAAGGAGTTGATGGTTGAAATCACTACGACAAACAGGATCGTGGGGCGCAGGAGTGGCAGCGTGACATGCAGAAAGGCCTGCCAGCGGGTGGTGCCGTCGATCAGGGCGGCCTCGTAGAAGACGCGGGGAATCCCGACCAGCCCCGCGATCCAGATGATCATGAAGAACGGGATGCCCGCCCAGTCGTCCACGAAGATCAGGGAGATCGGTGTCAGAATGCGGTCCGACAGCCACAGGGTGTCCGGATCCCGGGTTATGGGCTTGGCCAGCGCGCTGATCACGCCGTTGGGATCCAAGAGCAGCTTCCAAACCAGGGAAACGACTACGGCCGACAGCAGGGTGGGCGTGAAGTACAGGGTCTTGAAAAACTCCCTGCCCCGGAACGGGGCAAGGAAGAGCATGGCCAGCGCCAGCGAAAGAATCCACTTGGGCACAGTCGTGCCCAACAGGAACCACAGGGTCACCTTCACCCCGTTCTGGAACTGGTCGTTGCCGGCGAGCTTGGTGTAGTTCTCAAAGCCAACGAAAACCGGAGGCTTGAGCAGGGTGTATTCGGTTAGGCTGAGATAGAACCCGTTGAGCGTGGGATAAAGGCTAAAGACAAGGAAAAAGAGCATGGCCGGCGCCACGAAGAGGACTCCGTACACGCGGCGCCGGTACAGGAATTCCCGCTGAATCCAGGAGCGCATCGGCGTCAATACAACCTTTGTCCGTCCCGGACGGTGCAGGGCCTGCCGTCCCGAGGAGGGGAAAGGGGACAGGCACGACTTGTGGTCAACCTGTCCCCCTTGGTTTCAAGCTGCGCGGCAGGGCCTATCTCGTCTCGGACAAGATGGAGTCAATCTCTTCTTGGCCAATGGCCATGGACTCCTTCAGGTCCATACCCTCCACGATGATTCGATCGCGTACGCGGGCCAGGACATCCGCCACTTCCGTGAAGCGGGCAATGCGGGGGGAGTACATGCTCGTGGTCATCTGATCCAGGAAGACATCCAGAAACGGAATGTTCTGGAAGGTCTCCGATTCGACTACCTCGACCCGGGCCTGCAGCAGGCCTGTGTGGGCCAAATAATCGGCC
This sequence comes from Caldilineaceae bacterium SB0661_bin_34, assembly GCA_009841145.1. Lineage (GTDB taxonomy): Bacteria > Chloroflexota > Anaerolineae > Caldilineales > Caldilineaceae > Bin34. Next base: position 24,674 of record VXMJ01000024.1, on the reverse strand, counting down.
GGATGGGAATCAAGATACTCCGCCAACTGCCAGGCCGCTTCCTGAACCGCGGGTTCGGAGCGGGAGTTCACCATGTGGAAATAGGCGTAGATGTCAAAGTGATTCTGGTTGACCGCGTTTTCCCAGATGGGTACAGACTTGACCGTGTAGTCAATGCCGGCTTCCAACACCCCGGGCCGGGCCCATGAACCCATATCACACTCTATGGCCAGTTCCTCCGCTATGAACCCGCTCATCTGGCCTTCGAAATAGGCCGGACCGCCCAGCCCATTGGCTTCCCAGTCGACCCAGTACTGCATGGCCTTTTCGGCCTCCGGAGTCAAGAGGTTCAGTTCGGAGCCACCCAACTGGCGTACCATGGCCCCATACTCGAGGAACATCCAGACGGAGTTGCTCCAGCTGAAGTCGAAACCGCGTTGCACGAGGCGACCTTCGTCATCCCGCTTGGTCAGTTTCTCCGCAACCACCAGCATCTCTTCCCAGGTGGCGGGAAAGTCGGTGTCCGGATCCAAACCCGCTTCTTCGAAGAGGCGGTTGTTGACGTAGCAGCCGTAGATGCTTAGTTCATTGGGAATCCCGTATAGTTTCCCGTCGAACATGGCCCCCTGCAGCGTGTTTTCCGGGGCCACATACAAGTCCATAAAGGCTTGTTGCGAGTCGTAACCAATCGCCTCAAAAGCCACGGGCGCGATTGCCCCCTGGGCGTAGAAGGTGCCGATGTCCCCGTTCCATTGGGCAAAGAGATCCGGCCCCGTACCCGCAGCGAGCGCGGTCCGCAGCTTCTGGTCGAAGTCGGTCGGGATGGCCTCGTATTCGACCGTGATATGGGGATTCAACTCCATGAATTCAGCGATATACTTTTCATCCAGTTCGACCCTGGGGGTGAAGTTGTGACCCCAATACACAACCGTAACTGGTTCCGGTCCAGCGTCCTCAACCTCGGTGGGTTGACTCTCAGGGATGGCGACACAGCCACTCACCGTAGCCGCCAGCAGTATCAAGACAAGGATGGCGGGCAGAGTGAACCGCTTAACAGACACTTGTGACATAACGACCTCCTTCTGGCGAGGTTCCCCAGAAGCAGCCAATCGAAGCAAAACGTCGTCTACGGGGGATCTGCTTCCGGCAGCCTCACTGTAGCACCATTCGCCTTGTCTTGACAAGGCGGCCAGATTGCTTCCAAATTGGCCTGGGGTCGAGGCCAATCAGCCGACACAGGCAGTCTTTTGGGTATCCCCGCAATGTAGCGTTGACTTTGAAGCAGCTTCACCTCTGGAGTAAACACTGCACAGAAAGATCCCTTGGGGTCTGAAACTATTTCCTCGGCAGGGCAATTGCTGCAGAATCCGATGTCTTCCGGCATTCGGTCGGCCTCAGTTTTTTCTGACCAGGACTTTGTTGGGACGAATAGTCTTGGAGGCTAGACGGGCCGGGCGGACACGATCGCGCCCGGAACCGTGAACGAGTGATCGTCCTCGATGCGAAAAGCCTGTCTGACCTCGGCACTGGCTCCGTCCAGCAGTTCCCGCAGGGCCGCGACACGGGGTTTCGGGGTTTGGATGCGCGCAACCCACGGATCGAACTCCAGCCTCAGGTTCCAGGAAAACTCCGGCACGGCAACCAGTCCCGCCTCTTGGCAGATGGCTCGCCACTGGGCCTGAGAATGATCCCGCACATGTGAGGGATCGCGCAGGATTTCGAGGGCATTGAGAAAGGTGTCCAGCAGCGGATCGGGGGCCGCCATCACGTCAACCAGCAATAGCCGGCCGCTGGGCGACAGCAGCCGGGCCAACTCGGTCACCACGGCCTGCGGGTCCGGCCAGTGATGGGCCGCGTAGCGGGATACGATCAGGTCGAACGACGCATCCGGCCACGGCAGGTCGGCCAGATTGCCGCGATGGAACTCGATGTTGGTCAGCGAACGTTCCGCGGCGGTGCGCCGGGCCCTTTCCAGCATCGGTTCCGACAGGTCGACCGCGGTCACCCGGGCGGCCGCCGGCGCCAGCAACTGGGAAACCGGACCGGGACCACAGCCGGCGTCCAGTACCTGTTCGGTTCCGGTCAGGGCCGCCAGTCGCTGAATGACCGGCAGGTCCTCGCCTTGGGCGTGCACCATGCTGACGGCGTACTGTTCCGCGACCGCCGAAAAGGTGTCGTGCACCAGGTGCGTGGTGGACCGAGAAGGGGTGGGTGTAGCCATGGGCATTCGAAGTTGCTGGGTGGCATGCCGTCCGCGGATCGCAGGCTGCCAGCCGGGCGGTTGAAGTACAGTACAGTATCCGACGCACGAGCCATATCCGTTTCAATTTGGTCCGCCTCAGATATTCATGACACAGCCCGCGAACGCGTTGAGCGTGACCAGGATCACGCAGTTGATCAAGGAGCTCCTCGAATCGGACGACGCGCTGCAATACGCATCGGTTGCCGGCGAGATCGGTGACTACAGGCAGGCGGCCAGCGGCCACGCCTATTTCAGTCTCAAGGACGACAACGCCGTACTGAACTGTGTGATGTGGCGGTCCAGCACACGCCGGCTGGACTTCCGGCCGGAGGCGGGGGACGCGGTGGTGGTCCAGGGCGGCGTCGAGGTCTACGCACCGCGCGGGGGATACCAGCTGATCGCCAGCCGCATGGCCAGGCAAGGGGTCGGCCGCATTTACGAGGAGTACGAGCGACGCAAGCGGGAGTTTGCGGCCCGCGGCTGGTTCGACGACGAACTCAAACAGCCCATTGCCAGGTTTCCGCAACGGCTGGGCGTGGTGACCAGTGCCTCCGGCGCCGCGCTCCGCGACGTGCTGCGCACCCTGCAGAACCGCTGGCCGGCTGTGGAGGTGGTGCTGTTCCCTTCCCTGGTGCAGGGAAAGGAGGCACCGGACGAATTGGCCGCGGCCCTAGCGCAGGCGTTGCACTGCCACACCGCGGGCATGCCAATCGACACGATCCTGCTGGTGCGCGGGGGCGGCTCAATGACGGATCTGTGGGCCTTCAACGACGAACGCATCGTTTCGGCCATGCACCAGAGTCCGTTGCCCATCATCACGGGCGTGGGTCACGAGCCCGATACCACGCTGGTGGACTATGTGGCGGATCTGCGCGCTTCCACCCCCACCGCGGCGGCGGAGGCGGCGGTGCCGGATCGGGTCGAGGTGGGGGAACTGGTGGACACACAGGCACTGCGGCTGACCAGGCGCATGGACGACCTGCTTACGCGGCAACGCACGCGGCTGGATGCCCTGCAGCATCGGACGGAGCAACGGCATCCGCGCCGGATTTGGGAGCAGAGGATGCAGCAGCTGGACTATGCCACCGAGGCATTGCAGGGTAGGCTGAAACTCCGCCTCGATCAGTCCCGGGCTAGACTCGGCAGGCTGCAGGCTTCCCTGCGGGCCCTCGATCCCGAAGCGGTCCTGACTAGGGGTTTCAGCATCGTGCGGAACCGAAAGGGCGTGCTGGTGACGGATCCGGAACAGACCGTGCCCGGTGATCTGCTGGACGTCAAGGCCCGGGGTGGCGCCTATGCCGTGGTCCGGCAGGCCGAACCAACCGATGGAGCCGCGTAGTTCGGTCGCAGCTTCCAAGACCACAGGGTTCTTCACAGAACCGGGTATACCAATCAGGAGAGCTTGAGGCATGTCCACTAGCCGCGTTCCGATTCGGCAAATCACCCACGGTCCCAGACACCACTGGTTTGGCTACTACGACAAGCTTCAGTTCTCACCCGATGGCCGGTATGTCCTGGGCATGTCGGTCGACTTCGAGAACCGAAAGCCGTCGGCACGGGACGAGGTTCGCATCGGTATGGTGGACCTTGGGGACGGGGACCGCTGGCTTGATCTGGGCCACAGTGTCAGCTGGGGCTGGCAGCAGGGCTGCATGCTACAGTGGCGGCCCGGTTCCGCCGCCGAGGTCATGTGGAATGATCGGGACGGGGACCACTTTGTGACCCGTTCGTTGAATATCGATACCGGCTCCCGGCGCACCTGGCCGTGGCCGTTTTACGCCCTCAGCCCCGACGGGCGCTATGGTGTGGGCGTGGATTTCGAACGGATTCAGGACATGCGGCCCGGCTATGGCTACCCGGGAGTGCCGGATCGCAATGCCGACTGCCTGCGGCCGGCCGACAGCGGCGCCTGGCTCCTGGACTGGGAACGGGACACGCGCTCCATGGTGATCAGTATCGAACAGGCCGCGTCCGTGCCGGCGGACCACCCGTCGCACGCCGCGGGCAAGCACTACTTCAACCACCTGCTGTTCAGTCCCGACGGGACCCGCTTCATCTTTCTCAACCGCTGGCGGGATGTCTCCACCGGAGTGGCCACGGGGGACCTGCACACCCGCATGTTCACCGTGGGGGTGGACGGCGGCGGTCTCCACCTGGTCGACGATTCGGGCAGCATGTCCCACTTCATCTGGCGCGATCCCGATCACATTCTGGGCTGGACCCGCCATCCGTCCCATTCCGCTGCCTTCTACCTGTTTCGGGATCGATCGGACTGGGTGGAGGTACAGGGACGGAGCTCCATGCGGGTCAACGGACATTGCACCTACCTGCCCGGACGGCATGTGGTACTGAACGACACCTACCCGCTGGACAACCGGATCCAGGAACTCTATCTCTATGATGCGGACCGGGATCGACGCACTGAGCTCGGTGCCTTTCCGTCCCCGCCGGAGTACGACGGCGAGTGGCGCGTGGACCTCCATCCGCGTTCCAACCGGGATGGAACGAGGGTTTGCATTGATTCGGCCCACGGGGGACAGGGTCGTCAGATGTACTTGCTCGACATCGACTCCCTCTTGGACTGAACTCCTTGGGACTTATAGGCCGGACTTGACAGTCGGCCCATCTCGTTCACGGGTCGTCGGGGACCCCCACGGGAGCGCCCCTCGCCGTGCAGCCGCCCCTGTCCCACGGGCCGAAACGGGCACGCACGGAAGCCCCGCCCGCACCAAGATGTTGATTGCCGCATTGTGATCGGCGTTGGCACGGAACCCGCAGGCCCCGCACGCGAACACCGCCTGCGACGGCCGGTTGTCCCTGTGCACATGGCTGCACCGGCTGCACGTCTGCGACGTGTAGGCCGGAGCCACCTTACGCAGTTCGCCGGCCTTGTACGCCAGCTTGCGCTCCCACGAGCCCCAGCCACTGGCCAGGATGCTGCGGTTGAGCCCCGACTTCTGCTTGACCTGCTTGCCGGGTTTCTCCACCGTGCCCTTGGCCGACTGGGTCATGCCCTTCGTGTTCAGATCCTCCACCACCACGGTGTGCGCCGTGTCCGCCAGCTTGCGACTGGCCTGGTGCGTGGCATCGTCGCGCTTGCGCGCCCCCTTGCGCTGCAGCTTGTTCAACTGCCCGTTCACGCGCCGGCCCCGGTTCGACTTGGGCCTTCGGTCCTTGGGACCCCAGCCTTGCTTGCGGCTCAGTTCCCGCTGCTTGCGGGCGATCTGCGCATCCAGCTTGTCCGTGTCGGGCATCGCGTACACCGTGCCCTCGCTGTCCGTGGCCTGCCCCACGTTGCGGTCCAGGCCCAGCGCGCCGTCCGGGGCGGGTTGCTTCACCTGCTCCGCGGGTACCTCGTAGCAGACGTAGGCATACCACTTGGGGTGCTGTTCCGTGCCTTCCATGCGCACGCGCACGGTCAGGGGCCGGCAGTCCGCGTACGGGTCGCTGCCCGCCAGCCGCAGCCAGCCGACCTTGGGCACGTGCAGCCGGTCCCCGTCCATCCGGACGGCCTCGGGGATCGTGAACGCCGGCACGGTGTAGTGCCGGGCCTTGAACCGGGGCTTGCCCTCGTTCACAGGGTCCGCAAGGAACCGCTTGTAGGCGTCGGCCAGGTACTTCAGGCTGTAGCGCACCACCTGGTACGGGTACGCCTTCAGCCAGGCGTGGTCCGGGTCGTGGCGCAGCGCCGTGAACCGCTGGCCCAGAGTGAAGAAACTCGTGGACGGACCGGGTCCCATCTTCCTGCGGATGGCCTTGGCCCAGGCCGTCTTGCCCTCCCGCACTTCCGGCCAGTTGAGAGCGGGTACGTGCATCTCCTTCCAGCGCGCGTACCGCCACTCGCAGTCGGCCAGCATGTGGTTCCAGACGTAGCGACAGGCCCCGGCGATGGCCGTCAGCAGGATACCCGTAGCGGCGTCGCCCGGATACAGGCGCAGGCGCACCGTGCGGTGGACGGTCTTCGGAGCCTGTGCAGTAGAATCGGGACTGTTGGGCATGGAAGTTACCGTTTCGTGTCCGGCGGGGAGTCCGGTGCCAGCCGGACTCTCGCATTTATGAACGCCATTATACCACAGAACCCATTGTCAAGTCAGGAATATAATTCCCAACTCTTTCCGCTGCCGTTGCCACCTCATCAAGTTCGCGCATTGCCCATCTTTGACCTGCCCGCCTTGCGGCAGCGGACCGGTTGGCTGGTCGCCGGTGTCACTTTCCTCTACCTGGGCCAGCGCTTCGTCCGCAGGCTTTTGCCCACCGGGGAACTGAGGCCGGTCGACGGGGTTGGCCTGCTCGTCGTTGGTCTGCTGTGCCTTGCCTACTGGGCATGGCGCAATCGCACAGCCCGGGCCGGACATTCCCATGTCGGGTACGGTGTCGCCGGGGTTGCACCGTTTCGATGGAAGCCATCCCGCACAACGCTTGCAACGGGGGTGCTGGCTGCGGGGGCAGCCTTGCCGGTGTGGTTTGCGAAGCTGCTCTCCGAGGGTTCGGAGGCCGCGGCATGGTTGGCCCTGTTCAGCCTGCTTGGGTTCATCCTGTTGGGCCGGATCCTTGACGGCTCCTACTGGCATAGTGGTTGGCAGGGTTCCGGCACGCTGCCGGGACCGGTATGGGTGGGGTTGGGTCTGGCCGCGGCTACGGCTGTGACCCGTGTCCTGTTCGTGGTGCCGGTGGCACCGGACTTCGAAGCCGTTGCCGTTGCTGGATCCCTGTCCGGACTTCTGTTTCGCCTGACGGGACCCGACCGCGCCATTCTGGTCGGCTTCGTCGGCGCCTGCCTCCTGCCGGTCGTTGTTTGGCGCACCGGCAGTGTTCTGGGCTGGGAAAAGGCGGGTCTGGGGGCCGCTGTCATGGCCATTCTGGGGCCCAGCCTGATTTGGGAGCCTTCCGTGGCCGCCAACTCGGTGCTGGCCCCGTTGCTGACGGCCGCTGTCCTGTGGTCGGGTGCATGGGTTGCCCGCACCGGACAGCGGTCGGGGTACTGGCGCTTGGGCATGTGGACGGGGCTGGCCTGGCTGGAAGGCGACCTGTGGTCCGGTTCGTGGTTGCTGGCAATGGTTGTCGGTGGCTTGATCCTGCAATTGATTGTGTCGCGCGACACTGTCTTCGAGCGGTTGCATCGGGGAGGCGTATGGGGGCTGGGTCTGGTGGCAACGGTCATGCTGCTTGTGCTCGCGGCACCGGAACCTTGGGATCCCCGCGTGCCGGCCTGGATGCCGCTGGGAGCCCCGCCCGATCCCATGGCACTGGCCCACATGTGGTTTCGGCCGCACAGTGGCTGGATGCCCTGGTTCTTAACGCTGCTTACGCCCTTGGAAGGATGCCTGGCCCTGGTTGGTTTGGTGCTGGCCTTGGCCCATTGGCGAAGGCAACCCCTGCTGGCGACGGTGGGTGTCGGTTGGTTTGGGGGATTGTTGTTGATGTCGGCCTCCCCCGAACCATTCACGGCCCTGCACCACAGGTTCATGGCCGTGCCCCTGATGCTGGCCGTGCCGGCCTTGGCCCTGGGCTTGCACAAGGTCGGCATGTGGCTTGATCAAGTCGAGGGACATCTGTCCGAGGCCCAGTTGCTGGTGTTGTGCGGAGTGTTGACAGCGGCCCAACTACCCGGTTTGTTCTTCGGTGCCAATCCGATTCAGTTGTTGGTGGACCAGTACCGGGGAGTCGGTCCCGATACCGCGCCGGCTGCGGAAGACGCGGCGCAACTTCCCGAGGCAGCCGGTGACCCACTTCATGCCGACCTGGAGGTGATGGAAACGGTGCCCCTGACCGCGCTCTGGCACACGGGCGGATCCTGCACAATGGATTCTCTTCTCGGTTCACCAAGAGGCGTGGTCATCGACGGCAGATTGGGATACGTCTATGCCACCGGAGTGGAGCCTCCGCGCATTGCCATGCTGGAACTGGAGGACGGCGCGGTGGTCCGTATCTGGGACGACGGTCAACTTCCCGAACCGGTTGATGCAGGCATGGCCGGTGACGGCAGACTGTTGGTGCTGGACAACCAGCGGGAGCAGGTGTTTGCCCTGGCCGAGGACGACAGCGGTTGGGAGGTGTTCACCAAGGGGACCGGCCACTACCGGCCGAGGGGCATGCACGTGATGCCGGACGGATCGGTTCTGGTGGCCGACACCGGCCACTCGCGCATCACCCTGTTCGGTCCCGATGGGCTATTTGTCGACGAACACACGGCGTGGACCGGGGTGACCGATTTGGACCAGCCGTCCGATGTCCTGGTGAACCGGACCGGCACCTGGGCGGTGTCGCCCGACTTGGCGTTGCTGCTGAACTTGGGAAGCAACCTGCGAATCGGCGGTTTTCCCAGAACCACCACCATGGCCGGACCGCATCTGGCCGACCTCCCGGACGGCAGGCTTGTGCTCACGGATCCTGAAATGAGCCGTCTCCTGATGTTGGAACCCGACAGCCTGCGGTTCACGCAGCTGGAACCCGAAACTCCCCTGATCCGCCCCGTGGGTGTGGATGTGCTGCCGGGGGATGGCCGCGTACTGCTCGCCGTGGCGGATGCCTGGAACTGTCGGGTGTCGTTGTTTGCCTTTGACTCCGAAGCGCCGACAGATGGGTAGCATAGCCAGGAACCGCCGGCGCCGCCGGTTCGTACTTGCATGTCTGGCCAGTACGGCAGTCCTGCTGGCCGCCTGTGGGAACGGGTTGCCGGTTCCCGAAACATCGTCCTCCGTGCCGGCACCGTGCGGTGTTTCGGGAACCGAACATGCGGCGCTGCCGCGCGTTGCGGAACTGATGGATCCGGAACAGGCGGCGCGGGTGCAAGCAACCGCAGCGATGCTGTCCGATTTGCCGCCGCCGATGGATCTGGCTGCCCTGATGGCCGCCACGGACCCCGGCCTGGAGGATGTGCCAGCCACGCTGCCGGATCCCTTGCCGACATGGACGGAAGGCGACGAGACCTTGTTTCAGGTGCCCCATGCCGAGACCGGCGAGGTGCGTCCCGTGACGGCCGAGCTTGTCCACGCATCCGACCTGAGCTACGTGTGGCTGGAAGCCGGTCAACCGCAACGCAACCGCGTGCGCAGGCTGGCGGCCCGGTTCGACAACGAATTGATGATTCCGCTCCAGGAGATCTTCGGTATGCCGCCCGACGACGGGTTCGATCGGGACCCGCGGGTGCACATTCTGTTCGCGGAACTCGAGGGGCCGGTGGCCGGTTTCTTCTCCAGCCGGGAGTCGATCAGTCGGGTGGCGGTGCCGGAGTCCAACGAGAAGGAAATGCTGTTCATTCACGCGAATACCCTGGACGATCCGGACTGGGCCGCCCAGGTTGTGGCCCACGAGTATGTCCACTTGGTCCAGTGGTCCAACAGCCCCGGTGAGCAGGAGTTCATCGACGAGGGCCTGGCCGAACTGCCACCGGCGCTGGGGATGTTCGGAGAGGACTATCCCGGCTCGCTGGTTCGTTGGAGCCGAAACCCGCGCATTTCATTGACCAGTTGGTCCATGGATGAATCGGACAGCGAGTTGCACTACGGCGCGGCACTTGGCTATGCGGCTTGGCTGACGGATACGTTTGGCGTTGACGCGGCGCGGGAACTGCTGACCCACCCCGATCCGGGTGCCGTGGGCGTGAACGGCTTTCTGCGCGACCGGGGATGCCGGTTGTCCTTCGACGACACGTACGCGGACTTCAGCCTGGCCGCGTTCCTGGGCCGGCCGCACCTGTACGGCAGTGGTGGCCCTTTGGGTATCCGGAGCCTGGTTGAAGCGCAGGACCCGGTCTGGGCACAGGCGCGGACGGCCCGGCGGCTGAGGCCCCACTGGCCGGTGCGAGATGCCCTGCGGCCCCATGCAACTCGTTACCTGGAGGTGGCCGGGGACGACTTGGGGACACCGGAGACGATCGTGTTTCAGGGGGCACCGCAAGTTGCGGTACTGCCGGGTTTGGATCCGGCGCAACCGGTCCTGTGGAGCGGCCGCTGGGGCGACCGGCATGCCTCGCTGACCATGGATCTGGACCTCACGCCCTTGACACCGGGCAGCTCTGTGGTACTCGAATCGCGTCTGTGGTGGGTCATCGAGGAAGGTTGGGATTACGCCTACGTGATGGTGAGCCGGGACGGGGAGGAATGGTCCTTGCTGCAGAGCGACTTCACCACGGACACCAACCCCGCGGGGAACAATCTGGGCCACGGCCTGACTGGAGACAGCGGCGGTTGGCAGGCGGTGGATTGGGATCTTGGCCCGTGGTCCGGCGAGTTGGTACAGCTGCGTATAAGCATGGTGACGGACAGTGCCGATACGCAGCCGGGATTGGTGATCGGGGGTCTAGAAGTGGCGGAGACGGACTGGCGGCTGGATCCGGCGGTTTCCCGGCTTGCCGCGCGGCTTGACGGTTGGCTCCATGTGCAGGAGCCGCTGGCAGTCACCTGGCTGGTGCAGAGCGTCGTAGTGGATCCGGTGGCCGGCACCGTGCGTTCCGTGCATCGGGCCGTGGCGGATGCGGACGGGGTGCTGGAGTTGGAGCCCGCGGCATGGCCGGATCCGAACGAGAAGCTGTTCCTCCTTGTGTCCCCCCTGGTGCCGCAGGTTACGATTCCGATCGACTACACGATGGAACTGCGCCAACGTTGAGGTGTGCCTGCGGGGACGGGTGCGCGAGAAACTCCAAGGAGGGATCTGTGAGTGCATTGAGACTGGGGTATGCGGGTTGTGGCTTCATGGCCCAAAACGTGCATCTGCCGAACCTGACGGCGTTGCCGGAGTGCGAGGTGGCGGCCCTGGCCGAGGTGCGTCCGGATCTCGGACGCAAGGTGCAGGCCAAGTTCGGCATCCCATCCTTCCATGAAGATCACATGGGTTTGGCCCGGGACGACAGCCTGGATGTGCTGGCGGTGTCGTCCGGATTCACAACCCAGGGCGAGATCGCGATCGACTTCCTGCGCACCGGTCGGCCGGTCTTTATGGAGAAACCGATGGCCCTGTCCCTGCGCCAGGCGGACCGCATTCTGGAGGCGGCCCAGACTCCGGGCGCGCGGCTCATGGTGGGCTACATGAAGCGGCACGATGCCGGCAACCAGCTGGCGCTGGAGCGGCTGCGGGAGTTTCGGAGGTCGGGCGAGTTGGGCGACGTGATGTACGTGCGGGCCCACGGGTTCTGCGGAGACTGGATCTGCGGCATGGATGTCGGCCGCATGGAGACCAGCAACCTGCCGTTGCCGGCCGAGGCGCGTGAGGGGCCCGACTGGCTGCCTGCGGACCACAGGCCCCACTATGTGAATTTTCTGCAACAGTACTGCCACAACCTGAACTTCATGCGCTACCTGCTGGATGCCGGCGACGACGCGGAGGTGGTCGCGGTGGACTTGGACTCAACCAGTCACCAAGGCGTGTCCGTTTTCCGGATCGGCGGGGTGCGCTGCATGCTGGAAACCGGCAGGCTGGACCATCATCGATGGGACGACCATACACAGGTATATTTCCGCCAAGGGTGGGTTCATACCTGGGCTCCACCCCTGCTGAATGAAAACCTGCCGGCGGAAGTCGAGATCTACAGGGGTGGTCCACGCCACAGCTACGAACGGCCCCTGCCCCGGGATCGCTGGTCCTGGGCCTACCGTCGGGAGATGCAGGCCTTCCTGGACTGTGTCCGGACCGGGGAACCGTTCCTGGCGAGCGGCGAGGATGCTTGGACCGACATTCGACTGATGGAGGAGATTTATCGCATGCATCTGGGATGATCCCAATCCGGAGAGGGCAAGGGCATCAATTGACCTTGGTGCGCGGCAAACCTATACTGGCGTCTGCATTCTGTGCGGTACCAGGCCCCCGTGGTGGAATTGGTATACACAGCAGGTTGAGGGCCTGTGCCCGTATGGGCATGTCTGTTCGAGTCAGACCGGGGGCACCTGCCGCACAGTGGCTCTTCCCGAATTTTGGTCAAGCCAGTTGCCAGCCCGAGCAGGAGGCCGTTTGTGGGCAGTTCCTTTCTCTCCAGCACCGACGCGTGCGCGAAGCGCGACCAGTTGCTCAGGGATGGCTATTGCATCATCCCCGGCGTGCTGCACGGAGACGCCCTGGACCGCGCCCAGGCCTTCATTGACGATTTTCTGGACACGCATCCCATTCCCCACCGCTTTCGCTTTCAGGGCAGCGACTTCCCCATCATCAACGAGAAAGTGGTCAATGCCTACCTGAGTGGGGAGCGGCCTCTCCTGGAGGAGCGTCGGCCCTTCTACACGCGCATGACGGACGAGCTCCTGGACAACCCGGTGCAGAAGCAGGTGTGTGACGCGCTGGGCTTGGAAAACATGACGCATGGCAACACCGCCCTGATCCTGAGCAAGCCGGCCCACGGGCCCGCCCTCTACTGGCACCAGGACGGTATGGTCTGGAACCACCCCAAGTCCGGTCTGCCGTGGCCGACCAAGATTTTCCTGTCGTACTACATGGTCGATACCACGCCCTACAACGGCTGCCTGCGGGTCATTCCGGGCACCCACCTGCACCGCATCGACCTGCACGACGAGTTGCCGGATGCCCATGAAGAGGAGTTGCAGGACGAGTCCACGGACGAGAGCCATGCAGCCTTCCGGGATCACCCGGACGCCATCGACCTGGCAGTCAAGGCGGGGGATTTGGTGATAGCCGACAGCCGGGTCCTGCATGCGGCCCATCCCAACCGTTCCGATGCCAGGCGTTCCCTGCTGTTGCAGTGGTGGGACGTGTTTCCCTATCCCTCCATGCCGACCTGGTGGGAGGGGGCGCGCCCACCGGAACTCGATATGGAGTTCGAGGACGCGCTGCCGCCCCAGCGCACCCCCAGCGAATTCCTGAAGGACTGACCGTTCGGGGGTTCCGGATCGGCTGGGACCGGATCCGCATTGCGGCCGGAACCGCCATGGGGCGGGGGCGATGCCGACGCGCGCCGATTCCGTTCATGATAGCGGTCGGCTGCCTATCCCGCCATCAGACCTCGGAGTGGCATGCCCCTGTCCCAACAACCGTTTACCGGAGTGTTGTGCACTCCGGAAGGAACCGCTTCGCGTGCAGCCGCTGAACCGGGTTGTGCCAACCTGATCGACAGTTGGCGGTGCCTTGGTTCGTGGGCGAGGTGCAGGCGTTGACGGATGGACAGGCCTGGCAGCGCCTCAAGGTTGGTTCTGGACAACATGCAACCGGGCAAGCTGGCGTTGCGTAGCTAATCCATGACTTGCTCACCAACCCGAACGGACAACGTTCCCGATATGGCCAAACATCTTCTCAGGCCGATCACTGTCACGCTGGGTGTTGTCCTGATGTCCATCACTGCCCTGCTGGCGCTCGTGGCCGCAGGCGCAACGGAGACAACCCTGCTTTACAGGATGCTGTTGATGCTGTTGCAGCCGGTGGCAATTGGGGTCTTCGTCGCAGCAGCACAATCCCGTTGGCCTTTGCCTCGACGGGCCCAACGCGCCGCGGTTACCGGGCTTGGAATCTACTTGTTGGTGACCGCGGGCTTTGCGGTGGCTGTCGCTACAGGTTGGACAAGCGGCTTTCTTTTGAGCGAATTGGCTTCGTCAGGAGGAGCAATCGAGTTTGATTTATCCCTGACCCTGTCGGAACGGGATGTTATGGTCCCCACAACACTGTGCCTGACCGCTGCGGTCGCGTTCGCAGTTCTTCTGGCTATGCAGTCCCGCTGGCGTCAATACCCAATGCAGAAGTTGTGAAGTATAGAAAGTTGGCCTTGCGGGTTGTCTCGCGCGGCACCATGATCTTCAGGGCCGCGGAAAGTCGGGGACAGCAGTGCGGCAGTTCAAACGCGGAACAGCCGAGACCCTCGGATGCGTGCCGACCGCCTTGCGCATGGGACAGGCCGAACCGAGTCACGGTTCCGACATGGCAAGTTGACGGATTGGACGGTCAGGCGGCCGTAGCCTGCTGATCCTGTGCCCGCTGCTCCGCTTCGCGTTCGCCTTCCGCGCGTCGGGTTGCGGTGCAACCCCCGCAGGAACCGCATGACGGGTCCTGCTTGGGCGGCAATAGTTCGTCGACCCCGAACTCGGCGTTGATGTCATTCTCCAGCGTCACGGTCACCGTCTTCTTGAGCGGAAAGATGTAGCGGACCTTGCCTGCACCCTGTGGGGTCACCACCCGGGCTCCCACCTTGGGCAGTGATCGGGTGAGGGAGCGGTACATCTCGTCCTCATAGGACAGGCAGCAGAGCAGCCGCCCGCACACCCCGGTGATTTCGTCCCGGTTCTCCGTCAACTGCTGGGTGCGCGCCATCTCCGGACGGATGTGGCGGAACTCCCGCAGCCAAGTGGTGCAGCACAGCTGCCGCCCACACTTGCCAACGCCGTCCAGCAACTTGGCGGCTTCCCGGTCCCGCACCTCGCGCATCTCGATGCGCGCCTTGAGGCGGCGGGCCATGTCCCGTTGCAGATTGCGCATTTCGCGCTGGCGCCGGCGCTTGCCGGAGGCCCGGTAGGAGACCGTGAGCTGGCCGCCGTCGAGGTTGTAGCTGCATTCCAGCACACGCATGCGGAGACCCCGCTCGCGTGCTTCCGACTGCCACAGATCGAGCGCCTCGGATTCCAGGTCCTTCAGCCGTTCCCGTTCCAGCAGGTCCCAGACGGTGGCGCGCCGCAACACGGACTTGGTCGGCTCGCGGTCCGGCCGGACGCTGTGGGGCGGCTGCACGACCTGGACCAGGGCCGGTCCGTCCTTGCCCTCGACGATTAGGTATTCGTCGCGTTCCAGGTCCGCGAAGTTGTGCGCGTTGAAGTCATAGGTGCGGCCGACCGGCCGGAACTGCACGGTGACGACGGTTGTCATGGATTGTTGTCCTGCCTCCGCACGGGACCGGGTCTTCCGGTCCGCCGCGGTCGGCGATGGGATGGACCGCCATCAGGCGGCCATCGGCATGTGAATCATGAGACTGGTCATGACCAGGCGGCCGTTGACATTGGCGCGCATCTGCTGGATGGCGCGTTCAAGCCGTTGCAGAAAGGCCGTGACATCGGCGGCGCGTACCCGCGCCGCGAGGGATTCCAGCTCGTCCTCACAGTCTACATTAACGCAGCTATCCGCCAGATTATGCTGGATCAGCCAGACATCCCGCCACCACCAAAGCCAGAAGCCTACCTGTTCCTGCAGCTGGGCGGGAGAGCTGTGCACAGCCAGGGCGTCGGCCCGGGCCAGCCGTTCCGGGATGGAACTTGCAGCCAGGTCCGTTGCCAGAGCCCGATTGCGATCCCGGCGTTGCCACATCCGGGCATCCTCCAACTGCAGGACGGCCCAGCCCATGCGACCCTGTGCAAGGCGCGACAACAGGTCGGCCTGTTCCGGCTCGGCTTCCCACCGGGTTTGCAGGGCGGTGCGCAGGGTGGCGCGGCTGGAGGGTCTCAGCTTCAGGGTCTGGCAGCGGGAAACAAGTGTCGGCAGAATGGTGCTGGTGTCCGTTGCCGTGGCCAGCAGCAGCGTGGCCGCGGGCGGTTCCTCGAAGGTCTTGAGCAGGTGGTTGGCAAATGCCGGAGTCGCCCGCTGCAGTTCCCGAATCAGGACAACCCGAAAACGGCTCTGGAACGGTTTCATCACGGTGAAGTGCAGGATGGCATCCGCCTGTTCCGCACGCAGCACACCGCCGTCCCGGTCCGGCTCACTGTCGGTTGTGGTCGGGTCGACCAGCAGGAAGTCGGGATGGTTGCCGCCGGCGAAGCTTGTGCAGTCGGCACACGCGCCGCAGGCCGTGCCGGTCGGTTCCCGGCACAGCAAGGCACCGGCCAACTGGCCGGCAAGGGTGCTCCTGCCGATGTGTCGGGCTCCCGTTAGCAGATAGGCATGGCGCAGACGGGACCACGCGGGCGGTTCGGGCCCGGGATCGGGGGTGGCCACATCGATCAGATGGGCGACGGCCCAGTCGTGGCCGACCAAGGGTCGGCCCACGGACAGTTCGGTGTCCATGGTGGCAGTGTATACGTGAGGATCCTCAATCCAACGTCAACCCAATGGGTTGGACGGGATCCAACCGTTCAGAAACAACAAGGCCCTCCGGCATGCCGGAGGGCCTTGGCCATCGATGTTCCGGCAGACGCCGGGATTGGCTACTTGACCTCGGCCTTGGCACCTTCCGCTTCGAACTTGGCGGCGGCTTCCTCGGCTTCGTCCTTGGAAACACCCTCCAGCACGGCAACCGGGGCGCTTTCCACGAGAGCCTTGGCTTCCTTGAGGCCCAGGTCGGTCATGCCGCGCACGGCCTTGATGACCTGGATCTTCTTGCCGCCGATGTCGGTCAGCATCACGTCGAATTCGGTCTGCTCCTCTTCCGCTGCCTCTTCACCGGCGGCAGCCGCGCCGGGGGCGGCTGCCATCGCAACCGGAGCCGCGGCGCTGACGCCCCAGGCCTCCTCGAGCATTTTGACCAGCTCGGCCGCTTCCAGCAGTGTCAAGCCGTCAAGGTCCTGCTTGATCTTTTCAATGTCAGCCATGGTGTCCTCTTTGAATGAACAGTTGAATTGGTTGAGTTGGGAGTGAACGTTTGGAGGGAGCCGGCGGGCCTATGCGGCTTCGCTGTGCGCCCGCAGGACCTGGGCCAGGTCCCGCGGCGGCGCCGAGATGACGCGGTAGAGCGCATTGGGCACCGCATCCACCATTCCGACCAGCTCGCGGGCGGGAGCGGAGATGGTGGCCAGGAGTTTGGCCTGCACTTCGGCCAGGGAAGGCAGTTCCGACAGCTGCTCGGCGGCGGGGGCTTCCAGCCACTGACCCGACATCCAGGCGCCGGAGATGTGGAACGGATGATTGTTCCTCAACTCCCGGGCAATGTGGGACTTTAGTTCCGTCACCGTGTGGCCAATGTCCTCTCCGCTGAAGACCACGGCCCTGGAACCGGTGAAGGCCGGCACCTCGACATCGGGGTGGCAGGTGCTGAGGGCGATGCGCAGCAGCCGGTTCTGGACCACCATGAAGGTGGCTCCGGCATCCTGCATGCGGTGCCGAATATTTTGCATCTCGGGGACGCTGGTTCCCTGATAGCCGGTGAAGACCAGGGCGGCGGAGTCGGTCACCAGATCCGTGTACTGGGCAACCAGTTCTTCCTTGCGTGCGCGGCTGAGAGCCATTGTGGTCGTTGTCCTTGTGTGGCGCAGGGCCAACAAAAAACCCCGCTGTCCTTGACGAAGCGGGGCTGGCGCACGGCAGACCGCGGATCCTCAGCGGATTCCGGGCTCCCGTTCCGCACCGGGCCTTGACAGGCAGCCTTCGGGGCTTTACGGCGTGCGCCGCCTGTGGTCTTCGGTCGGGCGTAAGGGTGTATGGTCCCGGAAATATAGCCCACGGCAGGGTCTGCCACCAAATTTCGCAGGGCAGTGCATGCCAATGCCGATGGGGGGCGATGCCTGCGGATGGAACGGGCGTGCTGTCAGACAGGCCTGACACAAAGCCTATCTTCTTCCTGGAAGTCCTGGTCAACATTCCGGGGTTTAAACTGGCGGTTGCGGAATTTTCCAGAGGCCTGCGTGCGGGTCCGCAGCCGGTTCCCCAGTTGCCATAGGAATGGACGTTCATGATTGACAGGATTCGGTTTGGCCTGATTGGAGCCGGTTGGCGCTCCGACTTCTTTCTCCGCATAGCCCAGTTGATGCCGGATCGCTTCGAGGTTGCCTGCGTACAGGTCCGGAATCCCGTCAAGGGCGAGGCTTACGCCGCACGATGGCGCATACCGGTAGTGGAGACGCTGCCGGAGTTGCTGGCGGTGGAGGATCTGGAGTTTGTCGTGGTGTCGGTGAGTCAGCCGGCTGCGGCAGGGATAATCACCGACGTGGTGGCCGCCGGCATGCCGGTGTTGACGGAGACGCCGCCCGGACGCACGCTTGCGGAGTTGCAGGCCTTGACAGCCCTCTCCCAACAGGGCGCCCATATCCAGGTTGCGGAGCAGTACCAGTACCAACCCATGCATGCCGCGCGCATCTCGGTGGCCGCCAGCGGCCTGATCGGGGATGTCACGCAGGTGCAGGTGTCCGCGGCCCATGGCTACCATGGAGTCAGCCTGATGCGCTTGATGCTGGGAGCTGGTTTCGCCGACGCGGAGATTCATGCTGTCGCCGTGGAATCGCAGTTGCTGGCTGGGCGCGGACGGGTGGACCCGCCTCCCCCGGACAGACTGGATCCCTCCCATCAGACTTTGGCGCTCTTTCGTTTCAGCACCGGACAGACAGGCCTCTTCGACTTCACCGGAGACCAGTACTTTTCCTGGGTCAGGGCACCGCGTGTCCTGATCAGGGGCACCCGGGGTGAAATCCTGCAGGACACTGTTTCCTGGTTGGCGGATTCCCGGACACCGCTCACACTGCCGTTGCGGCGCGTGGATGCGGGCCACGGCGGCAACTTGGAGGGCTTCCACCACAAGGGCATTCAGTTGGGGGACGAGTGGGTGTACCACAACCCGACCCTTCCCGGCCGTCTGGCCGACGACGAGATTGCGGTGGCGGACTGCCTACTGCGCATGTCGGACAATGTGCGCAACGGCGAGCGGTTCTATGACCTTGCCCAAGGCGCGCAGGACCAGTATTTGAGCCTGTTGATGGACGAGTCGGTCCGGACGGGAAGGCCGGTGCGTTCCCGGCCGCAGACCTGGGCAACCGAAGCTTGATGCCAGGTGCAGGTTAGGTCTTCAACCCCGATTCCACCAACCCTGCGACGTAGTGCTTGTCCAAGGCGAAGACAGGAATGGCCAAGGAGTTCTGACGGCACCAGCAACAGGGCAATGATGGTGTAGTCGATGTAGGACTCTGTCCATCCGGACAAACCGTCCTGCCCCACCGTCCATCGGGGACCTGCTTGCGTCTCGGGATTCCCGGCCCGCCTCCAGTCACTCTCTACGGCCCCTGCAGTTCGGGGAAGTGGGTAGTGTAGAAACCTCGATCCCGGGTCAGAAAGATGTCGGCCCTGGCCATGGCATGGGCACCGATCAGGAAGTCGGACATGATCCTTGTTCTTGGCCCGCCCGCTTGCCGGTATCGCGACCAGCGCAGCCCCGCTTCGTACGCGATAGCCGTATCAAGCGGAGAGAACGTCGCATTGATCTGCTGCAGTGCTCCATTCAATGCCGAGCGGTCTCCAAAGGCTGGAACCAACTCCGCATAGACCACATCACAGACCAGAATGGCCCCTCTGTCATAGGCGCGGATGAGCCACCCCTGCGATTGTGCGTGATGCGGTGTATCGGCTACGAAAATATCCAGCAGGACGCTCGTATCGACCGAGGCAATCATCTACCCCGGATCTCTTCAATGTACCGGTCAACATCAACACCGCGGTCAAGAATCCCGCTAATCCTCTCGACCGGATGCTGCGCCGCTGTCCGTTTCTGGATGAGTAGGCCATGTTTGGTCGGTGTAATCTCGACCTCGACATCCTTGTTCATGCCGAAGCGGTCTCTGAGCTCCTTGGGGATGGTGATTTGCCCTCGTTCGGAAATTTTCATATCTATCTCATATGAATTTCTGTTTTTATTAATCATATCATGTCCCCGTTGCGGCAGCCGCGCCTGATAGCGCAACGGGTACCCATTTCCACACCCTGATAGTCTTGGGCTCCGGGTTGCGGGGTGGGTGCCTCCATCCTGTGACGGGACGTGCCGCGGGTGGCCGAGTACCTGCCGCATCACAGGTTTTTCCAAGTTGTGGCATGAGTACAACTCGGCCTTGGAGAGCGACTACTGCAAGGTCAAGGGGCAAAGGCGCAACCAACTCCGGGTGGTCGAGCAGAAGCACCGGGCCAAGGGCCATGCCGCAAGGCCGGCACCCTTGCCTGTGAGGACCTGTCCGCATCCATGAAGTCCGCTCCGTACCGCCATAAGGACACCAACTGCCGCCTGCACGGCTGGGTCAAGGGCGTCATGGCGGACACCCTCACCTCGATTTCTCGGCGCAGAGGTTCTGCGCTGGCATTGGTCAATCCGGCCTACACATCGCAAATCGACTCCCGCACCGGCCTGTTGCAGGGCACGCGTCGCCGGGACCGGTTTTACTGTCTCGACGGGGTTGTGCTGGACGCGGACACCAATGCCGCCTGCAACATTCTGGCGAGGCTGTACGACGAGGAGATTACGTTGTACATGCCCCACGGGGAGGCCAAGTCCCTGCTCGCGGAACGAACCAGGCAATCGATGGGGACTGCCCGCCCCGGACTCGAGTTGCGGGGGCATGCAACGGAGCCCCATCAACCGAGAGCGAATCACCCGCCCCCGGTACCGGAATGTACCAGGGAATGGAACATGGGTTTTTGCACCAGCCCCTGTCTACTCACGGCCACAGCCTTCACAAGAGACAGTGCGGCCGTCAGGGAACCAGATCCCCCTTCACCCAGGGAACCAGCGCCTTGGCGGGAGATGCCAACTCTTCAATGGAATTGAAGTAATAGTCCTCCCAACCCTTTTGGGGCAACCCGGTAAACAACATCAGGTTGAGCGGATATTCAATGGAATCGGTGCCAACGCGAAAATCGTCCCGGAACAGGAACGTGGGCTTGCCCAGGGCGATCGCCATGCCCAGTTCCACCATGACTCCCTCGTCGGGTGGCCAGCCATTGACAATGGCGACAATGCCGTCAGATTCCCTGACATCGCGGAAATCGGCTTGCCCCACCCGGTAGGCCCAGCCCTCCTGGCCTCGCTCCTCCTGATTGTTTCGGGAGAAGGGCTCCCAAACCTCCAAGCCTATGGCTTCCAGGGCCTGTACTATCTCCGGCAAGAGGCGCTGTCGTTGCTGTTTCGAGAATCCGTAAGGATTGGCCAAGTACACGGTCTTCATCTAATCTCGTTGCCCCGCTTTGTTGATGCCGATGTTTGCCGGTCCGGTTTGCCTGTTTGCGCGGCTCCGCACTGGCAGCCCGCATTAGTTTGACACGTCACCCTGATGTGCCGAACAACGTCGAAATCTCCGTGAGCGCGTCCAGCCGGTTTGCAGGGCACAAATTCTACTGATCGATCTCCTGCTTCGCAGGATGGGCGTAGCGCACAAAAAGGTAGTCCAACGGGTCATCCGTGAATTGTGCGTTGTGGTCAAGCGGTCCGTTTTGGGGAAATTCCGATTGACAGTCGATGTCAAACCATAATCGGTCTGGTCGGGCCATCCAATGGATGTTGTGAACCATCGCGATCATGTGCCGGATTTGATTCGACAGGTTGGGCATGCCCCTGTGCCACAGACGGGTGTCGCGTATGACCAAGCTGCCCTTGGCCGTATTGGCCCTGACAGGCGGTACCTCAGCCCGTCTTTGGGTTTCGGTCTCGATGTCCACGCGGCGAGCGCCACCGAGGGACAGAAGGTGGGTGCCAGGCCACAATTCCGTGCTGCCATTGTCTTCGGTGACATCCACGAGCGATACATTGACTACCAGGGAAACCGGGGGATGCGCGGTCTCAAGGTTGGGCCACAGGGGTGCCGCGTCCGTGTGCAGGGGTTGCATTTGGCTCCCGGGACAGTTGGTGTTGCCGTTGTAGAAGCGGTTGTACAGGCCCTCGCCCAGGATGCCGTGGGTCACCTGGACGGCGAACGGGTTTGCCACAATGTCCCGGAAGACGAAGGGGGCAAACGGAGGCGGTGCCTGCTGCAGGTGCCCGGGCAGGCGCCCTGCACCACCCCACTTCTCAGATGCGATCAAGCGCCTGGAATCGGCTGTCATGCGCGGTAGCAACCCGTCCAAATGATCAGGGTCGATCACATCGCGCAGGATGACGTATCCGTCGTGCAAGACAGCCTGTACAGCCCGTTGCAGATTGGCAGCGGAAAGTTGCTCAGCGGACCTTTCGGATGAAGAAATTGCAATCTCCACGGCCCTGATCCCTTGTCATTTGGGAAACGAGGAAGCATACACGGCCTTCACAACTCGCAAGGTTGTCCCAGCATGCACCGAATGAGGCTCAGCACAGTGGGTTCGGTTGACAATCAAGAGTCATTACGACGCAGACCAACCGGTCCGGACATTCAAGCAGCCGAGCGGGCCATGTGGCAGATGGCCCGCAACCTGCTGTGGCGGGAGGTCAAGGCCAAGCGCGAACACACCGACCGGAACGGGCCCAAAGTCCTCTCACAAAGGTTTTGACAGTCTCGCCGGCATGCGGGAGCCGTTGAACAGCCTGGGGCAGGGACGGCTAGCCGTCCTCCTGCATCTGCATGGCTTGGCTGACATCAACGGAGACTCCGGGGCCCATCGTGGATGCCAAGGCCACGCTTTTGATGAAAATGCCCTTGACCGTGGAGGGTTTGGCCCTCACCATGGCGGACATGATGGTAGCCATGTTTTCGTGCAGCATGTGCGGTTCGAAACTGGCCTTGCCAATGCCGCAGTGGATCCCGGCAGTGCGGTCCACGCGGTACTCCACGCGGCCCTTGCGGGTTTCTTCGATGATGGAGCCCAGTTGGTCGGCGTTGACGATTGTGCCGGCCTTGGGACTGGGCATCATGCCCCGCGGCCCCAGGATGCGGCCCAGACGGCCCACCACCCGCATCATGTCCGGGGTGGCCAGGACCACGTCGAAGTCGGTCCAGCCCTGTTGGATGCGCTCCGCCAGTTCCTCGCCGCCCACCTCGTCCGCTCCGGCCGCTTCGGCCATGGGGATGCCGTCCGGCCCGGCAAAGACAACGATGCGGACCGTGCGACCCGTGCCGTGGGGCAGGGTTGCCACGCCGCGGATCTGCTCTTCGGACTTGCGGGGATCCAGGGAAGTACTGAGGTGCAGCTCCACCGTTTCGTCGAACTTGGTGCTGGCTCGCTCCTTGACGACGCGGATGGCCTCTTCGGGGGAATGGGTGGTTTTGCGGTCAAGGTCGGCCGCGGCCTTGCGGTAACGCTTGCTCTTCTTTGCCATGGGAGAGTCTCCTGCGGGGCTGGGTTGGGTTCGGGCGGGTGGACCGGTCAGTCCTCGACCGTGACGCCCATGCTGCGGGCCGTGCCCTCGATCATGAGCATGGCCGCCTCGATGGACCGGGCGTTCAGATCCTTCATCTTGGTTTCGGCAATGCCGCGCACCTGATCCCGCTTGATCACACCCACCTTTTCCATGTGGGGCACGCTGCTGCCCTTGTCCAGGCCGATGGCCTTTTTGATCAGGTCGGTGGCCGGCGGGGTTTTGGTAATGAAGCTGAAGGAGCCGTCGGTGAAGATCTGGATCTCGACCGGAATTACCTGGCCCGCCTGCTGCTGGGTCCGGGCGTTGTACTCCTTGCAGAAGCCCATGATGTTGATGCCGTGGGGACCGAGCGCGGTGCCCACGGGCGGTGCCGGATTGGCCTTGCCGGCATCCAGCTGCAGCTTCACGAGCGCCTTGAGTTTCTTTGCCATTGCGTCAGTTCACCTGTGGTCCTGTGGCTGATGGGGGCGGGCCGGATCAGCCCAGCTGCTCCAAGTGGACAATCTCCACCTCAACCGGCGTGTCCCGGCCGAAGATGCTGACGAGTACGCGGGCCTTGCCCTTGTCCGGCTGCAGCTCGTCCACCGAGCCGGCGAATTCGGCGAAGGGTCCGCTGGTGATGCGCACGCGTTCGCCCAGCTGGAATCTGACCTTGACCTTGGGCTCCGGCGACTCGATGCGGGACATGATCTGTTCCACTTCGCTGCTGGACAGGGGGGTCGGTTCGTGGCCAATGCCGACAAAGCCGGTCACGCCCGGGGTTTCCCGCACACAAAGCCAGGCATCCTCGTTCAGTCTCTGTTGTGCGTCCAGCTTCATCTTGACCAGGATGTAGCCCGGAAAGAGTTGCCGTTCCACTTCCTTGGGCTGCTGGTCCCGAATCTCGATTTCAGTTTCGGTGGGGACGATGACATCGATGATGAAATCCCGCAGATCGATGAAGTCGCCGTCTTCATTCATGACCGGAATTTGGCGGCGGGCATCCAGATTGGCCTTGACCTGGTGCTCCTTGCTGGAGTAGCAGTTGACCACGTACCAGCCGGTGGCGGCGGATTCCTCTTCCAGCAGCAGATCCTCGGCCGTGTCCAGGTCGTCGAGTGCGTCTTCCTGGGGATCCGGCGGCAGCCCGGCGTCGAGATTGGATTCCATGGCTTGCTCTGTTCTGTGGCTGGGAAGGGGCGCTGGGCCGGCCTAGAGCGTGATGATCCAGGTGATCACGTAGCTGAAGGCCAAATCGAGCGCATACAGGCAGCCGGCGGCGGCCAGGGTGACCAGCATGACCACGGTAGTCAGCCGAATGCCTTCCTCGCGTGTTGGGAAGGTGACCTTGGACAGTTCGGTGCGCACTTCCCGGAAGAAGCGCATCACGCGACTGGGCACGCCGGTGACGGCGGTGGCGGATCTGGTCATCGGGGGCGTATCCGGCGTGCTGGGAGAGGGGAGATAAAAACAGGCGCGGCAGGACTTGAACCCGCAACCTTCGGTTTTGGAGACCGATGCTCTGCCAAATTGAGCTACACGCCTTGGATGACTAGTCGAGGATTTCGGTGATGGAGCCGGCGCCGACGGTGCGGCCGCCCTCGC
>VXMJ01000071.1 GCA_009841145.1 Caldilineaceae bacterium SB0661_bin_34 | reverse complement strand
GCGAGTTTGCGATACCGCTTGCGGACCGGCGGGAATCCGGTCTTGCGGCGGGGCTGGCCGCGCTTCCGCTCCTTGCAGTACTCGCCCCAGGCGTCCAGCCCCCTGCCCCTGTGGATGATGGCGTTCTTGGCGACGTTCTGGGACAGGCCGCCGGACCAGGCGAACAGGTCCGCCTTGACCGCGTTGAAGTCCTTGCGCAGGTCCATGTCCGACAGCCACTCGCCGCCGTCCGGGTTCACATCCACATGGGCATACCACGCGTCGGCGTTGCGTTCGTCCGTTGCGCCGAACCAGGCCAGTTGGAACCGGCCGCGCGACCAGTTGGCCGCCACCCGCGCCCAGCCCGCATGCTCCAGCATCAACGATGCCTGCCGGTTCGTGGGATCCAGGGCAATGCGGTGGGACTTGACCAGCCCCTTCAGGTGGGATGTGTCAGAATTTGGCATCGGTCGGTGCTCCCGGCTGCCTTTGTCATTGTACACACATGCGGCATCGCAGACAGTAACCGGAAGTGCCAGTAAATGGCAGGTTGCAGCGAACAGCTACTACCCCTTTGTTTTGGTCTGGAGCCGTCCCATTTCAATGCAACTGAAACCGTGCCGTGTTTTTCAGTCGACAGTGTGGGGCACTGTTTCACTTTCGTTGATGTTGATCCGAGGCCCAGGAGGCACTTGGCATTTGGTTTACCGTCGTGAATCAACTGGGATCCTTGTCGTGGACTGCATGCCAGTCCCATGCACCCAACACCCGATGCAGCCGGTCGGGTTGCCCCGCATTGTTTACATATGCGGTAACCTGACCATAACAAAATGATAATAGCCGCTGGAAACAGTCATGCCTTTCTGGAGCTCTCGGGTTGCGGTTGTTGATTGAAAAAGGGCTTTCACTCCCGAATTAAAATCATATTGTTTTGGTGTCGGTGCCAACTGCAAAACACCAGCATCGATGGATTTGCGTTATGGATCCGTGTGTGGCCGCACACGGCCCAGGATCGGTGCCAGACCAACATCAACGAGAATGAATGCCAGTTCGTTGTTGAGTTGTTTTGATACTGTACTAGGCTAAAGAAGCAAGTTATTGGGGTTGCGCGGTTTTCTAGGAACGGCACCGGCACCCGCACGATCCACCTGTGTCTTGACGCAGAGGAGAGAGCCATGCAGGAAGACGGAAACGGCAGCGAAGCGGTGACGGACCAGCGGACGTGGCGCGGCTATGCACAGGTGGCCCTGATTGTGCTGGTGCTGGCGGTGGCGTGGTACTTTGCGCGGGCACCGCGGGTGGATTCGGCACTGGGCGATGCAGCGGTGGATGCTGCGAGTGCCGTGCGGCCCGTGGCCGAAGTGGTCCTGCCGAAGGCTGCAGAGCAGACCCTGACGGTGCACCTGACAGGTACGGTCTCCCTGGAGAAGCGCACAACAGTGGTGTCGGCGGTGTCGGGTCGGGTGGTCTGGGTGTCGCCGGAATACACGGCGGGGGGTTCGATTGCCGCGGACGAACCGCTGCTGCGCCTGGATCCGGCAGCGTACGAGTTGGCGGTGGCGTCGGCGCAGGCGGCGGTCGATGGTGCATCGGCCCGGGTGTGGTTGGAGGAGTTGCAGGCGTCGGAGGCGGTGGACGCGTTTTTGCTGGCGGAGCCGGACGGGGAGCCGTCGGCATGGGTACAGCGGCTTCCGCACCTGGCGCTGGCGCGTGCGGAACTGGCATCGGCGGAGGCGGCGCTGGACCTGGCCGAACTGCGGCTGTCACAGACGAGCATTTCGTTTCCATACGATGTGCGGGTGATGTTGACGGACATGGCGGTGGGCGAGTGGGTGGATCCGGGAGATCCGGTGTATACAACCCGTCTGGGGATCGTGTACCGTCCCGATGCCCTGGAGGTGGCGGTACCGATCGAGCCGGGTGACCTGGCGTACCTGGAGCCGGTGGTGGGGCGTGCGGTGCAGGTGACGGGCCAGATGGGGTCCTGGGAGGCGGAGGTGGTGGGGGTATCGTCCCTCATCAATCCGACTTCGCGCCTGACAACGGTGTTCATCGGTTTTCCGTCGTCGGGACCCGCGGATGCGCTGCCGTTGCCGGGAACGTTCGTGGAAATCGCAATCGAGGGTCCGGCATTTGAGGATGCATACGTGCTGCCGAACACGGTGCTGCAGGATCAGGGACGCGTCTGGGTGGTGCGAGACGGTCGTCTGGAGCGGTTCGAGCCGGAGGAACATGGCCGGACGGATACGGGCTGGGTAGTGCAGGCCTTCGATGCGGGCGAGGGCGTGGTGACAGGTGCGCTGCCGGGGGCCCAGGAAGGGCTCGAGGTGTCGGCACAGGCCGTCGAAGCGCCTTGACGGTGACGGGAAGGGAGGTATGAACGCCGTGGAGAACAACGCCATGGAACATATGGATGGAGAACCGGCCTCCAACTCCCGGCCGGGCCTGATTGCCTACTTTGCGGGGAATCCGATCGCCGCCAACCTGCTGATGGTGCTGATCCTGGTCAGTGGAGTGGTGGCCGGCCTCCGCATCGCGGTCGAGGACTATCCCGAGTTCGATTGGCGCACCGTGCTCGTGACGGTGATTGCGCCCGGCTCGTCGCCGCGCGAGGTGGAGGAGGACATCGTCCGCCGTGTCGAGGAGAGCGTGATTGGTTTGGAGGGGATTCGGGAGGTCAGGTCGACCTCGGCCGAACACCTTGGCACGATTAGTGTTGAACTGACCACGTTTGCGAATGCGGACCGGGTGCGGGACGACATCCAGCAAGCGGTGGACAACATCGCGAACTTTCCGCCGCCGAACGCGGAACGTCCGGAGGTGAAGCTGCTGGAGTTGAACCGCGAGGTGATTACGCTGGCCGTGTCTTCGGACGTGCTGGACGAGGATGCCCTGCGGGGCGTGGCGGAGGAGGTGCGCAGCGAACTGTTGCAGCTACCTTCCACGGCCCGGGTGGATCTGCACGGCACACGGGATCGGGAGATCTCGATCGAACTGAGCGCGGAGGCACTGCGCCGCCACGGCCTTTCGCTCTCGCAAGTGGCGAACACTGTGCGACGCAACTCTGTCAACCTCACATCCGGCGAGTTGCGCACCGAGTCCGGCGGGGTAGTGCTGCACACGGTCGCCAAGCGCGCCCGCGGCGAGGATTTTGCGGGTATCCCAGTTGTCACGCGCCTGGACGGCACGATTGTGACCCTGGGCGATGTGGCCACCATCCGGGATGCATTCGTTGACGGGGGAGTCATTGCCCGCGTGGATGGGGTGCCTGCGGTGTTCGTGCGGGTGGGCCTTACCGAAGGCCGGTCCATTGTCGCGATTGCCGAGGAGGTCCGCGCCTGGCTGGCCGGCTACCAGACGCCGCGGGATGCGGAAGTCCGGATCTGGAACAACTTGGCACAGCCGCACCTGGACCGTTTCGGGAGCCTGACCCGCACCATGGTCGCGGGCGTCATTCTGGTGTTCCTGCTGCTGGTGTTGGTGTTTGACCTGCGGGCGGCGGTGTGGATCGCGGTGGGTATCCCGCTCTCATTCGTCGGGGCCCTGGTCTTCTTTGAGCCGGCCAACCTGACCGTAAACACCGGCACCCTGCTGGCCCTGTTCCTGATGATCGGCTTGGTGGTGGACGATGCCCTGGTGGTAGGAGAGAGCATCGCGGCAGAACGGGAACGGGGCAAGGCGCCGCTGGCAGCGGCCATCGACGGCGTTCGGTCCGTGGTGGCCCCGATCACGATTGCCGCGGTGACGACGGTACTGGCCTTTGTGCCCTTCCATTTCATGACGGCGGCCGGGGGTCAGGTAGTCTCAGTCTTTCCACCGGTAGTGCTCTTTGTCCTGGCGGTGTCCCTTCTGGAGTCCGTCTTCATCCTGCCGGCCCATCTCGGGCATGCCGGCCGCTGGAGCCTGTGGCCGCTGACGTCCGTCCAGGCGCGGACATCCGCGTGGCTCCAATGGCTCACCGACCGGACAGTGGGGCCGGCGGTCTCTTGGGCCGTGCGGCATGTCGCCGCCACACTCGCTGCCGGCGTGGCGGTAGTGGTGGTGTCGTTGCTGCTCCTTCGGTTCGACGCAGTGCGACTGGTCCTGGCCACCAATCCGCCAACCGACTTTGTGCAGGCGGCGCTCCACATGCCGGTGGGGACGCCCTTGGAGAAGACGCGCGCGGCCACGGAACAGGTGGCCGCCGCGGTTGATGCAGTCAACGAGGAGTTGCCGGGGGAATCCGTCAAATCCGTCGCCGTTCTCGCGGGCCAGCCGGTGAATTATCCGGTGGTGGGACCGCTATCCACGCACAGCCACATCGGAGGGGTCCGTGTGCACCTGAACGAGCCGCCGCTGCGGCGCGCCACGGCCCGGGAAGTGATCAGGGCCTGGCGCCAGGCTCTGGGCCCGGTCCCACACATGGAGCGGCTTGAATTCTGGACCGACCAGGTGCGCGCCAGACCTAATGTCGCGTACATCCTGTTGCATACGGACGAGACTGTCCTGCAACAGGCCGCGGCGGAGATGCAGTCCTTCCTGCAGGGGATTCCCGGCGTGGTGGAGATCCACGACAGCCTGGCTCCGGGCAAGCGGCACCTCAGAGTCGAACTCACCCCCGCGGGCGAGGCCGCGGGGCTCTCGCCGAGGGGTGTCGCCGCCCAGTTGCGCGCCCGATTCCACGGAGTGGAGGTGCAGCGCATCCAGCGGGGTCGAGAGGAACTCAAGGTCATGGTGCGCTACCCTCCGGAAGACCGGACGAGCCTGCAGGCGCTGGCTGACGAGCGCATTCGGGTTCCGGTGGGAACCGAGGTGCCGCTGTTCACCGTGGCACACCTGGACGAGAGCCGGGAACCGGCAGTCCGCATGCGAGTTAACGGCGAACAGGCTGCGGAGGTGAATGCCCGTGCCGATGTGGCGGTGGTGACCGCGTCGGACGCGCGGGAGGCAATCGAGCGCGACCTCGTACCCGAGTTGCTGGAACGGTACCCCGGTCTGCGCATTGAACCGGGGAGAGGGGTACGCGACAACGAAGACAGTGTGCGGACGCTGACACTGTTGTTGCCGGTTGTGCTCATCGCCATGTACGTGCTCATGGCGGGCTTCCTGCGCAGCTACTGGAAGCCCTTGGTGGCCGCCGCCGGATTCCCGCTTTCTTTAGCCGGCGCCGTTCTGCTGCACTGGATCCTGGGCTGGGACTTCGACTGGATGTCGATATTCGGCGTGATCGCTGTTTGCGGCGTTGCAGTCAACGACTCACTGGTACTGTTGGACCGCTACAACACCATCCGGCGCGAGAACGAGATGGTGCCGGCCATCGCCGCGGCTTCGGCCGCCACGCGCCACCGCTTCCGAGCCGTGTTCCTCACCAGCCTTACAACAATCCTGGGCCTGTCACCGCTACTCTACGAGCGTGGCGAGGACCTGATTTTCATCGTACCTTTTGTCGTCAGCATGGTGGGCGGTCTTGTCCTGACGGGCATGTTCACGCTCTTCATCCTGCCGGCCCTGGTCATGGTGATCGACGGCGCGCGCGAATAGGACCGCCCGCTGGCTGCCGCGTCCGTTGCCGACGCGGAAACCCGGAGGCCCGCGGGTTGGGTCAGCCGCAGTCGAGTTCGCGTTCCTCCGTCTCCTGCGCGTCGAAGCTGCCGGGCGACTGCATCAGGTATCCGAGCCGGACCCTGGCGATGACCTGAAGCTGCGGTTGGCCATTGGAGGCCAGGTCGTAGGTTTTGTTGAAGTAGTCCACTGCCCGTTGCGCGTCGCCCATGGCCTCGGCTACGCTGGCGATCAGAAAATGGGCCTGTGCGTTGTCGGGATCCGCTTCCAGGGCGAAGAGCGCTGCGCATTCCGCACCGTCCATGTCCCCGGCCCGCAGGCGATTGGTCCCGAGCGTCACCCAGATGTTGTACGGGGGGATGTTCGAATCCGACAGGGCCTCGGCCACGTAGTCGGCGGCTTGTTCGGGGTTGTCCAGACGTTCCTCAATCACAGCCGCCCAGAGTAGAACTTCCGTGGCATTGTTCGACGACTCAAGGCCGGCTTGGGCCACGGTCCGGGCAGTGTCCCAATCACGGATGTCGACCGCCTTTTCGATGTCGTAGCCAATATCGGTGATGAGCACGGCATTGGGGTCGGGCGGAAAAACATAGGTGACCAGAATCCATACGGTGAGGCCCAGCACCGCGAGGCCGCCGACGAGTCGAAGCCACCGAAACAGCGTGCGTCGGGTTTGCTCGGCATGCAATTCGTCCAGGGTCCACCAGAACCCGTCGGTTTGCGCCAGCGACTGGCGGAGCTGGGCCATGCCGCCGTGGGTGTTGGCCGCCTTGACAATTTCGCCGGCAATTTCGCTCAGCCGGAACTCGAACCCTGCCCAAAGCCCGTCCTCGGCCTTCAGATCGACGCCTCGTGCGCGCAAATCCTCCTTGAGCAGCCAACAGGTGTCCAGCAGCTGCAGGGTTCGCACGACCGTATTCGAATTGACCTTGACCAGCAACTTCTCCAATTCGTTGAGCTGATCCCTGAGCTTGGCTGCATCGCTGAGGGATTCGGTGTTGGGGTTGGGCTGTGCCATGGCGGTTTTCCGTTCGATTCGGGTTCGCGATCAGGCTTGCACCTGGGCCGCGCGCTGAAGCTCGCGGTAGACGCGGTTGATGCCGGAACCGATTTGGCTTTCGATTTTCGATCTGCGTGCGTTGGGTACGGTGAACCGGTCCATCAGGTCCTTGACCAGCTCCTTCTTGGTTTCGTTCTTGTCCTTGCCGGCCGCCAGGCACTCTGCAACCTGTTGCCGCAGGCTTTGGATGTAGTCCTCCATCAGCCGGATGCGTTTCAGACCCTGCAGGGGTTCGCCGTGGCCGGGCACGATGACCTCGGGGTCCAGCGACCGAATCAGTTTCAGCGCCTCCAGCCACTCCTCGGAATTGGCCTGTGCCATGTAGGGATGCTGGTCGGTCCAAATTGTGTCGCCGACGAAGCAAATCCGCTCCTTCTCCAGCCAGATGATGGAGGTGGCCGGTGTGTGGCCGCCAACGAAAATGCACTCGATGCTGGTACCGCCAATGAAGAAACCGGCCCGCTGGGTAAAGGTAATCTGGGGAGGATGCACTGTGATCTCCTCCATCTCGGCTTGGATCTCGGGCATTTTCCGGAAACTGTTCCTCACCCGTTCCTTGAAGTTCTCCGAGAATCCCTGCATCTCCTTGTGGGCCCGTTCATGGCCGATAACCAAAGCGGGCATGAAATACTGGCAACCGAGCGCGTGGCCGCGGTGGTGGTCCGTCAGCAGGATGTAGGAAATGGGGATGTTCTTGGAGAACTCCTCGATCTGGCTGCGCCAGTGTTTGGCCTGCTGCGGAATCAGCGGCGTGTCGATCAGGACCGTTCCCTCACGCGTTACGATGCAGCCGGTGGTGCAGGTGCTGTAGTTGATGTTGATGTACACCTTGGAGGACAGCTTGCGAACCGGACAGTACTTGTCCAGATCCTCGGGAGTGATGGCGGGGGAATCGGGCATGTTGGGAAATGGATGGTGGATCGAAGACGGGAACGGGTGCGATACGGGGCGGATGGGCCGGGGCACGGGCTAAACCGGTGATGGCGTCAGCGAAATTCGTCGGCAGCCTTGTCGCTGAACGACTGAACCTTCTGTTGTGCTTGAACATTCCCTTCCTGCTGGCGGCGCCGGCCCCGCGGTCGTGGGCGGCGGGGCGGGCGCGGGGGTGCGTGCGGATCCCGGACATCCGCCTGCGAGGCCAGGGTGTCCGGCGGAAAGGCGATGTCGGTGTCCGGTTCGTTTGCAAAGTACAGCCGGGTCCTTTCGAGTGCCAGCGCGTGTTCGGACAGGCCCAGTTCGTCAACCACTTCATCGGGGCGTCCTGTGGCCCCTTCCACCATCTGAACGCGGAGCAGCAGGGTGTGGCACGGTCCCGCGGCGTCGAATCCCGTCCACGCCAGGTGGTGGACCAGGGGCCTCAGGTTGTACCGGTACGGATGGCCCTTGCGCTCCCGTTCCCGCCACACGGTGCCGCGGGCCAGGAACTCCTGCACCGCCTGTGGGCCGGTGGCGGTTTCCGGAGCGACGACGCGGATGCGGTAGTCGGCCCCGGTGAGCAGCCCCTGCAAGGGTCGGCTCTTGACCGGAATTTCCTGCATTGAACGGATTGACACCCCGGGAGGGAGTTTCTCCCTCAGGCGGCTCTCGACCTGGACCACCGGAATCCGTTCGGACAGCCGGAAATCCATGTGCTCGGCTCGGCCGCAACAGCCGACTGCCAGCGGGGCCGCAAACTGAATGTGCGGCTGCGGATTGAATCCCTGCTTGTAGGCCACGGGCAGCATGGTACGCCGAAGGGCGCGTTCCCACATGCGGAATTCGTCCTTGTGGGAGATGAACCGCAGGACTTCGCCGCGGCTGTACACCACCCGCAGGCGCTGTGGTTCGTGCCGGCTGCCCGTCTCCTGGTCAGGCATCCACCGGCTCTCCCGGTTCGATGCGCTGGCTGACCGTTCCGTGACGGCGTTGGGGTACCCGTTCGCCGAACTGGCCCGTCAACTCCGGCGACATTTCGTCATTGAAGTACATCGGCACCGGGACAATGTCCACCGGCTGGCGCGTCTTGTCCCTGCCCAAGGGCGGGCAGGCCCAGGCCGCGTCCGGTGCCGATCGGCGCTCTTCCTTGAAATATCCCAGGATGCCGCAGCTGAAACAGTGTTCGCGGCAGTCGTCGACCACGCCTCCCTGAAAGGCATGCACGTATTCCATCTCCATGAACTCGCGATCCACGCCGGCCGAGATGTGGTCCCAGGGCAACGTTTCGTCAATCGGGCGTTCCCGGTGCGTGTACCACGCCATGTCAAGGCCGCAGTCCTCGAAGGCCTGCTGCCAGAGATCGAATTGAAACCACTCGTTCCAAGCGTCCAGTTTGCAGCCCAGTCGCCAGGCCTGTTCCACGACATCGGCCGTGCGCCGGTCGCCGCGGGTCAGGAAGGTTTCGTGCATGGTTTCGCGGAAATCGTTCCACGTGAAGTGGATGTGCCGATCGCGCAGGTTGGCCTTCAGGATATCCACATGCCGTCGGATGCGGTCCTCCCGTTCCAGCGGCACCCACTGGAACGGCGTATGCGGCTTGGGCACCAGCGTACTGACTCCGAGCCGCACCCGGGCCTTGCCGCCAATGGCCGCGCGGCCCCGGGCCAGCACTTCCTTGGCGAGGTCGGCGATGGCCTGCACATCCTCGTCGGTCTGGGTGGGATGCCCGATCATGAAGTACATCTTGATTGTGGTCCAGCCGCGGCTGTAGACCTCGGTGGCCGTGGCCAGCAGATCCTCGGATGCGATTGGTTTGTTGATGACGTCGCGGAGCCGATCCGTGGCGGCTTCGGGTGCAAAGGTGAAGCCAGGCCGGCGTCGGCCCTTTTCAAGAAGTTCCATCAGCCCCACACTGAAGGACTCGATGCGCAGGCTGGGCAGGCCGATGGAGAGTTTCCGATGCCCGTGTTTCTCCACGACGCGCCGGACCAGCTCCTCTACATAGGTGTAGTCGCTGCTGCTGAGGCTGAGGAAACTGACCTCCTCGAAGCCGGTGTGTTCGCAGATTTCGTCGACGGCGGCCAGCACTTCCTCCACGGGCCGTTCCCTGACCGGTCTGAAAATCATCCCCGCCTGGCAAAAGCGGCAGCCGCGCGTGCAACCCCTCATGATCTCGATTGCGGCCCGGTTGTGGACAGTGTCCACGAACGGCACGATGAACCGTGTGACGGGCGGCGGCAACACCTTGACGACCCGTTTCATGACAACGGCCGGCGCCGCCGGATCGCAGGGCTTGGTGGCTGCCAGGGTACCGTCGCCATGGTAGGTGGCTTCGTACAGTGCCGGCACGTAAATGCCCGGAACGGCGGCCAGCATTCGCCACAGGGAAAGCCGGTCCAGATTCGGGTCGGCCTCGCGCTGCTGTCGCCATGCACGATGCGCCTCGATGACCTCGATCATCACCTCTTCGCCTTCCCCAATCACCATGGCGTCGAAGAAGGGACTCATGGGTTCGGGGTTGTAGCAGCCCGAGCCTCCGGCCAGAACGACCGGATGGTCGGGTTCCCTGTCCACCGCCCGCAGGGGCAATCCGGCCAGGTCGAGCATGGTCAGGACATTGGTGTACAACTGTTCGTACGGAAGGCTGAACCCCAGGATATCGAAGGCGCGCAGGGGATGGCGGGTTTCAAGGCTGAACAACGGAAGGCCTTCGTCCCGCATCACCCGCTCAAAGTCGGGCCACGGGCAATAGACCCGTTCCGCCAGCATGTCGGGGCGCTTGTTGATGAGGTCATACAGGATCATCAGGCCGAGGTTGCTGCCTCCCAACTCGTAAATGTCGGGGAAGGCCAATGCAACCCGGTCGCGCAGGCCGCGATCGGACCAATCCTTGACCACGCTGTTCAACTCGCCGCCCGTGTAACGGGCCGGGACGTTGACGCGCGGCAATACCCGGTCGAGGGTTTGTGTGATCGCCTCAGGTGTGGCCAGCATGCAAAAATCCAACCACGTTGGCAGTGACTATCAATTCCGACCTGCGCCGAATGCAAGGAAGAGGTTTGAGCGGAACGGCTCCCTGGCGCAACCATCGATTGTAGCACGCAGGCAGGCCGTCGGATCGCAGTCCGGGATCCCAATCTCCGAAGTGGGGACGGAGTCCCGGAAACTGAACGCACAGGCGGCTCCGACCCTGGTTCGTTTTACTCAAGGAATCAACGTGCTCCAATCGTGTCGCGGCCTGTCCGAAACAAAGGTTGGTTTGGCGGTCGGCCACTTGACAATCTGCCCGGACGCGGCCTAGAATCCGGCCACATGCCTGAGCCAACAATTCCTACTCGGCTTTGGGGCGCATTCGTCTAATGGTTCAGGATACCGCCCTCTCAAGGCGGTGATACGGGTTCGAATCCCGTATGCGCTACCACCGCCACGGCCCGTGATCACGGGCCGTGGCCGAAAGCCCGGGTTCGCCTTCCCTCCAGGTGTCCCGGGCTTT
This sequence comes from Caldilineaceae bacterium SB0661_bin_34, assembly GCA_009841145.1. GTDB lineage: Bacteria > Chloroflexota > Anaerolineae > Caldilineales > Caldilineaceae > Bin34. The sequence goes on along the minus strand of VXMJ01000071.1, from coordinate 67,216 downwards.
CTTCTTGCCAAGTCCTTGGTTCCCGTACAGAACAGTTATGGTAGCACCGGCCCGCAGTCCGCAACGGGGTGTCGCGGTGCCCGGGAAGGGTCGCAGCGGCTCAAGGAGATTTCCCAGATGCGCATCGAAAACGGCGGGCCCCACATTGATCATGGCCGCCTGGTACTGTTCCCGTTCGACGACCACAGCCTCCCCTACCAGAACGGTGTGGAACTCAAGCTGCACGGACATACGGCACCCTGCGGAACCACCCCCAGAGTGTTGGAGCCAGGCGCACCGGGCGATCCGGACTCGCTGCGCGCCATCTACTATGGCTCGGTGCACCGGGTGGGGGGCCAGATGTACATGTGGTACCTGGGGCAGGACCATAATCAAGGTTGGTTCAGCCGCGTGTGTCTGGCTACCAGCCGGGACGGACGCACTTGGCACAAACCGGACTTGGGGCTGGTGGAGTACAAGGGCAGCCGCCGCAACAACCTGGTGGACCTGCACCAGGGCAACGTGCATGTCCAGTCCTGCGTGGTGTTCCATGATCCCGATGATCCCGATCCGGCCCGCTGTTTCAAGATGGTCTACCAGACCCGCATCTACAACTGGCGGTTTGCGGCGGCTTTCAGTGCGGATGGCATTTCCTGGACGCCACACCCGGACAATCCCGTGGGCTACTGGTTGGAAATGGCCGGCGGAATGCGGTTCAATGACTGCTATTTCCTGACCGGACAGGGCGGCAACCATGCGCGTCGGCTGCGCAATCTGGTGACCTATACCTCCTACGACTTCGAGGACTGGAGCTCCGCCTCCGTGCTGGGCATGCAGCGGTCCGGCGGGGACCGGCTGTTCCACGAGTGGCAGGGCACGGCCGGCAAGCAGATTCACCTGGGTGCGGCGCTGTGGAACCGGAGCAACGTGATGCTTGGCTTCTACGGCATGTGGAACGGCCATCCATCCAATGATCGGCGGCTGGTGGTCATGCATTTGGGATTGGCCGTGACGAACGATGGTCTCCACTACCGGGAGCCGATTCCCGATTGTCCGATTGTGTCCGCAGCCGAGGACGGATGGGAAGTCCTGCCGGAAACCCGCACCAGCGACAATTATCCGTCGCTGATTCAGGGACAGGGTTTCGAGAACATCGGCGAGGAAACCCTGTTCTGGTACGCGCCGTGGCCGGAACAGGCCAGCGACGGAATCCGCCTCGCGAGCTGGCCGCGCGATCGGCTTGGCTCCTTCAAGCCTTACCTGGATCAGCGCATGGCATCGCGGGGCGACTCGCACGTGATATCGGCACCCATCGATCTCGAAGGCCGTCCCGCCCGTCTGTCCCTCAATGTGGACGGTCAGGGCGAACACTGGCAGGTACGCTGTTCGGTGCTGGACGAGCGGATGTGCCCGTTGCCCGGATTCGCTGCCGCCGACTGCCGGCCCGTCGCAGCCGGTTTGGCCGAATCGGTGACATGGGCGGATGGCCTTGACGCGATCCCGCCCACGGAGGGGCGGATCAGGCTGCGCGTCGACTTCGGTGGCATCCGGCCGGAAGATGCCAGCCTCTACGCACTGTATCTTGATCCCGTGGTTTGAGGGGCCCGACCCCATCGGCTGGCGGTGGGGAGCCGACCAGGTGACAAAGACGGCGGTGTCGGTGCACCCTTGATGCCCCTCGGGAAGAACTTAACGGCATCGTGGAATAGACGCTGCCCCATGGGCTCTGGTTCGGCACCCAAACCCACCGGTTGATTCCGAATGACGGTTCGCTCCGAAGAGCCGCGTTGACATTGGATTGACCTACTTGAAGCTCGTTGTGTCGACCGCGCCCACGAACTCGGGAATGTCCTTGTGCCCAAGGGCCTGTCGGATCGCATGGGCCTCCCCGAGGTGGAACCAATAGTGGTAAATCACGCGCAGCAGCGTGTGGCCGATAACTTCGGGTACCTCCCTGTCCCCGTGGCGAAGCCGGACGTGTAAGTCCTCCTGAGTGAGTCGCTGCAGGTAGGAGTCCGCCTGGCCGGTGATTTGTTGCCACTGGGTCCACATGTCATTCCACAACGGAACCGATGCGTCGGCACCGGAATGGGCCACCTGGACATCCAAGTCCATGTCCACCCCTTGGCCCAGCAAAATGAACATTGTGTGTTCATGAAAGGCCATGTGCGCCACCACGAAACTCAGGCTGTTGAACGGCGGAATCACGCGTTCCCCTTCCTCGGCCGAAACCCCTTCCATCACACGCACAAATTCTCGGCGGGTGAACTCAAGCTGCGTCACAAGCGGTTGTGTCACAAAAATACTCCCTGACAGGTGAATTGCCCGCAGTCCGGCAACCAAAGCCAACGATGGCTGATTTTGACGCCATGGCCGCCGGCAAGTCTATAATGCAGGTTCGCGTCCAGCGCGCCAAGATGTCAGTCAGCGGTGAGGAATCTTCATGTATGCCATTGTGCGTACAGGCGGCAAGCAGTACCGGGTTAGGGAAGGTCAGACCTTCGAGGTGGAGCAGTTGGCCGGCGAAGTCGGCGACAGCATTGAGCTGACGGATGTCCTCCTCCACTCGGACGGCACCAATGTGACCATCGGTACGCCGGTCGTGCAGGGCTCTTCCGTTACCGCGCGCATCACCGGGCAGCACAAGGGTCGCAAGATCGAAGTGTTCAGGTACAAACCCAAGAAACGCGTCCGGGTTCGGCGCGGCCACCGGCAGCGGTACACCCGTCTGCAGGTGGAGGGGATTTCGGGACCTGCCGCGTAGGCGGGGGAATTCGCAGCCCTGTCTGGTTCACGCCAGGGTTGCATGCAGAAGGCCGGAACAGGAGGCGATTCAGTCATGGCCCATAAGAAAGGCGGCGGTTCGAGCCGCAACAATCGAGACTCGAATGCGCAGCGACTGGGTGTCAAGCGCTATGGCGGCGAAACGGTGCAGGCCGGTTCGATTCTGGTGCGCCAGCGAGGAACCCGCATTCATCCGGGCCTCAATGTCGGCCGCGGCAAGGACGACACGCTCTTCGCCCTCAAGGACGGTGTTGTGTCCTATGGCTGGGCTCGCAAGAACCGCAAGAACGTCAGTGTCCTGGCGGTGGAGGATTCCCAGCAGTTATGAAGAAAGGCATTCATCCGGAGTTTTTTCCGGAAGCCACCGTCACGTGCTCCTGCGGCGCCACTTGGGTGACCGGCAGTACCAGATCCGAAATACGTACGGACGTATGCAGCACGTGTCACCCGTTCTACACCGGTGAGCAGCGGATCATCGACACGGCCGGCCAGGTTGAACGGTTCATGAAGCGCTTGCAGATCAAGCAGGACATGGACCAGTCCAGGCAGGCGATCGTGTCCGCCCGCGAAGCCGAGGAGCAGGCTGTCCGCCGGGCGCGGGCACGCGGTGACGATGTGGAGGCGGCCCGCGAGGCGGTGCGCCAAGAAATTCAGGCTGAGTAGGTCTCAGGTACCTGCGGGCGGCCGGGTTGCCGTCACGCGGCGGTGTTGCCAACGCTGAGGCATTGCGGCCCGGAGCAGCCAACAGGGGCCTTGGGTACGGTGGGCGACGGCAGATTGACGCCTCCCACCGAGCAAGCTGTTCGATAAAGCTGTGGTTGTTCCCCGTTTACGGGACACCGCTGTTGCCATTCAGAACTGGCGTGGCCGTGTCTGGCTCGGCAACTCTCCGGCCTGTTTGCCGAACTCCTCGAGTCCGGACTACGGACACGCGTTGGTTGCGTCGAGGTAGGGGTTGCAGCCGTTCGCTGCAATCTGCCAAACACTATACAAACGCGTTTTTTCGAATGAGTCAACGGGTGTCGCGCGAGGGGCTCCCGTTTGGCAGTGTTAGGAAGCTGCACCGCCAAGCCTTGTTGAGCCGGCTGAAGATGACGATGTCCACGAACCGGTCCGTGCCGTAGGAAACCGATAGCATCAGGATGTCCCGTCAGGTTGTGTAGGTGGGTCCGCTCGGCATGCAGATCCCTGATTGTTCCAGGATCTCAACCAGCGGCTGAGGCATCACGGCGTCCATGAGGTAATTCCCCCAAGCCAGGTTTCGAAACCTGCTCTTGAAGTCATCCCTCAACCCGCGCGGTCAGCCCACCCAATTTGGATGCAATCGCCCTGATCCCTGATTGATGTCGGGTGCGATTGTCACGTATGTTCAAATTGGGCGCGTGACGATTCAAGGAATCTGCTATGCCAAGGCGCAAGGGTGACATCGAAGTCATTTGCGGCTCCATGTTCAGCGGTAAGACCGAGGAACTGCTGCGGCGCCTGCGCCTGGCCCGGGTAGCCGGACAGCGCACCCAGTTGTTCAAGCCCGTGATTGACGATCGCTACAGTTCGGACAGCGTGGTCACGCATGACGGCACCCCCAGTCAAGGTGCAACCAACGCCGATGACGCCTTGGACTTGCTGGCCAAGGTGGAACCCGGATCCAACGTCGTGGGTGTCGACGAGGCCCATTTCTTTGACGATCGCCTAGTCGATGTGTGCATCTATCTGGCGCACTGGGGCAAGCGCGTGGTGGCCGCCGGCCTTGACCAGGACTACCGAGGCAACCCGTTCCGCCCCATGCCGCGTCTGATGGCGGTGGCCGCCGACGTCACCAAGATGCACGCGATCTGCATCGTGTGCAAACGTCGGGCTTCGCGGACCCAGCGCCTTATCAACGGGCAGCCGGCCCGCATCGACTCGCCGCTGATCCTGATTGGCGGCAAGGAATCCTACGAGGCCCGGTGTTCACACTGTCACAGTGTTCCCGGAAAGATCATTAGGCGGCCCTGAAACCCACGCGGTCAGTCATCTTTTGGTCCCGCTGGTTGGCCCAACAGTTCCAGTGGTCCGGTTTCGGGACCTGTCCATACATACCGACGACCTGCCGCCTCAAGTGTGACGGTTAGACGGATGCAGTCCATGGCCGGGTTGTGTTCGGTTTGCACACCAACCAGCTGGACATCCGAGAACCGCAGGCCCTCCATGGTTGCCAGGTTCAGCATGGCGGATGCCACAACGGGCACATCCTCGTTGAACTCCGTCGCGGTGGGGATCCCCTGCAGCTTGACGGTCGGCCCGGGGCCGGTGTGCACCGTAAGGGTCCGGTCGCCAGCCTGCATCTGCATGATGCAGCCGGGGGTCAATACCTGGACATATGCGCCGCCCGGCTCGGGGATGCCAAGGCTGGCGTCCGGCCACAGCTTGTGTTCCACCTTGACGATGGTCACGCTGGCGAGTTCGATATCCAGTTGTTCGGTGACATGAACCAGAGCTGCCGACACTTGTTGTCCAACCTCTGTCAGGTCCATTGATTGGGGGGCGGATTTCGGATCTGAAACGCTCATCACGGGTTGGCACATAGGTGGCTGTCGGTGGCCCGGTTTCCGCCCACGACCCGTTGTCGGCTGTCCTTGTGGCACAGGGTGAAGCGGGGCTGCGAAAGTATAATGGGCGTTCCCATCCCCTGATTCCTGGCTTTCCGCGAGCATGTCGGACATCCGCGCATTGACCTGCCGCCTGCCGGCTCGCCTTCACTTCGGTTTGCTGGACATGAACGGATCGCATGGCCGCGTGGACGGTGGTATTGGATTGGCCATCCAGGAACCGGCTTCCGTCATCAAAGTCGCATGGTCGGACGAGCTGGATGTGTGTCCCGGCAACTTGGACGACCGACTCAGGGAGCGGATGGAGGCCGGTTTGGCTGCAGTGCGGAAGGACTTCGGGCTTCCGGGAGCCAAGGTTGAAGTGCTCGCGCGACCGGGCGCCCACTCGGGTTTCGGCAGTTCAACGCAGCTGCTGGTGGGTGCCGCCCGGGCTCTCTGCCTATTGGCAGGACACGCCGTATCCGCCGCGGATCTGGCCCTCCGCATGGGGCGGGGCGGCACGTCCGGCATTGGCACCGCAGTCATGGACGGCGGCGGTTTCGTGTTGGACGGTGGGCATCGATTCAGGCGCGGCCCGCGGTCCAAGCAGGAGTTTGAGCCCTCCGGCGCCGCGGCGGCCCCGCCGCCTCCGGTGCTGATGCAGGAGCCGTTTCCCGCAACCTGGGAAATTCTCATTGCCCAGCCACCCGGACTTGACATAAGTGGCAAGCAGGAACTGGCATTGTTCCATCAGGTGTGCCCCGTACCCGACCATGAAGTGGACGTGATGTGCCGCCTGCTTCTGACTCGGATCGCCCCTGCCGTGTTGGAGGAGGATCTGGACGAGTTCTGTGACGGACTCGAGGCCTATCAAGGGCTGGGGTTCAAGGTGGCGGAAGTCCGGACGCAGCTGCCTGTCGTCCAGGAATGCATGGACCGGCTGCGTGATTTGGATGCCCGGGGGGTCGGCATGAGCAGTTGGGGGCCTGTTGTGTTCAGTTTTGGCCGGGACCTGGCGCCTCTCAAGAACGACTTGGATCCTTGGCTGACGGCCCTGGGAGGGAAGCCGGCCTTCATTACCAGGGCGGACAATCACGGTTGCCGGGTTCTGCTGTGACCGGGCGCCCCCTTGAACTCAAGGTCTGCGGCACGACCAGCCCCGCGGACGCCGCCCTGCTGAACGGCACCGCCGTCCGGTGGTGCGGCATCGTGGTGGAAGCTGATTTTTCGCCACGCTCGCTGAGTGTCGAACAGGCGGCCGCCATCCGCACGGCAACGGATCGGGATGTGGTGGTCCTCCTCTGCGAACCGTCACCCGGTCTTGTGGCAATGGTCGTCGAACATGTGCGGCCGTTTGCCATTCAGCTGCAATGTGCCGAATCGCCGGCGGAGGTTGCCCGGGTGAGGGCAACCGTCGATTGTGAAGTCTGGAAGGCGGTGCACCTGCCTGCTGTGGCGGTCCAGGCATCACCCGCGGCTTATGTGAGGGCCGGAGCGGACAGGCTGGTGCTCGATTCCCAGGTGGCAGGGGAGGACGGGGTGCGATTTGGCGGGACCGGCCGCGTCGGGGACTGGGGTCGTATGGCCGACTGGATGGCCGGGATTCGGGAGGTCCCCATAATGCTTGCCGGAGGCATCCATGCCGGAAACCTGCATGAAGCTGTCCGGCAGACCGGACCGGACGGCGTTGACCTGTGCAGTGGGGTTGAGCGACAGGTGGGCCGCCGCGATCCGAAGCGTCTGGCCGAACTGCTGGCGGCCTGGCATGCCTTGGAACCCAACGGGGAGGCGGTGGGATGAAGGCGGCAGTGGTGCACGGCCTGAACGACATCCGCATCGACGAGGTGCCGATGCCGGAGATTGAGCCCGCGCAGGTGTTGGTGCGGGTGGGTGCCGCCGGGGTTTGCAGCACGGATGTCAAGACCTTGGCCGGCCTGAGTCCGCCCCGAACCGTTCCGGCAATCCTAGGCCATGAAGTTGCCGGTCTGATTGTCGAGACCGGAACCGACGTGGATGACTGGCAGGTGGGCCAACGAGTGGCGGTGTACCCCATCGCGGCCTGTGGCGGATGCTTCTACTGCATGGCCGGACGCCACAGCCTTTGCCTCCGCGAGTACGGCCTGGGCCGCGGTGCCGACGGAGCTTTCGCCGAATATCTGGCCGTGCCTTCCGAAGTGCTGTCCCTGGGCGGCTTGGTGGACATCGGAGACACTCCGTATGCCACGGCCACCCTGATCGAGCCCTTGTCCTGCGTCTTGGCGGCCGCACGCCAATGCAGTACGGGAGAGGGCAGTTCCGTGGTGGTGGTGGGCTGCGGGCCGATGGGCCTGCTGCACGTATACGCCAGCCGGCGACTGGGAGCCGAGGTTGTGGCTGTGGACATGAATGCGGAACGTTTGGAACATGCTCGGCGGCTGGGGGCACAGGCGGCCCTCAATCCCGAACGCGACTCGATCCGGGAAGGCGTGCTGGAGGCAACCGAAGGCCTTGGAGCCGACATCGTGATTGCCGCCGTGGGTTTCGTGGACGCGGTCTGCCAGTCCTTCGATTATGTGCGTCCGGGCGGTATCCTCAACGTCTTCGGAGGCACTCCGCGCGGCGATATGATGACGGTGGATCCCCGTTGGCTGCACTACGGGGAAATAACCTTGACCGGAACCTTCGCGTCGTCCGTGCAGGACTTCCGGGAAGCCTGGACCCGGCTGCAGGAGGATCCGGATCCCGTCAATTCGATTGTCTCGCATCATTGCCGGCTTGACGACATCGTGACGGCAGTGGACCGGGTCCGCACCGGGCGGGGCACCAAAACCATCGTGGTCTTCGACGAGGCGTCCGACGCCGCTCCGTCATCTCCTCATTAGATGTTGTTCAACTTTCAATCGGAGCCGTGTTCCGTGTCTGATTCCTTCGTCCACCTTCACACCCACTCCGAATATTCCCTCCTGGACGGCCTGAACAGCCTGGATCGGCTGGTGGGACGCGCAGCCGAATTGGGACAGCCGTCCTTGGCGCTGACCGACCACGGCGTCATGCATGGCGCCATCGACTTCCACCGGACCTGTCGGGGGCACGGCATCCACCCGGTGTTGGGCATCGAGGCCTACCTGACCAAGTGGGGTCGGCCCATGGGCGGTCGGGACAAGTCCCTGGATTCCCAGCGCCACCACCTGCTCTTGCTGGCCCAGAACGAAACCGGCTACCGCAACCTGCTCAAACTGTGCACCGAGGCCCATTTGGAGGGTTTCTACCACAAGCCCAGGGTGGATCACGACCGTCTCCGGGAGTTGAGCGAAGGCCTGATCTGCACGTCCGGCTGCCTGTCGGCAGAAATCCCCTGGCTGCTGTCCCACGGGCGCGATGAAGAGGCCGCGGAGCGTACGGCGTGGTATGTGGAGACCTTCACCAAGGAGCGGTTTTTCCTGGAACTGGAAGGGCACGACATCCCGGAACTGGATGTCGTCAACAAGGGCCTGTTGCGCCTGGCCAAACAATTCGATCTGAAGATGATTGCCAGCAACGACGTGCACTACGCGTGCGAGTCCGACGGCAAGTACCAGGATGTCCTGCTTTGTGTTCAGACGGGCAGCAGGCGGAGCGATGCCAAGCGGATGCGCATGACCGGAGACAGCTATTTCCTCCGGACCCGCAGCCAGATGGAGGATGCTTTCCGCAACAAGGTGGATCTTCCCCGCGACGTGTTTGACCGGACCATCGAGATTGCCGAGATGTGCCGCGTGAATCCGGAGGACGATGCCTATCACATGCCCAGGTTCCCGCTGCCGGAGGGATTCGAGACGGACAAATCCTATTTGGAGGAGTTGACCGCTACGGGTTTGCGGAAGCTGTATGCAGGCCGTCCGGAGGAAAGTACCGCCCAGGACCGCCTGCGGGCCGAGCTGGACATGATCTTCAACATGCAGCTGGAGGCCTACTTCCTGATCGTGGCCGATATTTGCCAGTACGCTCAGGCGGAGAACATCTGGTTCAACGTGCGGGGTTCGGGAGCCGGTTCGATTGTGGCCCGTGCGCTTGGGATCACGAGCGTCGACCCCCTCAAGTACGACCTGATATTCGAGCGTTTTCTCAATCCCGGTCGTCTGACCATGCCGGACTTCGACCTGGACTTTCCCGACGACCAGCGGGAACAGATGATTCAGTACGCCATCGATCGGTACGGCAAGGATCACGTGGCCCAGATCGTGACCTTCGGGCGCATGAAGTCGCGGGCCGCCGTCCGGGATGTGGGCCGGGTCCTGGGCGTTGACCTGGGGGATGTCGATCGCATGGCCCGGATGATTCCGTCCGGGTTGGGCGCGGCCAAGCTAAAGGAACTGCTCGACCTGCGGCACGAAGCCCACGACCCCGACGTGGCGGCGGCCGCCCAGAGCGAACCGCTGGCCGAGTTGATGCATGTCGCCCCGGAACTGGAGGGGGTGGCGCGCACCGAGAGCATCCACGCGGCGGCGGTGATCATGTCCGAGAAGGAGCTGTGGCACTACACCCCGCTGAAGCGCGGTCGCAACACCATCTCGGAGTACGTGACACAGTACGAGTTTCCGGTCCTGGAATCGATAGGCCTCCTGAAGGTCGACTTCCTCGGCCTCAGCACGTTGACGGTGATGCGGGAGGCCTGCCGGCTGATCAAGGAGTATCACGGGGAGGAGTGGGACATCGACACCATTCCCTATGAGGGGGAAGGTACGGAACGGGCGTTTGAACTGCTGTCCAGCGGTGAAACAGCGGGGGTGTTCCAGGTTGAATCGGAGGGGTTCCAGGACACGCTGCGCTCCATGCGGCCGACCCGGTACGTGCACATCATCGCGGCCCTGTCACTCTATCGGCCCGGCCCGATGGACTACATCGACCTGTACAACCGTCGGATGCACGGAGAGGTTTCAGTGGCGTACAAGCATCCGGAGTTGGAACCGATTCTGGCCGAAACCTACGGCATCATTGTCTATCAGGAACAAATTATCCGGATTATTCAGGAGTTGGCGAATTACACGGCCGCCGAAGCCGATTTGGTGCGGATTGCGATCAGCAAGAAGGAACGCAAGAAGATCGACGAGTCCCGGGCAGGATTCATCACGGGATGCGCTGCCAATGGCATCGGTGAGAAGGTCGCAGACGAAATCTGGCAGGACATCGAGTTGTTTGCCGGATACGGTTTCAACAAGAGCCACGCTGCCGACTACGCCAAGATCACGGTCCAGACCGCGTGGCTCAAGGCCAACCATCCCCAGGAATACATGCTGGCCATGCTGCTCGTGGAGCGGAACAAACCGGATAAGGTGACCCGCATCATCAGCGACTGCCAGCGGATGGGGATTCAGGTGGCGGCGCCGGATATCAACCAAAGCAGCCATGAATTCACCATCGAGGTGCGGCCGCACCTTCGGGATGGCACAGATTCCCCCACCTCTGTCCAGTCGAATTTCGACTTTCCGGTGCCCGAGGGTTCCACCATTCGCTTCGGCCTGGCTGCCGTCAAGGGGATCTCCAGCGAGGGGGTGGCAAGCGAAATTGTTGCTCCCAGGCCACCGGACGGATTCGCCAGTCTGGACGAATTCTGCGAGGTGTGTGACCTCCACGCATTTTCCCGCCGTTCGGTCGAGACCCTGATTCAGGCCGGGGTCCTGGATCGTTGGGGGAACCGCAAACAGCTGATGGACGCCATGGACGCCATGATGACGCGGTCAAAAGTAGCCCACAGCGCCGGTTTGGAGGGGCAGAACAGCCTGTTTGGAGACGATGAAGAGGCGGTCAGACCACCGCCTGTGGTTCTGGCCGAGGCGGAACCGTCGCCGGCGGAGATGGTTGAGTACTTGGGTGTCGAGAAGGAATTGCTGGGTGTGTCGTTGAGCAGCACGCACCCTGTGACGGATTTGTACAACCGTCTCAAGGATCACTTCACCCTGGTAACGACCGCCAAGGCCGTGGGAGATACGACGGTTAGGCAAAAGGCGCGGTCCATCAAAATTGTTGGCCTGGTCCGAGAGGTGCGTACCATCAGGACCAAGAAGGGCGATGCGATGGCATTCATCACGCTTGAGGATGCCCACGGCGAGTTGCCATGTGTCGCCTTTCCGGATGCCTGGCGCCGACTCGCCCGCACCGTCGTGGAGGGCATCCAGTTGCTGTGCGACGGCAAACTCAGCTACAACCAGGCGCGGGACGAACAGTCGCTTCACCTGGAGCAGGTGAGGACCTACTCGGATCTGACGGACTATCAGGCCAAGGAACGCCCCGCTGACCGGCGATCACCCGCGTCGCCTGCTCCCGACGGGTGGGGCGACGAACTGCCGGACACTTCCGAACCGGCGGGGCGGCCGGCCGAGACGGTCGTTGTTAACGAAACACCATCCAAACCGGCCGTACCTTTGCCGGAACCCCGGCAAGAGATCGTCGAATCGGACGAAGTTCTGTTGGCGTCGGAGCCGACTGCACGCGAAAGCACTGCCACCGCGCCTCCGACCGAGTTGGACCGCCACGATCAGGCCGACGTCCCTGCAGACATGCAGGCGGAGGCCGGCCGCGTGGCCCTTCATCTACGGCTGGACGAGGGAAAGCCCGCGGACGCACAGGTGGCCGCGGTGCGAAAACTCAACGATACGTTGAACGCGGCCCAAGGGCCGGACCGCTGGACAGTGGATCTGATCGTCAGTGTGAACGGGTTGTCAACAGGATTCAGGTACCCCGAACCCATGCAACTGGACCCGGAGAACGGGAACCTGCCCGTTCAACTGGAGGCATTGGGCGTCAAGCTGTGGGTCGAGCCGAATCAGGATGTCAACCGAGTGTGAACCTTCCGATCCCGGGACTCTACGTTGCCAACCCGATTGCCGCCCGGATCGTAGCGAGATCCCCGTAGGCTCGCTGCACCACCGTGCCCTGTAGCTGCAGGTTCTGGTCGACTTCCGGACCCACAACGTCCGGACTGGCCAAAATGGTGACGCGTCGTGCATGGACGGCTTCGTCCGCACTGAAGCCGAACGTTGCGCCGGTGGCCGTCAGTTCGCCGACCAACAGCGGCAGGTACACCTTGGTTGCAAAGTGTTCTCTAGGCCCGAACAGAATGTAGTGATCGATGGTCTTGACCGACAGAACGCCTGCGGCCTGCAACGGTGCTGCTGGTTGGGCAGGCGCAACGGGCTGGACAGGCGGTGCGGCCGGAACAGCCGGCAAGTCGGCTGATGAAGACGCCACCGGGGCGGGCGGCACGGCGGGAGTCAACGGTTCGGCACTGGGAACCGGGGTCGGTGGCAGGCTGTTGTCCAAGGCCGGTGTCGGGCTCTCCGGGGATTCGGTTGCCGGTGCCGCCGGAGCTGGTTCACTGGCCGCGGGTGCCTCCGGGACATCCAGGTCCAACTCGATTTCATTGCTGCCGTCCAGTTCAACGATCTGCGACTCGACGACCAGGTCGCCACTATCGGGATCGATTACCTGAAGGACGCAGTCGCCGGCCGGAATTGACTTGAACCGATAGGAACCACTGCGGGGAATGGTTCCCTCTCCGAGGATTTCGTTGTCGGACACCAGCCTCAAGGTAAGTCCAACTCCGTTGGACACGAGGCCGTGGATGATGCTTTCTTCGGTTTCCTCGATGACTTCCTCGAACTCGATCTGGAAGGAATGGTGGAAGAGCGTGTTGCCGCTGCGGGTACCGTCCTCCAGCAATTCGTCCGGGTGGTTGGCCGTCAGGCCTGATACGACTTCGCTGGGTGCGCCCAGCATCTGCACATTGCAAACCTGCCAGGTAAACATGGCAACGTGGCCAATTGATTCGCGGCGGCTTCGGCGCAACTTGTATTCCTGACTACCGTCTTCCCATTCGACTAGGAACAAGACCTCGTCGGACGTGCTGTCCGGATGGAAATGGGCCTGGACAAAGATATGGTGCCGCCCTTGGTTTTCCTCGGGGGACAAGTGCCGGACCTGCCGTACTTTCCAATATCGGCCAGCCCCTTGGGGAAGCATCGAATCGATGGCCACACCGTAGTGCGAGGCCAGATTGACGGATGAAGGTTCCACTTGCATACCTGTGTTTTGTGCGGTTGCTGGTTCAGGGTTCGCCTGAAGCACCGGATCCGACGCAAGTTCCGGATCCGAGGGTTGCCCCTGCTTCCGGCGGTCTGAGAAGAGATTTCTGAGGCTCATTCACCAGATCCTTTGAATGCTGCGAAGTTCGACGGATTCATGCTCGCGGCGCAACCGGTGAGGAACTCGAATCGTATCACAGCGGTCCGTTTTCGATTTTTCGATTCCCATGGTCCGCGCCTTGGCATCCTTCCAGGGCGCGTGCAGTTCGGGGTGTGTTGGTGGCACCAGTCCGAGGGATGGCGTCAGACTGAAATCTGCGGCCATGCCCGAAACCTGTCACTTGCGGGGAAGCATGGTGGTCGAGACAGGTAAAGCCGCCCGGCAGACGCGGGGAACGGGCGAACCGTTGCCTCCCCGCAAGCCCCGCGGAGCTTGGCAAGACCCTCTTCGGATTGCAAGGTTGCTGAAGGGCGCAATCCAGCTGCCGTTCCGTCTGCCCAATCTGCGCGGCTCACACTGCCCGGCACGGACTTGGGAATTCAACCTGTTCGGCGGGATCCTGCCCAAGGATGGTTCCGGACCTGAATCGCCCCGCGCGGTGTTCTACACTACGCGGTATGACCATCCACGCCCATATCGAGTGGTTCCTGACGGATGCCGCCGCCGGTTCGCCGTTGACCCGCCGCACCTACCGGACGGGTCTCAATCGATTTCGGGAGTATCTGTTGGCGAACGATCTGGATCCGGAGGTCCAGGAACTGGAGATCCTGCAAGCGAGCTTGGTGCTTGGTTGGGCCAGTTGGCTCACCGACATGCAGGGCGTTAACCGGCGCACGCTGTTGACCTATCTGTCCGCGATCATGAGTTTCATCGCATGGCTGCAGGTTCGGGATCTTCAGCCCATTGCCAGCAGCGACTATGCCCGTTTGCAGGAGGGAATGCGCCGGCTTCGGCGCAACCAGAAACCTCCCGAACTGGTCCCGCATCCGCCGGACGATCCGGAACTGAACGAATTGCTGCTGGTGGCCCGACAGCTGCCGTCGACCGGTGCGGACCCGCGCGAGCGTCTGGCCGCGGCTCGCAATACGGCAATCCTGGAAACCCTCTTGTCAACAGGCATGCGGGTCGGCGAGCTGGTGGCGCTCCGAACACGCGAACTTGACGAGGTGGACAGTTCCGCGTGGGTCACCGGTAAGAGGGGCCGTACGCGGAAGGTGTTCTTTGCTGCCTTTGCCTGGCAGTCAACCACAGAGTATCTGCGGCAGCGCCACAGCGCCGGATTGACCTATCGCGGCCCGTTGGGCGACCAGCCGGTGTTTGCACGGCACGACCGCCGGGCGGGTACGGAGGTGCTTCCGTTGAGCACGGGGGCGGTACAGCGGATGTTCCGCAAACTTGCCCGGCGCGCGGGCCTGGACTTGAAAGATGTCACTCCGCACGCGCTGCGGCATTATTTCGGCACGCGGATGTACCGGGCCACCTCCGATCTGGCTGTGACCCAGACGGCCTTGGGGCATGCCAGTCCGGTAACCACCAGGATTTACGCGAAGTTGGCGGACAGCGCGGTGCAGGATGCCCACCGAGAGGCCTTCGGGGACGGTCAGTCTCCGACGGCAAGCCCCAGGATCAATTCCGACAGAAGCCAGGTGCGGGAAACGAGCTGATCGGTCTCGATGTGTTCGTGGTCGGCGTGGGCTCCGGCTCCGGGCACCCCCAGACCGTCCAACGTCGGCACCCCCAGGGCTCCGGTTAGGTTGCCGTCGCTACCGCCGCCGGTGCGGCCCGCGACCAGTTCCATGTCCAGGCTCGCCGCAATGGTCCGGGCCTTGGCAAAGACGTCCTTGGTTGCGGTTTCCTCCAGCGGAGGGCGTGATCGGGCGCTGACCACATCGATGGATGTCCCTTGCAGCCGCGGACGCAGATTTCGTAGTTGGTCCTCTGCATCCCGCAGATCCGCGTCCCGCCAGGCACGCACATCAATCTGGATGTCGGCATGGGGTGCCACCACGTTGGAACGCGTGCCGCCCTGGTGGACGCCGGCGTTGACTGTCAATCCTGTTTCCAGGTCCGTCATGGCCTGAATGGCCAGGATTTGATGGGCGGCCTCCTCGATGGCGGAAACTCCCTTCTCGATTTCGATTCCGGCGTGGGCGGGGATGCCCTTGATGTGAACGTCGATGTGCCGGCTGCCCTTGCGGGCGGTTTTGAGGACCCCGCCGGGCAACGGTGCCTCAAGAACCAGTACACAATCCATCTGGCGGGCCTCATCCTCGATGAGTTGCCGGGAAGTCGCACTGCCGATTTCCTCATCTGCCGTCGCCAGCAATACAACGTTCCGCCCCGGGTCGATGTCCAGTTCCCTGAAAGCCCTGAAAATGTGCTCCATCATGGCCAGGCTGCTCTTCATGTCGAAGATGCCAGGTCCGTAGGCTCTGCCGTCCGGAGCCTCCCGAAACGGCATGCGTTCCAGGGTTCTCACGGGCCAGACCGTGTCGAAGTGCGTCAGCACCAGTATCGGCGGCAGAATTTCCCGCTTGGCCTGCAGTTCACAGCGCAGGTGATTGCCGCCATCGCGAACGGGGATGATCTCGGCTTGGTCGACAACCGGTGCGAACACGGAACGCAGGTGGTCCGCGCACCGGTCCAGCCGGTCGATGTCGGTGCTGGGCGATTCCATCTCCACCAGAGTCCGGATGGCCTCCAGCATGGCGGGTTTGGCGTTGCTGAAGTACCTGTGCAGGTTTTCGGAGTGATCCATGTCGACACCTCGTATGGAGAGAACAGTGGCGGCGGCCGTCGGGAAGTCTGTCCCCCTTTATACTTCAGCGGACCAACACCCGGACAACCGCACAAAGGAGCAAGTAGCCATGAAGTTTGGTGGCAGTGTATGGACCTTCAACTGGCAACCTCCGTACGACGATGGATTGCGCACGATTGCCGCCTGCGGTCTCAAGGCCGCGGAACTCATTGCCTGGCGGCGGGAAGTGCTGGACAGCTACTACACCCTTGACACCATTCGGCATCTGCGGACACTCCTGGACGATCTGGGCCTTGAATTGTCCGAATTCGTCTCCACCCCCCGCGGCTTGGCGTCGGAGGACCAGAAGGACCGGGACGGTGCGGTCGAGCACTTCCGGGCAATGGTGGACACGGCCCGGGCCCTGGGCACGGACATGGTGAATTCGGTATCGCCCAACGCATTCAACCTGGACATGCCGCGCATCATGGACAAGCCCACGGCCCAGGAGTGGGGTGTGGCTCTGCCCCGCGGCCTGGACTGGAACGCCAACTGGAACGCCTATGTCGAGACCACGGCCCGTTGCTGCGAGATTGCCGAGGAAAACGGCGTGCGCTGGGCTTTGGAACCCCATCCCTATCGCTGGGTTCGCAACACGGGTTCCATGCTGCGCCTGATCGACAGCGTCGGTTCCCCTGCCCTGGGCATGAACTTTGATCCCAGCCACCTCTTTCCGTCCGGTGAAATCTCCGAGCAGGCGGTGTATGAACTGGGTGATCGCCTGTTCCACGCCCACTTCTCGGACAACGATGGCACCACCAATGCCCACTGGCGCCCGGGCAAGGGCAAGATCGATTGGAGGGCGGTGATGGTGGCGATGCACGATGTGGGCTTCGACGGGGTGATTTCCATCGAGCTGGAGGATGTGCCGGGTACCGCCGGCGCCAACGACGGCGTGGCCACCGATGCCTTTGCCCGCGAGGTTGAACTGTCGGTCGAGTACCTGTCGGACATCTGCCAAGACGAGGGCATTCCGCTGGAATGACAGGGACGGCGGCGGTTTTGGCGAGGTTGCTGGTGTAAAATTCGAGGGTGCTGTGTACCAGCCGAATATTTCCTGTGCGACCGGGCACCGCGCGGTGTCGGCGCGCGACTGATTGTCATGGAGGATACCCGTGCAGAGAGTTAGCCGAAGACAGTTCATCCGGTTTACCGGCCTGGGAGCAGCCGGCCTGGCTCTGGCCGCCTGTGCACCCGCCGCTGAGGAGGCCGCCGTTGGTACGGGTGCCACCGCCGAGGTGGTAAACCTTCGTTACCAGTCCCGCGAGCTTCAGGAAGCCGAGGGCGTACAGGAGTTGTGGTCGGAGTTCTATCCCGAGTTCAAGGCCAACAATCCCGACATCGAGGTCGAGTTCCTGCCCCAGCCGGGCGGCGTGAACCTGCGCGAGGGCGTGCTTGCCCAGATGGTGGCCGGCGATGCCCCCGACCTGATCGAGTTCTGTTGTTGGAGCTCCACCTTCTTTGTGCAGAAGGGTGAAACCCTGAACCTGCAGGCCTACATCGACCGGGATGCCGACGAGGTCGATCTCGACGACTACTACGAAGGACAGTTCGATCCGTGGGTGGACGAGCAGGGCGACATCCACCTGATGCCGCGCTTCACCGGCACCATGGCCCTGTACTACAACATCGACATGTTCGAGGACATGGGGGTTGACACGCCTCCACACGAGTGGGGTGCCTGGAACCACGAAGACTACGTGGCCATTGGCGAGAACTTTGTCTCCCGCGAACCCGGACAGCCCATCAGCTGGGCAACCTCGAACTACGGCATGAACGCCAATTGGCTTTCCCAGTACTGGATCCGCGGTTTCGGCGCCAATATGGTCAACCCGGACGACAACAAGCTTTGCGGCCTGGGCGAGCCGGCGGCCGTCGATGCCCTGCACTACATTCACAGCATCATCTGGGACAGCCAGATTTTCGCCTATGGTTCCGACATCGGCATGGGCGTCAACCAGTTGTTCGAGAGCGGACGCATTTCCATGATGGAGATGGGGCCCTGGAGCCTGGGTGCCACCATGCGCAACGCGACCTTCCGCTGGGATGTGGCGCCGCTGCCGATGGGACCGTCGGAAATCACCACCCACCAGTCGGTGGACGGCACGATGATCTGGAACAAGACGGATCATCCGGACGAAAGCTGGGAGACGCTGAAGTGGCTCACCAGCCCGTTCTACGGCAAGCTGTACGCCAAGTGGGGCACCAAGCAGCCGTCCCGCATCAGCGTCCTGCCGGAGTTTCAGGCGGCCTTGATTGATCGGGACGAACGGTTTGGCGACATCGATATTGATGTCTTCACCTCCTCCATTGCTGCGTCGCTGGGCGGTCCGGAGGAGATGTTTGCCAACGACTTCACCTGCAAGGACACCATCCTCAAACCCGCGTTTGATCAAGTGATGTTGTTGAACGAGGCTCCGGTCGACCTGATTGTTCAGCATGCGGACATTGTCAACCGGTTCAATGCCGGTGAAATCGCCATAGAGGACCTGGGCGGTGCCATGGCGGCACTCGGCTAGGTCCGTAAATCTCAATGGGTAGACGAGGCCGGCATTCGGGCATGCCCGAATGCCGGCCCGCCCCCACGGAACTTGGCGACTGACGAGGCGGGCCCGAGCCCTGTCGATGGCAACCCTCAATCCTGCGGCCGACGCGGGTGCCCGCGCGGCGAGGCGCAAGTGGACGCCGGAAAAGCGCGAGGCCCTTTTCGGCTTTTTCTTCATATCTCCCTGGATCATCGGCTTCCTGGTTTTCACGCTGGGACCGATGATCACATCCCTGGTGTTCGGCTTCTACCGGACGGACCTGCTCCAGGTTTGGGAGGTGGTGGGATTCAAGTGGTTCCAGGCCGTGTTCACGGACGTGCTGGTCCGCAAGGCCATGTTCAACACGGCCTATTACGCCTTCATCATGGTGCCCCTGAGCACCACCCTGGCGCTTCTGATTGCGGTATTGCTCAACCAGAACATCAAGGGCCAGAGTTTCTGGCGGACCGTCTACTACCTGCCGTCCGTGGTGGCCGGGGCGGCCGTGGCGATCCTCTTCAAGTGGCTGTATCAGCCGGACATCGGCCTGCTGAACTCCATCCTCAATCCGATTCTGTTCCGGATCAGCGATTTCCTGTCCCTGGAAACCCCGTTGGTGGCACCCCGCTGGGTTTTCAGCCAGGACTGGGCCATGCCCTCCGTGATCATCATGGCCCTCTGGGGCGCGGGTGGGGCAATGCTGATTTTCCTGGCGGGCCTGCGCGGGATTCCCACCGCGCTCTACGAGGCTGCCAAGATTGACGGGGCGGGGCCGATCCGTCAGTTCTTCTCAATCACGATCCCTCTGCTGACGCCTACCATCCTGTTCAACGTGGTGTTGAACATCATTGCCTCGTGGCAGGTGTTCACACAGGTGCTGATCATGACCCAGGGCGGCCCCAACAATGCCACGTTGACCATGGTGCTGCACCTGTACAACACGGGATTCAGCCAGTTCCGCTTCGGCTACGCCTCGGCGCAGGCGTGGGCCCTGTTCCTAGCCATCCTGGTGTTTGTGTTGTTCGCCATCCGGTCGAGCAGCAGCTGGGTCCAGTACGAGCGCTGAGCCATGGCCGAAAACACTGCCACCATCACGGAATCGGTGGCTCTGCCGTTACAGCGGCAGCGCCACTACAACGTCGGGGTGATTCTCTGGCGCGTGCTGCTCTACATCGTGGTGCTGTGGGGCGCGGTGATCTTCGCCATCCCGTTCTACTGGATGATTCGGACGGCGGTAATGCCGCCCTACCAGGTCAACCTGTTCCCGCCCCAGTGGATTCCGGACTCGATCAACTTCGTCAACTTCCGGGCGCCGTTCGTGGGGCCGTTTCCGTTTGCACGGTGGTTCGGGAACAGTGCCATCGTGTCGGTGCTCAGTTCGGCCGGAGTTGTCCTTTCGGCTTCCTTCGTGGGCTTCGGCTTTGCCCGTCTGCGCTTTCCCTTCCGCAACCTGCTGTTCATCGTGGTCCTGTCCACGATGATGCTGCCGGAGCACATCAAGCTGATTCCCACCTACCTGCTGTTTGTGCAGCTGGGCTGGATCAACACCGTGCTTCCGCTGATCGTTCCCAACTGGTTCGCGCCGCCGTTCCACGTGTTCCTGATGCGTCAGTTCTTCATGACCATCCCGCAGGAAATGGACGATGCCGCCAAGATTGACGGCTGCGGCTGGCTGGGAATCTACGGGCGCATCCACATCCCGCTGTCGCTGCCGGTGATGGGGGTCTCCGCCATCTACCAGTTCACGTTTACCTGGAACGACTTCCTGCACCCGCTCGTATACCTCCAGCAGGTCGACAAGTACACGGTGGCCCTGGGTCTCAGGCTCTTCGAGGGCTACATGCGGTCCAACATCCAGGACATGATGGCAGCCGCCCTGGTCGCGGTGATGCCGACCATCATCATTTTCTTCATCGCCCAGCGCTACTTCATTCAGGGCATTGTCATGACGGGGGTCAAGGGATAGCCAACCCTTGGCCGGACAAGCCCGTTACTCCGTCCGGGATCCCTTCAGACAGCCGGCCGGTGCGCCACCGGCAGGAGAGAATCGCATGATGCGGAATGGCATTACGGATGCACAGTGGTCTAGGTTCAAGGAACAGGGGTACGTGCGTTTGGGACCGGTGCTGGAACCGGAGGATCTCGCAGCGATGCAACGGCGGATCGACGAGATCATGATGGGCACCGCCGATGTGCCGTACGACCGCATGTTGATGCAGCTGGACTCGGTGCCTGGTGTGTCCGATCAGCCGGGACCCCAGTCCAAGGGACACAAGCTGGCCACACTTTCCTACCGCAAAATCCAGGATCTCGAGTTTGATGTGCTGTTCTTGCGGTACATGCAACGACCCCTGTTCAAACACATCTGTGAACGGGCCTATGGCCTGGGCACGCCGGTGTCCTCCTACCGCGCGATGTTCATGAACAAACCCGCCCATGAAGGCACCGACTTGGCCTGGCACCAGGATCGGTGGACATCGCTGGACCGCGATCCACTGATCACGATCTGGACGGCGCTGGATCCGGCCACGGTGGAGAACGGCTGCATGTGGGTTACACCCGGACGGCACAACGAACTGATCAATCCGTCCGACGGGTCCGGCTTTCTGACCGAAGCACAGGTGGAGGATCTGACGGAGGCATTTGAGACCGAACCCTTGACCTTGGAGGCGGGGGAGGTCCTGCTCCTCCACAACCACCTGCCGCACCGTTCGGGAGTCAACAGCACCGACATTGCCCGCCGGGCCTTCAGCGTTTGCTACATGGAGACCGCTACCGTATCCACCGAGAGTCGGGATTATCCGGTGCTGTTCGGGCCGGATGCCATGAACCCGGATGACCTGTAGACTGGGCTGAGTCAGGATCGTTGTGTGCCGGCTACACGGAACCGGTCTCTAGCAGGCTGCTGAAGAATAGGTTTTGGATGCCATCAGCAACCCCAAAGGTGTGCGGAATCGAAGTTTAGGTGGTTCTGCGGGGCCCTGGAACTGCCGGTGCGGTGCCCCGCGCGGGTTTCGTGGGCCCCGCAGGCCCCGTGGCATCCTTGGCGGGTGCGCAGAGCCCTCGGTGGCCCACCCGGGCGGCCCGGTCACGGTCTCCGGCTCGGGTAGGAACTTGGCCATGCGGACCAGGTGGTAGGCGGTCGCCACCAGGTAGCCGGTTAGGCCGGTACGGTCCTCGCCCCGGTAGCGGGTGTGCCGGCAACTGCCCACCGTCTTCATCCAGCCGAAGACCTCCTCCACTCGCTTGCGGAGGCGCAGGTTCACCGCATAGCCGGCATGGCGCGTCATGCGACTGTCGATGGCCGAGTGCTGCTTCTTCCGGGCCACAGGCAGGGTCCCCGTTGCCCGCACACAGTCCTTGGTGTCGTAGCCGCGGTCGGCCCCAAGCATGCGCGGGCGGTAACCCTGTACCCAGAGCCCGTCCAGGAGATCCGGTACCGCATCCCGCTTGGCTGTGCCGGTGGCATGACTGACCGTGAAGTCCATCAGCAGACCGTGGTAGTTCTCCCTCAGGGCAGGGCCCGGGAAGGCTGGCCGGACCTCCTGGTCCTGCCCCTTGCGCAGCAGGCGCGCCTCGGAGTCCGTGGGTGCCGGCATGCGTCTCGTTGCGGCGGCACTTCCTCCGGAAGTCCACGGACAGGTTGCCCGGATCGTCATCCGACGGCGGTGGCGGTTCCTCCTTGGACCGGAAGCTCTTGCGACTGGCCGCGGCCTCGATCAGGGTCCCGTCCACGCTGACGTGCTCGTCCGACAGCAGCCCTTCCCCGTCGGCTGCCCACACCATCTCGTCGAACAGGGCCCGGCCCGCGTCGTGCGCCAGCCACCGCTGTCGGTTCTGGGTGAAGACGGCGGCATCGAAGCTGCGCTCCATCAGGTCCATGTCCAGGAACCGGCGACAGGGCAGGTTGTATGCGAGTTCCTCGCAGCAGGCGCGCTCGCTGCGCACCGAGTACAGGGCTATCAACCGCGACGCCTCGGCAGCCGCTCCGGCGGCACTGAGGTCCGGTCCACCCGGGCATACATGCGGTCGAACTCCGGCGAGAGTCGTTCCAGGGCCGCGAGCACCGCCGACAACCCCCGGTAGCTGACGCACCACACGTACAGCCGGGCCCGCTAGTCGGCCGAGGACGACCAGGTGCCGCCGATAGGTACCGTTGCGGCACTTGGTACAGGCACCGCAGCGGCGGCAGGCGAATCGGGCAGGACCCGTTGGCGTTCGGGATGGGCAGGCACCAGGATGAAGTCCACGATGAGGGGGCCCGTTGGGCTGTTTGGGAGCACAGACCGGAACGCAGTTCCCTGTCTATTCCGAAAGGTGGATTTGTCCGATTTCCGGAGCCTCCACGGTCTCCCACTTTCGAACCCTACAAAACTGGGTGCATGATGGGACTTCCAGGCATGCTCCTGAGTTTGCTAGGATTTCCGAAACACAGACTACAGGAGACTGTCATGGGCAATCAGGCGAGGGTTGTAATCGTTGGCGGGGGGCACAACGGCCTGGTCGCTGCAGGTTACCTGGGAAGGGCTGGGCTAAACGTCCAGGTATTGGAGCGTAGGGACATCGTTGGTGGCGCCGTGGTGACTGAGGAGTGGTTTCCGGGCTACAAGATCTCCACTTGTTCCTACATCTGCCACATCCTCCAAAAGAAGGTGATCGACGACTTGGAGATGCGCAAGTACGGCTTTCACGTCTATCCTATTGACCCGTCGCGTGTCCACCCCTTCCCGAACGGGAAAGTAATGACTCTCTGGCACGACGACGAAAAAACCGCCGAGGAAATCCGGGCGCTGTCGCCGGAGGATGCCGATGCCTGGCCCGAATGGGCCGGCTTTTGGCACCGTGCCGTTCGGATACTCAGCGACTACTACCTCGGCCCTCCTCCTTCGCTCGCCCAGCTCACCGAGAGGTTCCGTCAGGAGGGTGAGGAAGAGCTCCTGGAGACTCTACTGACCGTCCCGCTAAGGGACCTGATTGACCGTTACTTCGTGTCGGACGAAATCAAGACATCGGTAACCACCGGGGCGGTCGACATGGGAGACATAAGCGCCCCCGGCAGCGCTTACATCACCGCACTCTATCGTTTCAGCGCCTTCCGGCCAGACACTGAGAATTACGGAATCGTACGCGGCGGCATGGGTTCCATCACCCAGTCGCTGGCCCGCTCCGCAGAGGCGTCGGGCGTGTCAATCAGGACGGGCGCGGCAGTGAGGCGCATTCTGACGAACGGCGGCAGGGCCACAGGCGTCGAGCTCGAAGACGGTGAGGTAATTGAGGCCGACGTTGTCCTGTCGAACGCCGACCCGAAGCGGACCTTCCTCAAGCTCTTGGGTGAGACGGACGTTAATGAGGAGTTCATCAATGAGGTGAGAGGGCTTAAGACGCGGGCGGCTTCCGCCAAGTTTCTGTGCGCCCTGAAAGAACTGCCCGACCTTTCCGGCCACCTTGGCTCCGGGTACAACCCGGAGCACTTGGCGATGATTACTCTTTGCCCCACGATTGACCAGTGTGAGAACAGCTGGCACGAGGCCAAGAACGGTCGGGTGCCCGACACGCCCATCATCCACCTCCAAATCCCCACTGTGTACGACAAGACGGTCTCCCCGGAGGGCTGCCACGTGCTGTCGCTGTGGGTCTACTTCGTGCCGTCCCACGTGCGGGATGGCTCGTGGCAGGAGATGCGCCAGCCGTTCGGGGAGCGCCTCATCGACGAGGTGTGCACGTATGCCCCGAATTTCAGGGACGCGATCATCGACTGGGTCCTGCTGACTCCGGAGGACATTGAGGAGCGCGTCGGCCTTACGGACGGAAACATAAGGCATCTTGACATGATCCCTCAGCAGATGATGTCACGACGTCCGCTGCCTGGGTGGTCCGACTACCGGACACCGGTCGAGGGCTTATACCTATGCGGCGCCGGGACTCATCCCGGCGGCGAGGTTACGGGTGCGCCAGGACACAACGCAGCCCACGTCGTACTGGGGGATCTGGGCCGCTGAACATACGCAGCGTCTGGCGTCCCGACAAGGAAGAGGTCGTCGCCGGGCTAGGCGCCGCCATCCCCTGCTGCCCTGCATATTGACTTGGCTCAGGTCGTCCACGCTGCCGCTGGCCCTCTGCCCATACAGGGGTTTCCGGCTGAGTTTCCAGGGTGCAGTCACTGGTCTCGGTCCGCGGACGGTGTCGACCCGATGCCGGGGCAGCGTTTGGATGAGCGGTGCGCGGCTTGATGCTGGATCAGCGCAAGGTGGACGGCCGGGCCCACGCGGGCAGCCCTGGTCTACAGGGCTGACAAGCCTTGAGGTACAGCTCGCGGTCGCATCAGAAACGGCGGTGTACTGCCAGGATGCCGCTAATGAGTAATAGTCCAGCTGTTACCAAGGCACTGGCCAACACAATTCCCATCGCCAGTGACAGAATCGTGCTGTCCTGCGTGGTGCCTTGGCTCAGTGTCCACTCGTACCATCCCCAGCCCTTGATCTGTTCGAACTCCAACCTGTAGGCACCCGGAGTCAAGCCGGTCAATGGAAATTCCTTGTAAAAGTACTCCTGGTCGTTGCGCCGGGTGAACGACCAGTCCATCACGGGCTCCAAGGCCGCAGTATTCGATTCCGCCGATGTCAGCCGGACGGTCACGTTGCCTTCGCCGTTGACATTGACGATCCTAATTTTCCTGGCATCGGGGTCGAGAAACAGCGTATCGCTGCTGACGGGATCGACCCGCGTCAGGACAAAGGCACCGTGCTCAAGGCGCAGGGTTGACTGCTTGTACTGCGAGTTCAACAACAGCACCGCAGCGGACAGCAACAAAAACAAAACCGAGGCTCCAAGCAGGAATGGCCGGGACAGTAGGAGCGACCGATAGGGATCCGCGGCACCGGTTCCAGCCGGATGCGGCTGCCTGCCGAACGGTGTTCCCGTTGCCCACCTTGGTTGGTTCAAGTTTGGCAGTGCCGAAGGCAGTGGCGTGTTCGGTGCCGGGTGGCGCGTGCGCCGTTGCACCAGCCGCTCAAACCACCAGCGCCAAGCCATCCAGATTGGGGCGGCCACGAGCAAGCTGAACACCAGCATCACGGAGATGTCGGTGCCGATGGAGCGCATGAGCACTTCTCGCCAACGGAATAGCTCCGGAGACTCGGCGATCCAAATCTGTATCTGGTTGCGCTGAAGCATCATCCAGACGGTTGCGGTCGCACCGATGACGCCTGCCATGACGCCGAAACTGACGAACCAGCGCCGGGTTTCCGTGAGTGAGCCGCTCAGGAACCAGCCGGTGGCGGCGACAATGCCCAGGACGGCGAAGACGATGAACGCCGGCCAAGCCGCAACCAAACCGTTGACCGCGTTGCTGAATGTTCCGCCCAGGCTTTCCAGGACCAGTTCACTGGTGGTCTTGTCCGTCAGGGCTCCGAGTTCGGATCCGGCTCGTGCCAATGTGTTGGCCAAGCCGTAGAACACTCCCACGACGGCAAAACCAAGGTAGAGGATTCCAATCACGGAAGCCAGGGCCAGGACATTGGAGGCCGCACCGAGCACCGCGGACCTGCCCAGCGTCTTGATGTCTACCGAGTGTTGCAACGGATGCCCTTGACCCAACGCAGTTTCATCAATCCGCATGGATTGTACTGGGAAATCGGCACATCGGGGGCGAACCGCGTTCGCGTAGTCCCTGCCACCTTCTGCCCGGAAGCGGCGTCGGCTGTTCAGCACGGTGAACGGAGATTCGCACCGGTGCCCGGCTCCAATGCCTACGGTACGGTTGCAGTTTCGTTGATAATGGTCCCTACCGGGCACCTCATATTAGGAGCACGCACGTCATGACCCCCGACATGGTTGTACGGGAACGAGCACCCTCTTCCGACAGGGACCGGGTTCCCGATCCGGCTTCGATGCCGCGCTGGACCCATCGGGATTGGCGCGTGCCGCCGACGCGCGGCGACACCACGCCGGACGCAGCACAGGGCGCGCGTCGCCGGCGCGCGATCGACCGCATCCAACACCCCGCGGCATGGCGGACACACTTGGCGACTCTGCCCCACTACGATCCCGACTACGTCTACGACGAGGGCCACGAATATGAAGATGAGTGGACCACGGATCCCGACTACTGTTGGGACGGAAACCATCTTCACTGGTGTGTGTTCGACGAGGAGGGGTTTCTGATGCCGCCTCCTTCCGAGCACCGGGCCCTAATCGAGGCCGGGAAGGATATCTTGGGTGATGTCTTGGAGCCCGGCCGCATCCTCGACGAACCGAACTACCACTACCCCAAGGCACTGGGGCGGGCGGCGGGGCTGCGCACGGAGGGCGGTGCTGTGCAGACCAAGGTACAGCCGGATTTGGCGGTGTTGCCGGAAGGTTGGGACGACGGGCAGTTGCCTAAGTCCCGTGTGTTGCGCGTGGATACCGACCATCCGGTACCGGAACTGATCGTTGAAATCGCCTCGCCGAGCACCGCGGCCCGAGATCGAGGCGGCAAGCGGGAACTGTACAGGGCTCTCGGCGTGCGCGAATACCTGATTCTGGAGCCCGGCCGGCCGGATGGTGGAGACTTGCCTGCCCGGCCGGCGCGGCTGACACTGTACCGTCTACGGAATGGAGACTACCTGCAGGCAGACGGCGGGCAGAACCCGGCTTCGTTTCCGTCCGGTACCGACGGGGCGGCCGAGGTCTTGGAGCCCGTGCACAGCGAAGTCTGTGGAACATCTTTGCGCCTGTTGCGGCCGGAGCCGGAGGCGCGGGTGTCCTTTCAGTGGCACGAGTCGGCCACGGGACGCTGGCGCGACCGCGCGATCGATCAGGCGGCTGCCTTGCTCACAAGCCGCGCCGAGGGCCGCGTTGAGGCCCTGTTGCAGTTGTTGGAACGGGCTTTGCCGGAAGCCGCGTATCCCGGGGCGGTGGCGCGGGTGGCACAGCACTGGGCAGCCAACGGCTTGCCGACGGATGTCGAAGCGCGCGTGCTGGCAATCGCGGTGGAGCCCGACCGCTGGCGAGACCACCTCCGCGTACCCACGGACACCGACTAATCCCCACCGTCCCGGTCACCCCGGGCTCACAGTCCCAAGAATTGCTGACGTTCCGGGATCAGCCCGTTAACACAGTGCTCCAAGGCTGACTACGGAGTGGGATGGATGCGCGTATTCTGACGAATACGATCCCCACTCCGCTGCCGATGTGTTGACCCGCTGGTGATCCCGAATTGTCACGTGTTTGCATGGAACAACGCACAACGGCATCCTCGGGTTGATCGCCTCGGCTGGAGGATCGATCTCGTGATTGCCTGCATGCCAGTCTCGGCAACCTGGACCGATGCCGAAAGTGCACAACACCTGTGCCTGACCCGTCCAGAAACATCTGCATTGCTTGCATTACTGCTCCGTATCGCAATCGAGATTGCAAGTGTCGCCGAATCCGCGCCTTGCCTCCGTTGCGACAGTTCTCTGCAGACCATCCAAAGTATGCCGACAACGGGCTGTTTGCCACAGGCTGCATGATTGATGATGGCTGCTTTTGCAGGTCACTGTTGCTGTTCGAGCCCTTACTGGAAGGAGCGGACTGGGTCATGAGAGACACAATCAAGGTCGGCATAGCCGGCTTCCTGGGCAGAGGCGGCAACTTGGCGGCCGCGGTAGAGGGACATCCCCATGCCCGGGTTCAGGCGGTGTGCGACATCGATGAAAGGAGACTGGTCCCAGCGGCGGCCTCCATTGGTGCCGAGCCCTATATGGACTATGACCGGATGCTGAGTGAAGCGGAGCTGGACGCCGTGATTCTGGGCACACCCATGCAACTGCACGCGTCCCAGGCAGTGCAGGCCTTGGACCGCAACATCCATGTGCTCAGCGAAGTGGTGGCTGCCGTCTCCGTAGAAGAGTGCCGGGAATTGGTGGGGGCCCAGGAAAGGTCCTCGGCCACCTATATGCTTTCCGAGAACTACTGCTACACCAAAGCCAACATGCTAATCGAGGCATTGGTCGCACAGGACCTGTTCGGGACGGTCTACTACGCGGAGGGCGAGTACCTGCATGATCTGAAAGACCTCAACGAAATCACGAAGTGGCGACGTCGTTGGCAGACTGGAGTTGACGGCATTACCTACGGCACCCACAGTCTGGGACCCATTCTGCGGTGGATGCCCGGCGACCAGGTGGTGAGCGTGTGTTGCCGGGGGAGCGGCCACCATTACCGGGATCCGAGGGGTGATCTCTACGAAAACCAGGACACATGCGTCATGCTGGCCAAAACCAGGCGGGGGGCCCTGATCAAGATTCGCGTGGACATGGTGTCGACCCGGCCTCACGCCATGCACAACTTCCAGCTTCAGGGGACGGAAGGCGCATACGAATCAGCGCGTGTGGATTCGGAGGTCAACCGAGTTTGGCTGTCGGCATTGGATGATGGAAACAGGGAGTGGATGGACTTGAGAGAACTTGAAGGGAGATTCCTGCCCGATGTGTGGCGTCAGGCATCTTCGGAAGCCGTGAAGTCCGGACACGGTGGGGGAGACCACTTCGTGCTGGAGGATTTCATCGCGGTCGTCCGCGGGGAACGACAATGCCGCATTGACATTCACACAGCCATGGACATGACGTTGCCCGGCCTGATCAGTCAGGAGTCGATAGCTCGGGACGGTATGTGGCTTGAGGTTCCGGATTCCCGAACCTGGCAGCACTGAATAGGGCAGGGAAGGGGTGTGATCGAAGGTGCTCGTGTCCGTCCTAACGGGCACGCCGTCTGCCTCCCAAGTGTCCGTTACCTTGTGCGAGACAAGATCTGTCGGGCCCAATCGACTTGAGCCCCGGTTCATGGGTTCATGTGGCAAGTGGATCCGGGGCAGTGCAAAGTCGCGGTTGGGGACCTCAGCGTGGTTGGAGGAGAACCAACCGGGGCTCCCGGGTTCTAACTTCGAACCCTGGTGGGCTTGCCGCCGCGAAACGGCAACGCGACATAAACCGCAAACGCCTGCCGATCCTTGTTGACAACTTGATTGAAGGCTGTGAGTGCATATTCTGCCCGTTCCACCCACAGGATCACTTGGGCTCTGGAAAAAGACGCGGTCGGATCATAGTCTGCTGCTTCGCGGTGGTATTGCATATCGACGAAGAGCCTCGCAAAGTCCTGGATCTCGGATGGGAAAAGCTTGATGTGACTTTGTTTCATGCACTGATTCTTGACATTCCCGTGACTTATTGCACGGTAGGCTTGAACCCAGGCTGGCTGGCTTCGTGCGGTCCTCGATTTTGCTGTCAGGGTATCGGCCACGCACCGTGCCAAAGCGTGGAACAACGCGTAGTAGATCGTACTGACAGCCCGTTGTAATTCAACCGGATCGGGTCGGCCTGGCCTTGTGCCATGTGCACCTTCTGCCAAACGCTGGGCAAGCCGCAACAGTCTGTTCGGAGACATTACTCCCAAGCCTTTTGGAGAGAGCGCAACAGATCCGGCCACTCCGACTTCAAAACGTACGAATGGAGGGGAACCCCCGGGTATCCCAACTCGGCGGCCCGGGTCCAGAGATGCCTCTCCATAGGCAATATCTTTGCGGGATCAAGTTTATGCACGTCGCCTTCGAACACAATGTAAGTTCGGAGGAAGGAGATGTCGTCATCCTGATCGGTCCAAACCACAATCGGACCGAACTTGAATTCGTCCCCGAAGCGTTCGTCAAGCATCTGTCTGATTTCAACAGCGAACACTTCCGCTTTGGTAGTCACACTGCCTCCTGGAAGACTGGACAACCCCATGCCGTTGCCCTGTTCGGATCGTATCACCCTGCCCCGGCTCGGATCGCAGCATCCCCAATAACCATGCATGGTTGGCAAGTGTCGGCTTCGGACTCCGAAGTTGCTCAGGTCCTGACCTTGTGGGCCGATGCCCGGCTCTCACCCAATTCGGAGGCGGTACCCAGCATCATCCTGACGCGTCCGATTTCGAGCGCATCAGCCCAACCCGACCCCGCTTGGCTGCCGAGTGTTCTTCGCGATATTCAGGTCGGTCTGGAGACAGGTTGCCATCTTGACCATGGAAGTCATCGGTTCTGTACGGAGTACAACTGCCATACGAACGGCGATCAGTTGCTGGATGGTGGTCTACGCGGGGTATCTGGACCTCGACCGGCATCTTTGGCACATCCCCGCCTTGGTCTAACGGCGGAGCGGCCCATCGATAGGCTGGACGATCTGCAATGGGGGTTTCGCTTGGATCATGGCCTACAGCGGCACGACGCTCCCGGGACTGCTTCAATCGAGATGGACTCCCTGCGAATGCTGTATCAAATACGGTGGTAGGCAGGTAGGCAGTATTCGATCTCGGACCTGCCGATCGGGCTGTGGCCAGTCTGGAACAGACACGGTGCGTAGTGTCCGGCTCTACAACTCGGCTGATCGGTGATTTTGCAAGTGCTCGGGCTAGTTCGACATGCGAAATCCGGCGCGTCTGCCTGTGTATTACGATCCAAAACACAGGTGTGTTGTCGGGGCCGAAGCCCGAATGGTTCTCCGGTCGTGTTCATCCACCACCCGCGGCTTGGTCGGCGCATGGAGCCAGTCTGCACTTGCCGCAAGAAGCGCCAGTTCCTTTCAGACCTTCAACGATGCATCCTGCGGAAGACAGTTGTCTTGCCAGGGAACCCGGAACGACGTGAACTTCCTAAACTTCGATTTCAAGAACCTGAGAGGCGACATCTTCGGCGGCTTGACTTCCACGGTCGTTGGATTGCCGATCGCCTTGGCTTTCGGTGTCGCATCGGGTTTGGGTGCCTTGGCCGGCCTGTACGGTGCCATCGCAGTCGGATTCTTCGCGGCGTTCTTCGGGGGTACGCGGTCTCAAATCTCGGGTCCGACCGGCCCCATGGCCATCGTCATGTCGGCCGTCGTGGCCACGCATGCCGAGAACCTGGCACAGGCCTTTGCCATCGTCGTACTGGCAGGTGTGATTCAGATCCTGCTCGGCATCTTCAAGATCGGGCGCTTTGTGTCCTTCACTCCGTATTCGGTAATCTCCGGCTTCATGTCCGGGGTCGGCATCATCATCATGACGGTGCAGACCTTGCCTTTTCTGGGTTGGGCCGTGGCCGAGGGCGGCCCGATCGGCGCCATTCGCACCTGGCCCGCGGTGCTCCGGGATTTCGATCCCAAGGCCCTGGCCATCGGGGCCGCATCGCTGGTGGTGGCGGTGGCCCTGCCGGACAGGGCCCGGAAGTATGTGCCGCCGCCCCTGGCCGCGCTGGCAGTGGGCACATTGCTGGCGATGGTCTGGTTGCGCGGCACGCCGGTCATTGGGGACGTTCCGACCGGCCTGCCCCAAATCCAGTGGCCTGTGGGAGCGCTTGACATGCTTGCCAAGTCCATTTCGCCGGCGATCACAATGGCGCTGCTGGGATCCATCGACAGCCTGCTCACCTCGCTGGTGGCCGACGCCATGACCCGCACGCGCCACAACCCGGATCGGGAACTGATCGGACAGGGCATCGGCAACCTGATGTCCGGCCTCATCGGCGGCGTGCCCGGGGCCGGTTCAACGGTCGGAACGGTGGTCAACCTGCGCGCCGGAGGGCGCACCGGGTTGTCGGGAATGATTCGGTCCGGCCTCCTCCTGGCATTGGTCATGGGGCTCGGCAAGTACGTGTCCGTCATTCCTCATGCGGCCCTGGCGGGAATCCTGCTCAAGGTTGGCTGGGACATCGTTGACTGGCGTTTCATGAAGCGCCTGCACAAGGTACGGCCGGAACATCTTGTCGTCATGGTGCTAACGCTCGGCCTGACTGTCTTCGTGGACCTGGTGACGGCGGTGGCCATCGGTCTGATTGCGGCGGGCATGGCCAGTTCCCGCCAGTTCGAAAGGTTGGAGCTCGATAGTGTGGTGTCGGTGCCGCTGCTCGATCAAACCTTTTTCGGAACCACCGGGACCCGGGTGGACGCGGATCCCTTCGCGGCGCATGTCGGGATGGTGCAACTCAACGGCAGCTTCACCGTTGCGTCCTCGGCCAAGCTGATTAACGTCATCAGCCAGGACGTTCAGGAGCACGAAGTCGTAATCCTCGACTTCACCGATACCAACTACGTGGACGACAGTGCGGCCCTGGTCATCGAACAATTGATTGACACGGCGATGGATGACGACACGGACTGCATCGTGACGGGGTTGGACGGCGATGCGGCTGCAACGTTGGCCGCCTTGAATGTCCTGCAACGGGTTCCGTCCGCACAGATTGTTGCCGCCGTGGAAGACGCCAGGCCGATCGCGGCCGGGCTGCTTGGTTTTGAGGTTCAGGAGTCCGATGTACATGCGGGTTAGGGTGAAGCAGCGATGGCCTGAGCCCTATCGCGGTTGTGGCCGACAACCGCGCAACGCCCCGGTCCCGCGTTGGAAAGGGGCCGGTTTGCGCTTGCCGCAAGTAGCGCCGCTCCCTTCCAGGCCTGCAACGATGTGTCCGCTGGCAGGCCACCACATGCCCAGGGCACCCAGACTGACATGAGCGTCCTGAACTTCGATCTGAAGAACCTGAAGGGAGACTTCTTTGGCGGTTTGACCTCGACCGTCGTTGGCTTGCCCATTGCCCTGGCCTTCGGTGTTGCATCGGGCTTGGGTGCCTTGGCCGGACTGTACGGCGCCATTGCCGTCGGGTTCTTCGCGTCCATGTTCGGTGGAACCCGATCCCAAATTTCGGGACCAACCGGTTCCATGACCGTATTGATGGCTGCCATCATGGTCATGCACGCCGAAAACCTCACCCAGGCCATCATCATCATCCTCATGGCAGGAGCCATTCAGATCCTGCTCGGGGTGTTCAGGATTGGACGCTTTGTGTCCTTCACACCCTATTCGGTGGTCTCAGGCTTCATGTCCGGCGTCGGGATCATCATCATGGTGGTTCAGACATTGCCATTCCTGGGCTGGGCCGTGGCCGAGGGCGGACCGGTCGGAGCCATCCGCGTGTGGCCCGAGGCCATTCGCAACTTCGACCCCAAGTCCCTGGCCATCGGTGCCGCGTCCCTGGTGGTGGCCGTGGCGTTGCCGGAACGGGCGCGGAAGTACGTGCCCCCGCCCTTGGCCGCGTTGGCGGTGGGCACGCTGTTGGCGATCGTTTGGCTGCGGGGCACCCCGGTGATTGGGGAAGTACCGACCGGTCTGCCCCAAATCCAATGGCCAGTGTTGTCGCCCGACCTTCTCATCGGATCCATTGCGCCGGCGATTACATTGGCCCTGCTGGGATCCATCGACAGCCTGCTCACCTCACTGGTGGCCGACGCGATGACCCGCACCCAACACAACCCCAATCGGGAACTGATCGGACAGGGCATCGGCAATTTCGCGGCCGGCCTCATTGGTGGTGTTCCCGGGGCTGGTTCGACCCCCGGCACGGTCGTGAACCTGCGTGCGGGCGGAAGCTCCGGTCTGTCCGGCATGTTGCGGTCAGGTCTGCTGCTGGCATTGGTCATGGGGCTCGGCAAGTATGTATCGGTGATTCCCCATGCCGCCCTGGCCGGAATCCTGCTCAAGGTCGGTTGGGACATCGTCGACTGGCGCTTCATGAAGCGGCTGCACAAGGTGCGGCGGGAACATCTGATCGTGATGGTGGTGACACTCGGATTGACGGTATTTGTGGATCTGGTAACCGCGGTGGCGTTCGGCCTGATTGCGGCCGGTTTCGCGAGTGCCCTTCAGTTTGAACGGCTGGAACTCGACAGCGTGGTGTCGGTTCCGCTGCTCAACCAAACCTTCTTTGGCATCACGGGGACCGATGTGGATGATGATCCCTTCTCGGCCCATGTCGGATTGGTCCGGCTCAACGGCACTTTCACGGTGGCGTCCGCAACCAGGCTTATCAAAGTCATCAGCCTGGATGTTCAGGAACACGAAGTCGTAATCCTTGACTTCACCGATACCCACTATGTGGACGACAGTGCGGCCTTGGTCATCGAACAACTGATCGACACCGCGCTGGATGAAGACACGGACTGCATCGTGACGGGGTTGGACGGCGATGCAGCCGCTACGTTGGAGGCCTTGAATGTGTTGGAACGGATTCCGTCCGCACAAATCGTCGCCTCCGTGGACGACGCCAAGCCAATCGCGGCCGGATTGTTGGGATTTGACGGTGGTTCGATCGTTGTAGGCAGGGCCTAATAATGCAACGAAACTTAACGGTACGGAAAGCCCTCTATAATCGACCCATGAACCAGGTTGCTGCACAGACGAATGCCCACGACGCGCACGCCTGCCGTGTGGCACAGGTCGTCGAACAGGTCGAGGGTGTCGAACAGGTGATCCTGTTCGGTTCACGCGCCCGTGGCGATTTCCGGCCTGAATCCGACCTCGATCTGGTTGTGGTGTACGAAACCACCAAGACCCGAAGCGATGTCTTCCTGCCCTGCGTGCAGGCCGCGCGGGATGCGACGGTCGACGAGTACGGCCACTCCGTCAGCGTCGACATCACGCCGCTGGCGGCCGACCACTTCGACTTCATGCAGCACGGCATCAACCATGTGGCCGCCCATGCGGCCAGGGAAGGGATTACGCCGATGGGAGAGTTCTATCGACCACCGTCCGAACCCGGGGAACCCAATCTGCCGGAACACCGAAGGCGGGAATCAATGGAACGGGCCTGGCACGCCCGCAGCCACCTCACAACCTTGATGAACGTGTACCGCCTGGGGGTTGACTCGTATGAGGATTCCCTGGAGTGGGACAAAGCCATCGGCGAACAGGCGCAACGCGCACTCGAACATGCGCTCAAGGCCGTGATTGCCGCACACGGCAGACGATATCCGCACGAGCACAAGTTCGAGGATCTGCTTGGTTCTGCACGCACATGTGTTGCGGGGCTCACACTGCAATCCGATCTGGAAGTGCTGTCGGCCTTCGGCGGCGGCACCGCGTACGAGACTCCGGAATTGGATCTGGACGTGGATCAGCTTCTGGAAAACGTACGCCACGATGTGACGCACTTGTTCGCAATCTGTGCCGGGAAAGCCGACTTTGATCCCTGGAAGGTTACTGGGCCCGCCTTCAAACGCGGCGAGTAGCGGCCCGCACGATTTGCAATCCCGTACGTACCAAAAAAGTGTCGGGGGCGTATGGTAGGACGGTGAATGCGGGACGGGTTTAGGAACGGTAGCGGCCGATTGGCCCGACACGTGGTGGCGCGTCACAGTTCGAGGCCCGCCAACGGCCGTTGGCGGGACCACGGAACCTGTACCAGCCGGAGCTGCCATACCACCTCCAAGGCGGGATCGGCGAGACCGTTCAGGGACACGACCCTGTTACGGTGCTGTCGGCTCGCCCCATTCGGTTCGGAAACCGGAGGGTTGGATCACAAACGAGGGTCCGATGCCGTGCCCATGGCGGGGTGACGGCTCCCACCATGGCCTCAGTCTGCCGTCGCGGCAGGTGTGTTTTGGTGCCGCCCAGGCCTTACTCCAGGCACAGATTCAGGAAGGGCAGGTCGGAGGGTCCCGTACAGGGTGGCGGACTCAGGAGCCAGTGGTCGAAATCAATAATAGGGCGTATTTTTGCCCGATGCCGACGCGCCGCCTGCAGGAGGGGCTTGGCCTTGGGGGACAGGATGTCCAGGTCGGCGGTCTCCGCCAAGTCATGGGACCGTTCCAGCCTGCGCTTCACGCCCCCAAGCTCCGCCTTTATGGTCTCCAGCTTCCGGCGCTGCTCGCGGGCGATGCCGCCCATCTCCTCGCCCACCAGCCTGACCGACTCCCGGATGCTGGAGTCCGTGAGCAGGTTCTCCCGAACCTTCACTCCCACCATCGCCTCAAAGCGCTGTGCGTCGAGAGTGGGGGTGTCACAGTTGCCCCATGGAACGGAGAAGCTCTTGAGCGAGGCCGACGACATCCGCTTGAACGTCATCGTCAAGTCCCTGGGTGATGAACCGCGCCGTCGTTATTGGGCCAAGCCCGTCGTGGTTACAGAAGTCCGTTTCGATAACGGACAGTGCATCGTCGATGTAGGGGTTGGGCAGGAGGACAGCCAGATGCTCTGCAACCTTGGGGATGCCAATCCCACTCCATACGTAGAAGAGGTCGTAAGCGTCTTTGTTCGCTGTTCTGTTGTGAAAGGCAAGGGCCTTGAGGACGGTGAAGGCGCC
The DNA here is from genome assembly GCA_009841145.1 of Caldilineaceae bacterium SB0661_bin_34. GTDB lineage: Bacteria > Chloroflexota > Anaerolineae > Caldilineales > Caldilineaceae > Bin34. The sequence goes on along the minus strand of VXMJ01000071.1, from coordinate 30,424 downwards.
CGGACCGCATACTGGAATGTTTCGGGTGGCCCATGCACCTGAAGGAGTAGTGCCGGACAGCTCTTTCCGGCACCGGTCTTGGAAGGCCAATTCGAGACCTGGCGTGACAATGGCGGCCAAGTCGCATTCGATGTGGAGGATCCTATTTCCCTTATCCATTTCATCGGTGTGAGGAATCAGGAAGTCCACCTCTACAGGATGGGCCCCGCCGGTAGTCCAGGACTGGAATTTCCTGTTTCCCTGGTCATTGACATCCGGTTGGAATCCCGCGTCTCTCAATCTGATGCCCAGTTCTCGATAGCGCTCCCGATTCAAGATGGCCAAGACTAGGCCCATATCCAGGTCCATGGTGCCTGCATGGGGTTCCAAGCCTGACGGCAGGTTCTCTTGGTCGATGAGGAGATAGGGAACCAGTCCGCCGATCACAACGATTTCGTCAAGAAGGTCACCCAGCTTGGTTGCCATATGGATGCATGTCTGGCGGACACGGTCCAACTGCTCGACGTCATACCCGTCACGGCTCGATGGCTTAGAGTTCATCGTAGCCTCGCAAGAGTTTCCGCCGGATCTCTACGGCGGCCTCCGGCGCCCTTTCGGGATGGTCCTTCAAGTCGAGATATGCCTGTACCGGATGGACACAGCGTATGCCGTCGATGAACTCCGCTCCATCGAGGACGCCTTCATCGTTGGTTACCACCAACCAGGTGTTCGCTCCTCTGGGTTCTTCCCGGAATCCGAGAGCCTTCTTTAGCCCCGCCGACGGGTGGCTTGTGAGGTACACGGTTGAAAGACGGAATCCCGCGTGTCGTGTCCACAACCACGCTGCGGCGAGCGCTGTCGCCGCATAGGGTGCGTCAGCCTCGGACAGGATTTTGGCGATGGAATGGGTCAGCGAATTACCGTCCCCAGCTGAAATGTGGCCCCGGATCACATCATGCCTGTCAAACCTGTACTCTTCCCGCCAAGCGTCCAGCAGCGTCCCCGGGTCGACGGCACGGATGCCGTCTGCTGCCCGTTCAATGAGACCGGATTCCAGGAGCTTGCCTACGACGCGGCTTGTATGTCCCTCATTCAAGCCGGTGCTGGACGCAATCACGCGCTGTCGCACAGCCTTGGAAGGCTCCATGAGCAACCGTCTTGTGATTCGAGAGCCCTTTGGTCCGAAAGCGCTCTCCGGCCGTCCGGGTCGGCGGAACCGGTTGGGATGTCCTAGGTTCTGATAGAAGATGCCGGGAACGATGATCCTGGCGTTTCCCGATAGGTCCAGCCAGGGAAGTTCGGCCTGTGCGCAACGCTTCTGTGCTGCCTCCCCCATGTAAGGGACTGCCAGGAGCGGAATCACCTCATGGGGAAAGCTCCTTTGGGCCATCCTCAGTTGACGAATTGCATTAGCGACTGGGCCTAGGGAGCCCGACCTCTTCCATTCCAGCACGAAGGAATGACCCCGAATTGAGAAGACAGCATCCCACCTATGACCGTCATTTGTGCGAACTTCGAACTTGGTATCCTCAGCCAGCTCGGGGGTGCCCAAGATGTCCGCGAGGCGCTCTGCTGCTTGCCGGATGGCTAGGGTTTCGCGTGGGACTTTCATGATTGCTTTTATACCATTCCTTGCGCATTTGCGCAAGTTATATTATATAAGCAAGTATTCCTGACAGTACCGGTGAAATGAACAGTCGTTACCAAGGGATGTACTCCGTATGGGACCCTTGTGCACCAATTCGTAAGTTCTGCGGATCTGAGCAAGGCGGCCAGGATGGCGACGGCGGTAGTTTCCTGCTGTGGGGGCATAGCGTGGCGGTTGTGGTCCAAGATCGCCTGCAACGCCTTCACGCTGTCGAAGGAGCCGTGGACCAGCACTTGGCGTTGCAGGATGCTGAACCAGTACTCGACCGAGTTCAGCCAGGAGGCGTAGGTGGGAGTGAAGTGGAAGCGAGGGTGGGTCTCCTGCCAGACCCGCACCTTGCGATGTGAGTGGTAAATAGTTGTCCGGGACAAGATGCGCCTGATGGGTGGTAAGCGTCGTGTTTTAGCTGGTGCAGGCGTAGTAGACCTTGCCCGTATCGAGGTTCAGGACCGCCATCAGCAAGAGGGTGCCGAGGTGGATATGGTTATGGGTGTGGGTGGCAGCGGCCGGCCGTCGCGGGCAGCCCCGCCAGAGTGCGCTGCAGTGCCTGCAATTGGGGTTTCTCGTCGAAGACAGTCTCATGCTGTCGGGGCTATCCTTGTGCCCCGCCTGTGCTTCTATGGAACGGTTCCATGCGACTGTAGGTGAGCGAGCGCCACAGCCACTCCAGGGGACCGTAGCGGAACCGGTCCAGCCACCACAGGGAAAGGATGAGCTGCAACACCCACACGCCTAGGATGAAGACGGTCTGTTCCAGACGGCTGGTCGTTCCGTATAGGCCCCCACCAAATCCCTGGAAGACGGCCACGCAGATAACGGTGTGCATGATGTAGTTGGTGAAGGCCATGCGGCCCACCGCGGCGAGGCGCCGGCGCAATCCAGGCAGCCAGTCCCGCCGTTCCATCAGCATGACGGCACCTATGTAGCCGGCACTCACCAGAATGCTGGCCCAGTAGTTGTACTGGTAGCCACCGCCATAGAAGGCGTGGGCCGCGTCCCAACCCACTCGGATTCTGTCCCAGACGCCAAACGACACAATCGGGAGACCCACGAGCAGGCCGACCGTTGCCATGCCAATGTAGGTCCGGTCGGACCGTTCGGCCGTGAACAACCGAAGCTTCCAGGCGGCCATGCCAATGAGCATGAGTCCCGCTGCCCTCCAAAAGCCCCACACCAAAATCAAAATCACCGCCTCCTCGGGTGCGGCTGCGAGCCGGTGCCGGACCTGCACCGGATAGGGTTCCTGACGCAGGGCAATGTCGTCCTTGATTACGTCCGCGGGCGGCGCGTATTCGGCATACAGAGCCGCCACTTCACTCTCGGGCATGAAGGGCATCGCGAGTCCCGCGCCAAGAATTAGAACGGCATGGACGGCAATCATCGCCAGGCCGGCTATGGCCAGGAACACCGCGGATCGATTTCTCAGCCAGTACACGGCCATGCCGGAAAGCGCATAGAGAATCAGGATGTCCCCGTCCCACAGCAGACCATAGTGCAGCAGGCCGAAGACCAGCAGCCACAGGGACCGGCGCAGGAACACACCGGTGGGCCTCATGCCCCTTTTCTCCAGGTTGGCTGTGAACAGCAGGATGCCAGCGCCGTACAGGGGCGAGAAGATGGTCATGAACTTCTGGTCGGCGAGGATGTGCGACACTACCCAAATCCACTTCTCAACCCCCTCAAACGAACCGTGCACCGTGGGATTGAACAGGATCCAGTCAGGGTTCGCGAAGGAGATCATGTTCATGATCAGAATGCCCAGCAGGGCAAAGCCCCGCAGCGAGTCGATGACTTGGATGCGCCGTGCCCGAGGGCCGGGTCGCGATTGCGCGTCGGGAATTTCAGGGGCAGGTTGAGGCATGGTCGATGGCTGACCTGCGACTGTGATCGCGGGGCTACGGGAATCAAGAGAGGGGTCCCGACCGGGACCCCTCTCCTGTTACCTCGGCAACGAGGATACTAGGAACTGGCTTCCATTTCGGCTGCCAGGAACTCGTTGGTCTCGTCCTCAAGGGCCTGCAGGGCCTCTTCCAGCCCTTCCTGACCCTCGGTGAAGATCGGATCCATGTGCTTGAGCCAGATGGCGTCCCATTCCTGGTATCCGGGCCAGTAGGGGAACGTGCTCTGGTTCTCGGCCGGAATGTCCACGAAGACATTCTGGAAGTTCGGGATCAACTCCGCGGTCTCACCCTGCGGCAGGCCCCATTCCCAGAAGGACTTGCGGGACACGATCATGCTGCCCATGACCCCGGTGGTCGGCAGCAGGTCCGGGTTGGACAGGCCGTAGCGGATCAACTCGTAGGCGGTGTCCGGATAGCGGGAGCCGGTCGGCACGAACCAGCCGGAGTTGCCGGCGAAGGCCACTCGGCCTTCGGGGCCCCGCGGCCAGGCGTAGACGCCCCAGGGGAACGGGTTGTCGGTGCCCGAGATGGCCTCTTCCATGCGGAAGGCAGTGTCGTTCAGCGCCCGGTGCATCGCAACGCGCCCGGAGGCGAACGCGAACTCGCTGGTCAGGCCCATCGACTGCGTGTCTTCGGGGGTTGGCATGGCACGGTGCTTCCAGCGCAAGTCCCACAGCAGATTCGCCGCCGTGACCACGCCGTCATTGGTGAAGCTGGCCTCCGACATGTCGTCGTTGAAGTACCAGCCGCCGAAGGCCTGGGCTATGTTCCAAACCGTGCTGGCTCCGGGACCAATGTTGGCGCCCCAGACGGGCATGCCATTGTCGTCCTCGCCGGTGACGGCAATCGCGGTTTCCACGAAGTCGTTCCACGTCCAGTCCGGATCGGCCGGATAGCCGCCCACGACGTCGTCCAGAAGACCTCGGTTGGCGTAGATGCCGATCGTGGCCCAATCGTAGGGGATGGCGTAGACCGTGCCGTTCCAGCTCATGGTCTTGACCGAAGCCTCCCACCAGTCGTCCGGCCAGCCATCGGGCGGATAGGCGTTCAGGTAGTCGGTCAGGTCGACCGACCAGCCCTTGGACGGGAATACCTGACCGCGGGACTGGTGCTGCCAGGCCATGTCGGGCGGGGTGCCCGCCGCCATCAGGGTCGGGAGCTTGGTCCAGTACTCGCCCCATGGGATGCCCCACTCCACCTCGGGCTCCAGGCCCGGATAGAAGGCGTCGAAGAACTCGTTGATGTGGAGCAGGAACTTCCGGATCTCTCCTTCATCCTCCCAGCTCATGATCTTGAAGTCCCCGGTTGCATCCCGGTCACCCATACCGGTGAGCCAACGGGCCGCGGCTTCGGAATCGACCGCTTCACCCGCGGCCATGTCCTCCGCCGCCGGTGCCGTGGGGGCCACGCAGGCGGCCAGTGCCACAGTCGAAGCTGCGGCACCCACCTGCAGGAAACGCCTCCGGCTCAGCAGGTACCTTCTCTTCTCGTCCATCGTCACTACCTCCCGGTTCAAAAAACGGACGTTGTCAAAACTAGGGCAGAGCTCCCAAGGGGGAGCGCGTCAAAATCCGAGTGCAATGGTTCCGTCGAAGCCCCTGAACATGAGCTGCAGGCCTGTGGCACTGTCCGGGACCAGGAAGGTGACCACGCCGCGGCGGCTCTTGCCCGGTTGCAGGGGGCTGTCCAACACAATGGAGTAACCCTCCTTGCTCCCATCCTGTTCCAGGTATGCAACCTGATGGGCCGAGATGCTGGCACTGTACTCGTTGCCAGCCGCGTCCCTGACTTGGAGCAGGCTACGGTCCACAACCTTGAGGACTGTTCCCGTATTGGAGAGATCAAGGAACACGAGGAGATAGATGTTCCCGTCCTCGGCTTGATAGGTGATATTGCCCTTGCCCAGGATCAGGTGCTTTTCCGGAGCATCGGCTAGGTTGACCTTCCAACCATCACCTTCGATGGTCGCGCTCAGGTCGATCGCGTCGGCATCCGCCGCTTCGGCGCCGTCGCCGCCTCCGCATGCCGCGGCTACCAGTGCCGCAGCGAGGCAGAGAAACAGGGGCCAGATGATGCGCGGAACGGCGGCCATGGATTTTCGCTAACCTTTCAGTCCGGTGGTGACAATGCCACGCACATAGTATTTCTGGCCGACCAGGAACAGCACCATGATCGGCAGGACACTGACGACCGATGCGGCCATCACAAGGTGCCAGGGGGTTCTCATGGCGGTCATGCCCCGGAAGGCCGCCATGCCCAGCGAAATCGTCTTCTTTTCCATGCTGCTGATGATGATCAGCGGCCAGAGAAAGGCGTTCCAGCTGTCCATGAAGGTGAAGATGCCCAGGGTGGCCAAGGCCGGCCCGGTGAGCGGCAGGATGATGCGGTAGTAGATCTGGAAGAAGCTGGCGCCGTCGATCAGGCCGGCGTCCTCAAGTTCCCTGGGAATGGTGAGCATGAACTGCCGCATCAGGAACGTACCCCAAGCGCTGAACATGCCCGGGATGATTAGGGCCTGCAACTGGTCCACCCACTGGAATGTACGCATCAGCACGAACAGCGGGATCATCCGGACCGCAAACGGCACCATCATCGTGGAGAGGTAGATCAGGAAGATGGTGTCCCGGTGGCGGAACCGCAGGCGGGCGAACGCGTAGCCGGCCAGGGACGAGGTGAACAGGACCCCGGCCGTCTCCAGGGAGGAGACGAAGAAGCTGTTGCGGAAGAACAGGTGGAACGGCAGCCGCCGCCAAATCTCAAGGTAATTTGTCCACTGCCACGTGCTCGGGATGAACGTGGGTGGAAAGTTGAACAGGCCGCCGAATTCCTTGAAGGAACTGGAGACCATCCAGAAGAACGGCAGGATGAAGATGATGCTGCCAACGAGCAGGCCGGCCCATGCCACCACGTCAACGAGCAGCGTCTGGGTTCTGCGGCCCAGGCCGGCCATCGACCGCGTGCCGGCCGGGACGGCAATCCGTTCGGGTTGGACGGCTTCGGCTTTCATGGGAGTTGTGGCAGTTGGCTCGGGCTAGGTGATCAGTCCTGCGTAAACCCGTGCACCCAGGTTTTGGCGGAGGTCCACTGAATCAGCGTGATGAACAGAATACAGAGGAACAGCACGAAGGCCATGGAAGAGGCGTAGCCCATCTTGAAGTAGCGGAAGCCGTTGTTGAAGATGTGCAGGACCAGGGTCGTGGTGGCAAACGACGGTCCTCCGTTGGTCATGATGTAGAACTGGTCGAAGCCTTGGAAAGCGCCGATGAACGAGGTGGTCAGCACAAAAAATGTTGTCGGCGACAGCATGGGGATCGTGATCTTGACCAGCCTGTACCAACCGTTGGCACCGTCCATCACGGCCGCCTCGTACAGCTCGGCCGGAACGCCCTGCAGCCCTGCCAGGAAAATCAGCATTGCGTAGCCGATGCCCTTCCAGTTGCTCATGATGATCAGGGCGGGCATGGCGGACTTGCTGTTGAAAAGCCAGTTGGGGCCCTGGATGCCAATCAGGCTGAGCAGGTAGTTGATGATCCCGAATTCCGGGTGATAGATCCAGGCCCAGACGATGGCGGCGGCCACGGTCAGGGTGACGTGTGGCAGGAAGTAAATGAGCCGAAAGGCAAACACCCCTCGCATGGGCCGGTTGACACCCAGTGCCAGGACAAACGCCAGGAAGACCCCGGTGGGAACGGCTACGAAAGCGTAGTAGAAGGTGTTGCCGAATGCCTTGAGGAAAATGTCGTCGCCGATCATGGCCCGGAAATTTGCCAAGCCGGCGAAGGTGGGGGGCGCGCTCAACTCCCATTCGGTGAAGGTGAGGTAGATCGCAGCCAGAATTGGGAAAACCAGGAAGACCAGGAAACCGATCAGGTTGGGCAGGATGAACAGGTAACCTGCCAGTTCTTCCTTGCGTTGCAAACCGGACAGCTTGGCGGCCATGTCGGATCGGAAAAGGGTGAACGACGCCTCAAGGGCGGACCAGTAAGACGATTGGGCACTGAATGCTCGGACGGCCGATTATAGCGTAGGCCATCGGGACCATGCGACCAAATGCCTTGGGCAGGATCGTTTTGCCTTGGACGATGACTTCTGCGGCAGGCGCGTTTGGAAGCGCAACGTCATACCGGACAGTGGGCTGGTCTCTTGTGCGTTCACGGTGCAAGTTCGGCGCTGCCCCGGTATCGCAAGGGTTTGAGCCAAGCTGCATCGGTTTCTGGGGATTCGGCATCGGCACCGTAAGGACAGGCTGCTCTTTCACAGGCTCCATGCTCCGATCGGCTGGAACTTCGGGCTGTCCACCAGCGAAGCGGCCATCCCGGTTTGTGAAAGTCCACTAATTAACTTGCCAAACCTTGCGCGCATGTGGGCCGGAAAGCCGACATACTCCCGGTGTATCCAACCGCTTCTCATTGGAGAGATCAAATGCGCAAACAGTTGGTCGTAGCCCTGTTGTTGCTGGTAGCGATGCTGGCCGCCTGTGGATCCCGACCGGCTGTGGCACCCGAGCCGGAATCCGAGGAGGCGCCGGTTGCCGAGGAAGAACCGATGGAAATGGGGCCCGCCGGTCTTCCGATGGTTGATCCCATGGCTGTCACGGGAGAGATCATCATTGCCGGTAGTTCTACGGTGTACCCTCTCGCCGAACGCATGGCGGAACGGTTCGTGGACGAGGGCTATGACGGCAGCATCTCGATCTCCAGCATCGGTAGCGGTGCCGGCTTCGAGCGCTTCTGTGTAGCCGGCGAGACTGACGTTTCCAACGCTTCGCGCCCCATCAAGGACAGCGAAGTGGAGAGTTGCAATGCCATCGAACGCGCTCCCATCGAACTGCGTGTGGGCACCGATGCTCTGGCGATTGTCGTTAGCGGTGAGAACGACTTCCTGACGGACGTATCCATGGAGGAATTGGCCATGATCTTCTCCACGGCGGCCAACTGGTCGGACGTGAACGCGGACTGGCCCAGCGAACCCATCCAGCGCTTCAGCCCGGGTACCGACAGCGGCACATTCGACTACTTCGTGGAAGAGGTGTTTGACAAGAACCCGGAACCGATCCTGGCTGCGTCCGAACTTCAGTTGAGCGAGGATGACAACGTCCTGGTACAGGGCGTGCTGGGCAGCTCCTTTGCCATTGGCTACTTTGGTTACGCCTTCTACCAGGAAAACGCCGACACCTTGAAGGTTCTGTCCATCAACGGTGTGGAAGCCACCGCCGACAACGTGGACAACGCATCCTACCCGTTGGCCCGTCCCCTGTTCATGTACACGACCGCCAGCATTTTCCATGAGAAGCAGCAGGTAGCCGACTTCCTCAACTTCGTACTCAGCTACGTGAACGAGGAAATCGTGGATGTGGGTTATTTCCCGGCCTCCGCAACCGACATGCAGACGGCGATCGATGGCTGGAAGATGGCCATGCAGGAGTAGGACGGCTGCTGGATACCGTTTTCAAACACAATTTGACGGTAGCCCATGGGGCGGTCGGTTCCGGCGGAGCCAATCCGCCCCTCCCTTTGTTACGATCTGCGCTGACTGTTCCTGGGACTGGGTGCGAGCATCCATGAGCGTAAAACCTGGAGCCGAACTCCTGACCGGTGGCCTTGGCATGGAGGTGGGTGTCCGGAAGGAACTGGCCAGGCGCCGCCGACCGTTTGAGCAGTTCATGCATGGCGCGCTCTGGTTGTGTGGCGCCATCTCGATCCTCACGACAATCGGCATTGTGTACATGCTGGGACAGGAGGCCCTCCTTTTCTTCCGGCGGCCGGAAGTCCGACTGACGGAGTTCCTGACCAGCTGGACCTGGCAGCCTCAGACCCTTCAGTTCGGCATTTGGCCGCTCGTCAACGCCACCATGGGGGCCAGCCTGATCGCCATGGCCCTGGCCCTGCCCCTGGGACTCCTCATTGCCATTTATCTAAGCGAGTATGCAGACGCCCGGGCGCGCCGTATTCTCAAACCCGTTCTGGAGGTTTTGGCCGGAATCCCAACTGTGGTCTACGGCTATTTTGCGCTGACATTCGTTACCCCAATCCTGCGCAATCTGTTTGGAATAGAAGTAGTTGAAATTTTCAACATTGCATCGGCAGGGCTGGTGATCGGGGTTCTCGTGTTGCCGACCGTGACGTCCATGAGCGAGGACGCCTTGCGGGCGGTACCCGTGGCACTGCGCGAAGCAGCTGTCGGCTTGGGTGCCACTAGGCTGGAGACCTCCGTGCGCGTGGTTGTTCCGGCTGCTCTGTCCGGTATCTCCGCGGCCTTCATCGTGGCCATGTCCCGTGCCGTGGGCGAAACGATGATTGTTGCCGTGGCAGCTGGGGCAGGACCCCGCAACTTCGCCGGCTGGGGGGAGGCGCTGGGCGGCTTGAAGGCCCTGAACCTCTTCCAGTCTGCCGAAACGATGACGGGTCACATCGTCCGCATCTCCGGAGGCGACATCAGCTACGACTCGCTGGACTATGACAGCCTGTTCGCCATCGGCCTCCTGCTGTTTTTAATGACGTTGGGCCTCAACATTTTCAGCCGCGCCATCGCGCGCCGCTTCAGGGAGCGGTACGACTGATGGGTGTCTTCGCCGACAAGGCCACGGCTGGCGCGGCCGGCTGGCCGGAGGGTGCGGAGGAGGCATCCCATACCCGTCGGCGCCGAAGCAGGGGTTGGGCTTGGCGCGTGGCTATCCGGTGTTCCACGGTCTTTGGCCTGCTGGTGTTGACCACGCTCCTGTACAACGTGGTCAACAGCACTTGGGGATACGTGGTGGTGCGTGATCAGTTAAGCGATCAGCTGATTGTCCTGCTGGAGCGATCCCACATCACCCACGCGGAACGGCGGGTGGATGCCTTGAAGGAGGTGGCCGGCAATCCGAATGCCGTGGTGGTGCTGACGCCCAACCTGGTGCCGGCCGTGCCGGATGGCTATCGGACAGTGCCAATCGGGGATCAACATGCCAAATTGGCCTTGATCGCACTGGTGTCCGAGGACAACGAGTTCCTGCTGGAACTTGATGAAACCTTGTTGCTGAAACTTCTGCCCGAAGGCAGCCGCTGGTCCGACTTGGTCTCGAGTTGGCCCGCCGAGAGCGTTTCATTGGTGTTGGTCGTCGACGAAGACGGCATCCTGAGCCGCTGGGCCGCGCGCCAGGATCTGCCAACTCTGGACAGCCTGGGTGCGGCCGAACTCCTGTCGGTTCTGGAAACCCACCTGTCGGCCGGCTTGATCCGACGCTATGGCCGCGACGAACCGATGGCCGAGCGCAGTCGCGCCAACCTCCTGTCGCTGGTGGAGGAGCGGGTCAAGGAGCCGGAGGTCCTGGCGACCTTCAACCTGCGGGAATCCCTGGTGCAACCAGCCGAAATCAAGGCATTCGCAGATGTGGAGGGTGCCGTTGCCAGTTTCCACAGCTGGCTGACGCCCGGTTTTCTGGTGCGCCCCCAATCCGCCAACGCGGCCATTTCGGGAATTCGCACAGCGCTGTTGGGGTCGCTGTGGGTCATCGCCATCACCATCTGCTTCTCCGTGCCCTTGGGCATTGGTGCGGCGATCTATCTGGAGGAGTTTTCCACCCGCAATTGGTTCGGCAGGATTGTCGAAACCAACATCAACAACCTGGCAGGGGTACCGTCAATCATCTACGGCATGTTGGGCCTGGTGATTTTCGTGCGCGCTCTCACCCAAATCACCAGCGGCTCGCTGTTTGGCACCGTGTCGGCGGATGAAGCCAGCGGCCGCACGATTCTGTCGGCCGGCCTGACTCTGGGACTGTTGATTTTGCCGGTCATCATCATCAACGGACAGGAGGCGATCCGGGCTGTACCGGATTCCCTGCGCGAGGCTGCCTACGGTGTGGGCTGTACCCGCTGGCAGTGTGTTCGCTGGCACGTCCTGCCGATGGCTGTTCCCGCCATCCTGACCGGCGCCATCCTGGCCGTATCGCGGGCGCTCGGCGAAACCGCACCCCTGGTCGTAATCGGAGCGGCCACCTTCATCTCGGTCGATCCGACCAGCCCGTTCGCGAAATTCACCGTGCTGCCAATCCAAATCTATCAATGGACGGCGCGGCCTCAAGCGGAGTTTCGCAACATCGCGGCCGCTGCCATCCTGGTGTTGCTGGCATTGCTGCTGGTGACAAACGCAACCGCAGTGCTGTTGCGCAACCGCGCCGAATCTCAACGGATGTAGGGAGCCATGGTTGTTTCGCACGTCAACGGGACCACTGCAGGCGGCGGCTACGCACTGACGGCATCCCACCTGCAGGTCTGGTACGGCGATTTCCACGCGGTGTCGGATGTCAGTCTGGAGGTTCCAACCCACCGCATCACCGCCATGATCGGCCCGTCCGGCTGCGGCAAGAGCACAATCCTCCGCACCTTCAACCGCATGAACGACCTGGTCGATACGGCCCGCGTCGAGGGTTCGGTCCACTATCGCGGCGTGGACATCTACGGTCCGGACGTGGACCCAGTCGAAGTGCGCCGCCGCATCGGCATGGTGTTCCAGAAACCCAATCCGTTCCCCAAGAGCATTTTTGAGAACGTGGCTTGGGGACCGCGCATCCACGGGTTCAAGGGTGATATGGAACAGCTGGTGGAGGCATGTCTGCGCCGGGTAGTGCTATGGGACGAAGTCAAGGACAAACTTAACCAAAGCGGGTTGTCGCTGTCCGGCGGCCAGCAGCAACGCCTCTGCATCGCGAGGGCGATTGCGGTCCAGCCCGATATCGTCCTGATGGACGAACCCTGTTCGGCCCTCGACCCGATTGCCACCTTGCACATCGAGGAACTCATGCGGGACCTGGCTGCCCAGTACACCATCGTTGTTGTGACCCACAACATGCAGCAGGCGGCTCGCGTGTCGGACTACACCGCCTTCTTCTCGGTGATCCCTGAAACACGCACCGGCGAACTGGTCGAGGTCGGCCCCACGGATCGCATCTTCGACAGCCCGGAGGAGCCCCGCACCAACGACTACATCACTGGCCGCTTCGGCTAGGCAGGATTGACATCATGGCGGACTCCATCCGACGCACCTTTGACAACCAACTCTCCGACCTGCGCAGTCGGCTGTACATCATGTCGGCGGTGGTGCGGGAGGAGTTCGATCTGGGGTTCCAGGCGCTGGCCGATCGCGATCCGGACGCGGTTGAAGCGGTGTACGCCATCGACGAGGAGATGCGCGACAAGCGTTCTGAAATCGAACGGGGCTGCTTCACCCTGTTGTCGCGACAGCAGCCGGTGGCCCACGATCTGCGCCGCATCATTGTCTACTACAACGTGGCGTTGGACTTGGAGCGCATGGGCCAGCAGGCCAAGGGCCTGGCCCGTTCATCGCGCCGGGTGATGGACAAGCCGCCGTGCCCCTTGCCGCACGGCCTGGCCCTGATGCACGACAAGGCCAGGCAAATGCACGATGCCACCTTTTCGGCCTGGGAGCAGGGAGACTTGGAGCAGATTGATCGGGTCATTGCCGCCGACGACGAAGTGGATGAGCTGGACCGAACAGTCAAGGAGGAGCTGTTCAGGCACATGGCCGAGACGAGCGACGAAGACTTGATCGCTACTCTGTACGAGTACATCAGAGCCACGCGTGAAGTCGAGCGCTTCGCGGATCTGGTTTGCATGGTGGCCCGGGATGTCCAGGAATACTCCCGAATGATCAGCTTCTCCCAGTAGCCGGCGATTCCCGATCCCGCAAACCCGGAGTCTGCGCGTGAAGACCGTTCTGTTCATCTGCACCGGCAATTCGGCGCGCAGCCAGTTGGCGGAAGCCTTGACCAACCATGTTCGTCCCGGGGAGTGGCAAGCCGTGTCCGCGGGGGTGGCGCCATCCTCGGCGGGAGTGCACCCGCAGGCCCGGGCGGTCCTGCAAGAAAGCGGTGTGCCAACCAGTACACTCCGTTCCAAGCACCTGGACGAATTCAGGGATGCCGGACCAGATTTGGTGGTGACCGTCTGCGACAATGCTGCGCAGAAGTGTCCGGTGTGGCTGGGAGAAGGCGCGGTGGTGCACTATCCCCTGCCCGATCCTTCCCATGCAATCGGAGCCGGCGATGCCAAGCGCAATGCCTTCCGCCGGACCCGGGACCGGATCCGGCGCGAACTGGTGGATCGGCTGGACGAGTTGTGGGAACAGGCCCAACCCTGATCCCGTCGCACATCCATCGGCGGAACGATGGCGGCCGGTCCCTGCTCAGGTAGAATGGCGCACGGCCCGCCGCAGAAACCCGAAACGCGCCGGGCGGCCACCGTGTCGCTTGGCCCAGGGCGTGCCTGGCTTTGCTGACGTGGGGCTGGCACCGAGGAGTTCTGCTCTGGATATCGGGCGACAGCCCTTGCGCGGGACCTGAGCCGACCTGATGTACACACTGCTCCAAAATCTGCTGCGAGGCCGTTTGTTCAACGACGGCCCTGTTCAGATCGGGATCGTGGGCGCTGGCAAGTTCGGCACTGGATTGGCGGTCCAGTTAGCGTCCATTGACGGCATCAATGTGGGTGGCGTAGCCGACGTGGATCCCGACCACGCGCGGCATGCCTGGACGGCAGCCGGGGTGCCCGAACAAGCGGTGCAGGAGGTTGAGAGCGCCTCCGCCGTGGACGACTGTATCCGCAACGGACATCCTTGTGTGCTGGCCGACGGCGCGGAGCTTGCCAGGAGCGAACTCATCGAGCTGGTGGTGGACGCCACCGGTTCCCCCTTGGCCGGTGCCCTGATCGCCACCACGGCCATCGAGCATGGTAAGCACGTGGTGATGGTGAATGTGGAAGCGGACACGACCATAGGGTCCATATTGCGCCGACGTGCCGACTCCAAGGGCCTGGTGTACACGCTGGTGGACGGTGACCAGCCGGGTGCCATCATGAATCTGGTCAACTGGGCGCGCCTGTTGGGATTCGAAGTCGTGGCCGCCGGGCGCGGGACCATCATGCACGCCGCCGACCGGGCGGGCACCCCGGACACGGTCCAGGAGCGGTTTGGGTTTACCGACGAGCAAATGGCGCGGCGGACCATCAACACGCGCATGTACAACTCGTTCAGGGATGGTACCAAGGCCCAGGTCGAGATGACTGCGCTGGCCAACATGACAGGACTGGTGCCCGATGTGCGCGGTATGCATGAACGGTCCGTCAACCGGGAACAGATCCCCGCCGTGTACTGCGGACGCGCAGGGGGTGGGATACTGGGCCGCGAGGGGGTGGTGGAACTGGCCAACTCCGTGGATCCGGAGACTGGCGTACCCTTGACCAACGGCTTGGGCATGGGCGTGTTTGCCGTCTTTCGCGCAGAGCATGCCTATGTGCAGGAGGACCTGCTGGATTACATGGGCTTCTGCGGCGGGAACGGCGACACCTTTCTGCTATGGCGTCCGTATCACCTCGTGGCCGTGACCGCGCCCCTGACCATCATGCGTGCCGTGTTGATGGGTGAAGCAACGGGCAAGCCGGCCCCGCTGCCTGTGGCCGACGTGATCACGGTGGCCAAGACCGATCTCAAGGCGGGAACCGAACTGGACGGCGGTGGCGGATACACAGTGGTGGGCCTCAGCGAAAGAGCCGACGTGGCTGCCGCTCAAGGGCTCTTGCCCCTGGGCTTGTGCGCCGGGGCGCGGCTGCGGCGGCCGGTGGCCCAGGGTGCCGCAATTGCCAGACAGGACGTCGACATGCCGCCGCCCACGCTGTTGCACCGCCTGCGTGCCGAACAGGACCGGCGATCCGGCCTCCAGGGGAGTAGGACATGAATTACAACCGGCTTGGAGCTTCCGGGCTCCAGGTGTCGGAACTTTGCTTGGGCACCATGACCTTCGGCCAGTCCACGGATCACGCGGAGGCAACATCAATCCTGGACGCCGCGCTCGCGTGCGGCGTCAACTTCCTGGACACGGCCAACAGCTATGCCGATTCCCGCTCCGAGTCGATGCTGGGGGAGCTCTTGGGCACGCGGCGGCAGGACTTGGTGGTCGCCACCAAGTTCTTCAATCCCATGGGGCCCGGAATCAACGATTCCGGCATGTCGCGCCGGCACATCCTGCAAAGTGTGGAGGCCAGTCTCGGCCGACTACGGACCGATTGGATCGATCTGCTCTACATCCACCATGTGGACGAAGAGACACCGCTTGAGGAAATGTTGTCGGCCCTGGACGATCTGGTTTGGCAGGGCAAGGTGCGCTACATCGCCTGCAGCAACTACGAGGCTTGGCGCATGACCGCCGCCTTGGGCCTGAGTGCGCGCTACGGATGGCAGCGGTTCCAAGCCAACCAGCTGCAATACAGCTTGGTGGTCCGCGACATCGAGGAGGAACTGGTCCCCGCCTGCTTGGCCCAGGACGTGGGCATCGTGACCTGGTCGCCGTTGGCGGGGGGATTTCTCACAGGCAAGTACCGAGCGGGCCAGCGCTCGCTTGAAGGGACCCGATCCGCGGACGGATGGGCCTTTCCCTCCGTCTACTTCGCGGCCGAAGCCGATCAGATCCTGGAAGCGTTGTGCGACGTGGCCGCGTTGATCGGCGCAACACCGGCCAGGGTTGCCTTGAGGTGGGCCATGTTGCAGCCGGCTGTGGCCAGTTGCGTGGTGGGATGCCGCACCTTGGGCCAGTTTGAGGACTCGGTGGGATCCTTGGACCTTGATCTTGATGCCGAGAGCCAAGCGCGATTGGACAAGATTTCCCGGCTTCGGTCCCGCTACCCCAAGTCCATGGAAGCCGGCATGCGCGAACGCAGGGCCGCAGCGGTGGGCCATGGCTCCTAATTCGAGACCGTCCGCGGCCGCTGTGACGCCGCCGACGGTCGCTCCGGACAGCCACACCTGGCAGGACACGCTGGCCTGGGCGGTGTCCTATGCCCTGAACCCGTTGATTTTGATGTCCCTGGTGTTCTTCCTGCCGTGGTCCCTGGCGCGGGACGGCCCCAGTCTCGTGTTTGCCGGGATTCACCTGGGGGCGCTGGCAGCCCTGTTCTCCGCCTATTGGACCATTCTGCGGATTCAGGGCAAGGAGCTTGACCTTGAACTGAACCGCAGGGCGGACCGGGTGTTGCCGCTGGGCATGACCATCGCGGGGGTGGCCGTGGTTGGCCTCGTCATGTGGCGGTGGAAGGGCCTCGGATCCCACGTCTATACCGATGTCGCCGCCGCCGCCTGTTTTGCCGTGTTCTGGGCCATCACCATCCGGTGGAAGGTCAGCCTCCATTCGCTGGCGGTGTCGTTGGTCCTTTCGGCCCTTTATTTTCTGCTGGATGTGGGTCCCGCCTACCTGCCGCTTTTGCTGTTGCTGCCGTTGGTTGTGTGGGCGCGTCTGCACCTGCGCTTCCACGATCTGGGTCAAACCCTGGTAGGGATTCTGATCGGGGTGTCGATGGTGTTTCTGTTCATGTGGCTGATGTCCGCCAACCCGCTCAATTTGACCGTGTAGCCGCGCCGTCCGTGTCCGGCAGGGGCAGGGCGATGGTAAAGGTGATGCCGGGTCCTGGCTGGTTGTTCTGCCCCCATATCAGGCCGCCGTGGGCGCGCATCGTGTGCCAGGCGAGCGACAGACCCAGGCCCGTGCCTGTGGGCTCCTGGCCGTCCTCAAGCTGATTGAGCCGTTCGAACACCCGGGCGATGGATATCAGGGGAATGCCGGGTCCGGAGTCCCGAACCCGGATCATGACCATGCGAACCGGAGCCAGCCGGGCCCGTTCGGCTCCCGACAGGCTGGACGGCAAACCCATCTGGAAGGTGGGATCCGCATGCGGCAGCGGTCCGGTTTCGGCCGCAATGCTGACGGTGCCGCCGGACGGTGTGAACTTAATCGCGTTGTGCACCAGGTTGGTGAGGACCCGTGAAATCTTTGGCTGATCGACAGGCAGACTCAGGTCTGCCACCCGATCCAGGCGCAGCACAAGGTCGCTGGCCAGGATTTCCGCTTCGGCACTGTCGCAGAAGTCGGCGAGGAACGTGGGCAGGTGCGTGGAGCTGGGAGACACCGGGTTGAGGCCGGTCTCGATCATGTACAGGTCCATGAGACCTTCCTGCAGTGCATGCATCTCGCCGATGGTGGCCAACAACCTGTTCTCGGGCGACGTACGCCCGCCTGCGATTCCGAGTGGTTCGACCCCGTGCCGTGTCGCCTCGATCATCTCAACGTTGGCCCGCATCTTGGCCAGCGCGTTGCGCATTTCGTGGGACAGGTTGCCGATAAAGTCCCTGCGGATCATGCGGCTGCGTGTTAGCTCGCTGGTGTCGAGGCAGGCCGTGTGCCAGAGTCGTTCTCCGTCCCGTCCGATGACCGGTTGGTGAATCACCAGAAGCGATTCCTTGCTGTCATCGAACTCGCAGTTGACTGCCAGCGGCATCCGGGACTGCACGGACTCCCGCCAGGAGTCGTATACCGCCGGCCGCCGGTGAAACACGGCATCAACGTGCAGAAGCTGTTGTCTCCAGGTCGCGGCTACATTCCAGAACCGGGCGGCTCCCGGGCTGACGTCGTGGACCAATCCGCTGGGCGATGCCGTGACCAAACCGTTGGCCAGGATGTCCAGCATGTGTGCCAAAGCCCGGTTCTGATCTTGCAGCACCGTTTCACCGACAGCTGCGTCAGCCAAAATTTCCTCCATCTGGCGCTGCAGCCAAGACGGCCGCAGCGGATCCGTCAGCGGCCGATCCTTTGTGCCCGTCTCCCCGGAACGTTCCGCCAGTCGCTTGCCGGCTTGGAACCAGAGTTCCCGCTGGTAGGTCCGGGCGGTCAGCCAGGCGGCCACGGTGGGCACCAGGGCCAGGGCCAGGGACGCAAAGAACTCCGGCGACGGAATGGCCGGGCTGGCAATCAGGAACCAGACTGTCCAAAGAACGGCGGCGACCGCGGTGCCGTATCGGAGCAGTCGCGAAGCGAAGGAATAGCCCACGTGGCCGGTCGTCTGCTGTCAACCGCGGAAGCAGTAGCCCACACCGCGGATGCTGACGATCAACGGGTTGGCGGCACGGGTGTCGTGCAGCTTGCGTCGAATTCCGGAAACCTGGATCCGGATGTTGTTGCGGATGGAGGCCATGTCCGCGGTGGAATCCCCCCAGCAGTGGCGCCAGATGGCGACAAAGGTCATGTTGCGGCGCCGATTCAGCATCAGGCAAAGCAGCACCTTGAATTCTTGGGGCGACAGGTCGATTTGCCGATTGCCACGGGTCACGATTTGCCGATCACGGTCCAGCTTCAGGTTGCCCGCGGCCAGGACGCTGTGGTCGTGTTCCGCGGCTTGCGGTTCGGCGTCGCGCCGGTTGGCGCTGTGTCGGGCCAGCTGATATTCCACGCGGGCGATGAGTTCCTGCACGCCGAAGTTGCCCTTGATCAGGTAGTCGTCGGCACCCAGGCGAAATCCCAGGACCCGGTCCAGCTGGTCCGTGAAGTTGCCCGTGACAATCAGAACGGGCACGTTGGAGACGGCTCTCAGTTCCCGTAGGATGTCCATGCCGCGCACCGGTTCGTTCTCCTGGTTGTGTACGAGGTGCAGGTCCAGAATAATGAGGTCGGGACTGACGTCGCGCGCCATGTCGTTGGCGGTGGCTCCGTCCATGACGGCCGTGACCCTGTGGCCGCCCTGTTCCAGGTAGTAGGCCCAGGTGTGCAGCAGGTCGGGTTCGTCTTCGATAATCAGAATGTGAGCCATACGGCGAATGGGTCTCGTGTGTGGTGGAAACGGGACGCAGTGAGTAGAAGCAAGCTTTGGTACAGTCTGCCTGTCGGATCAAGAGCGGACATAGCCACCGCCACCGGCCGTCCCGTGGCACAGGGGAAGCTGCACGGCGAGAGGCGATCCCGTTGGGAACCTCAAGGACCCGTGAACAAGAGTGGACAAGCCTGGTTCTACTGAGTGCCAAACGGAATACGGCACAACCGACCCGTCCCATTCAAGCCGGAGGAGTCTCGCGGGCGGGCCGGAGCAGGGCGAGCAGCACCGGCAGGCATCCGTAGTACCAAGCAAGCCACAGGGCCAACCACAACCCCAATGGGCCGTCCCTCCAACCCTCCAGGTGAACAAACCGCCAGCGAAACGTATGCCAGCCCCGGCTGAGGATGCGCAGCAGCGGCAGGCCGGGGGGCGGTTCCGCATCCAAGGCGGCCAGTCGGATGTAGGCACGCTGCCGACTATGGAATTCCTGCCAGCTGGCGTAGTTGTAGTGGAGCAGGGGTTCGGCCAGCGACACCACCCGCCCGTCCACCCGAGCCTCCTCGTGGACCCTGGCGGCTTCCTTGTAGGAGGCCCGACCCCTGCGCAGTAGCCGGAGTTGGAAGTCGGGATGGAAACCGCCGGCCTGCATGGTGTGCTCCATGATGATGTTGGAGCGAGGGATCCGCGCCGCGGCCAGGTCATCCTCATTGCAACCGTCCCGAACGACGGCCAGAATTTCCTCGCCCAGTGCACGCGGGACCCTTTCATCGGCATCCACGAACAACACCCATTCCGCGGCGACCATGTCCAGGGCGGCCTGGCGCTGGCTCGCGTAGTCGTCGAAGGGACGTGCACAGACACCGGCCCCCATGGCACCGGCTATCGCCACCGTGCCGTCCCGGCTGCCGGAGTCGAGTACCAGAATCCGAGGACACCACGCCGCGAGTGAACGGATGCAGGCCGCAATCTCGGGCGCCTCGTCCAATGTCAGGATGACGGCCACCAGGTCGGGGCGCGGCAACTGTGTCGGACGGGTCACGAGGCAGGCGTCGAAGGGTCGGGCAATAGGTCCGGACTGGCTGCCGTCAGTTCAGATCGCGGTGCATGTACAGTTCGCCTTGGCGGAATCCCCGTGCCGCGTAGTACCCACGGGTTCCGGTGGCCGCGATCACGCTCTGCCGGTCGAAACCGCAATCCGCGCTGAGGCGCGCAGCCTCGTTCAGGAGGCGGTGGCCGACACCGGCGTGCTGGGCGGCTCCCGCCCGGCCCCGGCCGAGCCCCTGGGCCATTCCGTAGACGTGGACCTCCCTGATCATGGCGGCGCCGCAAAGTTCGTCCAGAAATGCATGGCTGCCCGTGCCGGGTTCCCGGATGTGGCTGAGCCGCAGGAAACCGACCAGCCTGGCGCTGCGGTCCGGTTCCGGGTCCGGCGTGGTGCAGGCAATGAAAAACTCTTCCGTAAGCGTTGTCCGGTACCGTGTGGTCTCGATGGACAGCCGATCCGGGTCCACTTGCGCCTGGCTGATTTCGCGGCAGCGGATACAGCCGCACGGGGTGCCACGCCGCGCCAGTTCGCGCTGCACCACTTCGCGCAGGTTGCTGGTTCGGACTCCCGCTTGGATGTGGTGTGCCGGAATATCCCTGAACAGTCGGTTGATGCGCGTATAGGGCGGGATGGTCGGCTTGACATCCGCCAGCAGATCCACCAGTTCCGTTTCGGTGTAGGGACGGTATAGCCCCTGCTGCCACAGTCGGTGGAGTTCCGTGCCCGCGATCAGCGAGCAGGGATAGATTTTCATCTCGTCCGGACATATGGACCGGTCGCTGAAGAAGCGGCGGAAGTCGCGCCGATCGGATTCCGGCGTGGCTCCGTGCAGGTTGGGCATCCAGTGCAGATGCAACTTGAATCCGGCAGTCCGCAACAGGTCCAGGGCCCTGCGCACTTCCGCCACAGTATGGCCCCGGTTGTTGAGTTCGAGAATGCGGTCGTCGAGGCTCTGGACCCCAATCTGGACCTTTGTGACTCCCAGGGAGCGCAAATGGCGGATTTCGTCCGGGGTGATCCAGTCCGGTCGGGTCTCGACGACCAGCCCGACGTTGCGGTGCCGCGCGGAGACGTTACGTTCGAGCGCCACGGCCAGGGATGGGCTTTGGGCATGGTGCGACCCGTCGCCACAGTTCATGGCGTCCAGGCACCGCTGAACGTACCAGTTGCGGTATTCGCGCGAATAGGCGCTCCAGGTGCCGCCCAGGATCAGCAGTTCAACCTTGTCGGCCGTGTGGCCAATGCTTTCAAACCCCTGGATGCGGCCCAGTGTCTGGCGAAAGGGGTCAAAGCCGTCCTGTTCGGCCCGTTGGCACCCCGGCTCGTCGTGGATGTAGCTCTTGGGCATCCGCACGTCGTCGGGGCAGAAGATGCAGGCGGAGGGACAACCGGCGGGAGCCGTCAGGACGGTTACGGGCGCCACTCCGCTGGCCGTGCGCATCGGCTTCATGCGAATCCGGCGCAGGAGGTCGGGATCCTCGTCCAGGTCCCCCTGCTCCACCATCCACCGGTAGCCGGCAACCAGATTCGACTTGGAATAGAATCCGGAACCGTCCTTGGGCACTTGGCTCAAAATAAACCGCAGCGAGGACTGGTCGTCCCAGTCGTCTTCCTTGACCTGCCCAATCGCACTGAAGATGTAGACAAGGGCAGACGCGTGTTCGGCCGGATCAAAATCCAACCGCTGCCGACGCCACTCCTCGGTTCGGTCGCGTACCTGGACCGGAATTTCTTCGGTGGGCAGAATGCGCCGGACTGGCATGGGAAAACGGACGGGAGTTGCCGGTCGGACGACGCGATCGAAGCTGTTGCCCAGTGCACCAAGGCGCAGGATTATAGCACCGCACCCGGGGGAAGAATCGGTGTTGCCTGAAGTTCGGGACCGACTGCTGGACCTAAACCGTCAATTTTACATAAGCTCAGTGCAGGACTTTGACCAGACCCGTCGACAGGTGTGGCCCGGGTTGCTGTCGTGCAGCGACCTGCTGGCGCGGCATGCCCGCCATCCGGCAGCCGTTCTCGACGCGGGATGCGGCAACGGGCGCATCCTGGTTTGGCTGCATGGCTTGTTGTCCCTGGCCCGGTATACCGGGCTGGACTCCAATCGGTCGATGCTGCAGTTCGCCGCAGGCCGGGCCGGCCGGCTGGCGGTTCCCGTTCCGATACTGGACTTCGTGGAGGCCGATCTGGCGTTGGACGCATGGCCTGACCGGTTGCCTGCCACCGTTCAATACGATCTGGTCCTGTGCCTTGCCACCCTCCACCATCTGCCCGGACTGGAACTCCGGCGCCGCGCGATGGCAGGTTTTGGTTCATGCCTCCGGTCTGGTGGATTGCTGGTGTTAAGCAATTGGCAGCCGTCGCGATCTCCGCGGGAACGCGCCAAGTTCTTGGACTGGGCCGATGCTGGACTGACGGAGACCGATGTGGAGGAAGGCGATCGTCTGGTTGCCTGGCGCCGGGGGCGGCGCGCCATGCGCTACGTGCACGAAACGACCGCTGCGGAAATGGATTGGTTGGGCGAACATGCGGGATGCCGCAACCTGTTCCATCGTCGGGCGGACGGTGTGGATGGCCACCTGAACCTGTACTCTGTCTACACGCGTTCCTGACAATTTCTGCCGACCATGCCTGACGCAACGCTGCCACCTCCCGCCCAACAAGCCCTGTCCGTATTTTCCGAGGTCTTCGGCGGGCGCACGCCGAAACTCCTGGCCATGGCCCCTGGCCGAGTCAACGTGATTGGCGATCACGTGGACTACAACGATGGTTTCGTCCTGCCGGCGGCCATCGGGTTCAATGCCTGCGTGGCTGCTGCGCCCCGAGGGGATGGCTGCGTCCGCGTGCGTGCCGTGTCCTTCCATGAAACCGGGGAGTTCAGCCTAGCCGACTTGCGGCCGGCCGCCAGATTGAGGCCGACATGGCTGAACTACCCGGCCGGGATGGCTTGGTCCCTCCGGGAGGATGGATTTGATCTGACCGGTGCGGACATGGTGCTCGCCAGCGATGTGCCCATCGGAAATGCCCTGAGCAGTTCCGCGGCCGTGGAGGTGGCCGTCGGCACGGCTCTTCGTCGGCTCGCGGGTTTGGAACTGACAGGGAAGCGGTTGGCACAACTGGCGCAACGGGCGGAAAACGACTTTGTCGGCATGAACTGCGGAATCATGGATCAGTTCATCTCCGTCCTGGCGGAACCCGGACACCTCATGCTGCTTGACTGCCTGAGCCTGGCATACGACCTGATCGCGGTGCCGGCGGACGCGGTGCTCGTCATCGGCAACACCAAGGCCAGCCGTTCCCTGGTCGACAGCGCCTACAACGAGCGCCGGGCACAGTGCGACGAAGGCCTGGCCAGCCTTCGCATCGGGCATTCGCACGTGTCTGGATGGCGCGATCTGGAGTTGGCCGACCTGGAACCGTTGCGGACCGGGGGCCGGGACGTTCTGTACCGGCGGGCCCGGCATGTCGTGACCGAAATCCAGAGGACCAGGGATACCGCGGCCTGTCTGGAAGATGGCCGTCTGGACGAGGCCGGCACCCACATGTTCGCCAGTCACGAGAGTCTGCGGGACGACTATGAAGTTAGCAGTCCGGCCCTGGATCGCATGGTGGCGCTGATGATGTCGTCACCGGGCTGCTTTGGCGCCCGGTTGACCGGGGCCGGCTTCGCCGGATGTGCCGTAGCCCTGGTGGCCAAGGGCGCGGAGCAGGACATGGCGGACCTGCTGGTGCGGGAGTTTCCCGACGCCCACTATCCGGTACCTGATGTATACGTGAGCGAAGCTTCGGCCGGCGCCCGAGTCCTGGGCCCGGGCGACTGGTAGCCGGTTACAACAGGGACAGGTAGATGTCGACGGTCCGGCGGGCCGCTTCGGCCCAGGTGAAGGTTGCCGCCCGTTTGCGGCCGCCGCGGATCATTTCGGAACGAAGCCGCGGCTGGTCGAGGACCTGTTCCACGGCATGGGCGATGGCGGCCGGCTCTGTCGGATCGACCAGCAGAGCACAGTCGCCGGCCAATTCCGGCAGGCTGCTGCGGTTGGACGACACCACTGGCGTGGCGCATCCCATGGCTTCCAGGATTGGAAATCCGAAGCCTTCGTACAGGCTGGGCTGGAGCAGCACGCGGGCGTTGGTGTAGTAGGCCGGCAGTTCCGCGTCCGGCACCCGGCCCGCGAAGTGGACCCGGGTGCCCAGATTCAGCTCCTCGACCAGCTTGTGAAAGGGGCTGAACTTCCATCCCGATCCGCCGACCACCACCAGATTAAGATTGCGTCCGCGTTGGTTCAGGATGGCCAGGGCGCGCGCGGCGGCGGCATGATTCTTGCGCGGCTCCAAGGTGCCGACCATCAACAGGTAGTCGCCATGGCGCTGCTGCAGCGTTCGGCTGAGGTCGCAACCTGTGCAGACGGGTTGGAACAGGTCCTGATCGATGCCTTCGGGAATAACTTCGACCTTGGCCTCGGGCACGCCATAGGCCGTGACGACATCCCGCTTGGTTTGTTCGCTGACGGCAATGATCGCGTCGGCGCGGCGGGCGAACAGCGGCATGGCCATGGCCAGAAAGGCCCGGTTCCTCCAGGTGTGGGTTTCCGGCAGATGTCTGAAGATCAGATCGTGGACCGTCAAGACCGTGCGCCGTGCCATGCGGGGGAGCAGATGTTCGGTTGCGTGGTAGACATCGCCGGGCGGCAGGTGACGCTGCAGGTTCGGCCGGTGCACAACCTGGGACGCCAACGCTGATAGCCGCCAGCGGTACTGGCCCATGGGTAGCCGCGAGGACGGCACGTCCGACAGCGCAGCAGGAAGCCGGTGTCCGCTGTGGTCGTTGTAGAACAGGGTCAGTTCGGTCCGAGGCGATTCGCCGCGCCAAAGTGCGGTGGCCAGTTCCGTAGCGTATCTGCCGAGGCCGGCTGCCTGATGCACGGCAGGACCGGCGTCCAGGATGACTTTGGGACGCATCGTGGACACAACTCCTGTGGTACCTATCCTTGCAACCAGTCCAGTACGGTGGACACGACGCGGGATGCCGGCGGCGAGGAGGTCCGATGGGACGCGACCTTGTCCATGAAGTCTGGCCCGTATCGCTTCTCCTCCACACGGGGATCCAGGAGGACGGCGGCTGCTTTGCCTCCCGAGGCATGTTGTGTCAGGTCGACCAGGCGCTGGACGGTGGCAATCGACTCCGGCAGTGTGTAGTCCATGAAGCTCGAGTAGCCGGAGCTCATTTTGCGGGCCAGTTGCTCCTGGACGGGATGTGAGAAAGGGAGAAAGGGAAGGCGTGTGATCACGACCAGGCGGACGTCAACGCATTCGAGGTCAAGGGATGCAAGGTCGCGCACGGAACCGGTCAACAGGTGCGGTCCCGGCTGCAGAAGCTTTTGGCGGATCGCCAACGGCGCCATGTTGCCGGCGACGACACGGACCAGATCCTGGCTGATCCCCTGAAACGGATCCGCCTCCGACTCGTCGGTTCGGGCCGGTGGCGGTACAACGATCGTGCAGCCTTCCGTGAGGAACCGGCCGGTGGGCGGATAGAGACGGGCCAGCAGTTCCGCGAGGATCTGGTTGATCCTGGTCGCGTCCAGTCCCGTGGGACCGACCAGCAGCGTTGCGCGCCGGGGTGGCGACGGCGGAACCGCAACCGGAAGGTTTCCGATGTCAAGGCGATCCGCTACGAAATCTCCGAACTCCCACGAAGCAGTGGTACGCGCCGTCAACACGAGCGAGTCGGTTTGCGTTTCCAGTTCCTCCGTCAGAAATTGAGACGGCAGCAGCGCAGTGCGGCTAAACCCCAGCCGTTCGAGCGGATCAGTTTCGTAGTCGCCGGCATTGGCGTTGCGGGCCGTAACCCAGTAGACAGCATTGGGTTCGGCGGTGGTCAGCGTCCTTGCCAGGAACACTTCGAGGAAGTTCCCAAGCCGCTTGATCTGTGCGCTCAGCAGCCTGGCCTGGGAGCACAAACCCGATATGCGGGAATCGCTGTCGGCGGCGTTGCCGAACAATCCGGGCAGATTGTCGAGTGTGGCCGTTAGCCTGGAGAGAGCAGCCATCAATGTCTGGCCTTCATTGACAAGCTCGCCCCAGGCCGTGGCCATTCGGCAACTGTCGAGCGACTGATCCGAAGGCCATCGCTTGTCGCGCTTTCCGTCCAGCTCCCGCAATTCCGAGGCGGTTGCTGCCACAACATTGGCAAGGCGGGCGAGCGTGTTGGTGGATGTCCGGCGCATATCGCCCAGGGTCTGAAGACACATGGTCAGGTCGGACCGGCCCGGCAGCCATGCGGCCGCCGAGGTGTCGGCATCCGCCCCGAACGCCTCCTGCACCCGGTCCATCAGATGGGAGAGTTCCCCCAAGGTGTGCGTTTCCTGATCCCGTTCGGCATCCATGCGCGCTAGATGCCAAAGATCCTCCACTACGATGGCGTCGAAGTCGCCGGCGAATTCCGGATCCTCCAACGCAGTGTGGATGACCGTTGCATGGTCCGCCACAACCACGTTGGCGTCGTCGAGGTTGTGGTTGTGGCCGGGCAGATTGGAAATTCCGGATGGTGCCAGAGACCCGACCTCCGAATCGGCATCGCCCTTGACGGCCGGCCAATGCACACTCTGGTCCAGGGCCAGCATGGGCATGTCATGCTGGTTGAGAAAGCGAAGCTGCCGGCGTCCGAAACTGGCGATGTGGGTCATCCAACTCAGGAGCTTCACCAGCATCCTGGACTCGCCAAAATCCTTGGATGCGGGGCGGTTGTCCAGCACCCGTCCGGCCAGCCAGGTTTCCAGGCGTTGCAAGTCCACATGGCGTTCGGGTTCAATCAGACAGGCCACTGCTGGACCGGTTTCCACGGCTTCGATTGCATCCCACAGGGACCCGACAACACCGGTACCGGCCAGGGCGGGTACGGCGACCAGCACACGGCGATCGTCCTGGCCGGCCCAGGCCAATATCCCCTTGGCCAAGCCGTGGGTAGCGGCTGGATCCGGGACTACCGGGAGCACCCGGGCCTGGCCGGCGTCCAAGGCTGTTGCGACCGCCTCCTCGCACTGTGCGTCGGGGATGGACACAGCGGATTTGGCCGCCATGTTTGCGCTTCCCGACTTGGGTTCGAAGTCCACCGCGTACAGGTGCCTGGGGGGCCGGGCGTCGGCAATGCCGCGGTCAAGGGCTTCCTCCACAAAAAGCAGCCGGGGACCCCACGTCTCGGGGGTGTGCCCCAGAATCGTCAGGAGTACGTTGTCGCTTAGGCCTCCCAGATAGTTCCGGTTCAGGAACAGGGCCAGCATTTGGGCGGTTTGCAGGGCGTCGGCAAAGGCCCGGTGGCCGCCGCCGGGCAGGTTGAGGGATGGCGCCACGCGCGGCAACGACGTTGTGATCAGGGACGGCTGGCACATCACGACCAGATCGCGGGTGTCCAGGACCTGCATGTGGTCCGTGTCAATGCCGGCCGCAGCCAGGAACGAGGTTTCGAAACTCGCCTTGTGGGCCACGAAACAGGTGGCGGTGGCCAGAAACTCGCTGATTTTGGGAGCCACCTGTTCGATCGGCGGCGCGTCGGCCACATCCGCGTCGGCAATGCCGGTGAGTGAAGTTACGTCCCGAGGCACCGGAATGCCCGGGTTGACCAATGTGTCAAGCCGATCGGCCGCATCCAGAGTGTCCAGGGAGGTTTCCCAGCCAAAGCGTAGGGCGCCTACCTCGATGATCTTGTCATCGCGCGGACTCAGCCCGGTCGTTTCCAGGTCCAGCACTGCAAACACGGTGCGATTGGCCGGCACCGGGTCCAACGGCTCTCTGTCAACGGCTTCGGCAAACAAATCCAGTTGGTCCAGGTTCATATGTTGTCGGGTTGGAATTGAGCGGTTGTCAGGTGGGGAAGCGGAGATTTGGTTCGGCCGAAAGTGCGGCGGTTGTCTCACACCGCGGGCGGTCGGGTGAACATCCGCAACCAAGTGGCTTGCCCGACGGCAGCCAAGGATGCCTGTGTGCCAAACTGTAGCCTAGGATCCACCTTGGTTCCGTCGATTGAGATGCGTAGAGGGCAACCTGCAGGCACCCAATGAACGCTACAGCACCGCATGTGTCGGTCATTATGACCGTTCTCAACGAAGGTCGTTCGTTGCCGACCGTCATCTCGGCGCTGCTGGACCAAACCCATGTGCCGGCAGAAGTCGTGATCTGTGACGGTGGCAGCAGCGATAACACGATGTCCAGCCTCAGGGCGTTGCAACAGTCCATGGAGGGCACAGCCACGCAGTTGACGCTGCTGGTGGCCGAGGGTGCCAACATCAGCGAAGGAAGGAACCGTGCCATTGAGGTCGCAACCCACGACCTGATCGCGGTCACGGATGCCGGGATTCGGCCGGAACCGGACTGGCTGGAACAGCTGGTGGCAACATTCGCAGCCCATGACAGCGAGCCGTCGGTCCAAGGAGTTGCCGGATTTTTCCTGCCGGAAGTGAAAGGAGTGCTGGACACGGCGCTGGCCGGTACCACGCAGCCGTTGAGGAGGGATGTTGATCCCGAGACCTTTCTTCCCGCCGGTCGCTCAATGCTGTTTACGCGACAGGCGTGGCAAGAGGCCGGTCGCTTTCCCGAGTGGCTGGACTACTGCGAGGATTTGGTGTTCGACCTCCGGATGGAGGATTTGGCGGCGGACGGAGTGAAGGGCCTGCCGTTGGCCGAGTTGTCCGTGGTACGGGTTCCGCCTCGGGAGTCCCTGAAGGCGTTTTTCAAACAGTACTACCTCTATGCTCGTGGCGACGGCAAGGCCGACCTTTGGCGCGGCCGCCATGCGATTCGCTACGGGACCTATCTCGTGCTGATTCCCTTGCTGCTGTCCCTCATCGGCGGCGGTTCCTGGCGCCGACGATTGGGTTGGGTGGGTCTGACAGCCGGGATTGCCGCCTATTGCCGCAGGCCGTTGGCGCGGATCATACAGCTTGGCCAATACCGCATGACGCCGCTGCAACTGATGGCCGCCATGTCCATGGTGCCTTTGATTCGCGTGCTGGGCGACATGGCCAAGATGGCGGGATATCCGGTGGGGTGGATCTGGCGCATCCGCAACTGGAAGCGTCCGGAAATCCATTGGCGTACCGTGATCAAGTTGGGAAACAGCCAGTCTGTTTCCGAGAACCAGGCTCGCTGACCGGATCGGGCCCGGTGTATTGATAAGCCTTCAATTTTGTATTGTGTTGCACAGCACCATGTTTGACGTGGACAAGATTTACCGTATCCCGCAGTTTGGTGCCCGCGTGGGGCGTCCGGCACACCCGTTGCGCATCATGAACCGCAACGGCACGTTCCCGGCCCGCGGGACTGCGACCGGGCGGCGGTACCACACCGAGGCCGACGCACTGCGGTTCCCGAGCGGGGGCGACGTTGCCCCGCAGGGCTTGACCGTGGTCTACTGCCGTGTGTCCCGCCGCGGGCAACAGGATGATCTGAAACGTCCGGTTTCCGCGGTGGAGACGTATGGTCCGGATGCGGGCGTGGCCGTGGACGAGTGGCTGTCGGATGTCGGGGGCGGCCTGCATTTCAAGCGCAAGGCAATCCTGTCGCTGAGGGAGCGCATCGAGAAGAGGGGGATCGCCCACCTGCCGATGGCCCACAAGGACCGTCCGACCCGGTTTGGCCTCGACTGGTTCAAGCATTTCGCCATGCAACACGGCTGCACCATCACGGTCGTCAACCAGGAGAGCCTGTCGCCGCAGGAGGCGATGGTGGCGGACCCGATGTCCATCGTGCCTGCCTTCTCCTGTCGTCTGTACGGGTTGCGCGCCTACCGCAAGCCGATCCGGGAGGCGGCCAACGATGGCTCGGATAGGTTCTAAGCCGACCAAGGTCACGCGCATCCTGCACAGCCGGGCTCTGAACCGGTCGAAGTACGACCGCCTGGTTGAAATCGCCGCCCTGTGTGGACGCGTGCGGGGTGATGCCTGGCAGCGTTGCAGCGGGTGGTCCACGGCACAGCAGTCGCCCCGCGAGATCCGCGACGACTGGATGGCCGAAGGGTACGACTGGCACGGATTGCCGGCCCGTCTGGGGCGCGCCACGCTGCTGGACGCACTGGGCGACATCCATGCCTGCCGGGAAGCGGCCAAGGTGCCGGTCAAGAAGGCCGTTTGGCGCCGCACGGAAGGCGACGAAGAGGAACGCCACCGCCTGTATTCACTGCTGAAGCAGAACCGCTGGACCGAGGACTCGTTCCTGCACCGTCACATGCGGA
>VXMJ01000040.1 GCA_009841145.1 Caldilineaceae bacterium SB0661_bin_34 | reverse complement strand
CACGGCTGGTGCGCTTGGCACTCTCGACCAACGTGTCGGTGTCCAGCGGAACCATGGTGCGCGGATCCACGACCTCGGCCTCCAGCCCAACTTGAGCCAGGCGCTCGGCAGCCGTTAGGGCCTCCTGCACCATGCTGCTGGTGGCCACGATTGTGATGTCCCGGCCCGGCCGCTTGATCTCCGCCTGTCCCAGGGGGATCAGGAACTCTTCCTCCTCGACAGGCCCGGTCACGCTGTACATCATCTTGTCCTCGAAGATCGCAACCGGGTTGTCGTCCCGGATGGCGCTCTTGAGCAGGCCCTTGGCATCCCGGGCCGTGGCCGGCAGGGCCACCTTCATGCCCGGCACATGGCTGAGCCAGGCGTGCAGGGACTGGGAATGCTGGGCGGCCGAAGCCCGGCCGGCCCCCATGGTGGTGCGCAGCACCATCGGCACGCGCAGCTTGCCCCCGGACATGTAGTGGGTCTTGGCGGCCTGGTTCGTCATCTGGTCCATGACCAGCGTGGTGAAGTCGCCGAACATGATCTCCACAATCGGACGCATGCCGGTCATGGCGGCACCCACGCCGATGCCCGCGATTCCGGACTCCGAAATGGGCGAGTCAATGACCCGGTCGGCACCGAACTCCGCCTGCAGACCGGTCAGGATCTTGAAGACGCTGCCCGCGGCGCCGATGTCCTCGCCGATCATGAACACGGTCGGGTCGCGGCGCATCTCCTCGGCAATCGCCTCGCGCACGGCCTCGCCGTAGGTGATTTCGCGCACGGTACCGTTAGGCGTAGACATGGGTTGTCACCTCCGATGCCTCCGGGATTGGTTCTTCCAAGGCCTTGGCCGCCGAATCGTCCACGGCCGTCCGCACTTCATCCTCCAGCTGTGCGACCACTTCGGACGCCACGTCAAACTCGGTCTCCAGCCAGTTGGCCAGGGTCTTCAGGGGATCGCGCGTGGTCTGCCACTCCTCCTCTTCCGCCCTGGTTCGGTAGGGCCGATCCACATCCCCGACGTGATGGCCCCGGTAGCGGTAGGTGGTGCAATGCAGGAAGGAGGGGCCTTCCCCCCGGCGGGCCGCCGCGACCGCTTCCCCGGCCACCCGCGACACCTCTCGAATGTCCTGCCCGTCAACCTCGTACGCCGGGATGCCGAACGCCCGGGCCCGATCCAGGATTTCGCCTGCGATGGTCTGGTCGCTGGGAGTGTATTCCCCGTACTGGTTGTTCGCGCAGACATACAGCACCGGCAGCTTCCAGAGCGCGGCCATGTTCATCGACTCGTACACCAGACCCTGTCCCAGTGTTCCCTCGCCGAAAAAAGTCACGGCGACTTCATCCGTGTCGCGCATCCTGGCCGACAGGCCCGCCCCGGCCACGATGGCTGTGCTGCCCCCGACAATGCCGTTGGCACCGAGGTTGCCGTTGTCCTGGTCCGCAATGTGCATGGATCCGCCCTTGCCGGCGCAGTAGCCTGTGGCGCGCGCCAGCAGTTCCGCGAACATGCGGTCCACGTCGGCGCCCTTGGCCAGGCAGTGCCCGTGCCCCCGGTGCGTGCTGGTGATCCAGTCGTCGACCCGCAGCACGCTGCAGACCCCGACGGCCACCGCCTCCTCCCCGATACAGAGATGTGTCATGCCGGGTATCAGCCCGCGCGTGTACAGGTTGTCCGTCACCTCCTCGAAATAACGGATGCGGTACATCTGCTCGTACAGGGATAGCCAGTGTTCCACGTCCTGGCCGGGAGTCTCCATTACCACGTCTGCCACCTCCTTGCAGCTGTGTGCCGTGTCGCGCCGCATAGGGTACCCGATTCAATCGGGAAGAACTCGAGGAAGGTGACGAAGCCAGAGCAATCACAAGATTTTGTTACGGAAGGGGTCGCCCAAGATCGAGACTCCCAATTGTGATCGAGGAGCTCCTCATTCTGGCCTCATATCCCACTCCGGCAGGACACGACCGTCAAGGCAAGCAATCCGGAGGCACTGTTTCAGTTTTGTTGAAATTGGTTATTGGTTCCAGGCCGTCCTCGGCATGTTCCGTGCGCGGGGGCAAGTTCCGTTCGCTGCCTCAGGCCATGGCGTGTGCCATCAGGCGCACAAAGTTGAGGGTCCCACCTCGGTTCCGAAGCCCCGCGCCAGCCGTGTCCGCGGCGTGAGGCGGCCAAACCAGCCTTCCAGCCGGTTGGTGCTGGTGGGGATATCTGGATCCCGCTGACTGCGCACCAGGTCGTGCCAGCGTTCCTGCAGGTGCCGGAGCAACGACCGCACCGGGGGCGACAGCCGTACCCGGCCCGCCATCACTGCCTCCCAGAACGTCACCAGGACCGGCCCCTCAGCCACCGGGAGCACCCGGTCTAGGCGGGTCAGGGTGTCCGAATTGATGCGTCGAAGATGCCGGGCCATAGACAGGCTCGTCGTCGGTCCTCACGCCGGCCGCGCCGCTTACCTTCAGGTGACAGAACCAGTTGCCAGCAGAAGCCCGGCCCCGTCAGTCGCAGCTCCAGCCGGGCACGTCCAGCCCCAGGACCACGGCCACTTCCACCGACGAGGGCAGGGAGGCCTGTGGGTACTGGCAGGAGGTCACATTGGGCGGCAAAGGCGAGGTGCTGCAGAGACAGGCCTTGCACGGTCAGCGCTGGATCCGCAGCCCGGCCAAGGACGACCAAGAGGCGGGGATCGGTGCCATTGCGGCGCTAGGCACAGGCGCCGCAGCAGGGGTGGCGGCGGGGGTACCGGGCAGGGCCCGTTGGCGTTCGTGATGGGCAGGCGCTAGGATGAAGTCCACCATGAGGGAGTCCTCTTGGGTTGTTGAAGCAAACCCATGATCAAGGACCCCTTGTCTCTTGCCAGGCCTGGAACCAATATCAATGAAGGTGAAACAGTGCCCAGCCGTGATCAACATACCTGGCTGCTGAACGGAATCCACTAGGATTAGGGGGTCGGTTCCAGCATCGACTGCTGCATGAAACCGCTTTTCAGACTTGTCAATTTTCGATGAACAACTGCCGTCCGTACATTGGCGGTCAGACAGGTGAAAGTTCAAGGTGTCCATCGTCAGACACGAGTTGTCGCTGCATACCTCGTTTTTCAAGTCCCTGCGTAAGCTGGGCCGCAACGAACAGGATGAGATCCCGGATTTCCTGAACAGGGTTCGGTTCGATCGGCACGGCGGCAAGCTCAATCTCAAGAAGCTGCGGCACAACGAGTTCCACACCGCGCGGGTGACCAAGTCCGTGCGCTGTGTCCTGCATTGGCCTCCGGACGGCGGCCACCTGTCCCTCTTCTATGTGGGCCAGCACGATCATGCCGAACGCTGGTTCAATCGGCATCGTTTGGGTACGTCCCTGCGCACCGGGGTGGCGGGGAGGGTCGCGCCGGACCGCCGGATTGCGGCGGTGAGTGATCTGGAGAGCCTGCTGGACCGGGAGGATCGCCAGCACTTCTGGCATGTGGACGACGAAGACCTCCTGCACCGGATGCTTGAGACCCCGGACCAGTTGTGGCGCGTCTACCTGGATCCGCGTCAGCGGGAACTGGTGGAAACCGACGCGGACGGTCCCATGCGGGTGTTGGGTGGTGCCGGCACCGGCAAGACGGTGGTGGCCATGCACCGGGCCGTGTGGCTGGCCCGGAACATGGCGGCGAACCCCGGGGACCGCATTCTGTTCCTGACCAACAACAGCAACCTGGCGGCCGAAATCAGCCGCGATCTGCGGGCCTTGGTTTCCGATGCGGAGGTGCTTGAGCGGATCGAAGTTACCAATCTTGACCAGTGGGTCGAGCGGTTCCTCAAGGCCCGGCGCTGCGATCTGCAGATTCTGAACGGACGCACCCAGCAGAAGGACCGGCTCTGGCGGAAGGCCTGCGACAAGGTGGAAGTCGATCGGTTCTGGTCGCAGGAACTGCTGAAGAAGGAGTTCGAGCAGGTGGTCCTGGTCCAGGGCATCCATACCCTGGAGGAATACCTGGAAGCGGATCGCAGTGGCCGCGGCATCACCCTCACGGAGGCACACCGGATGGAACTCTGGCCCGCCTTCGAGTTCTACCGGGAGAGTCTGCGCAATCGCCGGCTGGTGGAACGGGAGGACGCCTATCGCGAGGTCAGGCTGCGCGTCGAAGCGGACTGGACCGGGCTGCCCTATGTGGCGGTTGTGGTCGACGAGGCGCAGAACTTCGGATATGACGCCTTCAAGCTGTTTCGCGCCCTTTCCTTGGCCGGCACCGCGGACTCCGACCGGAATCGGGAGTGCAATCGGCTCTTCATTACCGGCGATGCCCATCAGCGCATCCACCGGGTCAAGGTGAATCTGGGGCGCTGCGGCATCGACGTCAGAGACCGCAGTCACCGGCTCGAGCTGATTTACCGCACCACCAACTCCATCTACACCGTGGCAGCCCATGTGCTGGGGAATGGGCGCTACGACGACCTCAACGGTCAGGTTGACACACTGCAGGGATACCGCAGCCTCTACGACGGTCCCTTTCCCTATTGGGAGACCTACGCGGATGTCGAGGACGAGGGGGCCGGCATCATCGTGGACTGGATCAAGCACCTTCAGCACAAGGACGACCTGGGGCGGGACGACTTCTGCCTGCTGGCCCGGACGGTGTCCCGCGTGAAAGCCTGGGAACGGGCCCTGAAGCAGAAGGGGCTCGACGTGTACTGCCTTCGTTCGGGCGGGGCCGACACGGGCCACGGCAGTTCCGTGCGTCTGGCCACCGCCAACAAGCTCGAAGGCCTGGAGTATCCTGCGATCGCCGTCCTGGATGCGGACAGTACCAGCTACCCCCTGCATCAGGAGATGCAGTTGGTGACGTCGGAGGCGGAACGAGCGGAGCAATACAAGCAGGAAC
The DNA here is from genome assembly GCA_009841145.1 of Caldilineaceae bacterium SB0661_bin_34. Taxonomy (GTDB): domain Bacteria; phylum Chloroflexota; class Anaerolineae; order Caldilineales; family Caldilineaceae; genus Bin34. The sequence continues at coordinate 74,081 of VXMJ01000040.1, read as the reverse complement.
GCTCGTTGCTGCATGTGGTATGCACCCGTGCCCGCAATCATTTGCTAATCTGCACCCAGGGCCCGATTTCGCCGTTCCTGGAAGGCGTGTTCGAGCCGGGCCGGCCCGGATTTGCCCGGCACTGACGACCGTCTTCGGCCAATTCGAGTCCGCCCTGGTTTGTGGGCGGGACGATCCGCCGCCGGTTTGCCAACGCGGCCCCACCGCGGCCAGTCTCGGGCCCTTTATTTTGTCGAATGCGTTGCCATGCCAAGAAACACACGAAAGATCTGGTTACACAAGGACTACCTGACCAAGAGCAAGAAGCTGTCGGACGACGAGTTTTCGTCGGTCCAGGACACTCTGCGGCAACTCTTCAGGGGAGACATCACGCCAGGCTTGAACCTGAAGCGAATCCAGGGATCTGAACCACTGCGTTCGATCCGGGTCACCAATGACATTCGGATGGTTGTGCACTTGGCAGGAAGCGAACTCATCGTCCTGCGTGTGGATCGCCACGACGACGCCTACGAGTGGGCCCAAAAAAACAACGGCACGGATCGGTTGAAGAGTCTGACGGTTCGTCAAAATCTTGAGCCTGAGCCGTATGCGCCGCCCGATTCCGGCCTCCTGCCAACCGTTGCCGCCGGGACAAGCCCCCCGGGTTCGCTCAATGTCCAGTCCGGGACCGGTAGGGCCAAGCCGGGTTCCGGATTGAAAGTTCCCGGCCGGGAACAGCGGACCGGGGATAATCGGTTTGGGGATGCGTCCACCAAGGACGGCAGGGTCCTGGCATCGGCTTTGGAAACCTGGAACGAAGCAGGGGTTGACCTCTCTGTCGGCAAGGACATCATCAGTCCCCATGGCGGTCCTGTGTTGGTGTTGGGCGCGGCCGGAACCAACAAACGGCTCGCCGCGGTGGTCCGTAGTCTGTACCTGGCGGATCGATTTGCAGATGTCGGTCAGCATGTTCTTCTGCTGATGCACTCCGTGGGTGCGTTCGAAAAGGCCGAGCTGTCCCTGAAACAATTGCGGGAGCAAGCCGGAGACGAGCAGGATCTGAGATCAGCAGTTGAGGCTGTTGATGTTTCCCTCTTTGATGACTGGCTGCAACGGCACATACAGGAGCCAGTATCCCGGGATGATGCGTGCCGGATGGTGCACCAAAAGCTGGAGGACGGAACCCTGTCTCCCACGCCCGCGGCCGTGGTTGTGTTCGATAGCCAAAATCTGGGTTTGGAGACTGTGCGTCTGTGCAGGGAACTGGCCCTCGCGACTGTTCCGAAGCACGAGCACTGGAAAAAAGACGAGCTCGAACGGCTGTGTCTGGTGGCGGACCCGTTCCTGCGCACCGGCCGCCTGCACCTGAACATTCAGAATTGTGATGTCACCCCGGCCAAAACCATTCGGTTGCGTGAGACCGGCACCGTCACGCATGCGGTCATCGAGACGGCGGTATCGGCGTTGCACGGGTTGGAATTCGACGATCTGACGGGCGCAACTGCCAAATTGGACGGCTATCGGGGGCTTGAGGTCGGCGGGCAGCCGGCGTTTCGCCACTGCACGGGTATCAAGGACGGAGCCCGGCAGGTGGCGGACTGGCTGCGCGAGCTTCAGGCGGCCGATGAAGAATCGACACCCGACCGAATCTGCCTGGTGGTCCGCACCAACAGCCGCCTCAAGGATTGGCGCAAGGCCCTCCGCAAACTGGGCGTGAAGACACGACGCCTCAAGCAAGACCGCGAACCCGAAGGCGCCACGGACAAGGTTTGGATCGCCAAACCCGAAGAGCTGGACCCGGGGACGTACTTCCAAGCGGTTGCCTTTCTGGATGCGGACCGCAAGTCCTGGCCCCGCCGCAAGGCCCTCTGCCTAGCTGTGGATGAAACCGACAGGGACGCGGTCGAACTTCGCGAGCGGTCCCTGTTCTACATGGCCTGCACACGCGCCCGACGGCATCTTCTGTTTTGCAGCTACGGACCGTTTGCACTCTGGCTGGAGGAGCTGGCTCCCCCCGCACCCGAACCGGAATCCGAAATTCAGTCCCTTGCCCAGCCGCCTGCGAGGATTCAAGCCATGACGTACCCGGTATTGATCGATCAGGAAATCACCGACGCGATGCTACAGGTCCTGCACGACCGGGGCTGTGACACCTACGATTGGAATCCCGGCGGGGACACGCCGCGCATGGAGGAGACCGTCGGCTTCTTTGTCTACGGCCATGCCCTGATTGATGGCCTGATCATGGATCAAATGCCGAAGCTGAAGGTCATCAGCAACATGGGCGTAGGGGTGGACCATATCCGGATTCCGGATGCAACCGAACGCGGCATCGCGGTCGGCAACACGCCAGGATTTGTGGACGGTGCCACGGCGGACATGGCCTTTCTGCTCATGATGGCCATTGCCCGCAACCTGAAGAAGGGCATGGACTACGCCCGCGGGCCGGAGTTCCAGCATTTCAACCCAACACTGTGGCACGGCCGGGAAGTCAACGGCGCCACGCTGGGCATTTACGGTATGGGTGCGATCGGCAGCACGGTGGCACGCCGCGCCTCCGGCTTCAACATGCATGTCATCTACCACAATCGCAACCGCCTTTCGGACACGCGTGAAGCCGAACTCAACGCCTACTGGGTACCGCGTTCCAGCCTGCTCGCCCGGTCGGACTTCCTGCTGTTGTCACTGCCGCTTAGCGAGGAGACGGAGGGTTGCATGGGGCTGGCGGAGTTCCGGCAGATGCAGAACGATGCATTCCTGATCAACATTGCGCGCGGTGGCTTGGTCCGCACCGAGGAACTGGTGACTGCCCTGGAGGAAGGCCAACTGGCCGGTGTCGCCCTGGACGTGACGGAACCCGAACCGTTGCCGCGGGATCATCCGCTTGTTGAACATCCGGACGTGATCATCACCCCGCATCTGGGCTCCGCCACGGTGGAGACGCGGGAGGGTATGTTCATCCGTACCGTCGAAAACCTGATGGCCGGCATGCAGGACAAACCCCTGCTGAACCAGGTCTTTCCGTAGACCGGTGCACCGTACGTCCCGGCCCGATGCGCCATGGCAGGTTCCCAGCCATCTCCGGCGGAGGCTGAACGCCCGGCCGTGCAGGCGTCCTCAAGAACGGTGTTTTCCGGCGAGCGGATCCTGACGGCACCCGAACCCGATCTGGGGCCGGAACTTGAATCCGACACGCGTCTCAAAATGGATGGCTTGGCCTTTCTGGCCGACCTGCCGGCGGACTCCATGCCCGCGGCCTTTCTGGACCCGCAGTACCGGGGCGTGCTGGACAAGATGGCGTATGGCAACGAGGGCAAGTCCCGTGAACGGGCGCGCGTCGCCCTGCCGCAAATGACCGAGGACCACATCGCGCACTTTGTGGCCGGCATTGACCGGTGTCTGATGCCCAGCGGCCATCTGTTCCTCTGGATCGACAAGTTCCACCTGTGCACGGGCATCACGCCCTGGCTTGAGGGAACTGCGCTGGAAACAGTGGATCTGCTGACATGGGACAAGCAGCGCATGGGTATGGGCTATCGGACCCGTCGACAGGCCGAGTACTTGGTGGTTCTCCAGAAATCTCCCAAACGGGCCAAGGGGGTGTGGTCCGTGCACAACATTCCCGATGTCTGGAGCGAGAAGGTGCCGCGCAGCGGCCACGCCCATCGCAAACCAGTCGGACTCCAGGCGCAACTAATCGCCGCGGTGACCAGTGAGGGGGACATCGTGATCGATCCGGCGGCCGGCAGCTTCTCCGTGATGGAGGCCTGTCGGCGTACGGGGCGTCGTTTCCTGGGGTGTGATATCAACGGTTGACCACCGTATACGCGGCACCGGACTCCGGCTTGGTCGGTCTGTGCCGCCGTCCCAAGTAGAATGGGCCATCCTGATGCAGCCAGCATCGCCACTACTCGTCTTCATGGACGAGCAGTTTGCTCATGTCCCAGATCCCCGCGTTAGCCGACCCCCCGCCCCTGACACCGCCGGAACAGCTGCCGGGCGGGCGGATTGTGCTGCGTCGCTCCAGCCTGGTGGATGCCGAGGATATCTTCCGGAATTACGCCACCGACGAGACGGTCACGTATTTCCTGCCTTGGAATCCGCACTCCGACGTCAACGCCACGCGTCTGTTCCTGCAGAGGGCCAATGAGAATTGGCGCAACGGAACGGACTTCGCCTACTCCATCATCCACAACGATTCGGAGCAGGTGATCGGCATGATTTCGATGCGGCCACACGGCCACATCGTGGAGATGGGCTATGTCCTGGCCCGCAGCTTTTGGGGGCAGGGCATCATGACGGAGGCGCTGACGACCTTGGCCGAATGGTGCTTGGGCCAGCCCGAAATCTGGCGCGTGGAAGCCTACTGCGACGTGGAGAACAAGGCCTCGGCCCGGGTCATGGCCAAGGCCGGCATGCGGGAAGAGGGAGTCCTAGCGCGCTACCTGCTGAATCCGGGTCTGGATGCCAGGCCCCGCAATGCGTACCTGTACGCACGGACCAAGGACCGTATTCGATCCTGAAACCAGTGGCTTGTGAAGGATCTGCCGGCCTGAACTTCAAGCTGGCGCGGACCGCTCTCTCGACGGCGGCCTCGAACAGGAAGTTTATGACGCGACCCAGGGATTGGTAACGTCAATGTTGATGTAATGGAAATTGGCGACGTTGCGGGTGGCGACGTGGAGACCATTGGCCTTGGCGGTGCCGGCTATGAGGACGTCGCCCAAGTCCAGCGTGCGCCCGGAACGTTGCGATTGTGCTCGGAATCGGGTTGCCCACTCTGCCGCGATCCTCGTATTCGGTGGCGAAGCCAGCCAAGTCCGCTTGCAGGCGGTTTCACTTCCACCCTTGTTCCAACAGGCGCATGCCGTAGTCCAGTTCATGCAACACGATCGTGGACAGCCAGAGGTCGTTATGCTCGGCAAGGAATGTGTCCGCCTGTGAATGTGGAACGCGACGCATCGTCTCCAGCACTATGTTGGTGTCCAGGGTAGCCGCTTACTCAACTTCGCCGTCCATGAACGGGGTCATCCGGGTTGAATTGCGGTCTGGAAGCTCGAGATCTGTCCCGCGCGGCATATTCTCAATCAGCCACCGGCCGAGTGGTTTTCGAGGTGACAGTGTCTCATCCCATACATGAGTCGGCACCACCACGAACGACTTGCGGATACCGATGCGTTGCGGTCCCTCCGATTCGGCGAGGCGCAGGATTTCGGACAGACGCGCCTTGGCCTCGGTGATGGTCCAGACACGCCGGGGTTGGGCGGTTCTCACTGGCAAGTCTCCCTGAGCCATGAGTGTGCTTGTCCAATATAGACCAAGTTTGTGCGGGAGATACCAAGGTAACCAAAAAAGCTGCCAACTAGCCAGGATTGGGGGCACAGGGATCGATGGGGATGTAGTAGGTCCCAAAGTCAGGATGTGGCCCTGTTCCCTTTGTCTGCCGGTGCACTTGCTAGAGTCCAAGGTAAAAGGAGGCCTTCCATGGGGCTGTGTCCACGAACTCCGGAGACATGCCGTTGCGGGTGCCTCGAGGTTTGCAGGCCAAGAAACTTGTTGGGGAACGGGGAGAAAGGTGGCAATGCAGATAACCCGGAGAAGATTCCTGGCTGGTGCCGCCGGTGCCTTGCTGTTGGGACAACTCCCGCTCGGTTGTACCGCCGGCACATCAAGGCAGCCGTCTCATTCAAGCTACGTACCCGAACTGAGAGCCCAGGAGGGATCGGTCCAATTGACTCCGCCCGAGTACCCTGAAACCCCGGTGTGGGGGTATGGGGGAAGTGTGCCGGGCCCGCAGATTCGGGTGCCGCAGGGGGAGCATGTCTCCCGCCTTTTCGTGAACGATCTGCCCCAGCCCTCAACTGTGCATTGGCATGGTGTGCGCATCGTCAACGCGATGGATGGCGTGCCGGAACTGACGCAAACAGTGGTACCGCCTGGGAAGTCCTTCCTGTACGAATTCGATACACCGGATGCCGGGACCTTTTGGTACCACCCTCACAATCGCGCCTGGGAGCAAATGGCGCGCGGGCTTTATGGGGCCCTAATCGTGGAGGAACCCGAGCCACCCTTCGTGGATCATGACGAAGTCCTGCTGCTGGACGACTGGTACCTGACCGCCGAGGCGGACTTTCATCCCAGTTTCGGGGCCGTCCACGATTGGGCACATGCAGGACGCTTGGGAAACTGGCTCACCATCAATGGAGAAGGCAACTGGACACGCACGACGCGCCAACACGAACGTTGGCGGCTGCGTCTGGTCAATACGTCCAATGCCAGGGTGTTGCCACTCGAAGTAAAGGGACTTGCCGGTTGGCTGGTAGCTCTGGACGGGCAGCCCCTCTCCTTCCTCCAGCAACTGTCCCACTTGCAATTGGCTCCCGCTCAACGGGCCGATCTGATCGTCGATGTGGTGGCACAGGAGGGGGAGGAAGCCACACTGACCCTTATGCAGGAAGATAGGAGAATCTTGTTTGGGACTTTCGTGGTGAATGGAGTGAGCCGGACGGATCGGCTGCCCGAGCCCGAACCCTTGCCCGCCAACCCCGTTCCTCCCCTCGGTGATTTGGAGGAAGCCCGTTCCGCGAGTCTCCTGATGGAAGGAGGGGCCATGGGAGGGATGCAGCAGGCCATGCTGGACGGACGCAATCTGAAGTGGCAACAACTGATCAACCGGAACAAGCCCTGGGCCATGAATGGTGTGGCCAACGTGCCGGACAACCCCCTTCTCAGTGCCACGGTTGGCGAAACGGTCCGTGTACGCATCATCAACGATACGGTTTGGCCGCATGCGATGCACCTGCATGGACATCACTTCAGAACGGTTACGGCCGAGGGGACCCATGGACCGTTGCGGGACACGCTCCTGCTGGAGCGGGAGGAGTCAGCCGAAATCGCCTTTGTGGCGGACAACCCGGGCGACTGGCTCCTGCACTGTCACATGCTGGAGCATTCCGACGGGGGGATGAAGACCTGGATCCGCGTTGCGTGACCGTGATGTTCCCAGGGGGCGGGACGTTCCGGCACGCGCGCGGTCAGTTCACGACCGGCATCGCCGTCACTGTAGGTGGTTGTACCGATGGTTTCCGCTACCTGCACCCCCGCGCTGGCCTCGTGCTGCTCCACGAGGTTCAGCGAGCCCAGATGACCGGGCGCGTTGCCCGTTGGCATGTGTCCACTGCTGCCAAGGGCCGCATTCCACGCGGCCCCTGCACATGGTCAGCGCCTTCCTTGTGCGGGAGGGATTGACCTGGGGCCGGGAGCTATACGCGGCCAAGGGCAATGAACTCACGGCCATGCCCCACCTGCTCGACTGCATGGTTTTGGGGGCCGTGGTCGATGCCGCGGGTGCGCTCCGCGCTCCGTGCGCACATGGGGAGTAGATATGGAACAGGTAGTGGGGCCGACATCTGTGCGCAAGAGCCGCGCCCCACTTCGGACTAGACCGCCTTGCCCGGTTCCGCTTCTCCGCTGGCTGTCGAGTCGTGCGTGATGTAGGTCGCTCCCTCCATCTCTTCCCGGTCCCGCAGGAGGATGTAGTCGGGATCCGGTTCGACCGCAGGCCAGCCCTTCTCCTCCCACTCACGCCGGATGGCGTTCAGTTCTTTCAGCACCATTTGGCGCGTCTCCGGTGTGTCGTAGGTGTTGGCGTTGGAGAGGAACTTGATGATCGCCTTGAGGTTCTTGATGCTGATCCGGACCGCCTGCCGCTGTAGGCGCGCGGTTCGGTCCGGAGATGGGTTCTGCGCCAGACCCTCCATCTGTCGCGTCAGCCACAGGGCCGGCGCCCGACGCGTGTTCATGATGAGTTCCGCAAGTTCCAGGCGGTGCCCGTAGTGGTCCAGGACCCGCTTGAAAATGCGGGGCACGGTCGCCTTGATCAGAAACAGAATCAAACCCAGTCCGACCGAGGTGATCAGGAGCAGGATGAGGATGGGCGTGCCGCTGTCCATGACGGGACCGGTTGGGTGTTGTCGAGGGAAGAAGGAACGAAGTCAGAGCTCCGCGACGGCTGTCCCGCTGCCGGTGTGTTCAACCTCGCGCATGGCTGCTCGACGGTCTAGGAAACGGATGATCAGTATATACAGGAGCAGGATCGTCAGGGCGGACATGACCCATTGCACCACATAGCCCAGGTGCATCGACGGCTGGGTCCGCAGGCGGTACATCGTCGGGATGGGTCCGTCCCCTGCACTTGGAACCTCCCCGGTGGGTTCCAGGTGCAGGTAGTACGGCCGGAGATTCCACGGTATCTGTTCCTGCATGGCTTCCAGGTCCATGCTGGACCAGAAGAGCACAGGACGTTCCTGGGTTTCCAGGACTTCGGGATCGGGCACCGCGCGGCCGGGCACCAGCAGACCGTGCAGCGAGTCCGCGTCAGGCAGCGGCAGCGCGCGCCAAGTGGCGGGGGTGTTGTGGACCGCGCTGATCCAGCCGCGGTCGACCAGGATGGCATCGTTGTCGCCAAGCAGCAAGGGAGTGACCAGATGGGGACCGGGTTCCATGCGGTCCATGGGTCCCACCCACACCAACTGGTGTTCGAGGTCCCACGTACCCGTCGTCCTGGCCCGCCGGAAGTGCAGGGCCGCGTCTGCGGAGGGCAGTTCGGAGGTTGCGGTCAAATCGATCACGTCCTGCCGCAGGGCAGTGGTCAGCTGAGCCTGTTCGGACAGTCGGAGTTGGTATCGCTCCCATTGCCAGTGGCCAAGGTAAAGCTGAAAGCCGGCCAGTGCCAGGACAACCAGGGTCCAGAGCCAGCGGCGGCCTGTTACGTAGGAGCGCAGGGTCACGGTACGGTTCCGGAAGCGGAGCCAAAGGCGAACACGGCCGGGATTCGGAATCCCTGTGCTATATTCGTGCGCCTGCGCGGGCCCCTAGCTCAATTTGGCAGAGCAACGGACTTTTAATCCGTGGGTTCTGGGTTCGAGTCCCAGGGGGCTCACTGGAGGCGCAGCGGTGGCCGCAGGGAGTGCGGGCGCGGCAGCCTGCGCCGGCTTCAATCCCTCACCTGCAACATGACCTTGCCGATGTTGCGGTTGGCCGCCATGTGGGCCTGGGCATCCTCCGCCCGCTCCACCGGGTAGACCGAATCGATGATTGGTTTCAGGCTGCCGTCCAGCAGGTTGCCCAGGAACCGGCGCTTGAAGCTCTTCATGATGGCCACCTTCTCGTCAACCGAGCGCGGGCGCAGAACGGACCCGATTAGCCGCAACCGCGGCCGCATCAGGTGTCCCAGGTGGATGGAGGCCTCGGCACCGCCGAGTGTGGAGATGATCACCAGTCGGCCGTACGTGCGCAACAGTTCCATGTTCCGTTCCAGGTAGGGGCCTCCCACCATGTCCATGACGACATCCACCTCCGCGCCGCCCAGATGGCTCCGGATCCGTTCGACGAAGTCCTCCTCCTTGTAGTTGACGGCCAGTTCCGCACCGAGTTCGCGGCACGCCGCCAGCTTGGCCTCGCTGCCGGCCGTGACCAAAACCCGGCATCCGGCCAGACGGGCCATCTGAATGCCGTAGGTGCCAACTCCGCTGGCGCCTCCGTGGATGAGGACCGTCTCACCGTCCTGTAGGCCGGCCTCCATGAACAGGTTCAGGTAGGCCGTGAGCACGGCCTCCGGCAGGGCGGCCCCCCAGATGAAGTCCCTGTTGTCCGGCATCGCGATTAGCATGCGGGCCGGCAGGACCACCTGTTCCGCATAGCCGCCTCCGGTCAGCAGGGCCCGGACGCGGTTGCCCTTCTGCCAGCCCAACACGCGGCTGCCCCAGCCGGCGATTGTGCCGGCCATTTCCAGCCCCAGGATTTGCGAGGCGCCGGGAGGCACCGGATAGCCGCCCGCCCGTTGCATCAGATCGGCCCGATTGAGGGCCGTGGCGTGCACGTTGACCAGGACATCGTCAGGTCCGCAGACCGGGTCCGGCACGTCCTGCCACACCAGGGGACGACCCGGCAGATCTTCCTGGACAACAATCGCCTTCATGGGAGTGGTTTCCGTTGGGGTTGGAGGGCTGATTCGGGACCGGCATACCCAGCCCCAAACACCGTTTGCCAAGTCCGGTCACCTTGGGGCTGCGGTCGATTCTACAACCGGCCGGCACTGGTTCATCCGGTCGGTGGCCGTTCCCATGCATCGGATTGCACACTTGCCGGTCGATCGGGTCTACACTCCCGGCCATGATGGCCTTTCTGACCGGTGCCCTGCGCGGGCAGGACTTGGATCTGCATGCAGTCCGGGCGCGCAGCCGGGTGCATTCCATCTGGCGGTTTGTCCACGGGTACCGATCGCTGTACTTGGTGGCGCTTCTGCTTCTGGCGGTGGCCGCTTTGGCGCGGTCCTCGTTTGCCTGGGTGATCAAGACCTTCACCGACGATGTCCTGCTGCCGGGAAATTACGACCGCATTCCCCTGATGGGACTGTACTTTCTCGGCTTGGCGGCCGCGGCCGGTTTGTTGACGTTCCTGGGGGGCCGGCTGGCCGCGCAGACGGCGGAAGGGGTGACCCGTCGGTTGCGGGTGTTCCTCTACGACCATCTACAGCACCTGCCGTTCGCTTATCACGACCGCATGCAGACCGGGGACCTGATTCAGAGGTCCAGTTCCGATGTGGAGGAGATCAGGCGGCTGTTTGCCGAACACCTGATGGGGCTGAGCCGGATTGTGTCGATGTCCAGCATGGCCTTCGTCGCCATGTGGCAGCTGTCGCCCCGGCTGGCCCTGGTGTCCGCGATCGTGATTCCCATCTCGGTGGGTGTGTCCTTCGGCTTCTGGTCGTACCTGGCCCGCATCTACGACCTGTTCCAGGATCAGGAGGCGCGCCTCTCCTCCCTTCTGCAGGAGAACATCTACGGGGCCAGGGTGGTGCGGGCCTTTGCCCGCGAACAGTACGAAATCGCCAAGTTCGAGCGGGAGAATGCCATTCTCCTGAACCGGGGACGCAACGTGGTCCGGTTCCACAATGTCTTCTGGCCCAGCATGGATCTCATCCTGGCCAGCCAGATGGTCGGTTCCACACTGTTCGGTGCCTGGATGGCGATCGACGGCCAGATTTCGACGGGAACCTATGTGGCGTTTACCGGGCTGCTGGGGCTGATGGTGGGACCGGTGCGGCATCTGGGACGCATCTTCGCTTTCATCACCCAGTCCCTGGTCTCCTACGAGCGGGTGTTGGCCATCATCAATGAGGACCGGGAACCCTTGGATGCCGGCCTCGTTGACATGCCGCAGGAACTGGCCGGGGACGTCCGTTTCGAAGACGTCTCCTTTATATATCCGGAAGGCACGCAGGATCGGCCGGGGGAATCCACACTGCCCGGGGTCCTGCACGGCATTTCCTTCCACGCCGAGCCGGGGCAGGTGATCGCGATTCTGGGGCCTACCGGTTCCGGCAAGACTTCCATGATGAACCTGCTGCCCCGCTTCTATGCCTATACCGGCGGCCGCATCCTGTTGGACGGGCGGGAACTGACGGAATACCCGCGGCGGCAACTGCGGCGGCATATCGGGGTGGTCCAGCAGGAACCCTTCCTGTTCAGCCGCTCAATCCGGGAGAACATCACCTACGGCACGTTCAGGAAGGTGTCCGAAGCGGAGATCGTGGCCGCGGCCGAAGCCGCCAACATTCACGAATCCATTCTCGACATGCCGAGGGGCTACGACACCGTGGTGGGCGAGCAGGGGGTTACCCTGTCCGGCGGCCAGCGCCAACGGGTGGCGATTGCCCGCACCATCCTCAAGGATCCGCGCATCCTGATTCTGGACGACGCCACCAGTGCGGTCGACACCTCGACGGAGAAGGCGATTCGGGAAGCCCTGCGCAACCTGATGCGCAACCGCACCACCTTCGTGATAGCGCACCGCATTTCATCGATCGCATCCGCCGACAGGATTCTGGTCCTCGATCAGGGACGCATCGTGCAGACCGGCACCCATGAGGAACTGGTGGCACAGGCCGGCACCTACCGCGATGTGTTCCGGCTGCAGACCAGCATTGAGGCGGAACTGCAGGCGGATATTCAGTTCACTCTCGAGGCGCAGCCCGCCTGAATGAACGGTTCGGAACAGCGTCATGGCACCCGACAACCACCAGTACGAGGAAGAGGAGTACAGCTCCGCCCTCAGCGGAGCGGCGCTGCTGCGCCTGCTCCGGCTCACGCTTAACTACCGCGGATACCTGGCCGGATACCTGGTGGGTGTGATCGGCATGGTGCTGGCCGAGGGCGCGCACATCTACCTCGGCAAGCGCATTTTGGACGAGGGGGTCCTGGCCGGCGACCTGGGAGAGGTGAAGTACCTGCTGTGGCTGTGGGCGGCCGTGGCCGTGGCACTTGCCGGCTGCGTGGCCTTGTTCATATTCTGCGCCGGGTCCGTGGGGCAGGCCATGAACTACGACCTGCGCAAGACCATGTTCGGCCGCCTGCAGGAATTGTCCCTCGCCTACTACGACCGCACGCCGGTCGGCTGGATCATGGCCCGCGCCACGTCCGACTCGCGGCGGGTGTCCGAACTGGTGTCCTTCGGCTTCATGGACATGTTCTGGGGAGCGATGTCCATCCTGGTCTTTCTGGGCTTCATGACCGCCATCAGCTGGCGCTTGGCCCTGGTCATGCTGGCCGTCGTGCCGCTCATGGTGGGCACCGCCCTGCTGTTTCAGAAGCACATCCTCGGCAACTGGCGCGATGTGCGGCGGCTGAACTCCCGCATCACGGGCCACTATGCGGAGGGCATCCACGGGGTCCGGGTCACGAAATCGCTGGGGCGCGAGGACTCCAACCTGGCGGAGTTCGCCGAACTGGCCACGGGCATGTACCGCTCCAGTTTCCGGGCGGCTTGGATGTCGGCCGCCTTCCTGCCGGTGGTGCAGGTCCTGGCAGCGGTAGCCGTGGCCCTGATCATCCAGGTGGGCGGTCTCCAGTTCCAGACCGGAATGATCACCCTGGGTGGCATTCAGGCCTTCATCCAGTACATCTTCTGGATGCTGTTCCCCATTCAGGAAATGGCCCGCGTCTATGCCCAGTTGCAGCAGGCGGTGGCCTCGGCGGAGCGGATCTTCTCCCTGATCGACTCCCTGCCGGAGGTCCAGGATCAGCCGGGGGCCATGGAGGAACATTCGCTGCGGGGCACGATCGAGTTCGATGCCGTGGACTTCGCCTACGAGCCGGACAACCCCATTCTGCAGGGGTTCAACCTGAGGGTGGAGGAAGGCGAGACCATCGCCCTGGTGGGGCCGACCGGCGCCGGCAAGTCCACAGTGGTGAATCTGCTGTGCCGGTTCTACGAACCCCAACGCGGTGCCATCCGCATCAACGACCAGGATCTGCGCGGGATGACCCTGCACGCCCTTCATTCCCGCATCGGCATGGTGCTGCAGTCTCCCTACCTGTTCTCGGGTTCGGTGATGGACAATCTGCGGTACGGACGATTGGATGCCACCGATGCAGAAGTATGGTACGCGGCGGAACTGGCCGGCGCCACGGAGTTCATTGACGCCTTCGAGGACGGCTATGCCACCGATGTGGGGGAGGGTGGTTCCCTGCTGTCCGCGGGACAGAAGCAGTTGATTTCTCTGGCCCGGGCCATTCTGGCGCGCCCCGACATCTTCATCATGGACGAGGCCACGAGTTCAGTGGACACCATGACCGAGGCGCGCATTCAGCAGGGAATGGAGCAGCTGCTGGAGACCACCACGAGCTTCGTGATTGCCCACCGCCTGTCCACGATTCGTAACGCGGACCGGATCCTGGTGATCAAGGACGGCGGCATCGCCGAAATGGGCAGCCACCAGGAACTGATTCGGGCCGGTGGCTACTACCACGATCTCTACCGCCGGCAGTTCCGCGACGAGAAGAGCCGCACGGCGGATCCGTTCTTCGGATCCCGCCTCGTGCATGCCTGACGGGCGCGAAATTTAGTGAGGTCGCGTCCCGGCCTGGTCCCTCATGACAGGTACCGGGTTCACCGGCGGTGTCAACCGGTTCAGGTCCTATGGTCCCCCGGCGGCAGGAGGGTTGACCAGTCTTCGGTACCGAGAAGCACATCCACGGCATTTGCGACATCGGGTACCCAATTGGCCTTGTGCCAGGCTGCAGCCAGGGTGTCCGGTACATGGGTCTCCAGGCCCCCTCTGTCCGCCTGCTGCCTCAGTTGGAACTGTAGGTATTCCATCCGGATCCGGGTGGCGACTTCCAGCTTCAAGGCTTGTTCCGGGTCCAGCCAGATGCTGCGCGTTGCATCCCACGTCTGGAAAGTGTAGTAGCTTTCGCCCTCGTCCAGCATGCGGAACTCCCCCAGCATCTCGCTGTGGTATACGGGCTGCCCGTCCACCGTGCGGAGCGGTTCAATGTCCTCATACTCCCCGGCGGCCGACAGGCGCAGGCCCCACAGCAGAGGTTCGTCCGTGCGGCGATGCAGCCGGTCCGGGTCGTAGCGCCAGTACTCCCGCACGCCCATGGCCCGGTAGATGTCGACCTTGGGACCGAGGTCGTAGTGGAAGGTGGACTGGAACAACACCTGGAGCACGAACACGATGGGGTTGTCCGGATCGTAGGCGACATAGTGCCCGTTGTCGCCGGGGCGGGGCCGCTCCTGGATGAACACATCCGGCATGACCTGTCCGCAACGGGCGTAGCGGTTGGTCCGGGGCACGCCTAGGTTGGGTAGCTTCAGGCACCGTTGCGTGAACACTCGATCCCGGCCCAGCAGGCGCCAGGCCTCGTTTACGCATCCATGGATACTTGTTTGTTGGGCGCGGCCGACCGGGAAGTGGACCCCGTCCTTGCCGTAGGCGTCGTCGTCGGTGCCGTCGGGCCCGTAGGTATGACGGGGATCGTAGGGGTAGTTGGGATCGTAGTGGGGCAGGTCCTTAATGTAGGCCCACCAGGTACTCGCGCCGTCCTTGCCCTCGGGTACCTTGGGGAACCACGGACTTGTGGGACCGGTTGTCAAGGTGGTCTCCCGTCCGTGCTTGAGTGCGGATTCGGACCGCGGAGCTTCGCTGTTGTCAGTCGTATCCGTGGCCGAGACGGGATTGCGGCTGCGATACATGTCCCTGTTCCCAAGTCGTGTCAACGAATGCCGTCAGGCGATGGTATTTGAGTTTGCATCAAGCGCACGCGCCTCCCGCGTTGTCCCTGAAGGAGGTGTCCATACATCTGGACCAATGTATCCCTGCCCTTATGCCCGCGCTCATGGTCGGGTACCGGGTTTACAGGCGGGAACGTTGACGTGTCGCGGCGTTCATCGGTGGTGTTGGCTGGTTCAGGTCCTGTAGTCCCCTGGCGGCAGGAGGGTTAACCAGTCGCGCTCGCCGTTCGTTACCCGCAGGGCCTCGGCGAAGTCGGGTACCCACTGGGCCTTCTGCCAGGCCGCGGCCAAGGTATGCGGCACGTCGGGTGCCAATGCCCCTTGTGCCACATGTTGTCTGAGCAGGGCCAGGAGGTCCTCCATCCGGATCTCCAACCTGGTCTCCATTCGGGTTTGGGCTGCAGTTTCTTGCACTGCCACCTGTCTGACCTCATCGGCGTTCAGGTCCCTGGCCCGCATCGGGTCCAGCCAGACACTGCGTTCACTGTCCCAAGTCTGGAAGGTGTGGACGTTTCCGCCCTCGTCCAACATGCGGAACTCTCCCAGCGTGTCGCTTCGGTAAACGGGCTGCCCGTCCTCGTGGCGGACCGGTTCAATGGCTTCGTATGCGCCGTCAGCCGACAGGCGCAGGCCCCACAGAAGGGGTTCGCCTTCCTTGCGATGCCACCGCTTCGGGTCGTAACGCCAGTACTCCCGGACTCCCATGGCCCGGTAGATTTCGACCTTGGGCTCGAGGTCGCGGTGGAAGGTGGACCGGGACAGCACCTCCAGCACGAACAGGATGGGATTGTCCGGATCGTAGACAACTTCGTGCTCGTCCTCGCCGGGACGGGGCTGCTCTTGGATGAAGACGTCCGGAATGATCTGGCCGCTTTTGGCATAGCGGTTGGTTTCGGGCACGCCCAGGTCGGGCAGCTTCAGGCACCGCTCCCGGAACACCCGATTCAGGCCCAGTAGGCGTTGGGCTTCGTCGTGGCACCCGTGGACACTGGTCTGGTGGGTCGGCCCGGCCATGAAGGTGACCCCGTCCTTGCCGTAGGCGTCGTCGTCGGTCCAGTCGGGACCGTAGACGTGCTGGGGATCGTAGGGGTAGGTGGGGTCGTAGTGGTCGAGCGCCTTGATGTGGGCCCACCAGACGCTGGAAGCCTCGCCGCCGTTGGGTGCCGTCGAGGGGGACAGGGGCGTGGCAGTACCGGTCTTGGTTGTCAGGCCGTTGTCCCGCGCCGGCACGGCTACGGAGGTGTCCGGCTTGACGGCTGTGTCCATGCCCGGGACAGGTTTCGTGATGTGGTCCATATCCACGATTTTAGGACATTCCGAGTGCAGCCTTTCGGTTCATGGTTAGGCGAGCAAGACGGGATCGGGCTCCACCCCGAAGCCGGGCCGGTCGGCAACGTGCAGGAGTCCGTCCGCCAGCCTGGGGAATCCCTCCCAGGCCTGAACGGTTCCATCCCGCCGGTCCGGACCCACAAGTTCCGCTAAGTCAAGGCAGTTCGAGGCGGAAATCAGATGCAAGCCCCATGGTTCGCCCCCTCGATGCAGGCATACGGGGATGCCTTTCCTATCCGCCAGTTCCAGGATGGCCAAAGCTCCGGTCAGGCCACCGCACCATGTCACGTCGGGCTGCCAGATGTCCAAAGAATCGGCTCTGGCCAGGGCTTGGTACCCGTCCAGGGTGAATTCGTGCTCGCCGCCGGCGGAAAGCACCGGAGCCAACCTCGGCTTGAGTTCCGCCAGCTCGCGCTTGTGGTCGGGTGTGAGAATATCCTCGAACCAGTACACGTTGTAGGGTGCCAGGCGTTCCCGCATCTCCACGGCGATCTCCGCGTCCCAGCTCATGTAGCAGTCCAACATTACCAGGGCTTCGGGCCCCATCACCTCCCTGGCCCTGGCGATCCGAGCCTCGGTTCGGTCGTAATCGGCCGGTTCCCGCCAGCGGTGAAAAACCTTCACTGCCTCAAAACCCATATCGCGGTAGGTTTCGAATGCAAGGCCGGAGGCGTAGGCACGCACACCGGGTACGCGCCCACCGCCCAGGAGTTCGCATACGGGTTGATTCCGGGCACGGCCCAACAGATCCCACAACGCCAGATCCACGCCGCTCAGGGCCATCATGGCAATGCCTCCGCGACCGTACGGCAACGAAGCGCGATACAATGCCTGCCACGCTGCCCGGATGTCGTCCACCCCTTCAAGTGTGCGGTCTGTTAGGAAGCGGCTCAGGTGGCTGTTGACGACTTGCACGGCAGGCTCGCCCCCTCCGCCATAGCCGTACCCGGTGCGTCCGCATTCCGTGGTGACCATCACCACGATTTGCCAGAAGTGCGACTGCCAGGCGTTCGACAGCGGCCTGTTCCAGCGTGGATAGATGGCTTTGACCGTCCTCATTCGCATATTGCTTACTCTATCCTTGCCCCTTTCTCCACATCCTAATCCACCGGAACCATCCGGCTTTCTCCTGCCCGCTGGCGGTCCTTGGTACCGCCCTTGTTTCCTTCCCCCATGACCATACCCAGACCCGAACATCCCCGTCCCGACTTCCGCCGCCACGCCTGGCTGAACCTCAACGGCACCTGGCACTTCAGCTTTGACGCGATGGCGCATGGCGAACAGCTTCGCTGGCACCAAACGGGAACCGTGTCACGGTCCGGAGCCACGATCACGGTTCCCTTTCCATGGGAAAGTCGTCTGTCCGGCCAGGGCCGTACGGACTACAAAGGTGCCGGCTGGTACGAGCGGGAGGTCACCATTCCAGCCGAGTGGACCGGCCTCGAGCCCGTGCTTCGCTTCGGGGCTGTGGACTGGAACGCGCGGGTCTGGGTCAACGGCCGCCTAGTGGCGGAAAACAACAACGGTTTCCTGCCCTTCGAGGCCAACTTGGCGGGATTGGCCGCGCCGGGAGAGACGGTGCGCGTGACGGTCCGAGCCTATGACATCGCGGATGCAGCCACACTGGTGGGCAAGCAGGTGCCGCGGTGGTACACGCACAGCAGCGGCATCTGGCAGACCGTCTGGCTCGAGGGTCGGCCGGAGGCCCATGTGCAGTCGGTGCGGTTCAGCCCGGACATTCGCAATGGTCAGGCGCGGGCCGAGGTCCGGGTCGCGGCACCCAAAGGGACCGAGCTTGATTTGGTGTTGTCCTCACCGAAGGGATTGTTCGAGGCGCTGTTGTTGCCGGTAACCGGCGAGGGCAATGTCTCCAGCCACGATCTGGTGCTCGACATCCCCGAGGCCCGGCTGTGGTCGCCGGACGATCCCTTCCTCCATGACGTTGATGTTGCCCTGACATCCGCGGACGGCGTCACCGACGTGGTCCACACCTATTTCGGCATGCGCGAGATCGGCCGCGGGAAGCACGGGGACAACGAATACGAATACATCCATCTCAATGGCGATCCGATCTACCTGGCGGGGGCTCTGGATCAGGCGTTCCATCCCGATGGCCTCTACACCTATCCGTCCGACGATGTCATACGCGGGGACATGGAACTGGCGCGTGCCATGGGCCTGAACATGCTGCGCTGCCACATCAAGATCAACGATCCGCGGTACTACTACTGGGCCGACAGACTGGGTGTCATCATCCATTACGACATGCCCAGTCCGGACCTGGACTCCCCTGCCATGCGGCGGGTCTGCGAGGAAACCGTGGCCGGCATGATCGAGCGGGACTTCAACCATCCCTCGATCATGCTCTGGATCATCTTCAACGAGACGTGGGGCCTGTCCAAACTGGACACCAAGGATGGGCAGGAGTGGGTGCGCAGCATCGTGAACGAGGCGCGCGCCCTGGACCCGACCCGGCTGGTGGAGGACAACTCGCCCTGCAACTACGACCATGTCGAGACCGACGTCAATTCCTGGCACTTCTACATCAACGACTGGGCCGCGGCCCGCGCGCATGTGCAAAACGTGGTTGACCGCACGCATCCGGGCTCCGGCTTCAACTACATCGGTGCAGGCAACGTGCAGGACACCCAGCCGCTGATGAACAGCGAGTACGGCGGCATCTCCGCCGCCATGGGCGATATGGACATTTCCTGGTGCTTCAAGTACCTGACCACCGACTTGCGCCGGCACGACAAGATCTGCGGCTACGTCTATACCGAGCTGACCGACATCGAATGGGAGCACAACGGCTTTGCCAAGTACGACCGGAGCGGCAAGGTCTTCGGCTACGACGCCCTTGTGCCCGGCATGTCGGTTGCGGATCTGAACGCGCTCCTGTTTGCTGGCCTGGACTGTCCGCCTTGCCAGACGGTCAGGCCGCGCGGTAATTTCGCGGCCTGGGGATTTGTCTCGAACTGGGGACCCGAGCTGGTGCAGGCCGCGTTGGAATGGGAAGCCGTCTTCACCGACAACCTGGGCTACACGCGCACGTGGGCTTCCGGCACCATGCCGGTGGAACCGCGCCGCTTCGGGGTGGTGTCCAGTCCGGAACCGGTCTCGTTCTCCGTGCCGGATACCACCGGCCTGCTGACCGTGGCCCTGCGGCTGTGCGACCCGGAGGGCAATGTTCTGCACCGGAACTATGTCAATGTCGAGGTGTGGGACGAGGACGGTGGCGCGGAACCAAGGACCCTGGACGAACGCGTGCGCGTGACCTGGGATCCGCTGGACTATGTGCAAGCCAGCTGGCCCATCACGAGCCGAGGAGACGCCGGAGGCAAGCTGGCCGGCAACGGTCCCGGTTCGGTCTCCTATCGGATTAGGCTCCCGTCCACGCTGAGCGCCGTTAACGGCCTGGAGTTCCTGTGCGAGGTGGGTTCCCGCGCCTCCGGCATGGAGAAGCTTTCCTGGCCGCCGCGCAACTGGCGGTCGCATACGCCGCAAACCATGCAGGACCGGCAGTTCCCCACAACGGTGGACGTGTACCTGCAGGATGTAAAGGTTGATACCTGGGAACTGCCCGACGATCCGGCCGATGCACGCGGCGTGCTGAGCCACCATCGGGGGATAGAGCCCGGCTCCCATGGCTACCTGCAGCGAGTGTCCGTTCGCGGCGAGCGTCTGGCGGCTCTCAACTTTGAGCCCGGCACAAGCGACTTGGCCCTCCGGCTCGACTCGACGGGCAACGGTTCCACCCGCGGATTCTCGGTCTACGGTGCACGGGTAGGCGCCTGGCCGCTGGGTCCGACCATTCTGGTCGACTGACATCTCCGCTTCGCTGCATCAACCCGGTGTCTCCAACACCGGCAAGTGGGCCCTATGGGCCCTGATGATCGGAACCGCCGGCCTGGCCACGGCGGCCCCGCGCATGGCCCTGGCGGTCATGCTGCCGGAGATCAGGGAACAACTGGAACTCAGTCTCTTCCAGACCGGCCTGATTTGGGGTGCCGATGTCCTGACCGGAGTGGTGTCCTCGGTCCTGGGCGGCACACTGAGCGACCGCTACGGCGCGCGGACCTCGTTGGTGGTGGCCTGCGTAGGCACCGGGTTTTTCGGCATGGCGCGCGGTTTGGTCCCTGAGTTTGGCTGGCTGCTGGCCTGTTCCTTTTTGACAGGGCCGTTCATCAACCTGATTCCTTTGAACCTGCACAAGGCCGGAGCCCAATTCTTTCCCCGGCGGCAGCTGAGCATCTCCAATGCCGGCGTGTCCGTCGGCATGGCATCCGGGTTCATGCTGGGTGCCATCACGGCAGCAACCTACCTCTCCCCCTGGCTCGGAAGCTGGCGATTGGTCCTGGCGTTGTTCGGCAGCCTGGGTATTTTGTTCGGGTGTGTCTGGCTTTTCATTCCCAAGCGTACTGGTGTGGACCGGGTGGCAGAGCATGCTGCCGGCCACAATTTCACGGCGGGGCTGCAGCATGTCGCCAAGCTGTGGGACATTCGCTTGATGACCTTGGCCAACTTCGGCTACGGCGCATGTGTCAACAGTATGCTGGGCTATGTGCCGCTGTTCCTGCGCAATGTGGGCTGGGCGGGCCCGCGGGCCGATTTGGCCGTCTCGCTGTTCCATGTGGCCAGTTTGGTGGCCACTCTCCCCTTCTCGGTGTGGTCTGATCGCAGCGGTCATCGGCGGTCCTTCATGCTGGCCGGCTCCATTTCGCTGTCCCTGGCCACGTTTGCCATACCGCTGGTGACCAATCAGTCCGTGTTTGCCGTGATGGTGGTGGCCGGCCTCATGCGCGATGCCTTCATGAGCATCATGATCACCCGTCTGATGGAGAGCGAGGGCGTGGGACCGGCCTACGCCGGCAGCGCCATGGGACTGTCCATGGTAGGCATGCAATTGGGCGGGGCGGTGGCGCCGGCAGCCGGCAACGCACTGGCCGCGCTGGGTCCAGGCCGGCCGTTTCAGTTCTGGTCCCTGCTGGCACTGTCTGCGGCGGCCCTGTTCTGGTTGGTTGGGGACCGGCGCGTTCCTGACGATTCCGCCTCCTGACCGGAAAGCACAGGATCTTGGGTCCGGAGGCCAGCCGCTGCGAATGGCATGGCGGGACGCGGCCGACCGAGGCACAAACCATGCCCAGCGGGAGATTCGGGATTCTCAAAGGATCCGGCCGGTGTCCGTCCAGAAATTGGGATTCAAGGGAGATTACGATGACATTCGAACAGAAATACGCAAAGCTGGAGGAGCAATTCCGCTGTCAGGTTGCACGGGATGAAAAACGTTGGGATGTGGAAAGCGTATACCTGCCAACCGTAGAACCGAGCGGACCGGTGGATTTCGTCCTGGTTGCCATGGAACCCTCTTCAATGGGAGCGAGATCCAAGGACGAGGCCCAGAGGCTGATAGATGAAGGTTTCAGGAATTTCTGCAATTCGACAGAGGACTTCATCCTGCACTTCTGTGCAAGGAACTACCTCTGTCGGAGTGGGGAAACCTACCATGTCACGGACTTGGCCAAAGGGACCATGCCGACCAAGGCCAAAGCCGCAGGCAATCCCGCGAAGTACGAAGATTGGTATCGGCTCTTCGAGAAAGAGTTCAGGCTGGTTGCCAAGCCCAATGCAAGGATCATATCCATTGGGAAGCCGGTGGGGCAGTTCCTGTCCGAAAAGGGTTTGCGCGGGCACGCCGGCACCATTCTTCACTACTCTCCCCAGGCCATACGTCACAGACGTCGCGCGATCGTTGGTCGGGAGGCTGAATACGCACAGTTCGCCTCATCCCTCCACGAACTCCCGCGGGGGCGTGGCTGGTCGGAACCGAAAGAGGCGATCCCCTTGTCGGAATCCCGAAAACAACTGGTATTCAACTACAAGGTCAGTTTTGAGCACTTCCGTGACCGGAAGCCAGGGTAACCGTCGAGGCAATTGAGGTGTAGGGTTGGAATGGTGAGTGATCGGGTGGGTACAAAATCATTGGTTCTACCAGAGGCACCCGACACAACGCCCTGCTACGCCTTTAAGTCCAACCACAGACTGGTCAGCCACTGCCCATTCATTCCGGCGCCGGGTGCGCGCTTGAAGCCCACGGTGAGTGTCGGCATGTGCCTGCCTCTCAATATGCAGGCGAAGGTCTGGTGTATCTGGGATACGGGATGTGCCTTGAGTTCAGGTGACAGCTGTCTGTATTGCACAAGGCCTTGCCAAAGTGCCAAGCGAAGAGAGTGTGGGGTGTCCTTTCCACACTCGGGGTCAATGGCGGCGATGTGTATGAAGAAATTGCAGGGTTGCGGCGTTTCGCGCTTTCTATTGCTCGGATGTACGCCGCATTGCCACCGAGATCCTCAAATGCACTTGGGCTCTCCATAGTCAACGCGCACCGAACCCGCAGGGGGTCGGATCCGGCAGGTTGCATCGCCAACAGCCTGAAGGCGCTGGCTGTTGGCGATACTGGAGGTGAAGCTGTGTTTAGGATTGTTCAATCAATGGCAAACAGCCCTTGCGATCGTCACTGGAATAAAATAGGTGCTATCAGCCCCGCCGCGAATGGAAACCAGGAGTTTCACCTTGCAAGACCTTCCCTTCGGCTTGTCCGGCAACTGGTACCGAGGCAATTTGCATACCCATTCCACAAGATCCGACGGCCGCACGAGTCCTGCGGAGGTGTGCGCCCACTACCGGGCGCATGGCTATGACTTCATCAGTCTTACGGATCATTTTCGGGAGCGGTATCAATTTCCCATCACGGACACGACTCCGTACCGCACCGACGACTTCACCACCATCCTCGGAGCCGAGCTGCACGCGCCGGCAACCAGCTTGGGAGACGAGTGGCATATTCTGGCAGTCGGGCTCCCACCCGACTTCGCGCCCACGGGAGCCGATGAAACCGGCCCGCAACTGGCGGAGCGGGCCGTCGCGGCCGGGGCTTACGTGGCGGCCGCCCATCCGGCCTGGTACGACCTGACCGATCAGGACATCCTCTCTGTGCCGTCCGCCCAAGCCATAGAGATCTTCAACACCGCCTGCACGGTCGGTAACGGCAAGGGGGACAGCACCGGCTACATCGACCGCCTCCTCAGCCAGGAACGCTACTACCAGATCATCGCCACTGATGATGCCCACTTCAACTCGGTCCGTCCCGACTCTTGCCGCAATTGGGTAATGGTGCGCAGTTCCACACCGGAACCTGCGGACCTGCTCGCGGCGTTGCACGCCGGGCATTTCTATTCCAGCCAGGGACCGGAATTCTTGGAAGTCACCTCCAAGCCGGGCAGCGACATGCTGGCCGTGCGGACATCGCCAGTCCGCGACATTTACTTGACCGGCCGAGGGGCCGCCAGCTCCAGCATTGTCCAGGACGCCGATTTCACCTCGGCGGAGTTGGATCTGAAGGCGATCAAAGGACCCTACGCCCGGCTCACGGCCATCGATCACCAAGGACGGCGCGCTTGGACCAATCCCTTCCGCGTTTGACGGAAACTGGACGGGTAGGCCGGCGCAAGGCTGAAGCGGGTTCTCGCCCACACCCCACCCGCACTGTGCAGAGCCTGCTTCCAGATCAATGGAAGCCGGTTCGGCTACAGTGGGCAGATACCTGCATCAACGAGAACGAAACAGGGCCGCATCCTTCCAGCCGGCAGCATAAAGCCCCTGTTGTTCCTAAGCCTGAAGCAACGCAGGTCCGGATTTTTCGGACATGGCGGTCGGTGCAGGCAGACGATACAGCCGCCTTGCCGTTTCGCTCATCACGTTTCGACGCAAGTGTTCGGGAATGAGTCGAGCCGTGAAATCGGGCATGTCGTTGTCCCAGTGGGGGAAGTCGGTGGCGAACATGAGCATGTGTTCGGCCGGGAACATGGCCAGCATTTGATGGAGGAAGCCGATGGGTTCCGGCTCCTCGATGGGCTGGGTGGTCAGCAGGACATGTTCGTAAACATATTCACTGGGTGGACGTTCCAGCCAGGGGGCAGTCTGGCGCAGGGCTTTCCAGTTCTTGTCCAAACGCCAGAGAATGGGCGGCAGCCAAGATACTCCGCCTTCAATCAGGACGAATTTCAGGTCCGGGTACTTGACGAATACCCCTTCCGTCACCATGCTGACCAGATGCCCGATGTAGCTGCCCACCAGATCCGTGTGCCATTCCAGATAGTTGGTGGGATAGCCCACAGCGGTAGGGGGCCCTGAGATCCCCACGCCCTCGGAGCCCGGATGAATGGCGATGGGTTTGCCCACCTCCGCACAGGCTTCGTAGATGGGATGGAACCAGGCTTGGCCCATGGGCATGCGGGCACCGGACACCATCAGGACCTGGGGCATGCGTTTCTCATGGCCCAAACGGCGAATCTCCGCGGCCGCAACCTCGGGATTGTTGGGTGTGACGGTGATTGACCCGTAGAAGCGTTCATCCACCGGCAGCCATTCTTCCACGACGGCATCGTTGGCGGCCGTGGCCACGGCCGCCGCGTACATGGGATCCGGGGACAGGCCCAGATTCAGGGCCGGACCCGTAAAGTTGAGGATGCCGTATTCCAGGTCATGAACATCGAAGAAATACCGCGCCAACAAGTGGGGATCACTCTCCACCCGGCGGCCATCCGGTGCCACCGCGTCACGCCGCATCACACCATTGGGGTTCCAATACCCCAGAGAACCGGGGCCGCGATCGCCCATGGAAAAGCGGAGTTTCCACGGCTGGGGCAGGCGCGGCTCAATGCTGGATGCAGGTACTACGGCATGAATGTCCGTGTCAATGGCACGTAGGGCCATATGGCTCTTCCTTCGGTTTCAGGCATACGCACGCATGCCCATCGGTCCCGATGCTTGATCCGTTGCGGTCGTGCGGCCCGCGTTTCATGGCATCAGGACTCCGCTACCTGGGTCAACACTTCATCCCACGCCATGTCGCGCAGGATCTCACCGTCCCGAAACACGGGTTCCAGCAGGTTGTGATCCGAATCCCGAAGCTGATCGGCGCGCACCGTACGCAATTCCCCGGTAGCGGCGTCCTGTACAAGGGCTAGGCGCCCGCGTTGGCTGTGCTTGTCGGGATCCGTGACCGGCTGCTTGTATACGTCCCGGCCTTCTCCGTTCACAACGGCATGACAGCACTTCATGGCGATGCGAAGAGTGTCCCGGGTGCATTCCTGCAACAGGCCGCCGCCGGACCCGAACACCACGTTGTCGGTACTCCAGCCAGCTTCCAGCAGTGCCTCCACAATGAGAGGCAGACTCTCACGTGTGATGCCATCGCCCTGAATTAGGCGGATGTGGTCCGGTAGCAGGCGATAGCCCTTGGCATTACAGGGGGCGCCGAAGGCCTCGCCCAGCAAATTCAGGCACTCCAATACCGTCAGGACAGGATCGCCGCTGTCGGGACGCACCACCACGGTGCCGGAACGCTCCAGCACTTGGTCCCGCAGTGCGGACCCCCACAATTCCCGGCACGCATGCCGGATGTCCCAGGAATCGCTGACGACACTAACAATGCCGGAGGGATAGGCTTCCAGGATGTGGGTAAAGGCGTCGGTCTCGCCTTCGGGGCCCCAGGCCGTGATGGTGGAATGCTCTGCAGCGGGGACGGAAAAGCCGGGCATGCCGGCTCCGTAGTACGCCTGCAGTAGGCGACAACCCGCCAGAGTATCGGTACCCTGGAAATGCAGCAGATGGGCCGCGGCACCCAGTGCGGCCGATTCCTCGGATGTAGAGCCGCGATAGCCGAAGTCATGCAACTGAAAGGGCACGCCGTCCGGATCGCCGGACTGCTCGGCCGCCTTATGCAGAATGTCGTACTGTATGCGATCCAGCGAGGCGATGGTCGTCGGGTACCAGACCTGCACCAGCATGGTTTCCAAGTGGTTGGTCAGCCAGTAGCAGGCGGGATCCGTATTGCGGATGGTTAGCAGGACTTGGCCTGTAGGTACGCGCAGGCCCTCGCGCACAGCGCAGATTTCCACGGGCAGGCGACCGTCATGGTGGTCCAGGATGTGCTGCCAGCCGGCACGGGGCCACACATCCTGTCCGAAATGGGCCTGGCAGAACTCTTCGCCCTGTTGAATTTGCTCCGCCGTGACCCGGATGCCAGCAAGGTAGCGTTTGAGTAGGTACTGGAGGCCAAAGAATACGACGTGGCGGTAGTCCCCTCCCCGCCGTGCTTCCATATAGGACTCTATCTCGGTGGTGCCGGGCGGATACATCCGCCAGTGTGTCTGTTTGTAGCTGTCGGTTTGCAGCAGGATGTTGTCTCGCATCGGACGGGGTGCTGAGGTTTGGCCTTGGACTTGGATCTGCCTTGGGCAGTCAAGCTGGGCATACGGCGTATATATTATGGCTGGCTTTGGCGGTCCGGGGCTGACGCTCGGGCCCGGAATGTGCTGCAAGTTGCACAGACCCGCGTTCCCCGTCGCCGACCTGCCCTGTTGCGGGCGCGGGTCCTGAGATGCCCGTCCCGACCCCCTCCGATCCGTCCCGCTGTCTGGCCGCGCTGGAAGCTGACAACGCCACCCTGCGGGAAGATAGTGCCTCGCAGGATGGACCCGCGGCGAATGGTGGCACAGGTCGCCCGGCTCCTCGCAGAAGGTCCGTTCGTTGTAAACCGAGAAAAGGGAGATCAGGAAGGAGGCCTGGGGCAGCGGTTTGAGGGCACGGAGGGACACCCGACCTTTGGAGTGCATGGCGTTGAACTCCGGGGAAAGCCGGTCCAGGGCCTTAGATCGTGCACAGGGATGGTCCGTCAGGACCCGCTCTCCGGGTTCCCTTTCGCCGGCCTCATCGGTTGCAGGTTACGGCGGCCGCGCATGGTTGGATCTCTCTCACTGGATGGTGGCCGCGTCCTACCCCAAGCTCGGGTTTTCCGCGGCCTGCCAGGCGGTGGACCACGGCACTGTTTGCATCGCTGCCAGGTAGTAGACCCTGGCCACTATGCGGCCGGCCAGTCCGGTGCGCGCTCCCCTGGGTAGCTGCTGCACCGGAAGTCACCATCCTCTTCATCCAGCCGAAGATCTCCTCCCCCCGCTTGCACTTGTGCCGACTGATGCGGTAGTCCGCATGCCACGTCGTGCGCTCGTTGATGGCCGAGTGTTAGCCCTGGACCATATGCGGTGTCACGTCCTGTGCCCGCAGGGCAATGGGATGGATTTTCGCGACTTGTTGCCTATTTTAGGATGGGATACAATGCCCAATCAAGATTTCTGTGAAATCATCAAATTGAAGGGGTTCCCTTCAAGGGGTAGGCTACCGTGGGGAATCAACATGGGTTGTCTCGGCGTCGATTTCTACAGACAACATTGATGGCCGGGGTGGGGGTCGGCTTGGCGGCATGCCAGCCCCTTCCTGTATCAGAGGTTGCTCCAGAAGATACAGCTGCGCCTGAGCCGGTAACCGTCAGACTGTGGCACCACTGGGG
The DNA here is from genome assembly GCA_009841145.1 of Caldilineaceae bacterium SB0661_bin_34. GTDB lineage: Bacteria > Chloroflexota > Anaerolineae > Caldilineales > Caldilineaceae > Bin34. Next base: position 46,288 of record VXMJ01000040.1, on the reverse strand, counting down.
TGGTGGTCGCGTCCCCTTGATGGACACCCAGATCGCAGATTTCATGGCCGCGTACCCTCATATCACAGCAGAGGTCACGCTGCAGCCCTGGGGGCAGCGCCTGGAGAAACTGCTGGCATCGATTACGGCGGGCACACCCCCCGATGTCACCATGCTTGCCCAGCATGACATGGCTCCATTTGTCAGAGCGGAAGCCCTTCTGCCCTTGACGGAAAGGATGGCGGAAGCGGGCATCACGCTGGACCAGTACTATGGGCCCGAAGCCAAAGCCATGCAGCGGGAAGGCAATGTATGGGTACTGCCCAACACCATGGGCGGTGCCCAAAATCTCATGTTCTACATTCCTGCCGACTTCGAGGAAGTCGGTCTCGATCCGGAGAATCCTCCGTCGACCTGGACTGAGATGTTGGATGCAATTGCAAAGCTTGTGGTCTTCGAGGATGATGAGATCAAACGCTTGGGTTGCACCTTGTACGGCGGTCCGGATGGTTTCAGACACTACATGGCCTGCAATGATGCTCCCATGATCAGTGATGATGGCCAAACGTCCTTGATCGACAATGAGCTAACCGTAGAGTCCGTACAGTTTATGTTTGACGTAATGGAAGCTCAGGGTGGTATTGAAAAGGTAGCCGCCTGGCAGAGCACCACTTCCGCCTTTGAGACCAACCCCTTCTATTCCGGGTTGCAGAGTATCCAGTTTAGCGGCGGCTGGAATTACTTCTACGTCAAGGATCAGGCACCTGACCTCGACTACCTGTCCGCGGTCAGTCCCGTGAACAACGACAGCCCTTGGGTAGGCAGCTATAACTACAGTTGGGGTTATGCAATGCCGAGGGGAACCAAGGAACCGGACGCGGCTTGGCAACTGCTCAAATGGCTCACCTATGATCTGGAGGGAAGCTGCAAGTTCATGACCGCGCAGCTTCAGGCACATCCCCTCAAGGCATGTTCGGAGACACCGGCGTACCAGACAGCCCCGTTCTGGCCCGTGGTCGAAGAAGCGACTGAGCGCACCAAGGTGTACGGGAATTCGTTCCCTGTATGGAATGAAGTTGGTGATGTCATGAGATCTTCCTTGGAGGAAGTCTACTATCACCGTAAGACTCCCGCGGAAGCAGTCGCAGAAGTAGGGGTCAGGCTTCAGGAAATGCTGGACGAGTGGTGGGCTGAGGCTTAGTCCCACCAAAAGCCCTTCCTGCTGTGAGAGGTAGGCAGTTGGGGGTGAAACGGGTTCTCTTGACAGGAGCCGTCGGCGTGCTTAGTCAAGGGAATCCGTTTCTCCCGCAATGATTAGCGGTCATGTCCGGGAATGGAGATTGTTCTGCTGACCCGCGAGCAGGGCACAGCAGGCAATTGCTCCACACGCTTTAAGCCGGCTCCTGCGAAATGCATTGGGCCAAGGAGGTTCGATCTGTTTGATTCCATGAGGTTCCCAACCTCAAGGCTGTCAAAAAATCGGTCCATACAGCGCAGGGAAGCACTGTACGGTCTTCTCTTTATTTGCCCTGCTGTTTTGGGAATGCTCATCTTCAATCTGGGCCCGATCCTGGCTGCACTGGTTTTTAGTTTTACCAAGTACAGCATCATAACGAAACCCAAGTGGACGGGCTTGGCCAACTACCAGAAGGCGTTTACGGAGGAATTGGTAGCACAGTCCTTTGGAATCACGGCGTACTATGTGTTGGTATCGGTACCACTCGGGATTGGCTTGGCTTTTGCCGTTGCCCTGTTGCTGAACAGGATCAAAGGAGCCTACATCTACCGCACTGCGTTTTACGTACCCAGTGTCGTACCCACCGTGGCCTCAGCGGTGATCTGGCTGGTAATCCTCAATCCCAGTGTGGGCCTGGTTAACTATTTTATTGGCCTCTTTGGCGTTAAAGGACCCGGGTGGCTGATCGATCCGGATTGGGCCACACCAGGCTTGATCCTGATGAGCCTTTGGAGCATCGGCACCGGAATGGTGCTTTACCTGGCTGGGCTGCAAAGCGTTCCGGAACATCTGCATGAAGCGGCCGAAATCGACGGTGCCAGGGCGTGGCGTCGTTTCTTTGCCATCACCTTGCCAATGATGACTCCAACCCTGTTCTTTCACTTGGTTATGGGACTGATCGCCTCGTTTCAAGCATTCAATGCGCCTTTCATCATGACCAGAGGCGGGCCGGTCAATTCCACCTACTACATTTCCCTTTTGATTTACGACAACGCGTTCCGCTACTTCAAGATGGGTTACGCCTCGGCCACCGCCTGGATGCTGTTTATTCTGGTGTTGTTGCTGACCTTTCTTATCTTGAAGACGTCAAGATCCTGGGTCTATTACGAAGGCAGGACAGGGGGCCGATTCTAAATGGTTGGCAACATCCGCTGGCTGCTGGTTCGTCGTCGGTTCTCCACGGTAGTCTGGCACCTGATCGCGTTGATCGGGGCGCTTGCCATGATCCTGCCTTTGGTGTGGATGATCTCGGCATCCCTACAGACCATGGCACAGGTTGTCTCCTTTCCTCCATCCTGGATTCCCAATCCCTTCGCCTGGGAAAACTACCCTGCAGCCTTGACTTTCCTACCTTTCGGACTCTATTTCAAGAATACACTGTATGTGACCGCGGTGGTGATTGTCGGCGACTTGGCGTCCAACGTACTGGCAGCCTACGGGTTTTCGCGCTTCCGGTTTAGGGGGCGGGATTTGTTGTTTGCCTCACTGTTGAGCATGTTGATGCTCCCCGGCATTGTCCGGCTCATCCCCACCTACCTGCTCTTCCACCAGCTGCGCTGGATCAATACCTTTGCCCCGCTGATGGTGCCGGCGTTTTTTGGTTCGCCCTTCTACCTTTTCCTGCTGCGCCAGTTCTTCCTGGGCATTCCCGATGACTTGACCGATGCGGCGCGCATTGATGGCTGTTCGGAATTGGATATCCTCTGGCGAGTCGTCCTGCCCCTGGCAAAGCCGGCCTTGGCCACCGTGGCCATTTTCAGTTTCCAGGCCAGCTGGAATGACTTCATGGGCCCCATGATTTTCCTGACCGATGAACGGCTTCGCACGGTTGCCCTCGGACTACACAGTTTCCGGGGTCTACCCTACATGAACTCGTTATATAACCAACTGATGGCAGCCTCAACCGTGATGGTGATCCCTGTCCTGTTGGTCTTTGCCTTCTTCCAACGCCACTTCGTACAGGGTGTCACCCTGACCGGAATCCGCGGATAGCTCCTGCCCCGGCCTCAGGTCCAATCACCTTTGTAACCTCTGTGCTGTGGGATCTTGTTACACCGGAGGAACAGCCATGAGCAGAACTGATCCGATCATTGACAGCGATTTTCCGGGCGGCAATATCGTTGTCGATGCGGTGGATGGTGATTTGATTTCCCTGCATCAGGATTTGCGCGACACCTTCGTCAACTGGTTCTACTGGTACTTCCGCATCAGGGGAGCCGCCGGCCGCACTCTGGAATTTCGCTTTACGGCCAGCGATGCCATTGGGGTGCGAGGTCCGGCCGTGAGTGTCGACGATGGCAGACACTGGTCTTGGCTCGGGGCAGAAGCAGTTCAGGGACAGAGCTTTACCTTCACATTCCCTCCCCAGGCGGACTCCGTGCACTTTTCGTTCACGATCCCGTATCTGGAAGCCCACTTGCAGACCTTTCTGGCTCGGTTTTCCCGCCACCCTAATCTCAGGATAGGCACTCTATGTCGCACCAAGCGGGGACGGGACGTGGAAATGCTACATCTGGGACATCTGGATGGATCCCCTGACCACCGGGTTCTGCTGATTGGTCGCCACCACGCTTGCGAGGCGATAGCGACGTACAGCATGGAAGGGATGTTGGAAGCGGTATTGACCCAGACGGGACCGGGCGCATGGCTGCGGGAACACGTCGAGTTTCTCGTAATCCCCTTCATGGACAAGGACGGCGTGGAGGAAGGAGACCAAGGTAAACGGCGCAGACCCTACGATCACTGGGAAGACTACGGAGAGGGAAGCATTTACCCAACGGTGCAGGCAGTCAAAAAGCGCGTTCCGCCCTGGAGCGAAGGGAAACTCCGGTTCATCCTGGATTTTCACTGTCCTGCCATCAGGGGCGGTTCCCACGAACGCATCCACTTTGTAGGGGGTCCCGACCGGGACAACTGGCGGCGTGTGGAACGCTTTTGCGCCATCCTGGAGCAGACACGCACTGGTCCCTTGCCCTATCGGGTGAACAATAATCTCGCCTACGGAGACGAGTGGAATGTCGACTACGGGCCACGACAGACCTCGGAGCGCTGGGGCGAAGCACTTCCCGAGGTCCTGGCCAGTTCTGTTGTGGAGATTCCCTATGCCAACGTCGACGGCGAGATGGTCACCCCTGAATCAGCCCGCGCCTTTGGGTGGGATCTGGCCACCGCGTTGCATCAGTTCTTAGCGGAGCCCAAGATCTGAACTGATCGGGAGATGGGCGCAGCCAGGCATCAACACATTGCTTGCAAGCCGTGCCTCAAGACGGAACAGGCATGGCTGGATTATGTGGTTCTAGGCGTTCCAATTGATGTACGGTTGCATCGTACGCATTGGTTCGTACGATTCTGCCCTCCCAACACCGTTATTACGCTGTTGTTCCACTTCTGCCGACCCCGAAAATCTGCCGAAAGGAATCCAAAACCCGTGACTATCCTGCGCAACCACGAATTAACTTGCGACGTTCTTGTTGCGGGCGGAGGCCCGGCAGGTTTCCCTGCAGCCTTGGCAGCCGCCCGTTGTGGGGCCAGCGTGATTCTCTGCCAGGACCGACCCGTTTTGGGAGGCAACGCGTCCAGCGAGGTACGTATGCACATCGTGGGTGCCGACGCTAGCGGCCACCGTGGTCGGGAGCTGGAAACCGAGGCTCGGGAAGGAGGCATCATTGAGGAGATTCGATTGGAGACTGCGGTCCACAACGACCAACGCGCTGCCTCCATGCTGGACCTCATTCTCTACGATCGCTGCCAGGCTGAACCGAACCTGCAACTAATGCTCAACACGCGGGTTGTCGATGTGGAATTGCAAGGCGAGCGCATCGCCCTGGCTGTGGCCGAACGTCAGTCCACGGAGGATCGCTTCCAAATAGGGGCCCGGATCTTTGTTGACTGTACCGGCGATGGCCAGATGGGGGTCTCAGCCGGTGCCGCCTACCAGCATGGGCGCGAAGGCAAAAATGTCTACGGAGAGAGCTTGGCCTCAGAGCACAGTGACGGCAAAACCTTGGGATCCACTCTCCTTTTCCAGGCGCGGGAACATGACCGGCCAATGCCTTTCGTCGCGCCACCGTGGGCACGGAAATTCACGGAAGAGGATCTGATGTTTCGGCCGCACAGCAAGCCAGGTGTTAATGGTGGCTTGGAATACGGCTACTGGTGGGTCGAGTGGGGCGGGGAACTGGATACCATCAAGGACAACGAGTCAATTCGGGATGAACTGCTGGCCATCCTGCTGGGCATCTGGGACCATATCAAGAACGACGGGGATCACGGAGCAGAGAATTGGGCCCTGGACTGGTTTGGTTTCCTGCCCGGAAAGCGGGAGTCTCGCCGCTTCATGGGCCAGTACATGCTGGTAGAGCAAGATCTGACCCGTTCCACCCCATTTGACGACGCCATAGCTTTCGGCGGCTGGCCTATCGATACCCACCCACCGGCCGGAATTGATGCGGTGGACGAGAGACCTTGTGATCAGAGGATGACGGACTACGTTTTTGACATCCCCCTGCGCTCTTGTGTCTCTCCGGGACTGCCCAACCTGATGTTCGCCGGTCGCAACATCTCGGCCAGCCATATTGCCTTCGCCTCTACCCGGGTCATGGCAACCTGCGCGGTGATAGGCCAGGGTGTAGGCACAGCGGCCGCCTATGCAGCGGCTCACAATATGGACTCGGCTGATTTGGCTGATGATTCGGCTGCAGTATTCGCCATCCAACAGCGTCTTTTGCGGGACGATGCCTACCTTATCGGTGTGACCAACTGCGATCCTTGCGATTTGGCTCGACAGGCCAAAGTGTCGGCTACCAGCCAACAGACCTGCGGTGAGGCTGACAACGTCATTTCAGGCCAAACTCGGGCTGTATTCGGCAAGGGGGGCGCGCCGCCCGACCGGGCTCATCCGGGATTGCATCGCTGGATGAGCGATCCCGCCGACGGACTGCCCGCGGTTCTGGAACTGGCTTGGGAGCGAGCCATTCAGCCAACCCGGATCGAACTCGTTTTCGATACAGGCATGTACAGGCCTCTGACTCTCTCCCATTCCGATGCCTTTATGGAACGCGTGATCTGGGGCCAAGGCCAGCCGGAGACGGTACGAGACTATCGGATTGAAGGACATGTGTCTGGCGCGTGGCACTCTCTGCTCGACGTCACGGGCAACTATCAACGGCGGCGTATACACAAGCTGGAAACCGACGAACCTGTGGATAAGGTACGTGTCATTGTGGAAGCCACACATGGCCTCGACCACGCCCGCATCTGTGAGGTGCGCGTCTATGAAGCGGATGCGCCAGTCTGGTGCCGCAGCCTGTAGATGTTGTTCTCTCCCGTGATCTCGACAAACTGGGTAGCAGGTTCCGAATCAGATGTCAACCCAAATTACTGTGCGTTTGCCGGACGAGCAGGCAGTAGCCCTGGGTGAGGCGGCTGCCGCACTCAAGCGCAGCCGGGCCGAAGTGGTTCGCCAGGCCATCGAGCAGTACCTGGAGGAATTTGACGACATGTCGGTGGCGATAGAGCGACTGTGCGACCCCTCTGATCCGGTTTTGGATTGGGATGAGGTGCGGCGTGAGCTACTTCGTTCGGACTAAAAAAGCGCGGCAAAGGAGCCGGCTCGTTTACCGCGTGATGTCAAGGAGCGCCTCATTGAAGCCATTGACAGACTCGGCGAGGAGCCATTGACCGGAATTCTGCTCAAGGAGGGTTGCCGGGGCTGCACCGTCTGAGGGTCGGTGACTGCCGGAGTTGTGGCAGATGGCGGTCACAGGTGGTCATGCAGGAGAGCCTGTGCACGGAGGCACAACGGACGTTGCCGAGCCTCCGGTTACTGGCCGTGGTTGCGGTTCAGAAGTCCACACCGGACGCACTATCCCCTGCATGGTCGCCGCGGCCGCTACTCGTCTCCCCTGCCTTCCGTGACTCCCACACCTGATTGTGTCAGGGAGGCAAAGATGCCCGTTGCGGCCGTGTGCAGGTTGCTTCTCTTGCACCAGGTGCCTTGGCTGTCGAACCTGGCCCCATGGCCAAGGCTTGAACTGTCGGTACTGTGGCCGAACCGTTACGATTGAGTGTCCGACTTTCCCGTCCAACCACACTTCCTACCTTCAGAAAACGCCTGTAACATGATCGTCGACTGCCATTCCCATGTGATGTGGTACCCGGACCATGTATCGCCGGAGGTGATGCAGGATGCCGCACAGGCGTGGCAGGCCAACATGGGCTTGGCCGCAGAGACCTTTGACCGCAGCATGCCCCCACGAGATTTGTTCGATGCCCGGCCGGAACGCCATTGGGCCGCGTCTGCGGAAGCGGACAAGGTGGTGGTGTTCGGCTTGCAGGCTCCCGCGACCGGATTTGATGTGCCCAACGAGGTCATCGCCGACTACGTGCGGCAGCATCCGGACAAACTGGAGGGGTGGGCGTCCATCGATCCCAACCGGCCCGATGCCGTTGAGCAACTGGAACACTGCGTGCAGAGCCTGGGCCTGAAGGGGCTGAAGCTGGCGCCGGCGTATCAGTGCTTCGATCCCATGGATACAAGCCACTATCCTCTCTACCGCAAGTGCCAGGAGCTGGGACTGCCGATCCTGTGGCACCAGGGCACGACGTTCCCCCGGAAGGCGAGGATTCGCTGGAGTCTGCCTTTGCAGCTGGAAGACATCGCGCTGGCGTTTCCTGATCTGAAGATGATTCTGGCCCACTTGGGCCATCCCTGGGAAGCCGACACGATTGTGCTCATTCGCAAGGCCCCCAATCTCTTTGCCGATATTTCGGCCATTCACTTCCGCGCCTGGCGGTACTGGCAATCCCTGGTCACGGCGATGGAGTATGGCGTGGGGCACAAAATCCTGTTCGGCACCGACTTTCCCTTCGATACGGTGGCAGGTACGATCGAGGGGCTAAGGCGCATCAATGACATGGTGGAAGGCACGCGTCTGCCTCGTGTTCCCAAGGAAATGCAGGACATGATTGTTTTTGAAAACTGGAAGCGTTTCTTCACTGAGTGGGCCTAACGTCATCTGGTACCTTATGAACCCTGAACCTTCCGGGAAGTTGATTTCCATGGCTTCCGCCTTTGCTCTCCGGCGCCACCGGGTCGGTCGTGCCGATGACGTACACGACGGTACCTGTCTTCAGGTGGACGTTGCCGGCCGTTCGCTGGGCATTTTTCGGGTTGGTGGGCAGTTCCGGGCAGTCCTGAATCACTGTCCCCACGAAGGAGCCCCCATTTGCCGGGGCACGGTCCGGGGCACCACGCTGCCCTCGGTGCCTGGCACATTCCGGTGGGGGCGGGAAAACGAGATTCTGGTCTGTCCCTGGCATGGCTGGGAATTCGCGCTCGACTCGGGCCAGTGCCTGACGGATCGGCGTCGTCTCGCCATGTTTCCCACCGAGGTCGCCGATGACGGCACCCTCTACGTTCTGATGCGGGGGCAGGCCACTCCCGAGCCGGCAATCCCTTCCACGGACGCTGGTCCGGCTCCACGCCGGAATCCGGAATCCACCGGAATAACGCCGTCATGAACACGGAGCGCGGTTCGTTTCGTCAAATACTGGGAACCCTGCTGCGCAACCGGGCGGCGGCCGCGAGCTCGGTTTTCCTGGCCGTCCTGATTGTCTGTGCGGTGCTCGCGCCCGTCGTCGCCCCCTACGATCCGTTGGCCATCGATGCCGACAAGGTCCTGCAACCGCCAGGATCCGAACACTGGTTTGGTACGGACGACACGGGGCGCGACGTTCTGAGCCGCGTGGTCTGGGGCGCGCGGATTTCGTTGCGCGTAGGCCTGATCTCGTCGGGCATCTCCACCATCGCCGGCCTGATTCTGGGGCTGCTCAGCGGCTTCTACGGCGGTGTGGTCAGCTTTGTCATCCTGCGCGCCATGGATCTGCTGCTGGCGTTTCCGGGCGTCCTGTTGGCGATCGTCATCGTCGCCATCCTGGGGGCCAGCCTGGAGAACGTGATGATCGCCGTAGGCATCAGTGCCATACCGGCCTTCACCCGCATTGTCCACGGCAGCGCACTCGCCCAGAACCAGCTGGACTTCGTCGACGCCGCGCGCCTGATCGGCAGTTCCAACGGGCGCATCGTGTTGCGCCACATCCTGCCCAACATCCTGGCGCCGGTGATTGTCCTGTCCACGCTGCAGGTGGCCAGCGCCATTTTCGGCGCCGCCTCCCTGAGCTTCATCGGGCTGGGAGCCCAGCCGCCCACTCCGGAATGGGGCGCCATGGTCAGCCGGGGACGCTACAACCTGCGGGAGGCCATGTGGCTGTCCACGTTCCCGGGGCTGGCCATTGCGCTGGTTGTGGTCGCGATCAACATCCTGGGCGACGGCTTGCGGGATGCCCTGGACCCGCGCATGCAGGTGCGTTAGGAACCGTGAACACAAGCGGCGTACCCGGGGACCGGCGTTTCCCGGCTGCCGGCGTCCTGCATCAGGCTTGGTCACTTTGCCCCGCACATTGGGCGAATCGGCCCGTTGGCACGGATTTTGCGTTGCTGTAAGATTGTGGATTGAGCCGCAGCGGTTCCTCTGCCCGATTGACGGACAACAGCAACAGTCGGGAGGGTTGTTGTCGCGCGGTTTCCCTTGCCGAATTTTCGGGAGCAACAACACCATGTTGAAAAACAGATTGCGTACCCCTTGGATCTGGCTGATAGCCACGGTGGTACTAGTGGCAGGTTGTGTCGCGCCCACGGGCGATGCCCCTGCGATGGAAGAAGACGCCGCCATGGAATCCATGGGCTCCGGTACCTTGACCATTGGCATTCGCAACGTGGACTACGACACGTTCGATCCGCACGCCAGCGCCTTCACCCAGGCCGCCTACGTGTTCCGGAACATCTTCGACCGCCTGATTTACCTGGACGACGATGCCAATTACGTGGCCGGGCTGGCCACGGCTTGGGAAGCGTCCGACGATGCGACGGAGTGGACCCTGACGTTGCGCGACGACGTGACGTTCCATGACGGCAGTGCGTTCACGGCCGATGTGCTCAAGTTCAATTTCGATCGCATGAAGGATCCGGCGACCGAGTCGAAGCAGGCCGGTCCCCTGCTGGGTTCCTACACGGGCTCCGAGGTGGTTGACGACACCACCCTGAAGGTGACCTTCGAAACTCCCTACGCGCTCTTCCCGTTTGCACTGTCGTCGCCCTTCATGGGCATTGTTTCCCAGCAGGCGGTGGAGGAACACGGCGACAACTTCAGCGATGCGTTGATTGGTTCGGGACCGTTCAAGTTCGTCAGCGAGATCCCGGGCAACGAGGTTGTGCTGGAACGGAACGACGACTACAACTGGGGTCCCTCGATCTTCCATGAAGGACCGGCCCACCTGGAATCGGTGGTGTTCCGCTTCATCCTGGAAGAGGAAGCGCGCCTCTCCGCCTTGGAGACCGGCGAAATCCTGATCATTGACGAAGTGCCGCCCGCTGCCGTGGACCGCGTGCAGGGGAACCCGGACACTTCGGTGTTGGGTGCCCCCAAGGTGGGCTTGGCCCGGGGCATTCATTTCAACACCACCTACCCGCCCACGGACGACATTCGCATGCGGCAGGCCTTCATGCATGCCATCGATCGGGAGGAAATCGACCAGATCGTGTTCAAGGGCGTGTATCCGGTGGCATATCAGCTCCTCACGCGGGGCGTGAAGTTCTACGATGCAAGCTTTGAGAACATGTTCCCCTACGACCCGGAACGGTCCGTGGAACTGCTGGAGGAAATGGGGTACACCGAAATCAACGACGACGGCTACCGCATGAAGGACGGTGAGGTTCTGTCCCTCTTCCACGCCACGTTCCCCGGCTATGTCGCCGAACTGCCCGCCGAGGTGATCCAGGCGCAGCTCAAGCGCGTGGGTATCGAGTTCCTGGTCAACGTCATGACGGGTACGGCCATGATGGACGGCATGGCCTCCATGGACAGCACCTTCAACACGGCCTTGATTGGCACCTACAGCCCCGATCCGGGCCTGTTCCTGGACCGCATGTACCACTCCAGCACCTTGGGCACCCGCAACTGGTCCAAATGGGCCAACGACGAGTTGGATGCTCTGTTGCGCCGGGGCCTGGAAACCGGGGATGAAGCGGAACGGGCCGAAATCTATGCGGAAGTCCAGCGCATCATCAATGAGAACGCCTTGGGCGCCGGCATCTATGCCAACGTTTCGATCTTCGGCGTCAGTTCCAAGGTGGACGGCTTCCGGTTCGACCCTTATGCCCATCCGGAAATCTTCGATGTTTCTGTAACCGAGTAGTTGTACCGTCTCTGACACGGAGCGGGATCTCCCCGCTCCGTGTCCCCCTTCGCCACTGCCTGCGCGGCCTCGCGCCCGGAGTTTCAGCATGAAATATCAAATCAGCGATCAGGAACTGGATCGGCGCGTCGGCCACATGCGCGCCCATATGGAACAGCAGAACCTGGAAGGCCTGGTGGTGTTCGGCGCCACGCGCACGTTCTATCTCAGCGGCTTCCACCATCTGGCCACGGAGCGTCCGGTGGTGCTCGTGGTGCCCCTGCAGGGGGAACTGGCCCTGTTGGTGCCCCACCTGGAGGAAGAGAACATTCCGGTGCGCAACCCCAACATCAAGGAGATGAAGGTCTATCGGGAATACCCGGGTCTGAAGCATCCCATGGTGTACCTGGCCGAACTGCTGGGCGACAAGGGGCTGGCCGAAAGCCGCCTGGGGGTCGACAGCTCAGGCTGGGGCGGCGGCATGGGCTACCGGGGCCCCGACCTGTCCGAGGTAGTGCCCAAGGCCACTCTGGTGAATGTGCGGGACGTGATTGACGACATGCGCGCGGTCAAGTCGGCCGAGGAGATTGAACTGATCCGGCTGAGCGCCATGTTCGGGAACGTGACCCACGGCTTCCTGCAGGACCACATCGAACCCGGAGCCGCGGAAGTGGACGTGGCCCAGCGGGCCAGTCGCGACGGCACCGCGTTCATGATCAAGGCCTTGCCGGAGGACTGGGAACCCTATGGCCGGTCCGAAGGCGCCCATGCCAGTTTCACCTCGGGCCCCAAGACCGCGTTCAACCATCGCCGGGCGGGCGGACGCCGCCTGAAGCCGGGGGATGTCATCCTGACCTATGCCGGCGCGGAAGTGGGCGGCTATACCAGCGAACTGGAACGCACACTGATGATCGAACCCCTGACGGACGACCATCGGAAGTACTTCGATCTCGAGGTGCAGGCGCAGGATGTGGCCTTCGATGCCATCCGACCCGGCGCCAGGATGTGCGATGTGGAAAAGGCGGTCAATGCATTTCTGGAAGAGAACGGTCTCTACGACCTTACACGCACCCATATCGGCCACGCCATCGGCATTGAAGGCCACGAAGGGCCGTTTCTGGACCTCGGGGACCAGACGGAAATCCAGGTGGGCTTCTGCCTGACGGTCGAGCCCTGCCTGTTCCTTCCGGGATTTGCCGGATTCCGCCATTCGGACACCGTCGTGGTCACGGAGGACGGTATCGACATGATCACCTACTACCCCCGGGACATCGAGAGTCTGACGATTCCCGCTTAATCTGCGCTTCTGCAACCGGGCACGGAGAAGGACCCATGGCCAACGGCCTTGTCATCCTGCAATCGCAGGTGGGACTCACGGATCCCCACGTGGTCAATGACAATGCCGACAGCCTCAACATCCTGAACAACCTGTTCGAACCCCTGGTCCGATGGACCCGCGACGGGTTCCGGCCATGCCTGGCCCGGTCGTGGCACGTGGGGGAGGATGCGCGGACCTGGGAGTTCTCGCTGCGCGCCGGGGTGAAGTTCCACGACGGCACAACCCTTGCCGCCGAGGATGTGGTTGCCAGCCTGGAACGGGCCCGATCCCCGGACGTGGGCGGGGTGCTGGGCACGGAGGGCCTCTTCCACGGCTATCTCGGTGATGCGGTCATCGCGATTGTGGATCGCCATGTCGTGCGCCTGGTCACCGCGGAACCGATGGCCGATGTGCTGGATCTGATGGCAAGCATCCCAATCCTGCCGGCCGCTGCCATGGACGCCGTCCTGGAGAATCCCGTTGGCAGCGGTCCCTATCGGTTGCACGATGATGCGGGCTGGACAGTGACCATGGTTGCCCACGGGGACCATTGGCAGTCCCGGCCACCCGCCTTTGACCGACTTGCCTGGAAGGTTGAATCCGATCCCGCGCAGGGGTTGCGGCAACTACAGCTCGGCGAAGCGGACATTGTCACAGGGGTATCCCATGAGATGGGACTCTGCATGGAAGCCGACGAACGGACCCGGTTGCAGACGGCTCCCAGCAACGTCTGCACCGTCTTCATGTGCAACCTGCTGCAGGGGGTCTGCACCGATACCCGGGTGCGACAGGCGCTCAACTACGGCTTCGACCAGTCGCTTCTGATTGATCGGGTTACCCACGGATCCGCCCTGTCCCTGGCTGGCCCCTTGACCGTCAAGCACACGGGGCATGATCCGGCCGTCGCGCCCTATCCCCACGATCCAGGCAAGGCGCGCGAGTTGCTGGCGGAGGCGGGGTGGGGCCAGGGCATGTCCTTGGTCCTGGATGTTCCCTTGGAATTGCCGGACGAGGCTGTGGAACTGGCGTCGTTCCTGGCGCAGCAGTACGCCCGTATTGGAATCGAGACGGAGATTGCCACCCACGCGGATCGACCGGCCTACGCCCAGCAGGTGAAGGCCAAGGCCATCCGTGACGCCTGCTGTTTCGACTCCTCCCCCATCAGTACATTTCGTGCCCTGCGGGAAAAGTTCCACGGTGGCCTAAAAGGTCCCTGGTGGCTGGGCTACGGCAACGAAAGTCTGGACCGGACCCTGAACCTGGCCCAGGCCACCGTGGACCCCGACCGTCGCCGGCAGCTGTATCGGTCCGCGTACCGCACACTGCACGCGGATGCTCCCTGGATTTACCTCTACAACCAGTTGGATCGATGGGGCCTTTCACCGAGGTTGGCGGATTGGCAGCCCACCGTGGACGGACTGATATTCGTCGCGTGATCCCCATGCCGGACGGACATCGGCCGGAGAGGCCGGAAACGGCACTTGTGACCGACACTGCCGACTGCATGCGCGTTGGGGCCCCGTAATGTACGTTTTCATCCTGCAACGGGTGGTGGCTCTGGTTCCGCTGTTGCTGGGCGTTTCGCTCCTGGTGTTCCTGATGACCCAGCTCGTGCCCGGCGATCCGGTCATGATGATGCTGGGCGAGTACAGTGTGGCCTCCGCCGAGGACATCGAGAAGCTGCGCACCCAACTGGGATTCAACGATCCGCTGCATGTGCAGTACGGCCGCTATCTGAGTGGTCTGGTGCAGGGCGATCTGGGCGACTCCATGCGGTCGCGCAAGCCCGTGGCCCAGCTAATCCTGCAACGCCTGCCCCGGACCATCGAACTGACGGTCAGCGCGTTGCTGTTTGCCATTCTGTTCGGTACGGTCATGGGCATCACGGCCGCGTTGCATCACAACAGCTGGCTCGACTATTTCACGGTCACCATCGCGTTGCTGGGGGTGTCAGTACCGGGCTTCTGGCTGGCCCTACTCCTGATCCTGTTCTTTTCCGTTTACCTGGGGTGGTTGCCGGTTCTCAGTGATCCCGGCATCAAGGGGCTGATCCTACCCATGCTGGCGCTGGGCCTGTGGGCGGGCGGCACCATTGCCCGTCTGGTGCGGTCGGGCATGCTGGAAGTCATACGCCAGGACTACGTCCGCACGGCCTATGCCAAGGGGCTGGGGGATCGGTCCGTGATATACCGGCATGCCCTGCGCAACGCGCTCCTGCCCGTCGTTACGGTGGTGGGGCTGCAATTCGGCCAGATCCTCGCCGGCACCGTGATCATCGAGGCGGTGTTTTCCCGTCCCGGCCTAGGCTTGATGCTGGTCAACGCCATCATCGCCAAGGACTTTCCCCTGGTACAGGGCATTGTCATGTTCGTGGCGGCGGCCTACATCATCGTCAATTCACTGGTTGAGATTCTTTACGTGTGGGTCGATCCGCGCATTCGCTATGGGTGAAGCCCGCGGCTCAAGGACAATGCAACCCGGCACTGCAACGCACAATGGGACCGAAGGTTGCGAACGGCGTTCCCGTGTCTTGGAGTGGACTGCCACCTTCCCGTAGGACGCGCCGTATTTCAGGTAGTCCAGGGCTTCCTACGGCATCCGACGCCCTGTCAGTGTCGGCATGATTGTGAAATCATCGCGCTCGGACACCTATTCTTGGTTGACAATCCCGTCATAAATTCCAGTGGAGAATGCGTTATGGAATATGCGATTCATGGATCCACCATGCAGGCTGTTGTGCTTACCCTGCAATCCGGTGAATCCGTGATTACGGAATCCGGTGGCATGGCCTGGCAGATGGGCAATGTCAAGATGGATACCACAATGCCCGGAGGACTGTTTGGCGGACTCAAGCGCAAGTTCACGGGTGAGTCCTTCTTCATGACGACCTACGAGGCCCGCGAGGCCAATTGCCAGGTTGCCTTCACACCTTTTGCCCCGGGCAAGGTGATCCCTGTCCAGCTTGACAGTGGCCGGGACGTCATCGTGCAGCGCGATGCGTTCATGGTGGCCGAGAGCACGGTTGACCTGGAACTGCATTTTCAGCGCAGTCTGGGAACCATGCTTTTCGGTGGTGAAGGCTTCATCCTGCAGCGACTGAGTGGTCAGGGCCTTGCCTTTGCCGAAGTACCCGGGGAAGTGGTGGAATACGATTTGGCCCCAGGCCAACAGATACGTGTGGACCCGGGCCATGTAGCCATGTTCGAAAGCTCTGTGAGGTTTGACATCGAAAGGGTGAAAGGCGTCCGCAACATGATCTTCGGGGGTGAAGGCTTGTTTTTGGCCTCGCTGCAGGGTCCCGGGCATGTCTGGCTGCAAACCATGACGCTCAGCAACCTGGCTGCCAAACTGGCCTCCTACATGCCCAACGCCCAGGGACAGGGTGGAGGTGACGGTGGCGGTGTTGGCTCTCTGTTCGGACAGCAATAGGGCAGCCGCGCTTGGTGTGAACAATCCGTAGACAAGCTCCGTGAAGTTGAATTTCCCAATGGTTTCGTGCAGAGGTACATGCCCATGAACAGGCCCCTGATCACGGTTGCCGGCAGTTTCGTGGTGGGCATGACCTTGCGCACTCAACGCATGCCGATCTTCGGCGAGACGCTGATTGGCTCCGATTTCGACATGGGACCGGGCGGCAAGGGATCCAATCAGGCAGTGGCAATCGCCAGACTTGGGGCCCAAGCCGCCTTTGCCGGAATCATCGGCACCGACCAGCTGGGCGAAATCGCCACCGACCTCTACGCCCAGGAAGGAGTTGACACTACATACTTGCAACGGACAGGCGCGGCATCCACGGGCGCGGGCTTCATCATCCTGAACCAGGCCGGCGAAAACGGCATTGTTATAGACATGGGCGCGAATGAAGGCATGGACGGGGCTTTCGTCGATCAGCTGGAAGACCAGATCGCCCGCAGCGATGTGGTCATGTCGGTTCTGGAAATCCCGGTGGAAGCGGCGACCCGCGCCATGGCCCTTGGCAGAAGGCATGGAGTGCGCACGATTCTGAACCCCGCCCCGGCCACCCATCTCGATGAGGCCGTGCTGCGCAACGTGGATTATCTGACCCCCAACGAAACCGAACTGCGTATTCTGCAGGGCCTGCCGGCCGATGATCCAACGCCGACCCTTGACTTGGCTAGGCAGATGCAGGCGCAAGGGGTTCGGAACCTGATCGTGACCCAGGGTGAAAAGGGAGCCTTGGTCCTGTCCGAGTCCGATACGTTTGAAGTAGCCGGCATCGCGTTGTCAAGGGACATCGTGGACACCACGGGCGCGGGAGACGCTTTCAACGGAGGCTTGGCGGTTGCCTTGGCCGAAGGGAAGTCCCTGCGGGAAGCGGTCCGGTTCGCCTGTTGCACCGGCCGCCTGGCCTGCGACAAGATTGGGGTGGTTCCCGCCCTCGCCCATCGCGAGCAGGCCGAGCAGCTACATCGAACGATCTACGGGCAGTCCCAATAGACCATGCTCTGGTGGGGACAGAAGCAGCAGTACGACCAGCGTTCTCACCATCGGCAGCGGGCGACTGGAAATCCGTCTGTTCCCCGCTGAAGACAGATCCTTTCCGAGATTGAAGCCATGAAGTCCCCTGATCCGGCTGCTTGGCGCGCCAGTCCGTTCATTGACTTCTCGCCTTATGTGGGGCGCCCGGAGGCCGTCGATGCTGAACTGGCGCGCATTCGTGGGCAACTGCGCCGCACGCTAGATGGCCGCATCTTCGAGCGCGAGGACTTGGCCTGGTATCGCCGGGCCTATGTCGAGGCCTTTCTGTTCATGTACGACACCAGTTTCTATGATCGCGAGGCAAACCGCTACCGTATCGACGAGATTCTCGACGACGGCGAGCGCGAATTCGGCGGCTACGACTTCATCATGTTGTGGCAGTCCTACCCCCGCCTGGGTATTGACGGGCGCAACCAGATCGACTTCTATCGCGATATGCCCGGAGGGCTGCCGGGTTTGCGCTCCCTGACTGAGCGCGCGCACGAACGGGGCGTGCGCGTGTTTGTGAGCTACAACCCGTGGGACATTGGCACCCGTCGCGAGGCCGGGGTTGGCCCCAGTGCGGATCCCCGGGGCTACCGCTACACCTTTCCCGAAAAGGGAGCCTCTGCCCTGGCCGACGCGGAAGCCCTGGCCGCATTGATCGAGGCCATAGGGGCCGACGGGGTTTTTCTCGACACGATGGCTTTCGACGATCCGGGATTCCGCGCACCTCTGGAACGAGCCAACCCGCATGTCGTCTTCAATCCGGAGGGCGTGCCGCCGTTGGACGCGCTCAACTCGATCACCGGAAGTTGGTTGCCGCATTCCGCGCTTGCACCGCCCAAGCTGTCGACCATTCGCTGGCTGGAGCCCCGCTTCTCGTTTCGAGCCATCGACCGGGAGTCGCTCGATCGGCGGGCCTACATTCAGGAGGCCTTCTTCCACGGTTGCGGACTGGTCGTATGGGAGAACATCTTCGGTTGGTGGAACCCTTGGTCCTCGGAGGAGCGTGCCCTGTTGCGCCGTTGCGTCCGGCTTCTGCGCGAGTACGCGGAGGCCTTTCAGGATCCGAGCTGGCAGCCCTATGTCGCTACGCATGTGGAAGGCGTGTACGCGCACCGTTGGCACTCGGGAGACGTCACCGTGCACACGCTGCTCAATGCGTCTGGTGGTCCGGTCCATGCACCTTTGTTGACAGTCCCGTCGGCAACGGAGGGCGGCCTTGGGCTTCGTTACTACGACGTGTGGCAAAGCATGGAGATCCAGCCGGAGGCACACGCGGATTCCCATTGTCTCGCCCTTTCGCTGGAGCCGGGCGAAGCCGGCTGCGTGGTGTCGGCGCCAGCCGATATGGCCGTGGCGTTGCCATCCGTCCCCATAACGACGTCGTCTGCGATGGTAGGCACCGGTATCGACCGCACCCGCGTCACCCTGGCCGACCTGACACTGCAGGTCTCAGCTCCCTCTAACCCGGCCGCCGACGGCGAGGAGCCGGAGGGCATGTGTCATGTGCCGGGCGGGCTCTTCCGCTTCGTAGTCTGCCACAACACCTCGACCGTTATGGAGGGAGCTTGCTATGGCGGCATTGACCACCATCTGGACAAGAACCATCCCCCCCAACACATCGCTCTGGCCGACTACTGGATGGATGAGACCGAAGTGACGAATGCCGCCTACCGCGAGTTCTTGGAGGCGACCCATTACATGCCGCGGGATCCGACCCACTTCCTGCGCCATTGGCTGCGCGCGGCGGGAAAGGAGCGAGAACCCTGGACTTGGTCCGTGCCGACAAGGAAGGAGCGGCACCCGGTGGTGTGGGTGGACCTGGACGACGCGCGGGCGTATGCACGCTGGGCGGGCAAGCGCCTGCCACGCGAAGAGGAGTGGCAGCGCGCGGCGGGGTTTGCCGTCTGGCCCTGGGGGGATCGCTTCGACTCATCCCTGTGCAACAGCGGGTCCGACGACACCACGCCGGTGGATCAGTATCCAGGTGGCGTCAGCTGCTACGGAATCCTGGACATGGCCGGCAATGTGTGGGAGTGGACCGAAAGTGAACGTGACGATGGCCATACCCGCTACGCCATTATTCGCGGTGGCAGTCATCTCAAGGTGGAGGGCAGCATCTGGTACAACGCCAGCGGCGCGCAACCCAACGACTGCCACGAGAAGATGCTGCTGATGTATCCCGGCCTTGACCGCTGCGCCACCATCGGCTTCCGCTGTGTAAAGGACATCGCCTGACCTGGCCCGCGCGTCATGAACTTCTGCAGCAGGGCCCAAGACCTTGGTTGCCCTGCAGTTGATCGTCCCGCTTGGTGCCGGTGACGAGGACGGCCAGCGGCGAGACATTGAACGGGCCAAGCGAATGGCGAAGGAGTGGGACTAATGCCTGAGGAGTATCGGGAGTTTGATGCCGCGGACTACGTACAGACCGAGCAGGATGTCCAAGGGCTTCTCAAAGCGGCGGCAGAGGAAGACCTTGGAGACGGGGTTGTGATTCGCGCGGCCCTGAAGTACATCGCCCGGACACAGAACATGAGTGCCCTTGCACGCGACACGGAGCTCAACCGAGGCAACCTCTACAAAGCACTGTCTGAAGACGGCAATCCTACCTTGGCAACACTGCTGAAGGTCACCCGTGCCCTAGGGCTCAGGCTGCGTCTCGAGCCCGTCGAGTATCCGGCACAGGGCATGCCGCCGGCCAAGCATCGGGATCTCCCGGCAGGAATGAGGTCAATGTAGGCTCGCACTTGGCATTGCACATTTAGAAAACCTGAACTTCAAGGTTTTGCCACAGGAGTGGGACTGCAGAGAGGACGGAGCCAAGCAGCGTTACGGGTTGGCCGGGTCCTGTGGCAAGGCGATTGAGCCGTGGAGCGGCCGTTGCCGGCTTGCCGTCTCCTCCGGCAACCTGGGCTGTCTGCGGGGTATCAAGAACGGACTGCCCGGCATAGACGCCGGCTCAGACTAGCGCGGTCCGGTGGTGGATCGGCTGTACCTGCCTATTGCGGACGGGGGCGAGCCATTGCCGGTGCCGTCACTGAGACCTTTCATGTGGTCAACGTTGGTCGCGCCCAAGAACGGCGCGCGGTTTCACTTTGGTTTGCCGGATGCGGTGCAAGGCTTCTTTCCTGAAGACGGCATCGAGGCTGGAGGCAATCCAACGCTGGAGAACGTGACCGGCTACAGTCAAAGGGGACAGCACAGTGTGGCTCACCCCTTCCGTGGTCTGGTTCCCGGTCCTTTACGCGTCTCTGCACCGGTTCCCACTCGCATTGCAACAGTCTCGAACGCAGTGGGTTTGCTCTGTTTTCCGTGTCTAAGCGGGTGGTAGAGTACGATCCCGGATGTTGCCAATCCGCGGCATTATTTCGAGGGACATTGGGCTACGGTGGAAGACATATGAACGCTGAGCAAGCCGTCCAGAAAGCTCGGGATTTGGTCGTAACATTCTTTCAAGACCAAGGGATTTCACGCGTGGGTCTTGAGGAGCTGAATTTCGACTACGAAGAAGACCAGTGGCTCATAACGATTGGATATGAAAGAAACTGGAACGACGCAAGCCAATTCGGTGAGTTGATCAGGGTTTACAAGCAACTTACATTGGACAAATTCGGAGAACTGATAAGCATACGAAACATCGATTCGTTGTAAAGGCGGCTTGAAGTGCAAGGGCACCGCCAGTGCGTGATCGACAGCAACTTGCTGGTCTTGCATATAGCAGGTCGGGTCGACTTGGCGATCATCGACACCCACAGGAGATTGAGAGAATTCCTGAAGAGCGACTACGGGATATTGCAACAACACTTGAGTACGTTCAACGGCATCATGGTGACTCCGAACGTGCTGACAGAGACATCCAATCTCCTCGGTTACCACGGTGAACCTGAGCGCACGAGATTGTTCCAACACTTGCGCGCTGTCATTTCCAACAGTACCGAACTCTTGGTGGAAAGTGTCACCGCCAGCGCAGCCGAGGAGTTTCCGAGGTTAGGGTTGTGCGACAGCGTCATGTTGACAATTGCATCACCAGGCCGCCAGGTCCTGACCATGGACCGTGCCCTCCATGGCTGGTGCAACAAGAAAATGCCAAACTCATCGGTGTTGTTCCATGAACTGAGGTTCCTGACACCGCGCCACCGGTAACGCAGATGGAGGTTTCCCGATGAGCCGGAAGCCATCGGTTTTGTGCTTGGATAGCTTGATGGCATGAACGGTTTCGGGACTGTTGACCGGCAGGGCAAGCCGCCCTTGCCGAGTTGCTAGGGTTTTGGTCCCTAGCTCTGTCGCCAAGGAGGTGGATGTGCCTCCGACTCGCCGTGGTTCCCGGTCGGTTGCCGCTCAAAATAGCCCTGATTCGTCAGGTTTCGGCAGAACCGCCGCTGCCTGAGGAACGAAGTTCAACAACCATGTCCCCATGACCGCCCTGTCCTATAGCTGCAGAAGCCGTTCCGGATTGGTCTTGATCATGGTATGGACATCGTCAGCGGGGATGCCCAGATCCAGCATGCAGGCGATGAATTGGCGCAGGCCTTCCACCGGTGTGGACAGCGCATAGCGGCCAAAATCCGTGGACATGACACAGTGTTCGGCTCCGATGGCTTCAATGTAGCGTGCCACTTCCGTAATGCCGCCCTTGGGGCCCTCGCTCATGCCCTCGTCGATCGAGGTGTATTCCTTTTCCACGTAGTAGTGCGTCAGGGGAATGGGCGTGGCCGCCGTGTAGGCCGCAAAGGAGAATTCGATCAGCGCACCCTTGGCCGCCATCGCCTGCAGGGTTTCGATGGAGGCAATCTTCGTGACGGAACTGGACACAATCACATTGCTGTACCCGTAGCGGCCCTGCAGGTCTACCAGACGCACAGCCTCTTCCACGGAGACATGCCCGGTATCCATGTACACCTGCGGGTTTTCGGCAATCAGGGTGAGGATCTCGTCCAGGTGCTCGTCCGGATCCTCGTCAACCGGAATGCGGATGCAGCGATCCAGCTCCTCCGTCTTGAATTTGGGAAAGAGCTCCGACAGGGGACGGAACTGGCCGTCGACGTACCGTCCTTCTCGGGCCGCCTGAAAGTAGGTGGAGTGGGCGCCGAAACTGATGTACTTGGCACAGTCCCCATAGTGGAGGGCCGTTTTCACCGCCCGCGGGTTCATGCCCCCGTAGACGGTGTTCAGGATCAAGCCACCGTAAGTTTGGAAGTCGGGCACGATTTTGTTGACGAGCCAGGAGACGCCGTTCGTCATTTCGAACACATCCAGCAGGACGATGGCCTGCATGCCGGCGTCCTTCGCTTCCTGGGCAGCCTCGAAGGGATCGACGCGGCGGGGACTCGAGGTCAGGTGCGGGCCGGCATGGACATGAATGTCAATCGCCCCCTGCAGAAGTTCATAGGTCTGGGCTAGGGAACGCCCTTCCGGTAGTGGCTGCATCTCAATTCCCCTTGAGTGTGGCATGGGAGGAGCCGGGTGCAACCGCATCCGCGGTTGCCCTCCCGTAGTCTCCTTTCGGCTGGTTGCGATTCTAGCCGACGGCGACGGAACTTGGCCCCGTGCTATTCTCAACCACGGACCGCACTGGCATCACCGCCGGTCGACGGCCGTCCAACCTCATCATTTGCTTGGAACAAACAGAGGATCGATTGCAACGATGTCAAGGCAACCATCGCTGCGGATAGACGGCGACCGGCTGGTACGCGATCTGGAGACATTGGCCGCCATTGGTGCGGATGCACAAGGGGGCGTGACGCGCATTGCCTACAGCCAAGAAGACCGGGAAGGCCGGGAATGGGTCCGGGCCGAATTCGCCGCTCTGGGTCTGTCTGAAACCACGGACAGTGCCGGCAACGACACCTGGGTGTATCCGGGAACGGAGAGCGGATTGGCTCCCATTGCCTTGGGCTCTCACACTGATACCGTACCCAACGGGGGGAGGTACGACGGTGCCTTGGGCGTGTTGTCGGCTTTGGCTGCGGTACGGGCTTTGTACCAGGAGAACCGGCGTTTGCGGCATCCCGTCGAGGTTATCAACTTCGCCGCCGAGGAAGCGACGATGTCCGGGGCCACTTTTGGCAGCCGGGCGATGGCGGGCACCCTGGCCCCGGACGTTGTCAACCACCGGGCGTGGGACAGTCGGACCGTGGCGGATCACCTGCGGGACTCCGGGCTGGACCCGGATCGGGTCACCGAGGCCAGACGAACCGCCGGCCCGGCCGCCTTTCTGGAACTGCACATCGAACAGGGTCGGCGCCTGGAAACCCAACGGAAACCGATTGGGGTTGTGGAGGGCATCGCGGGCATTCGCCGGTACGAGGTCACGGTCAACGGGTACGCCAATCATGCCGGTACCACCCTAATGCAGGATCGGCAGGACGCCCTGGTCATGGCGGCTCCCTACATTCTCCAGGTCAAGGCTGTGGCCGAGCAGCACGGCATCGTCGGCACCGTGGGGAAAATGGACATCCTGCCGGGCTCTCCCAATGTCATTCCGGGACAGGTGATCATCAACTTGGAAATCCGCGGTTTGGATGAGGGTGTGCTGGATCGTGCGGAGCGACAACTGGAGGAAGAGGCGGGAAAACTGCAGGCCGCATTCGTGCAGACCTCGAACAAGCCACCCGTGGATTCGGATCCCCTGTTGGTGCAGGCCCTGGTGGCGGCCTGCGAGGACAACGGGTTTGCCTATGCGCGGATGGCCAGCGGAGCCGGCCACGATGCCATGTGCATGGCGGACCTTGCCCCGCAGGCCATGCTGTTTGTGCCCAGCCGCAATGGTGTGAGTCATTCGCCCGATGAATACACGCCGCCCGAGGACTGTGTGGCCGGAGCCCAGGTTCTGGGAACCGCCCTGTTGTATCTGGACGGGATGCTGGATTCCGGCCGTTGATGTTTTCCCAAGGAGGGCCGTGGCATGGCCGGTGACTTTGACTTGACGATTACCGGTGGTCAGGTGGTGACCCCGGAGAAGGTGCTTCCGGCCACCATTGCCGTAGCCGAGGGCAGGATTGCCGGCATCTTTGATACCGGGGAGCGCCCCTCGTCCCGTGATCACATGGATGCTCGAGGTCTCCATATTCTGCCGGGGCTGATTGACACCCATGTGCACATCCGGGCGCCGGCGCGGCCCGACCGCGAGGATTTTGTGTCGGGTACGAGTGCAGCGGCGGCGGGAGGAATCACCACGCTGCTGGAAATGCCCATATCCGACCCACCCGTCAATTCGGCGGCCGTGTTGAGTAATCGGATGACGCAACTGGAACCGCACGCCCTGATCGACTTTGGCCTGTACGGCTCCATCTCCCCGGACAACATGGAGGAAATCCCCCGGATGGCGGAGGCGGGAGCCATCGCCTTCAAGACCTTCATGACCTTGCCGCCTCCGGGCCGGGAAGAGGAGTTTGTGGGCCTCTGCTGCCCCAATGTTGCCGATCTGTACGACCTGATGCAGGCCGTGGCCCAAACCAATCTGCTTCACTGCTTCCACTGCGAACACGCCGGCCTGCTGGATCTGTTCCTGCGCAAGGTGCAGGCCAGCGGCGAGACCAAGGGGATTGCTCATGCCCGGAGCGCTCCCCCGATTGTGGAGGACCTGTCCGTGGCCGGCATCCTGGTCTTTGCCGAGCTGTTCGGACACCGGGTGCAAATCGTGCATTTGTCAAGCCACAAGGCGGCTCAACTGGTCAAGGAGGCGAAGGCCAAGGGTGTCAACGTCTCGGTCGAAACCTGTCCCCAGTACCTGTTCCTGACCATGGAGGAACTGAACCGGCACGGACCCTTTGCCAAGTGCAACCCGGCCCTGCGTACGGCCGACGAGGTGGAGCAACTATGGCCCTACCTGCTGGACGGAACGATTGACGTCATCGGTACGGATCACTCCCCCTACATCCCGGAAGAAAAGGAGATGGGGCAGGACGACATCTTTCGGGCTACGGCCGGTGTCCCCGGCCTGGAAGCCATGCTGCCCCTGATGCTGACCGCCGTGAACCAGGGACGCCTGACCCTGCCCGCGTTGGCCCGGCTGATGAGCCATAGGGCCTCGCAGCTGTTCCATCTGAAGGGCAAGGGACAAATCGCGCCCGATCACGATGCGGACCTGACCCTGGTTGACATGAACAGGGACTGGACCTTCGACAAGGATCGGACTTTCTCAAAAGGGGGTCGCAACATGCATGCCTACCACGGGCGCAAGCTGCGCGGCCGGGTGGCGACCACCATGGTGCGGGGACAGACCGTGTTTGCGGATGGCCGGATCGTGATGGAACCAGGGCATGGTCGTTGCCTGCGACCCGGAACCTAGCGGAGAACCCGGGTTCGGCGGCGATGCCTCTCCTTCATGCCTTGAGCACGGTATCGTCGGGCTGGTCCTGTGTTCGCAGCCAAGGAACAGTGGCATCCAACGGATAGGTGTTGGCATCCCAATCGGGGCGTTGCAGGTTTGCGTCCGCGTTGTTCCAGGTGGGGTCGGTGCGGCCCTCCACTACGGCCGTAGCGAAGTCCAGGCTCTCAGCCAGGCATGCCGCCAGGAAGTTTCGTAGGGGGCGCACCGCCGCTTCCTCCGCTGGCACATTCCCCGTCTGCATCCCCGCCAGGGTCCCAAAATAATCGTCGCGTTGCTCCAGCGTGATGACCAGCGGTGGATAGCCTGTGTTGACGCACATCCAGTTGACCAGCCAGCGCGCCATGCGCCCATTGCCATCATCGTAGGGGTGGATAGCGATGAAGTCCCAGTGCAGGGAGGCCAGGGCCCAGGCCGGATCCAAGGCTTGGGCGTCTTGGGCCAGAACGTCGATGCGCTGATTCATGCGCTCAAGGAGCTCCGGCATCAGCAAGGGAACCGCAGCAGGCGGCTGAAATTCCACAATCCCTCCCGAAGTACGGATCGCATTGAAGCGCGTCTTGAACTTCCCCAGTTGTACATCGCCCATCGGCTGACCCAGTGCATTGTAGGCAGGGTAGGGGCGCACCAGCATGGCCCGATGCACTGCATGCAGGTCGGGAATGTCCACGCGGTGTCGACGGTTGTACATGGCGGCCAGCATGCGTGCGGACTCGTCATGCCCGCGGATCTGGTCCACTTCCAGCAAATCCGTGCTTCCGGCATTCGGTGTTCGGCCGTGAACCAGGATGTCCAGTGTGTCCCGATAGGACAGACTGCTGCCTTCGATGGCGGTGCTGTGGCAGTTCCAGCGCATGCGCACGTTGCCCCACCACTGTCTCAGCACTCTTTCCGTCATGGGCGGAGCGTCATGCCAGCGTTGCCGAAGTTCCCGCAACTGCTCGGCACTGACGGGATGCTCGCGTGGCCGCGGGGCTTCCGAGGCGCCGAGCATGGATTTCGTCATGTCGCGGATGTCCTTTGTGGAGGCACGAAGTCCATTTGTTCCAACAGCATACAGAAGGGATGCATGTTGGTTGTTCGACCCTGGCCCACCCCGTGGCAGAACAGGATTTGTCTGTGCCCAGTCCCGGAGACACCTGTCCTGACGGGAGCAAGAGAGGCCCAGGTAATGACAGTGACCAAGACCTGCGGGGCCTCGGAACGGCGGGCAGCAATACTCTGGACAACGAATATGGATCGGCAACCTGTTGGTCTGGATTTCCTCCAATCCAGGACGCGCACTCCGGTTGCCCTGCCCCCGTACCTCTCACTTTGGCCGGTTTCTGTTGCGCCACCGCCGCGCCCATGCCAAGGCCACACTGGCCGCCACTGCCATCACAGCCGCGAGTCCATTGAAGAGGATGTCTCGGTAGTCGAAGACACGGTTGGGCAGGAAGGCCTGTATGCACTCGTCGAGCAGGCCAACCATCGCCGTGGCCAGAACCGCGAGCAAGGCGGGTACGGGCACGTGCCGACCTTGGCTGGCCCGCTCGGTCAACGCCTCGTTGACAAAGACGGCCACCACGCCGTACTCGATCAGATGGGTGCGCTCCTCCGGAATCGCCATGCGGGCAAATACCAGGAGATAGATGGCCACGATGCCCAGAGTCACCACAATCTCGATCCCGCGTGGCCGCCACATCAGCCCCTGTGCGAGGATCGCGGCACCGATCAGGATCAGGCCGAGAACAAAAAGGTCGTCGAACAGGCCGCGGTTGCGCAGGAATTCGGCCAGGGTCGCTGCTAGGCCAAGCGTGGAGTAGATGGCCGCCACCACGGCCAGTGTCCAGCCCCAGAGACGCCGCTCCCGACGGGAGGAAAAGAGGGGCTTGTTGTGCAGTTGCTTATCGGGGCGGGTGTGTCCTACCAACACCAGCGTGGCCTACCGCGCTTCGCCTCAGCCCTTGATTCCGCTGAGGGTGAAGCCTTCGGTGAAATAGCGCTGTCCGAAGTAGGCGAGCACCATCATGGGCAGCGACATCAGCACCGACATGGCCATCATCTGGCCCCAGGCCGTGTCTCCGCGGTAGCCGAGGAAGCTCTGCATCGCCAAGGTCAGCGTCTGCATGCTCTTGTCCTTGAGGTAGAGGAGGGCAAAGAGCAGTTCGTTCCAGGCCCAGGAGGTAATCAACACAATCTGCAGAGCCAGGATTGGTCTGGACAACGGCACCACGATGCGCCAGAAGATTCCCAATTCATGGCAGCCGTCAATGCGGGCGGCGTCGGACAGGTCGTTGGGAATGGCGCGGAAGAACTGGCGCAGCACAAATACCATGGCCGGGTTGAGGGCCAGCATGGAGGGGATGATCGCCGGCAGCCAGGTTCCCACCCAGCCCATGCGGGCCATCATTACGAATCGAGGCACCAGTGTCACCTGGTCCGGGATCAACATCAGACTGATATTGAGCAACATCAATGCTTCGCTGCCGCGAAACCGCATGCGCGCAAAGGCGTAGGCTGCCAGGGTGCATGAAGCCATGGTGGGAACGCCGACGAACACGGCCAGGAACAGTGTATTGCGGAGAAAGTGCGGCCAGTCTCGTACAGCCCAACCCTTGACATAGTTCTCGAACGTTACCGGGTTCGGGAGCCATTGGATAGGTACGGTGATCCGCAACTGTTCCAGCGTCTTGAAGGAGGTGCCGAACATCCACGCCACGGGCATCAGCGCCACGACTAGGAAGGCGGCGATCAGCACATAGGCCAATGTGTGCAGGATGAACCTTCTGGACCGCATGCCCAAAAAGTAGCGGTTTCCCGGCAATCCAGCAGCCTGTATCGAACGAAGGCTGGCCATTTTTTCAGTTGCCGCCCTCGTAGTAGACCCAACTCGCCGAGGAGCGGAAGACCACGACGACAATGACAACACAGATGACGAACAGGATCCACGCCAGCGCGGCCGCATGGCCCATTCTGAAAAGAATGAACGCACTTTCGTAGATTATTTGGGCGTAGAATGTGGATCCGCCGGCAGGACCCCCTCCAGTCATCAGCATCGGCCCTGTGAAGTACTGGAATGCCCCGATCAGGCTGGTCAGCAGGTTGAAGAGTGTGTAGGGCGTCAGCATCGGCAGCGTAACATTGAGCAGGGTCTGCATGCTGTGCGCTCCATCAATCTTGGAGGCGTCGTAGAGTTCCTGAGGCACATTCTGCAAACCGGCCAGGAAGATCAACATGCCGATTCCGCCCTGGATCGTCATGAAGATGAAGATCCATTTGACCATCACCGGGTCGACAAGCCAACTTTGTCGCCACGGCAATCCCAACCACTCCAAAATGCTGTTGATCAACCCCAGAGAGGGGCTCCAAATGAAAATCGACACGGCGGCCGCGCCGGCCGCCGGTACGGTGCCGGGCACAATTGCCAGGGTGCGGAACAGCTGCAGGCCGCGCACCTTGACGTTCAACAGCAGCGCCTGCAAGAGCCCCACAACCAAACCCCCTGGAACCGAGACCGCCACATACAGCAGCGTGTTCTGCAGCGCCATGCGCGTATGGGAGTTCTCAAGCAAATTCCGGTAGTTGCGCAGGCCAACCCACTTGGCAGGTTGGAAGACATCGTAGACAGTGAAGCTGTGGTAGAAGGCATCCAGGATCGGGTAGGCCTGAAAGAGAAGCACGCCCAGAATCCACGGCAGAATGAAGACGTACGGCAACATGCGCCGGCGTTTCCGCCGGCGTTCGGCTTGGCGGTGGAGCAGCGCCTCCCGTTCCGAGGGTTGCAACCTTGGTGGCTCGGTGCTTAGACCAGTGGATGTCATACCCAATGGTTCGAACCCGATTTCAGGGGTCCCGGTTCGGAAGCGACCGACAACAAATCGGGCCGCGACCGCCGGAAAAGGTGCGGTCGCGACCCGGAACAATCAACCAAAAACGCAGAGTTAGCTTTGCGTTTCCCAATATTCGTCCAAGCCCTGCTGCAGTTCGGTATTGATGTCGGCGAGGGCGTCGGCAGCCGACTTGGCACCCACGATGGTCTCGTCAATGGCCCGCGTCCACAGGAGTTCGACCTGGGACTGGACAGGGGTGAGGAACTCGTTGGGGCTCCAGAGCCTGTCCGCTTCCAACGGTGCATCAAAGAACCACTGCAGTCCGGGCACGGATGAAAGATCAATCGCGTCCAGCAGCGGCTTGCTCCACATGGCTGCCGCGCGCATCTCGAACTCGACCAGGGCCACCTCGACACTGGTCATGTGCACCATGAACTTGAAGCCCTCTTCGGCCACTTGGGTGCTGTTGGGCATGAAGAGCGTGTGCCCCGTACCGAAGTCGATGGCCTTCAGGCCCTCGTTCAGATTGGGGTGGAAGCCGTAACCAATCGAATCCAGTTCGACACCGGTCTCTTCGACCATGCGCCGCATGGCGCCCGGCATCCAGTTGCCGTTCATGATCATGGCGCGTTTCGCGTTGTTGAAGCCGCTGGACGGGTAACCGGTCCAGTAGGGCCACTGGTCGGAAAATGCCTTCATCTGGTCAGCGCCGGCATCGGTCCAGAACTCGGCAATGATCTCGAGCCCTTGCGCCCAGGCTTCCGAATCGAAGGTGAAGGTTCGCTTGTCCTCGGTGATGTAGTTCTCGTCAAAGACGACCGGCCAGGCAATCGCCGTGAACCCATAGGCGTCCTTGGGGTCGTAGCCGGCCTGGATCAGGTTGCCGTCATCGTCGTACTGGAGGAGCATCCTGGACCATTCCAGCATCTCCTGCCAGGACGTTGGGCCCACCTCCGGATCGCCGCCAACCTCTTCAATGAGGTGCTTGTGCCAGCAGATGGCCGGCATGGCGCCGCCCTCGAGCACCGGGATGCCGTAGGTGATGCCGTCCCATTTCCCGTTGTCCCACTGGGAGCCAAGATAGATGTCCGGGTCGAAATCCTCGTCGCCGGCAATCAGGTCATCAAGCGGCAGCATGACGCCGCGCGCCATCAGTTCGGCGAAGCCGCCTACGTAGCGATGGTACACGTCCGGCGCCGAACCGCCGGCCACAGCCGTCATCGTGTCCACCGGACTCACGCCGACCCGAATCATGTCGATGGCGATATTTGGATACTTCTCGTTGAACATCTCGATCGACGGAGTCCAGATGTCACAATCGCCCGAGTTGCACCATCCGGACTGGACCTGGACCGTCACCGGCTCGGCGGTGACTCCCGCCCCACCATCGGTTGCCGGGACCACTGCGCAGGCGGCGAGCAGGGCGGCGCTGCCCGTCGCGCCCGCCAATGACAGGAACTGGCGGCGACTGAAACGTTGTATCTGCATGATCCGTCCTCCTTGACGATCATTGACCGATTGATGTGCAAATGGAACAGTGCCCGAACGGGAACTTGATTGCGTCACACCCGACGCACGGTAGCGTAGCACACGCGACAAGGAGCGGTTTCACTGACACGAATCCGCCGTTTCGTGCCACAAACCCAATACACCAATACAAAGTTGACCAATACAAAGTTGGTTTGAGGCTCCGGACAGGTCTCCTTCAGCTTGGCTTTATCTTCCCCATGCTCCTCCGCACCAGCCCTGAGACTTGGGGCGCCGTATCGTTCAGGCCTGCACCAGCTTGGATTCAACGAAATCGGCCAGTGCCGGCAACGGCTGCCCCCGATGTGGGATGGTTGCGGCGGATACGGCGCTGGCGTGCAGGGACAGGATGCCGCGTTGCGGCAACAGGGCCGTCATGACGATTGACAGAAACGCGTGTCTGACTTCATCGTCGGGGACCCACGGCACTCGTTGCAGCGTAATGGAGTTGCCGTCTCTTACGGCAGCTCGCGCCACACCGGTCCGGTTGTAGAGGATGTTGCCGTCGACAAACTGGATTTGATCCCAGAGTCCGTTGTATGCCGGATCGGTGACGGCGTCCACGGGACCATAGGACACGGTCACATCCGGCTCCGCGGCGTAGGCCGGGAGCATCTCCGGACAGGGAAACGGTGTCGCGAAAACAAGCCCGAAGGCTTCATGGAAGTGCTGTCGTTGGTCCGGGAGTATCGGCAGGTGGCTGCTCCGGTGGGGATCGAAAAGTGCCAGGCCGTCGCGCCCGCGGGCGAAGCCGTCAGGCATCATTTCAGCTTGCTCTCTCTGCATGATGCCTGCACCGTCACCAAGCGCAAAGGAGGGGGTGGCACACGCGGCGAGGATGGAGATGCCGACGGCTGCACCTGACAGGCAAAGAAAGTTGCGTCTGCTGATTCCTCCACCACAATCGGTCTTCGCCATCTGGGAACTGCTTGACTTGATCACGGATTTGGACTCCAAATATTAGGCTGAAGCGGTGGTCTGGAAATAGTTGGGGACTCGGACAGGCCCTTTTCTGAATTCTACTGAAGGAGTCTGAGGGGTGTGGCCCAAGGGGGCCGGTTCGCCACGACCTCTTCCATGCCCATGATCTGCGGGATGCGCTTCAACTCGCAACGATGTCCTTGCCCCCGCCAAGTTGCGGAGCTTGAACGGCGTGCCGTGCACTATGGGTGGGGGGCCTTCCGCTTGGGCCTGCAGCTCCGCAATCTGACATGAAAGTTGCCGGTGGTTTGGCACTGGATGCCGACGCTAGTATATTGCGCAGCAATCGTGTTGGACGCTCCCATCTTTGATGTGTCGTCCTGCCTCAACCATGGTCGGGTCTCGCACCTTGTTCTGTTCCAGGCCCCAAACTCACTCCCCGCCATGCTGTGGCAAGACAAGAGCACCAGCCCAAACTGATCCAAGTCCTTGATCATGTCCCGGCACTCGGTAAGTCGCCATCTCAGATTGGCAATCGACGACTACGACGAGACGATCCGCCGTTTTACGCCGGGCTACGATGCCATGCTTGCCGCCGTGGCCCGCGAATTTGCATGTGTCCGCCCGAGTCGAGTGCTGGACCTTGGCGGCGGGACCGGTTCGCTGGCCCAGGCACTGCTGGTCCATGGCGGAGTCGGGAACATCGATCTGATCGACGTGGATCCGGATATGTTGGCCCAGGCACGGATCCGCCTTGCTCGTTTGGGGAAGCGCGTGCGTTTTCGGGAAATGTCCTTCTTCTCCGAACTGCCCCCGTGCAACGGCGTGGCGACTTCGCTGGCACTGCACCATATAGAAACAAGGAATACGAAAACCAACCTGTACCGGCGGATTCACGAGGTGCTGCCACCGGGCGGTCTCTTCGTCAATGCCGACGTGACCATGCCACGGGCGGAACCTGAGCGACAGCGGACCTACCGCCTGTGGGTCGACCACATGATGGCGTGCGGAATCTCCGAGGAAGGTGCCTGGCAACATCTGGCGGAATGGGCCGACGAAGATACATACTTCCCCTTAGAAGAGGAGTTGGCCAGTCTTGGAACCGCGGGATTCCATAGTGAATGTACATGGCGCCAGGGCCCGATAGCGGTGATGGTGGGACGCAAGGCCCCCTTCTCGGCGGGTCGCTAACGTGCCGCTCAGCGGGACCGCCCCAACCACATCCGGCCGTGCCGGTGCTTCAGGGTCCGTGGACACCGAACGTCACAAGGGCATCCGGCTCCTGTCGACCCCAACCGGGAGGTTGGTCTGCGGTCATTGGATCACCGCGGGCACTGGATTTACAATATGGCTTCGTATCCGCCGTGTTTCGGCGTTGCCAAACCAGACAGTACCGACTACCGCCGGCCCGGTCCGGTAGTCGGTGACCAGCGCGCGGCCGTTGCGTCGTGCAAGGAATGACAATCATGTCCATACCACTGCAGCCTTTCAAAGAGTCCAACGATTTGCTGGGGAACGGCCCCGCCTTGCGGGACCGCATGGCCGAAGAGGGGTATCTCTTCATCCGCGGCCTCATGGATCACGACCGGACCATGGAACTGCGCCGCCAAATCCTGACGGTGTTGCAAGCCAACGACTGGCTCGTCCCCGGCACCGATCTGATGGATGGCATCGCCAACGTGGACAAGCGCTGCACGGAAGGCGACCTGGACTATGCCGACGTGTACTACCAGGCCTACCGGCTTGAACTGTTCCATCGGATACCGCACCAGCAGGAGATCATGGACGCCATGTCCGCGATCATGGACGGGGCGGAGCCTCTGCCCCATCCCCAGAAGATCATCCGCATGTGGTTTCCCAAGTACACGGAGCACACCACCCCCGTGCACCAGGACTTCGTCCACTTCCAGGGGAACTTCGAGACCTACACTTGCTGGTCGCCCCTGGGCGACTGCCCCGTGGCGCTCGGCCCGCTTGCCTTAGTCCCCGGCTCCCACAAGGTAGACAGGGTATTGGACCACCACTTCTCGCTGGGTGCCGGTGCGCTGAACGTGGAGGAGGACTCCTACGAGGGTCAGTGGCACAGCACGGACTACGAACCGGGCGACTGCCTCTTGTTCCACAGCCTGACCCTGCACCGGGCCCTGCCCAACGTGACCGAGGACCGGCTGCGCATCTCTCTCGACAATCGCTACACTGCCCGGCAGGCACCCGTGTCCGAGCACATGTTGACTCCGCACCTGGGGGAGCATCGCGTGGACAATCCCCATACTTGGGATCAGGTGTACGCGGATTGGAGCGAGGAATCCGACGACCTCAAGTACTACTGGGAACGGGACGACCTGGTCGTCATCCCCACGGACCTGCAGTACACCGATACGGGCCTGGCTGAGGCCCTGGAACTGGCCGCCCAGGGCGATGCCGACGCCCAGCTGCACCTGCTCAAGGTGGTCAAGCGTGATCCGACCACGGACGTGGCCCGGAAGGCGCAGGCCATCCTGGAGATGGAGCCCGTCGCCTGACCAACAGGCTCCGATCCTCCGGCCTAGGGGGCCGTTCGCGATACAATTTGCCCACCTGTTTACCCGGCAATTTATCAAGAGAAAGGAATGCAGACCATGTTGAAATCCCTGCTCGGTCGGCTGGAAAGCCGCCGCCCGGCCCTGGATGTTTCCGCCCACTGCGACGGACCCTGCGGCGTGTACGACCCCGCCGACGCGCGGATCCGCGCCGAGGCCGTGCTCTCCATGACCAAGAAGATTCTGGATTTGGAACAGCCGTCCAAGTCCGAGGGCAACGCCGCTGCGGTCGTTGCCTACCTGAACACCACGGCCCGTTTCATTGCGATCAAGGAGGAGGAGGCGCAGGGTGCCAAGGACCAGCTCCTGATCCTTTGGACGGACTACTTCAAGCCGGAACACCTGGCGGACTATCCCGACCTGCACGACACCTTCTGGCAGGCGGCCAAGCTCTGCTCCGCATGCAAGGTGGGCGTCGATCTCGAAGCTGCCCAGGACCTGCTGGCCACCGTGGAGAAGATCCATGGAATCTTCTGGGCCACCAAGGGCCGCGATGTCGCTTTCTACACCGCCTCCTGAGACCGGAACCGATATTGGATGGGCGGAGCGGAACGTTCTCCCGGGAGATGTCCGCTCCGCCCCGTACAAACCCCTGCCAACGGCAGGCCGCCGCGAACTGATCCTGCGGCTTTGCAACCTGCGGCGGAAGATCCGTGTGCGGGGTCCTTCCATGCTGCCGGAGTTTGCCCCCGGCGACGAATTGTTTCTGGATCCCCGGGCCTACCGCCGGCGGGTGCCGCGCGTCGGTGATGTTGTGATGGCGCGCCATCCCCAGGCGCCGCAGGAGATCATTCTCAAGCGCGTGGCCTTCGTGTCCCCGGACGGCCGGGTGTTCCTGCGAGGGGACAATCCGCAGGCCAGCACCGACAGCCGTACGCTGGGCCTGTTTCCGCCCGAGCACATCCTGGGCCGGGTCACCAGCAGATACCTGCCTGCCTGATCCTGTTTCGACGCCGCAGGCCGGGCGCGCTTGGACCATTGGCTCAGGCGGAGCCCAAAATCTCCGCGTAGAGCCGGTTCAGGGCTTGCCCCACCGGCTGCCAGCCGAATCGTTCACGGGCGCGTTCCCGGAGTTGGCACCTGAGTTCGCGCAGCCCGTCGGGATCGCACCGGTGGCGTTCCAACAGCCGGCAGATGCATTCCGCCAAGTTGGCTGCGTTGCCTGTCTCGGCATAGAGCCCAAGGTCGCCCAGGTACTCGCGGGCTACCGGTACGTCGAAGGCCACTGTGGGCAAACCCATAGCCATGTAGTTGAGGAGCTTGCCCAGTCCTTCCGTCTTGGACACCTTGGGTGCCACCGCCACGTCGCCCAGGGCCAGATGGCGCGGTACGTCGGCGTAGGGCATGCGTCCGGTCAGCGTGACGGCTTGGCCAATGCCCAGTGACTTCGCCTTGTCCCGGTAGCGGTCCACGAAGGGATAGCCCATCAGCAGAAGGTGGGCATCCGGTTCCCGGTCAAGGATTCGCGGCATGGCTTCCAGCAGCAGGTCCGTGCCTTGATACGGAGCCAGCAGTCCCAGATAGACGATGAGGGCCCCCGCGCTCGGCAGGTCCAGTGTCCTGCGCAGGGTGTGCCTGTCCGTCGGTGGAAACTGTTCCGGCTGGAACACATCGGTGTCCACGAAGTCGCCCAGTTGCTCCATTCGTTCCGGCGGACACCCGTACCGCTCCACGCACAGACGGCTGAAATGCGCGGTACTTGCCACCACCCGGTCACCCTGACCGACAATCCACTTTTCCAAGGCCAGTAGCGGCCGGAAGAACCGGCTGTCGCGGGACAGGAACCCGTGGTCGATCATCTCCTCGGTCAGGCTGCCCTGCAGGTCCAGCAGCATTGGTTTGTGGAACAGCCGGCCGGCGATGGCGCCAATCAGGCCGCCTTCGTGCAGGTGGGCGTGGATCAGGTCGAAGCGGCGGGTGGCCAGCAGCCGGAGGACGGTCAGGCCCAGCAGCAGATCAAAGGCAACCTTGTGCCGGCTGGAGCCGACTTCCCAGCCGCGCCGCCAGGGGATGGGCAGGGTGCGGTGGATGCGCAGTTGGTTCGCCGGGCCTCCGTTGCGGTAGGTGGCGATCTCCACGTGATGGCCGAGCCGTTCGAGAATGCGCACTTCCTCCAGGATGCGCACGTGGCAACCCGTGTCGCTGAAGAAGCTGGTGGGAGCGACCACCAGGATGCGCAGCGTGCGGTATCCGGTCGGCATGGCGGGCCCGCCGGCGGGAACCGGACGCAGGCGGTTTAGGCGTCGCGGTCTTCCCGCACGTAGGCCCTTCCCAACGCGGCGGGAGCGCCCCAGCGACGGCCGATGTCGCCGATCGACACGGTCAGCAAGGCCACGATTGTGAACAGGTAGGGGAGCATGCTGGTGAAGTAGCCGAGGGACGGATTGGCGCGGAAACGAGCAAAGTTCTGGAGGTCGATCGGCAGGCGTCGCAAGGCGCCGAACAGGTAGGAGCCGAACATGGCCCGGATCGGATCCCAGCCGGCGAAGATGACCAGGCCCACGGCCACCCAGCCCTGGCCTGAAATCAGGCCTTCCACCCAGGTCGGGGTCAGGGCCAGGGAGAGCGTGGCGCCGCCCAGGCCGGCCATTACCCCGCCGAAGGCGACATAGAGGATGCGCTGTCGCATGACCTTGATGCCCTGGACATCGGCCGCGGCCGGGTTCTCGCCGATGGCGCG
Source organism: Caldilineaceae bacterium SB0661_bin_34 (assembly GCA_009841145.1). Lineage (GTDB taxonomy): Bacteria > Chloroflexota > Anaerolineae > Caldilineales > Caldilineaceae > Bin34. Next base: position 9,188 of record VXMJ01000040.1, on the reverse strand, counting down.
CAGTTCCAGGCCCTGCCGCGTGCGGTAAATCCAGAACCAGCAGAGCGGAATCAACAGGAAGCCGATGTAGACGAGGAAGTTGTGGTCGAACAGAATGGGGCCGAGCACCGGGATTTGGGACAGGAAGGGCACGGGCCAGGTCGGGATGCGATCAACCTGGCGCACTTCGACCAGGGGTGAACCGAGCACGGCACTGAGGCCGCTGCCCAGGAAGGTGAGGGCCAGGCCGGACACCACCTGTTCCGCGCGCAGAACCAAGGCCACGAAGGCGTGCAGCAGGGCCATCATGCCGCCAACCACCATCGCCGCCAGGATCCCCAGCCAGGGGTTGCCGGTCAGCCAGGTGACGCCGAACCCCGTCATGGCGCCCATCAGCATCATGCCCTCGACCCCCAGGTTGAGGACGCCGGCCCGTTCGGTGAAGAGTTCGCCCAGCGTGGCGAACAGTACGGAGGTGCCGGTGCGCACCCCGGACGCCAGCACGGCCGTGAGGAAGGCGATCATTCCAGCATCTCCGGTGCCCGCAGGCGGATCCGGTACCGGATCAGCAGATTGCCACTCACCATCACAAAGAGAATCACCCCTTGTAGCAGCGAGGAGATGCCGGCCGACTGAATCTCGTCCGCCCCCACAATCAGGCCGCCGAAGAGGAAGGCGACAACAGCCACCGCCAGGGGGTTGAAGCGGCCCAGCCAGGCCACGATGATGGCGGTGTACCCGTAGCCGGGCGAGATGTGCTCCAACAATCGGTGGACCACACCGGACACCTCGTTCATGCCGGCCATGCCGGCCAGGGCGCCGCTCAGGGCCATCACGATGATCATCGTGCGGCGCAGGCGCACGCCCGCGTACCGGGCCGCGTCCGGGTTGTCGCCCACCATGGCGATTTCGAAGCCGAACTTGGTCCGGTTCAGCAGGATCGTAAGGAGCACGATTGCCACCGGCACGGCCAGAATGCCCAAATGGAGTGTCAGGCCGCGCAGGGCGGACCACTGGTCGGCGAATTCGGTTAAGCGGGGCAGCCATGTGTTCCGCTCGAACATCGGCGTTAGGCCGAAACCGCGTTCGCCCCAGGGCCCGTAGACGAAGAACTGTACGATCGACAAGGCAACATAGTTCAGCATCAGGGTGGAGATGATCTCGTTGACCCCGAACTGGGCGCGCAGCCAGCCGGGCACGATGCCCCAGACGGCACCGCCCGCGGCTCCGGCCGCAGCCATCAGCCCCAGTGCCAGCCACTGGGGCATGTCGGGCGGCACGGCAAACAGCGCGATGCCGGAGGCGGCCAGGGCACCCATCAGGAGTTGGCCTTCGGCTCCGATGTTCCACATCTTCATGCGGAAGGCGAGCGCCACCCCCAGGCTGGCCAGGGTCAGGGGCACCATCTTGACCAGGGTGTCGTTCAGACCCCACTTGCTCCCGAAGCCAGCCCCGAACATGCTGCGGTAGACGTCCAACGGGTTGCCGCCGGCCACCATCATGACGACCCCGGCCAGGAGCAGGGCCGCCACCAACAGCAGCAGCGATACGGCCACGTGTGTCAGCAGGCCCGGCTGATCGCGTGCTTCCAGCCTCAGCCTCAGCCGACCGGAAGGCATGGTCCCGGACGCGGTGCTGCCGGTCATGTCGTCATATCCTCGGGCACCACGCCGGCCATCAGCATGCCAATGGTGTCGGCCTCGGCCCGGGCACGCGGCAGGATGCCCATGATGCGGCCGCTGTGGATTACGGCCACCCGGTCGCTCAACGAGAGAACCTCCTGCAAATCCTCGGACAGAAGCAGGATGGCCACGCCGCGGCTCCGTTGTTCCATCAGCAGTTCATGGACGGTCTGAATGGCGCCTACATCCAGTCCGCGGGTCGGCGATTCCGCGACCAGCACCCGCAGTTCGGTGGACAGTTCCCGGGCCAGGATGACCTTCTGCAAGTTGCCGCCGGACAGGAGGCGCACGGGCTGGTGGCGGCCGGCCGCGGCCACCCGGTACTTGGCCAACAGCGCCGCGGCCCGGCGGGACTGGCCCGCCCGGTCAAGGAACGGCCCCCGGCGGGCCGACCGGTAGTGCTTGAGGTCGAAATTCTCCTGGATGGAGAGATTGGGTGCCGTGCCGGTGTGCTGCCGATCCTGCGGCACCCAGGAGATGCCCAGATCGATCATGCGCCGTTGATTGGAGCCGGTCACATCGAATTCGTCCAGCTCGATCGTGCCGGCCTGGAGCTTGCGCAGGCCGGTAATCGCCTCGGCCAGTTCGCGCTGGCCGTTGCCGGCCACCCCCGCCACACCCAGGATTTCCCGCTGATGCAGATCCAGGGACAGGTTGTCGACGGCGGTTTGGCCCCGGTCGTTCTCCACTCTCAGGTTGCGCAGGGACAGCAGTTTGCGGCCCTGTTGCACCGGTGGCACGGTGACGTCGAAGAGAACCGGGCTGCCCACCATCATATGCACCAGCTCGCGGTGCGAGACCTGAGCCTTGGGGACGGTGTCCACGACCCGGCCCTGGCGCATGACGGTCACGGTTTCCGCCAACTCCATCACTTCATTCAGCTTGTGACTGATGAACAGAAGGGTGCGGCCGGCCTGGGCCATGCCGCGCATGCGGTCAAAGAGGGTGTCCGCCTCCTGCGGTGTCAGCACAGCCGTGGGTTCGTCCAGGATCAGGAGACGGGCGCCCCGGTGGAGCATCTTGACGATCTCCACTCTTTGCCGCTCTCCAACCGACAGCTGCCAGATCAGGGCGTCCGGATCGATCTCGAGTCCGCTTTCGCGGCCCAGCCCGGCGACGGTGTCACGGATGGCCGCAGGATCCATGCGGAAGCCCAGCCGGCGGTCTCCCAGGACCACGTTTTCGGCGACGGTCTGGGTTTCGACCAGCATGAAGTGCTGGTGCACCATGCCCACGCCGGCCCGGATCGCGTGCAGCGGGGAGGCGAAGGAGACGGTCCGATCCTCCACCTTCATGGTTCCCGAGTCGGGCCGGTACAGGCCGCTCAGGATGTGCATCAACGTTGACTTGCCGGCTCCGTTCTCCCCCAACAGGGCATGAATCGAACCGGAGGCCACATCCAAATCCACCCGGTCGTTGGCCAGGACTCCCGGGAATCGTTTGGAGATGTCCCGCATCTCCACCATGTTGGGTCGCGGAGCGGCCGCCGCGCGCGGCCCGGGTTGTCTGCGGGGTCGGGGCTTGGATGGGCGCGGCATTGGGCCGTGCCGGCGGAAGGTGCCTTCCGCCGGCATGCGGCGGGCGGCGTCCCGGGACGCCGCCCATGGTTTCAGGCTATTGCGGGACCTGGGCGTCGGCGACGAAGCCTTCCGCCAGCCAACCCATGCAGTAGGTGCAGCCGGGGCGTCCCAGCAGGGCGCCCAGCTCGTCGTCGATCCCTTCCAGATCGGACTGGGTCAGGGACTCGCCTTCCGGAACCACCAGGTTGCCGGCATTGTCATGGATGGGACCCGTGAACATGTCGAAACGGGTGAACTCGCCGTTGCGCATCTGTTGCAGGACGTCGTCTACTTCCGGAATGACCCAGTCGGGCACGGCCGGCTGGGGCACTTCGCCTTCCATGAATCCTGCAAACCCGACGATGTTGTCCGGGGCGCCGAGGTAGAAGTCATCCGGCTCGAAGGTGCCGTCCATCACGGCCTGGGCAATCTCGACATAGGCCGGTCCCCAGTTCCAGTAGGGGACACCCAGGCAGGCCTCGGGCGCCGCATCGCAGGCGTTGGCGCTGTTGCCCGGCACGCCGGTAAAGCCCATTTCCCCGGCCACCTGCACGGGGATGGCGGTATCGGCGCCGGTAATGATCACGGTGGCACCGGCATCGATCATGGAGACCGCGGCTTCGCGTTCGCCTTCCGGATCAAACCAGCTGAAGATCCAGCGCACGTCCATCACGCACTCGGGGCAGGTGCGGCGCATGCCCATCGTCATGGCATTGCCCAACCGGACGATTTCCGGGATCGGGAAGGGGGCGACGTAGCCGACCCGGTTGGAGCCGTCCTCGGCGGCCCTGGCGCCGGCGACCATGCCGGCCAGGTACTTGGCCGATTCCATCGAGCCGAAGAGATTGGCGAAGTTGTGGTCGTTCTTCTTGAGGCCGGACACGTGGACGAACGCCTGGTCCGGGAACTCCTCGGCCACGATCGCGGTCGGATCCATGTACCCGAAGGAGGTTGTGTAGATCAGGTCGAAGCCTTTGCGCGCCAAGCTGCGGATCACGCGCTCGGCGTCCGCGCCCTCGGGCACGCTTTCCAGATAGGCCGTGTTGACGTTGTCGAGGTTCTCCTCAAGATAGAGGCGCCCGTCGTTGTGGGCATAGGTCCAACCGCCGTCGCCGATGGGGCCCACATAGACAAAGGCCACGTTGAACATGCCCTCGACGATGTCGGGAGTGGTCAGCGTCGGCTGTTCCTCCACCTCCGTTGGCATTTCCTCCGGGTAGGTGGAAGGTTCGGGCAATACGCAGCCAGCCAGCAGTGCGGCCAGAAGCAGGATCGAGGCCAATACAGCAAGTCGACGAAGCATGAGGTTCATCTCCTGGGGCCGGCACCCGTGGATCAAGTTGACAGGGGCCGAATTCTACTGTACCGGCGGCCTTCGAGCTCTGAAATTCCTGCTGCGATCAGCTATGCAAAACGCACAAGTCCCCTGCCGGACTGCCGGTAACTGCAGGTCGCTCCAACCGTCGAAGGCCTGTCGTTGCCGGCTGGCGGCGGGACAAATTCGGGAAGGTGGCACTCGTCGCGGCCATGCGCAAGCTGCTCCCCATTCTGAACACCGTGATCCAAACCGCATCCCTTGACTGCAGGACCCTGTGCCAAGGGACATTGAGGCGCCATGTGCAACGCGGTTGCCGAGCAGGTATTGGCGAAGGACCCGGATACATGTTGCGGTACAACAGTTTCGGCCGTACCGCGGGTCAAGAGGATCAGTCCGGCTCAATTTGCAGAGTTAGGAGAAATTCGAGGAGAGCTGCCTGCTGGTCACCGGTCAGGTCTGCGAAGGCATCCCTTTGCGATTGCGCCTCACCGCCATGGGCCAGAATGGCCTCGGATATCAAAGTGGCCCGGCCATGGTGCAAGAAGGGCGGTTCCGACGCAAACCCCCACAGTTTCCGGGTCAGCCACACATGTTTGGGAATGCCGTCCTGAACCAAGGCATCGGTATTGAGAAGCTCTCCCATGTCGTGTCGTTTCAAGTCGGTGAAGACCGGTATCAGATAACGGCCCTGTTCGTCCTTTTTGAGATTCTTGATGAACGGCGACAGATCAAAGGAAAGAATTGACGAGACATCTTCAGGTTGGAGATCGTTGTCGGGATTGAACGGACCGGGTTCCTCGAATTCAAGGCTGGCCAGCGGCAGTTCGGGAACATGGCACATCGCACACCCCACTTGGTGGAACAACCGACGGCCCAGTGCGGCGGCCTCCCTTTCTATCTGAGTTGCCGGTTCCACTTGCACCGGCGCAGGCAAGGTGGCCTGGAATACGGCCAAGGCGGTGATGTCCCCCACCGTAAGCTCGTTAACATGGCCGTCGGCGTCGGGATCCTCACCTTCGCCGGCCTGTTCGACCGACAGCATGCCGTGGTGATGAATCGCGGCATTGTTGGTGAATTCCCGGAGGGAGACAGCAGCTCCCTTCTGATGAAAGGGTCGAATGATCAGGTCGTCATTCACGCCCTCGACGGCGGAGGTGTCAATCGATCCGTCCGGCGAGACGACCAGGGAACCGAAGCGGACCCCTTTGGTCACCAGGGCGGCGGTGACCGGCCGACCCGAAATCCTGGCTTCGGCCAAGGCACTGCTGCGTATGGCATGCATGTCGGCGGTCATCTCGCGGGCCAGCAGTTCGATGAAGCCCGAGCCGAACATGCCCGGCGTGTTGCGTTCGTTGCCGATGGTTTTCAAGGTGTTGTTGGGGCCATTTCCCACCGGGTCCCCGTCGAAGTTCACAAAGGGGAAAGTGTCGGCCAGCAGGAATACATTCGCAACGTTGTCGCCGCCACCGCCGACTGCGGGCAAATTGTGACACGCCATGCAGGCGTTGGCGTCGGGTCCTGAAATGCGGTTGAAGTTGTCCGGTATTTCCCGTCGCTGGCGGGGCGCGCCCTTGCCGGTTTGCTCGGGTCTGCCGGCACCGTCCAGGGAATTGAAACTGGCCATGAAGAGGTCGCGGCCATGGGCAATGAGTTCGTCCAGTGAGACGTTGCCCGCTTCAATGTCGGCTTGGCTCATGTGCCGTGTGATTGCGGGTTCCTCTCCAATCATGGGAGTGGACGTTTCCGGCACCTGGCTGGAACCCGCCAATCCGAGAGTTCCCGTCAGACATGCAATAAAGATTAGAGACAGCCATCTGGACATCGTTCGGCATTTCGTGTCGGAAGTACAGTTTGCCTTGTTTGCGGGTTCCCGTGCCACAAGTACGGCCGGTTGCACGGTAAGTGAGGTTATGGGGTGATTGGCACTGCCGTGCTTGATTGTAGATGATGTCCACAGGCATTGCATTACCAGTCTGAGTTCAAGGCTTTCGGATACCCACTGGACTGGTGGCGACGCCGACGGTGGGATGGTCATGAGGCGCATGTCAAAGCGTTGGACTACAGCGGTAACGTTTGTCACAGGGAAAGCCGCGTGAGCCGCGATCGGCCAAGGCAATCGTTACCGATGTGATCGAACGTGATTTCTTCAGACCGGCTATGACGCGGTGGTGTGACCGCCAACTCCCTCGGGGCATCTCACGACTGATCTTCTTTCCGGAATCCGAGCCTGTGGCCAGACCGAAAGTCCGTAACCACAAGGCAAGGTTGGAGAAGAAACGGTGGTTGTTCTACCGGAGCATTCGGAACATCATCCCGAAGATCTGCTTCGGGATTCTGCTGTTCCTAAACGGCCAAGTCGTGCCCTGTACGTACAACGGGACTGCTCATCGTCAGGCGAGACGGCCACGACCTGAAGAGATCGAAAGTCTGTAGGGTGTCAACGAGGCCTGACCAAGCCTGCACCCATCCCTATCGCGTTGGTTGACGACATGTTGACCACGGGCGCGCATTGCCGGGCGGCACAGCCGATCCTGTCCAACCACTTCCCGCAAGCCGATTTTGTCAGGTTGTTCTTCTCGCGCCGAGTGCCGTATACCTCCGACCAGGAGGGCTTCTCCGGCGATCCCTGAAAGAAAAGGCTTGTCGCTCAACCACCAAATGACGCGGTGCTGTAGGTGTCCAACAACCGGATGCCACTGGTCATGCCGCATCATCACACCTTTGAACGGTCGTTTTGCGGTGGCGCCCCTTGAAGATGACGACGGTGCCCGGAGCGCTCCTCAACCGAGTGGCGATGTGACATCCGGGCATTGACATTCCCCAAGGGTCCAACTACCATACACCCATAGGGTGAATCATGGATGTGACATTCAGAACCCGACGGCTGCAACGGAACTTCGAGAAGTCCGAGAGGGCTATACGGCAGTGGGGAAAGGATGTCGCCCGCAAATACATCACTCGCGTCACGCAACTCCATGCCGTCCCCGATTTTCAGACGGCAGGCAAAATTCGGGCCATGAAACTACATCGCTTGAAGGGAGACAAGCAAGGAAGGTGGTCCATACACCTGACGGGCCGGTGGCGTCTCATTGTGACAGAGGGATCTTCAGAGGAACATGTGGTCATCGAGGAAGTGAGCAATCATTATGATCAGTAAACCATCAAGCACATGGTCGGACATGCCGATCCCTCCGGGCGAGATCCTGGCCGAGGAACTGGAGGCTCGAGGCATGACCCAAAGGGAACTCGCCATCAGACTCGGCAGGCCTGCACAGGTGGTCAACGAGATCGTCAATGCCAAGAAAGCCATTACTCCGGACACCGCCCTTGAGCTGGAAATGGTGCTGGGCATCGATGCGTATTACTGGGCCAATCTGGAAAGCCTTTACCGGATGACCCTGGCGCGGCAGCGCGCGCGGGACGACCTCGTTGCAGGCGTGGCCGCGCTGGACTGCTATCCGATCCGGGAAATGACCAAACGCGGGTGGATCAAGGCAGGTCTGGACAAACCCGGCAAGGTGAAGGCCTTGCAGATGTTTCTGGGCATGGCGGTGGTGGAGCCACGTGCCTACACCGAGGCAATTGGATTCCGGATCACCGAGACGGCACAACGGAAAGTCTCACTGGGTGCCCTGTCGGTGTGGCTGCGCAAAGGCGAACTCGAGGCTCAGAATGCGTGTACCGCAACGTACGATGCGGAAACCTTCCGCCAGGCTCTGCTCAACATCAGACGGTTGACGCTGCAACCGCTCAAGGAGTTCATCCCAACGATGTCGGCTCTTTGCGTCGGTGCGGGGGTCGCGTTCTGCCTAGTGCCGGAACTCCCGAGGAGTGGTGCCAACGGGGTGGCACGTTGGCTGCCGGACGGTCAGGCCCTGATACAAATGAGTCTCAGGCACAAGTGGGCCGATGTCTTCTGGTTTTCCTTCTTCCATGAGGCTTGTCACATTCTCAGACACAGGAGGCAACGACGCATCGTCGTAGACGGCCTCGGCGGGGAGCCGGCCCTAACCGAAATGGAGACGGAAGCAGATGCATTCGCCTCGGACATGCTTATCCCACCTGGCTCTTGGCAGGATTTCTGCAATGACGGCGAGTTCTCGTTGGCGGCAACTCGGGAGTTTGCCCGGTCTGTAGAGATAGCTCCCTTCATCGTGGTTGGGAGATTGCAGAAGGAAAAGTGGATTGGCTACAACCAGCTTGCAACCTTGAAAACGCGCTACGAGTGGTCGGACCTGTAGCGTTGGTTTGAAAAGTATTCAAATCGGTCGTGCGCACCGGGTAGATGGGCAGGAAGCAGGCACGACCAGAAACAAGGAGAGATCGAGAGTTCCAGACGATGGTGGAGCCATGTACTCGGGTTGGCGACCGGCTGCCAACCCGTTGGCTGCACCCGCTTGTGCCGGCGCGTCAAGCCCAGGAAGATGGCGCTCGTCGCAGCTATGAGCAAGCTGTTCCTCATACAGTTGCTGAACAGCAACTGTGTGTGTTGTCAACTATGGATCGCGGTTGATACAGGTTGTGCTTGCCACGGAACCTGGTCCCGCAGCATGGCGTTCAGCATAACCAACAGCTTGCGCATGGCGGCCACGAGGGCCACTTTCTTGGGTTTGCCCTGGTCGCACAGACGTGTGTAGAAGACACGGATGG
>VXMJ01000005.1 GCA_009841145.1 Caldilineaceae bacterium SB0661_bin_34 | reverse complement strand
GAAGGCCATCCGGCACCGCACGCGGGGCGACAAGGCCGAACGCGAGCGTCTGTACCGCCTGCTCAAGCAGAACCGCTGGACCGAGGATCCGTTCCTGCACCGGCAGATGCGGAAACAGTGGCGGGGCGGCCGGTCCCATGTGTTGTACATGCCCTACAGGGACGTGCGTGCCCTGCTCGCGGAACGAACCAGGACAGCGGTGGGGATTGCTCCACCCGGACTCGAGTTGCGGGGGCATGCAACGGAGCCCCCATCAACCGAGAGCGAATCACCCGCCCCAGTACCGAAATGTACCAGGTAAAGGAACAGACTTTCCATACTGATGAGTGAATGTACCTTTGTGATTGTCAAGCCCGATGCGGTTCAGCGCGGCCTGGTCGGGGAAATCATCACCCGATTCGAGCGGCGGGGGCTCAAGCTGAAGGGCCTGAGGATGCTGCAGGTTGGCCGTGAACTGGCCGGCGAGCACTACGCCGTGCACAAGGACCGGCCCTTCTTTGCGGATCTGATCGATTTCATTACCAGTTCACCGGTGGTGATCATGCTGGTGGAAGGCAAGGACGCGATCCGGATGGTGCGCAACATGGTGGGTGCGACCAATCCGGTCGAGGCGACGCCCGGTTCGATCCGGGCCGACTTCGGTTCGGACATCGGCCGCAATCTGGTGCATGCCAGCGACGGCCCGGAGACCGCGGCTGCGGAGACGGCCCTGTGGTTTGGCGACGAAGCCGTGGACTGGGATCGGGCCACCGACGGCTGGATCTGGGAATAGGGTCCGGGGAGTTCGGAAGCGTTGTGTCCGACCAGCCGGGCCAGGCGGAATCCAGTCGCGCGGGCGGTGCTCCCTTGACCAGCCTTGAGTTGGTGCACGCCTTGGTGGACTGGCTGGAGGAAAAGCAGGTTGCCGACATCGTCGTCCTGGACATCGGCGCGGATTCATCGATTGCGGACTACTTCCTCATTGGCACGGTGGTAAACGATCGGCATGCCCGCGCCATTGAAGAGGACATTCTGGCCGACTTCCAGAAGCAGACTCGGGTCCGGCCCCAGGGCATTGAAGGCAGACCGGCGGATGGCAGCGGCTGGCACCTGATGGACTATGGGGATGTAGTCCTGCACATGTTCACCAAGGACTCGCGGGAACACTACGCCCTTGAGGAACGCTGGAAGGACTCCCGGGTGGTCCTGAAGCTGTTGTAGCTGTCCGGGCTTGTCAGGCAGGCGCCAGGGCCCGGGTCCTGTGGTCGATTGTCCGGTCCGGAGACGCGACCAGCAGATCGGTTGCCAGATTCAGGAACAGGCCGTGCTCGACGATCCCGGCCCTGGCCGACAAGGCCTCTGCGAGGCCGAACGGGTCGTCAATGGGGCCGAAGTCCGCGTCCAGGATGTAGTTGCCCTGATCCGTTCGGTACGGGGTGCCGTCGGCATTGCGCCGCCGCACCGTGGTTTTGGCTCCGTGATCCAAAAGAAAGCTGCGATGTGCCTCGAACCCGAACTCCATCACCTCCAGCGGCACGTGCCAACGCGTGCCCAGTTGCGGTGACAGCTTTGTGTAGTCGGCAATGATGACGAGGCGCCGGCTGGCCTGGGCCACGATTTTCTCCCTGGTCAGGAACCCGCCTCCCCCCTTGATCAGGTTGAGGGATGGATCCGTCTCGTCGGCGCCGTCAATGCACACGTCGATGGTCTGGTGATCCTCCAGGCTCGTGAGCGGGATGCCGACTTCCGTTGCCAAGGCTCCAACCTCAAGGGCGGTAGGGACTCCAAGGATGTCCTTGAGACGGCCCGAGCACAGTTCGCGGCCCAATTCCCGGACGAACAGGGCGGCTGTGCTGCCGCCGCCGAGACCCACAACGGTGCCCGACTTGACAAAATCCAATGCGCGACGGGCTACCTGCAGTTTGAGTTCATCAACAGAGGTCATGGGCGAAGGATTGCAATGGGAATTACATACTTGACTAAGCACAGTGGAAACGACACACGGAACGCTTCCATCGTATGCCACAATGAACGGAAGCCGTGAGTGTAACCAGCACTGCACGGCCTCCTGACAGGCAGGTTGAAGATGCCAACCCGGACTGCTGCCCCCAAGTCTAAAACAACCGAAGTCCGCAGCGAGCGGTATCGCATCCGCTTCGACCGCCGCGCCCAAGCCGCCCTGTGCGCGCAGATCGCAGGTGCCTGTCGGCTGGTGTGGAACCTCCTGCTGGCCGATTGCGAGCGGCGGTATCGGTTGCACAAGGAATATGGCAAGGGGACCGCCCTCGAAGGCGCGGTGCCCGTAGACAAGTCCGTCTCGTTCTTCACGCTGGGCAAGCGGTTCACGGACCTCAGGAGCCGACCCGATGCGGCCTGGGTGCGGGCGTTCCTGGGTTCGCCGTGGGGACGGCGGTACCGCGCCATGGAGCTGTCCTGGTTGGGAGACCTGCCCTATGCACCGCTCCGCTACACGGCCAAGTACCTGGCCGACGCGTATACACGCTTCTTCGAGGCATGGGCCGCGGCCAAGTTCCAGGGCCAATCCCTGGGCGTGCGCAAGTCGGACGGCAAGCCCAAGGGGTTCCCGAAGTACAAGGCCAAGTTCGACAGGGACGACGGCTTCACCATTCCCGACGGCGTGCGCATGGACGGCGACCGATTGCACATCCCCAAGGTGGGATGGGTGCGTCTGGAAGGGAGCGGGTTGTACCGGGGCTGCAAGGCCAAGCAGGTGCGCATCCGCAAGGAAGGGACCGAGGAACATCCGAAGTGGTACGCCTACGTGTTCCATGAAGTGCCGGCGGACCGGCTGAAACAACCTGCCTGGACCGGTGCCGTGGGCGTCGACCGCAACGTCGGCCAGGCCACGGACAGCGAAGGCGAAGTGTACGAAGTGCCGGACGACCCGAAGCTGGACGCGAACATCAAGCGCAAGCAGCGCAGTGCGGCCAAGGCGCGGGCGCGCTCCAAGGCCAACGGCCAGCCCATGTCCAACCGGGGACGGCGGATCTGCGGGCAGTTGAAGAAGCGGCAACGCAAGAAGAAGCGGCGCCGGGAGAACGCCAACCACCAGGCGAGCCGCAAGCTGGCCGACACGGCGCACACCGTGGTCCTTGAGGACCTGAACACCAAGGCCATGACCAGGAGTGCCAAGGGCACGGTCGAAGAACCCGGCCGGAATGTGAAGCAGAAGGCCGGACTCAACCGCGGGATCCTCAATACGGGCTGGGGGCAGCTGGAACGAAATCTGGACTACAAGGCGGGCCGGGTCGTGAATGTGGACGCGGCCTACACGTCCCAAACCTGCTCGGCATGCGGACACATCAGCAAGGAGAATCGCAGGACACAGGCAACATTCAAGTGCGAGGCCTGTGGATTCAAGGCGAACGCCGACCACAACGCCGCCCTCAACATCCTGGCGCGGGGTCTGGCCCTGCTCCCGAAGGCCCGCGGGAATGGGGCTTCTGCACGGCGAGAGGCGCTCGGTCCCTGTTTGTTGCCTTTGGCAATGGACAAATCGACCTCACCGACCCGTGAACAAGGCATGCCGACGGCGCAGGGACCTCCGGGTTCCGGTGCCTGGTCAAGTATGTAATTCCCTAAGCGTATACCGCCATTAGACAAGACCCAGAAAACCGGCCACTTCGCGGCCGACGCGCTCCGGGTTGTCTATTGAGGGGAAGTGGCCGCAACCGGTCAGGGCCACGATTTTGATGTCTTCCACATGGCGGCCCAGTCTTTCGATTTGGCTGAAGTGGACCCACGGATTGGCACCGCCCCAAACCACCAGGGTCGGGCTGGCGACGTTGCGCAGCATGCGCGGATGGTCCCAGAACAGGGCATTGGGCTCTCCCCAATGGATCCAGCGGCGCAGGAGCCGACGACCTTCAGGGGGGCCGTACGTGGCCAGGGCCGCGACGGCACAGGCATCGGCGGTAGGGGATGCGTCGGCACTGGCCTTCCGAAAGTAGGACTTGACGGTTTGTCCGAACAGGATGCCGTTCATGGCGGCCCCGGTCCATCGACCGCGCCACAGCCGGAGGCCCCTGGGCACGAACTGATCCGGGTAGAAGGAGGGACTGAACCACACGATGCGGTCAACATGGTGCTGGTAAAGCGATGTGTAGCGCAGCAAAACCAGGCATCCCAAGTCCTGGGCCACGGCTTGGATGCGGGTGATGTGCATGGCCAGCCGGAGGGCTTCCAGTACCTCGGCCAAGTGATTGAAGTCCACCTCCCGCTTGCCGGTTCCCAGTCGGCCGAAGGCTGCCAGGTCCGGTGCCACGATGCGCAGACCGGGCGGCAGAACTTCAATCAAGTGGTGCCAAAACGTGCTGTCGCAAAGGAATCCGTGCAGCAGCATCAAGACGGGGCCGGAGCCGCCCTCGGGTTGTGTATCCGTGACCGGCACGGCTCCCAGGTGGGTGTCTACGATGTGTCGGTGGACGTTCACCGGCCGCCCTTCGAGGGGAGCCTGCCGCGGACGGGGTCAGCGCAGGGTCGGGCGGATCTGTTCAATGGCCAGGTCCCGGCGTTCCCGGTCCAGGAAGATGGACACCGTTCGGTAGCCGATGTCCGCCAACAGGTCCAACGCCTCCTTGAAATGATCGGCCACGCGGTGGGCCGTGTGAGCATCGGCTCCCACCACGACCGGAATGCGGCGTTGGTGCATCAATTCAAGTTGGGCCCGGCCGGGGTTGTACTCCTTGATTGTCTTGAGGAGCCCTGAGGTGTTCAGTTCCATGCAGGTCCCTGCGGCTGCGATGCGGTCCAGACTCGCTTCAATATCGGGTGCGTAGCGGTCGAAGTCCCACTCCGTGTGATCAATGTTCTTGACGAGATCGGGATGGGACAGGCAGTCGAACAGTCCTGATTCCGCCGCCTCCGCCAGTATTCGATAGTAGGTACGGCGGTACGCGGGCGTGTCGCCGGTATCGTATCGTTCCTTGAAGTAACCGGCATGGGGATGCACGGAACCGAGAATGTACGAAAAGGGATGCGACGCGTGAAGCTCGGTCAGGTAGGGGATCAGGAACGGCGCGAAGTCGCTCTCCATGCCCATGCGAATGTCCAGGCGGCCGCGCCACTCGGCGGCGGACCGGCCCACTAAGTTCACGTATGTGTCCAGTTCGTCCGGCGCCATGCGCGCTTCGTGGTTGATCCTGTTCGGCAACGGGCAATGGCAAGTGACGGTCATGCCCTTCAGGCCCCGTTCCACGGCCTGAAGGGCATAGTCGTCCACGGACCCTGTGGCGTGGCGGCACAGGGTTGTGTGCATGTGGGACTCGTAGAAGATGGATTCCGTGCTTGAAATGATGAACTTCCTTCGCCGGACGACTTGGTTTTGGCATAGCGGGCCTGAAGCCAACCGTGCAAGATTATGAAGGTGCCGCCACTCGGATCCCAGAATCCAGGTGTGGTTCCCGCGTCTGGATCGACCCAAACCCGGGTCGGCCGACGCCACGTCGGGGATTCAGTGCAACGTCCGGCGGACCTGTTCGATGTCCAAGTCCCGACGTTCCCGATCCAGAAAGATGGACACGGTGCGATAGTTGATGTTCGACAGCAAGTCCAGTGCTTCCTTGAAGTGATCGCCTACGCGGCCGGCAACATGTGCATCGGCACCCACCACGACCGGAATGCGGCGTTGGTGCATCATCTTAAGTTGGGCTCGGCTGGGACTGTATTCCCGCAAACTCATGAGATGGCCGGCGGTGTTCAGTTCCATGCAGGTTCCCGTGGCTGCGATGCGATCGAGGCTCTCTTCAATGACGGGAGCATAGAAGTCGAAGTTCCATTCCGCGCGATCGATGTACTTGACCAAATCGGGATGGGACAGGCAGTCGAACAGCCCGGTCTCCGCCGCCTCCGCCAGCATTCGATAGTAGGTGCGACGGTACGCGGGCGTGTCGCCGGTATCGTATTGTTCTCTGAAGTATTCGGCCTGCGGATGGACAGAACCAAGGATGTATGAGAAGGGGTGCGCCTCGTGCAGTTCGGTCAGATAGGGAATCAGGAACGGCGCGAAGTCGCTTTCCATGCCCATGCGGATATCAAGGCGGCTGCGCCACTTGGAGGCTGCCCGGAACACCAGGTCCACGTACGTATCCAGTTCGTCCGGCGCCATGCGATTCCGGTGGTCGATCTTGTTTGGCAACGGACAATGGCAGGTGACGGTTATGCCCTTCAGACCCCGTTCCACGGCCTGCCGGGCATAGTCGTCCACGGACCCTGTGGCGTGGCGGCACAGGGTAGTGTGCATATGGGACTCGTAAAAGATGGGTTTCGTGCTTGAAATGGAGGACTTCCTTGGCCGAGCAATCTGGTTGCGGCATGGCAGACTCGCCGCCGACCCTTGCAGGATCATGAAACATCCTGCCTTCCGGATCCCGGAATCAAGGTGCAGTGTAGAGACTGTCCCAGGATTTGGGCCCGCAGGCACGGTCTGTCCGCAGGGGGCGCATGACGGGAACAAATCTACCGTGTTTTGTTTCCCAACCACCGCGACTTGAAGCTTGGGAAACGCATGCTGCATGTCAAATTGCTCGAATCACGAGCCGTCGGAAGGTGTGTCCTGGTCGCGTGCCATCCTGTTCGCCAATGGCTCGGTGCCTGATGCAAAGTCCTTGGACCTGGCAATTGCCGACACCGATTGGCTGGTCGGCGTTGACGGCGGCACGGAACACTGCTTGGCCATGGGCCTTGCTCCGCACGTGGTGGTGGGCGACATGGACAGCCTTGCCGGTGAACAACGCGCAAGGCTGACTCGAGAGGGCGTCCGGATGGATGTCCATCCTGTTGCCAAGGACAAGACCGATCTTGAACTGGCCATGGACCTGGCGGTTGCGGAAAGCGTATGCGAGGTCCTGGTGGTTGGGGTTTGGGGTGGAAGGTTGGATCAGTCCCTGGCCAACATGCTTCTGCTGGGACGGTATGCAGGCCGTCTTCGGGTCAGGTTCACGGACGGAAAGGAACATGGGGCCGTACTGGTCGGCGAGGACGAACTGGAAATCCAGGGTGCGCAGGGAAGCGTCTGCAGCCTGGTTCCGGTCAGCGGCCTGGTGGACCGGGTGACAGTTGAAGGAATGCAGTATCCGTTGCACAACGCCTTGATTCACCAGGGCGACACACTGGCGGTGAGCAACCGCATCACGAGTTCCAGAGCCTCGGTCGGCATTGGGCAGGGAATCCTGGTGGTGGTGTGGTTTGGCGAATGACAGCAGTTTGTCGGCGGCACTTTGGAAGGTTGCGTACCACTGCTGTCTACGGGTATCCACTGACTTTGGGATTGCACGTGGGATCTCAATTCTGGCATGTTGTTGGGATGCGCACCGACTGGTCCGGATGCCTCCTCGGTGTTGAGTCCGGCAATGGCAGCCCAAGGTGCTGTTCCCGCGGGCCTGGGTGAATGGGATGGCGGTCGGGTGGCGAAGTCATGGGTTGTAGAATCCGCCGGAACCGATTCCGTCCAATCCCCAACCTCGGGCTGAGGCGCCCTGCCTCAACAGCAGCACCGGACGGGACATATCAGCATCCAAGGAGCAGCTTGATGTCAACCTCAGTCAGCAGACGTCAATTCCTGAAAGGTGCCGGCCTTGCCGGCGCCAGTCTCGCGTTGGCGGCCTGTGTCGCCCCCGGCATGCCTGCGGCGGTCGAGCCCGGTGCCCAACCGATCCATCTGGTTTTGTGGGGTTGGTGGGAACCCCGGATGGCGATCTATGACAACGTGGCCCAGGAGTGGGCCGAACAGCGGGACAACTACACCATCGAAGTCCTCTCCGTCTCCGGCCGCCTGGAGAAAATCTACTCGGCCATCGAAGCCGGGACCCATCCCAACCTGTTCAAGATGGGCGAGGAGTTCTTCCCGATGCGCCGTGAAGGGCTCCTCCTGGAATTCCCCGAGGAGATATTCACCGCCGAATGGTACGAAACGACCTATCCGTCCGTGAACTGGGACGTCTACGGTCGTTACGTGATCCCGACTGGCATCAGCAGCACCCTGCTGGTCTACAACCGCGCGATGTTCGAGGAAGCCGGACTGGATCCGGACACGCCCCCCGCCACCTGGGAAGACTTCCTGGTGGCGGCCCAGGCCACAACTCAATCCGACGCTTCGGGGATTACCCGCTGCGGCGTCGTGCCTGCCGATGAATGGCTGGGCTACAACCAGGTCCTGCAGCTGGGCGGCAACATCGTGGATACCTCCGGCGACTCGATCAAGGCCAACTTCACCAGTGAAGAGGCAATTGCCGGCTACCAGACCGTTGCGGACTGGAACCTGAAGCACGGCGTCTGGGACCCGGACTTCCCGTGGAACGGCGAGGCGGTGGGAACCCGGCTGGCCTGCATGACCGAGGAACAGGCATGGATCGTGGGCGAATTCCGGGCCTCCTTCCCGGACGTCTACCCCGACCTTGGTTTCGCGCCGCCCCCGACACCGACCGGGAACCCCGAACCCGTGCACGGCTACAAGTCGACGGTGCTCTCCGTGTCGGCCTTCAAGAGTGACACGGAAACGTACGATGCCGTCTACGACTTCCTCAAGTATCTCTATGTCGACGCCGGCAAGGACGCCTACTGGAATCTGGCGGAACTGATCAGCATCGCCCCGGCGCGTGCGGACCTGCTGGACGACCCGCGCCTGCTGTCGGACCCGGGTCTGGCCATGGCGGCCCAAATGCAGGCCACCGAGCATGATCCCGTGGAACCGCCCGGGGACATGAATGGCGCCATCGGTGATGCTTTCTACCGCATCTTTCGGGAAGGCTCCAGCGTGGAAGCCGCCATGGAGATCCTGAACTCCGACGTTCAGGCGATTTTCGACCGCGGTCTCGGCATCGAAATGCAATAGTCTGCGTTCCTCCATCCGCGGTGCTACCGGCCGGCGGCGGTCCCCGTCGTCGCCGGCACCGGTCCCCGCGGCGGGAACCCGGCCCGACTAGGGGCCTCGTCCAGTCCATGTCCGTCCAGCAAGGGACTGCCGCGCCCGGCATGTCGGGCCTGCGGCGCACTCAGCTCCGCTTCATCGTGACGGTCCTTGTGCCGACGATGGTGTTCTTTTGTATCTACCGGTTCTTTCCGGTGGGCTATGCCTTTTTCATCAGCCTGCACGACAAGAGGTTGCTGCGGACCGAAAACATTTACGTTGGCATCGAAAACTATGCGCGCATCGCGGCCGATCCGATTTTCCGCCTTTCGATCGGCAACGCTTTCTATTACGCAGTGGGAGCAACCGTCTTTGGCGTCATTGTGTCGCTGTGGCTGACACTGTTGCTGAATCCGATTCGGCGCGGCAGCCTGATGATTCGGCTCTTCTACTTCCTGCCGCAGATGACGAACGGCATTGCCGTCCTCCTGATGTGGAGCTGGCTGCTGCGGCCGCGCTTCGGGCTCATCAACCAACTACTCCAGCAGGCGGGATATCCGGAGCGGATTTACTTCCTGGGAGACCCGGTCCTCGCGATGCCGACTCTGATCATGATGTCGGTGTGGGGAGGCTTGGGTTTCACGATGATGATTCTCCTAGCCGGACTGCGGGGCATTCCCCTTGAGTTCTACGAGGCGGCGCACATCGACGGCGGCAACTGGTGGAAGGTGGCGCGGTTTATCACCGTCCCGCTCATGAAACCGGTGCTGACCTTCGTCACGATCACGGGGATCATCGGCGGATTCAACGTCTTCGGCGTGATTTACGTCCTGACGCGGGGCGGTCCGCTGAACTCGACCATGACCATTTCCTACTACATCTATCGGACCGGGTTCGTCGATCGGTTCATCGGCCTGGCATCGGCTATGGCATTTGTGATGTTCATCATCATCATTGTATTGACCGTGATCCAGCTGCGGATTACCCGCGAAAACTGGGAGTTCTGATGGCGACCGCTCCCCTGGTCCAACCGCGCCCTGCGCCGGGGCCGTCGGCAGGTACCTTCATCCGACGGTCCCTGCTGCTGAACTACCTGGTCCTGGGCATTGGCGCCTTCACGATGGTGGTGCCGTTCGTCTGGATGATCACGACCGCCTTCAAGCCCCAGCCCGAGTGGATCACCTTCCCGCCCAAGTTCCTGCCCGTCGAGCCCACCCTCGAGAACTTCCAGAAGGCAGCCGAAAGCCTCGACATCTTCACGCTGTACCGCAACACCCTCTACATCGCGTTCGTCAAGTCCCTCATCAACCTCTATGTCAGCTGTCTGGCCGGCTACGTCTTCGGCAAGTTCGACTTCCGCGGCAAGGACGTCCTCTTTTACATGATTTTGGCAACGTGGATTATCCCCTTTGAGGTTTACATGATCCCGCTTTACCTGATGGTGAACCAGCAGGGGATGGCGGACACGCGCCTGGCGCTGATCATTCCCGAATTGTCGAGCGCCTATGCGATCTTCATGTACCGCCAATTCATGTTCACCATCCCCAACGCCCTCATTGACGCGGCACGGATTGACGGGGCCGGGGAGTGGTACATCTGGCACAGAATCATAATCCCGCTCTCCATACCCGTGCTGGCGACCCTGGCGGTGTTCTATTTCATGTGGAACTTCAACGATTTCCTGTGGCCGTTGATTGTCCTCGTGTCCCCCAAGAAGTTTGTCCTTTCGCTCGGTTTGACGAGCCTGTTTCAGGAGAAGGGGTCGTTCCACGGTCTGATCATGGCAGGGGCGGCAATGGCGTCGATCCCCATCATGATCATCTTCCTGTTCCTGCAGCGGTACATCACCGAGGGCATCGCGCTCTCCGGTATGAAGTAGGCGCGGTTTGCCGTTCGCCCCCGCGCAGGCCAAGGTTCTCGGTGCTGCCTTTCCGTAGAGATGTCCGGTGCAACAGACATGTTGCACCGAGGACCGCTCTCCGTAGGCTGAAACAGATAGGAGTGCGAGGTCCTTGTGGTCGGTGGGTACCCAAACCGGCGTTGGGAAATGAGGCGGGCCAGCCATTGATGGAAAGCATCAGTGGGAAGTTTATGGCAGTCTCAGGGATTGTATAGGGCTCTCAGTAAGCGAGATTCGCAAGTCCATAATTTTCCGTCCCTCGCAAACTCCATTTTCCAATCGACCATGACCATTTGCTTTGGGACTTATAGGCCGGACTGGACAGCCGGCCCATCTCGTTCACGGGTCGTCG
>VXMJ01000043.1 GCA_009841145.1 Caldilineaceae bacterium SB0661_bin_34 | reverse complement strand
GCCTCTGCGTCGAGATATCGAGATTAGGGTGTCGGCCATCACGCCCTTGACCCAGCCGCTCAGACGGCGTTGGGTGTCGCGGTGCATGACCTTGGCCGACTGCATGGATGCCGTCAGATCCTCGCAGGCGATGGTGCCGGCGCGGTCGACGACGCTGTGGGCGGCCTGGCACAGGAAGTCCCTGACCTGAGCTTGGTGCCGCTTTTGGCGGCGGTCCCACTTTTGGTTGCCGAGGTTGTGGCGGAGGATATTGTCCGCCTTCTGCACGTTGCCGGCATCCCGGTGTTTCTGCTCCAGGTCCCGCATCCGGTTGCGCCGTTGGCCCTTCACCTTGCGGGCATCGCTCTCCGCGGCCAGCAGGTCGCCCAGCCCCTGGCCGTGGCGTGCCCCGTCGCTGTCGATGTAGGCCTCGGTGTAGCCCTTGTCCACACCGACCGTGGCCTCCCCGCAGGGACGCGTGCTGCACACCTGTGTCTCGTCCACCGCGTAGTGGACTTCCACCTGACCGTTGGCCCGCAGGAGGATGCGGAGGGTGCCCGAAGGCAGGTGTGTGCCCTTGAGCGGAATGGCAATGCGCTGGCCGCGCTCCATGCCCTGCATATGGACCCACGCGCGTCCGTGCCGGACCTTCGCGGTGTAGGCCCCCGGTTCCAGCACGATCTGGTTCGTCACGCGCGAGGTGCCGCCCTTCCACCGTTTCCGCATGTGCCGGTGCAGGAACGAGTCCTCGGTCCAGCGGTTCTGCTTCAGCAGCGCATACAGACGGTGGCGTTCCTCTTCGTCGCCTTCCGTGCGGTGCCAAACGGCCTTCTTGACCGGCACCTTGGCCGCTTCCCGGCAGGCGTGGATGTCGCCCAGTGCATCCAGGAGCGTGGCGCGCCCCAGACGGGCCGGCAATCCATGCCAGTCGTAGCCCTCGGCCATCCAGTCGTCGCGGATCTCACGGGGTGACTGTTGCGCCGTGGACCACCCGCTGCATCGTTGCCAGACATCGCTCCGCACACGTCCGCACAGGGCGGCGATTTCAACCAGGCGGTCGTACTTGGACCGGTTCAGATCCCGGCTGTGCAGGATGCGCGTGACCTTGGCCGGCCTAGCCATGGTTGACGGCATCCCGGATCTGCTTGCGGTAGGCGCGCAGTCCGTACAGACGACAGGAGAACGCTGGCACGACGGCCATCCAATCCTCGACCATCGCCTCCTGGGGCGACAGGCTCTCCTGGTTGACGACCGTGATGGTGCAGCCGTGTTGCGTGGCGAAATGCTCGAACCAGTCGAAGCCAAACCGGGTCAGCCGGTCCTTGTGGGCCATCGGCAGGTGGGCGATTTCCCGCTTCTCGATGCGCTCCCTCAGCGACAGGAACACCTTGCGCTTGCAATGCAGGCCGCCCCCGACTTCCGACCGCCGCTCGTCCACGGCCACGCCCGCACCCGGGCCGTACGCCTCCATCGCGGAAACCGGACGTTTCAGATCGTCCCTCTGTCCCCGACTGGACACCCGGCAGCAGACCACGGTCAAGCCCTGCGGGGCCACGTCGCCCCCGACCGGGAACCGCAAGGCATCCGCCTCGGTGTGGTACCGGTGCCCGGTCGCGTTCCCGCGGGCCGGGAACGTGCCGTTGCGGTCCATGACGCGCAACGGGGGCGCCGAACGCCCCACGCGGGCACCAAACTGCGGGATGCGGTAAATCTCGTCCATGTCAAAAATGGCAATTATACAATACAATTCAATACAAATTGAAGGCTTATCGATGCACCGCCTCCAACCAAGGAACGACGTCCATGTCCGACCGCCAACGCATCGTGTTCATGGGAACACCGGATCTGGCCGCCATTGTGCTGGCGCGCATGCTGGAGCATCAACGGAACACGAATCCCCCGTGGCATTTGAGGGGTGCAGTCACACAGCCGGATCGACTCAGGGGCCGGAAGCGCAAGCCGGCGGGAAGTCCGATCAAGCAGTTGGCTGAGTCCCACGGCCTGCCGGTGCTGCAGCCCGATCGGATCAGGCGCAATCCAGAGTTCGCCGCCCAACTGGAAGCCTGGGAGCCGGACGCGGTGGTGGTGATGGCCTTTGGCCAGATTCTCCCGCCGTCCATCCTGAACCTGCCCCGGACCGGCTGCCTCAACATCCACGCGAGCCTGTTGCCGGCCCTGCGGGGGGCCTCCCCGGTCTTCGGCGCCATACGCCAAGGCTTGACCGAGACCGGGGTCAGCATCATGCAGATGGACCGGGGCCTGGACACCGGCCCGGTGGTGGACCGGGCTGAGACTGCCGTGCTGCCCCGCGATACGACCGGATCCCTGGGACCGAAGCTGGCGGAGCTGGGTGCCGAACGGTTGTTGGCCGTGCTGCCGGCCTGGTTGGCAGGGGAATGCCGACCCGTTCCCCAGGATTCCCTGCCGGGCACGCCATCCCACTGTGGCCTAATCCGCAAGGCGGACGGGCGCATCGACTGGACACAGTCGGCCACGGACATCGCCCTACAGGTCAGGGCCTGCAATCCCTGGCCGGCCGCGCACTGCTGGTGGCAGGGCCAACAACTCCGGGTACTGGATGCCCTGCCCGAAACAGGAGGGAACCCGACGCGGGAACCGGGACGGGTGCTGGAGACGGATGACGGGCTCGCGGTCCAGACAGGTGACGGGCTGTTGCGGTTGACCACGGTTCAACTGGCCGGTCGCAAGGCCATGGCTGCGGCCGACTTCCGCCGCGGTGCCGGGCGCAACATGGCGGGGAGTCGTCTCCTATCCGCACCTTGATGCTTGCAGGGCTCGGGCACGCCAGCCGCAACCTGTGCTACGCTGACCACCCGAATCCCGTGTAGACCCAACCTTTTCCATGGTGCGAACCGAACGGATCTGCGCCGAGTGTGGCGGCAGCATCCAAATCGAGGACCAGTTCTGCCCCGCCTGCGGACTGGATACGCAGGCGGAGCTGATGCCTACCCCGACATCATCGCTGGCGCAGAAGGCCGTGGCTGCGGCGCCCGCCCTGCTGGCGGTGGGCCTGGTAGTCCTGAAGCTGGGCGGCAGCCTGTTGCGCAATTCCTTGGTGCGCCAGTTGCTGGCGGGAGGCCACCGCGGCCTCCCCGACGTCCGCCGGGACGCGGCCTCTCCGACATCCGGTGGACGCCTGCATGTCAGGCGCCGCTGGCGTATCCACCACCGGGACGGACGGCATACCAGCGGTGAGGAAGAGGAAACCTACACCTTCACCTGACGCGTTGGCACCCGAATCCGGCGCGGATCAGCTGAGGGACGTACTGGGACGCTTGCCGAGCTTGATCATGACCCCATTGTGGTGGAACTGCTGTCAGGCGCACCGCGCAATTCAATGTGAACAGCAAGACCGTTTCGTCAGACGGCTGGCAGAGCAACGCGTCGAGCGCAAACACCGTACTGTTCAGCGTGAACACGGCGGTCCCTCACTGCTGTTTCCGAGACAGACACCTTGTCCGGTAGGCTGTAGCCACCATGCAGGAGGGCCTCATTCATGGCGAAGAAGAATCCGAAATCTCAGTGGGGTTCAACACTCTGGCTGGGACAGTGGCAAGGAGTGGAGGACGGAGTCCTGAGTTTCCTGCCGGAGGCCACGTGCGAATGCGAATGTTACGGGGTGTCCGTTGGCTTGGCTATGGCCATGATCACCAGTTACAACGAGTTGCCTGCACAAGCCCGTCGAACCGTGGCGCGGACCGTGGTGAACGACTGCCTTAAGAACAACATGGTGTTTGCGGAAGAGAACGGCATCCCCTTTCTGGTCAAGGATCCGGGACCGGACGACAAGAGGCTCATGGCATCCCAAATGGCCGCCTACATCAAGACTCCCGCCAAGTTCACACACTTGGTCTTTTGGGCAACGATCTTCCGCTCTGCCGCAGTGCGTGCGGAGTTGAATGCAGAGTTGAACCTTGATGGTTTGGAGTGCGGCGCAGCGTGTAGGCAGATGGAACTGCCAGCGGACATCCACAACCGCATCCAGGGCATCCACGAGCGGGGCATTCCCATACCGCCGTTCCCGGTTGCGGACGACGAAATTGCCGAGGGGTGACTCTACGACGCTGCTCACCGAGACCGCGCCGGATACTGAACCGGAAACCGCAGCAAGCCCAACCACCTAGATAGTTGTGCCGGACGGAGGCCTGCGGACCTAGGGGGATCGGACTTGGCAGAACATGGCTGAGACCGGCACTTTGCTCAAGGCATGGCACAGTGAGTGAGTCGGCCATCATGCCTGTTGAACCACAACTTGAGTTCAGCCACATGGACTGCATGCGCCCCCGCTGTCCATGCCCACGGCATTGATAAAGCCCGTCGCCGGGCGGGCACCCCCTGAATCCTTGCCCGCTCCGGATTCCGATGTTGAACCTCGGCGATGTGGCTACGGGACGGATGTCACATCAGCGGTGAGGTGCCCTGCACGCGTTAACTGAGGGAAGTGCTGGGGCGCTTGCCGAGCTTGATCGTGACCCTTACGTTGCTTCCGTTGCGCAGCACGGTCAGATTCACCTCGTCCCCCGGCGACGAGTAGCGTTCCAGGTAGAGCATGAGGTCGTCGAACGAACTGAGCTTGAAGTCCTCGACATGGGTGATCAGGTCGCCCCCGGCACCGGTGGGGCAAATGAATTCCAATTCTTCCGAATCGAAACGGGTCCGGGCACTGGCACCGGCCAGGCCACCCCGGGCCGCCGGGCCACCGGGCACAACCTGCGTGACATACGCACCCCGCGCGCTCTTGGGCAGGTCCAATGCCTCGGAGCAGATGGGGCTGTAGGTTGCGCCTTGGACGCCCAGGTAGGCGTGCTCGTACCGGCCCGACTCGATCAAAGCCGGAATCACCCGGTTCACGATCGTGGACGGCACCGCCAGGCCGATGCCACTGAAGGATCGCTGCTCGGAGATGATCTGGGAGACCACACCCACCACTTCGCCCCGGTCGTTAAAGAGGGGTCCGCCGGAGTTGCCCGGGTTGGTGGCAGCATCGAACTGGATGCTGTCCGGAATCCGGTACCGCGTCATCGTATTCATGGTGCGGCCCAGGTTGCTCACAATGCCGGAGGTCAGGGTCTGCTCCTGCGAGAACGGGGTCCCAATCACGGCCACGCGCATGCCGACCTGCAGTTCCTCGCTGCGGCCCATCGTGACAGGCTGCAAGTCGTAGCCTTCGGGATCGATCTTGAGCACGGCCAGATCGCTGTCGGGGTCCGTGGCCACCACTTCCCCAACCGACATGGTCCTATCCTGGAAGGTGATGTGCATGGTGTTTGCCGACTGCACGACATGGGCGTTGGTAACAATGTGGCCCTGCTCATCCCAAATGAAGCCGGAACCCTGGCCCAGGCCGCCCAGGAGCGGATTGCTTCCGTTGTCGACGAACGTGTTGACCTGCACCACCGAGGGATTCCCGCGGGCGTAGATGTCCATCAACACCGCGGTTTCGTAGTCCACCTCGACTGCTTCCAGGGATTCGGGATCCACGGTGACGTTGAGCGTCCTGGGTTCCGCTACCGGTACCTCGACCTGGACCCGTTTGGCACCGATATCCGGCAGCAAATTGGTGGCGAAGCGGTTCGCCAGCGCCGGTCCTCGACCCAACAGGTTGTCCCAGGCCACGAGGCCCGCCAGGACCACAACAATAATCAGCAGGAAGGAGGCCAGCCCCGGTCCGCGGCGGCGCGGGCTGGGTGGTTCAGGACGGGAGTACTGTGTCATGGATGGAATGGATGGACATGGGAGTCGAACGGGATCTTCCGTCCGACCGGTTGAAAGGACAAGTTAGTCTCGGCTCAGTCCAACCAGCAGGAAGGCGTAGTAGGCCAGTGTCATGACTGAGGACACGGCGGCCGCGACATAGGTGAGGGCAGCGGCATTGAGCACTTTGTTGACACCCTCCATCTCCTCCGCGTAGAGGATGCCGTGGCCAACGAGCAACTGCCGCGCCCGCGTGCTGGCGTTGAACTCGACGGGCAGTGTAATCAGGGTAAAGACTGTGGTCAAAGCGAACAGCACGACACCGACGCCCAGCAGTTCGGGCGTTTGCATAATCGCGCCCAGGAAACAGATGCCGGGTCCCAGCCAGCCGCCGAGGTTGGCAGTCGGCACGGCGGCCGATCGCAACCGCAGCGGTGCGTAGCCCTGCTGATGCTGTACGGCGTGGCCCGCCTCATGGGCGGCGATCCCGGCCGCGGCCACGCTACAACCGTGAAACACGTCACGGCTCAGGCGCAGGGCGCGCTGGCCTGGATGGTAGTGGTCCGACAGCCAACCGGTGGATTCCTCGACCGGAACGTCGTACAGCCCTTGGCTGTCCAGGATCTGCCGGGCAGTCTGGGCGCCGGTCAAACCCCGGATATTGGCAACCTTGGAGTACTTCCCCATGTTGCGCTTGACCCTGGCTTGGGCCCATAGGCCCAGCAACAGGGAAGGAATGATCAGCAAAAAGTAGATGCCCATCGTGAGTTCTCTGCAGGTCCGACCTCGGACTGTGTGATGCGAATCCGCCCATCCGGAGGCGTAGTTTGGCCAAGGCCACCCACCGCCGGATCAAATCGGATTGTAGAGGATTGGCGGTCCCGGTATGTTAGGGATTTGTTGTATTCGTTGTATTCCGGCCGGCGGCTTCAGACCGAGGCCCGTCGCACCCCTGCCAGCCAGCGCACGTTGCCCATAACCGCGCTAAAGAGGAAGTAGGCTGTACCGCCCGCGGCGATTCCCAGCATCAATTGGACCCAGGCGGCTTGCACCCAAGGGCCTGTACCGAAGCCGATCCCGGCCAGCACCAGCCACACGGCACTGCCCATGGCCGCAGCTGCAACAGCTGTGCGTACGCTGTCCCAGGCCAACTGGACGGGGGCCAGCCGCGGAAGATGCGCGCGCAACCACCACAGCAACAGCAGGATTTCGACGGTGGTCGCCACGCTGGCGGCCAGGGCCGGCCCGGCGTAGCCCAGCGGTCCAACCCACCACAGGCTTAGGCCGATATTGATCAAGACAATGATCACACCGGCCAGCATGGGCCTGCGGGTGTCATGCAGGGCATAGAAGGCCCGTACTGTAATCTCGACCGCGGCATAGGCCGTCAGGCCGGGCAGGAAGTACTGCAGGGCCCTTGCCACCCGTTGGGTGCTGTCGGCATCGAAACTGCCCCGCTCGAAGAGCAGTTCAATCAACGGTACGCGCAACAGGTACATGCCGACGGTGGCGGGCACGGCCAGCCATACCACGAGCCTCAGCATCGTGCGAAAGGATGCGGCCATATCATCGAACCGACCGCGGTCGGCCAGGGCCGCAAAGGAGGGGAACACGACGATCGACAGGGCCTGGGCGAAGACCGAAACCGGAATCAGCATCAGGCGGAACCCGTAGTCGAACGCACTTACACTGCCCGGAGCAAGACGACTCACGAGATTCGTGTTCACGATGAGGTTCAGGTGGATGAACAGGAGGCCGATCATGCGCGGGCCCATGAGCTTCAGGATGTGGAACAGGTCCGCATCACGCCAGTCCAGGGTCCAGCTGTAGCGGAGGCCATGCTCCCGAAGGGCTGGCAGTTGAATCAACAGGTGCAGCAGGGATCCCGCCACGGCTCCCACAACCAGGCCGCGGACGCCGAACGGTTCCGCCAGCCACAGGGCCGCACCCCAAATGGCAACATTGCGCAGGGCCGGAGCCGCCGCCGGCAGAAGGAAGTGCCTCCTAGTGTTCAGGGCACCCATGCACAGGCCGCTGACTCCATAGACCACGGTGCCCAGCAGCAGCCAGCGCATGAGTTCGGCAGCCAAATCCTGCTGTGCCGGTTCGAACCCGGGTGCCAGAACATGTCTCATTAGCCACGGCGCCATGGCAATCCCGACCAGCGCCAGCACTCCCAGCACCAGCGTGACCGCGTTCACCGTTTGGCTAAAGAGGCGCCAAGCCACCGCCGCACCGCGGCGATGTGAGAGACGACTGAACGTGGGTATGAAGGCACTGCCGAGCGCGCCGCCCGCCACCACTTCAAAGATCAGGTCCGGGACGCGGAACGCGGCCTGATAGGCGTCCAGTGCCGGCGAGAGATTGAAAGTGCCGGCGATGGCGATGTCGCGCGCCACGCCGGTCACCCGGCTCAGCACGAAGAAGAGCATGACCAGCGATGCCGCCCCCAGCAGTGAGCGCGCACCGCCCGCAGGACGCGACGGAGCGTCCCGACCGTCGTCCGCCGATAGCATGTTCCCTATCGGCCGGCTGCTGCCCGGCCGGCCCTGGATCAGCCGGCCGCGGTTTTGGCCTTGCCCTGTTGCGCCTTGTCGGCCGTCTTCGCTGTCTTGGGCGGAGTTGCGGTCTCTCGCGGTCCGCTGTCGGACCCATCCCCCTTGGTACTACTGTCCTTCCCGTTCTGGGTGTCGGCATCCTTCGCGTCGGCCTTTACATCCGTGTCGTCCTTCTCTTCAGCCTTTTCCTTGCCGTTGGCGCTGTCCGTCTTGTAGAACCCGCTGCCCTTGAAGTGAATGGCGGGCATGCTCATGAGACGCCGCGTCGCCGTGGACCGACAGTGGGGACAGGCCGGCGCTTC
This sequence comes from Caldilineaceae bacterium SB0661_bin_34, assembly GCA_009841145.1. Lineage (GTDB taxonomy): Bacteria > Chloroflexota > Anaerolineae > Caldilineales > Caldilineaceae > Bin34. Next base: position 73,158 of record VXMJ01000043.1, on the reverse strand, counting down.
GGTCATCGAAAACGACAGAATCTGCTCGAAGTGTTCGGAGCAGTGCGTGCAGGTGAACTCGTACAGGGGCATGGCAGGGCATAGGGTGTCTGGACCGCGGGAGCCGGTTCCTGGCTGGGACTGGACGGGTTTTCCCCATTCCACGGCTTTCGGGCAAAACGAATCGAGAGGGAAGTATATAGAGAATGAATTGGATCGTTGTATTAGTAGGACGGACGGAAAATGGGGAAAACCTAGTGCCTTCGGAGGGGCTTGGAAGCCCTTTTCCCTCGTAGGGAGCCGGCCCTTGGTGGATTCGGGGCATGGCCGCCAATGGGGAAAACTGACCGAATCGTGGGGAAAACGTGGGGAAAGAATGGGGATAACTCAGGGGCCAATGGGGAAAACTCGCTTCCTATGCGAAATCGGTGGTGCCGGGCCGAGGCGAGTTTTCCCCATTCCAGCTCAAGTTATCCCCACGTTTTCCCCATTAATTGCCGAGTTATCCCCATTCTTTCCCCATTCTCCAACCGGTGCACCCAGTCGTTGACACATGGCTTCCTATGCGAAATCGGCGGTACCGGGCCGAGCATTCCCGCGTTTTCCATTCTTCAACCGGCGGGCACCGGCCGTTTCCGCATGTGGCAGTGCTTGAATTTGCGGCCGCTGCCGCAGGGACAGGGATCATTCCTTCCCGGCTGGGCCGAGCGGCGTCGTTGCACCGGCGTCGCCTGGGTGCCGTTCTGTCGGTTCAGATGGACGCGGTCAAAGGCGGGTTGTCTCCTGACCATCGGCTGTGCAACCTGCAGCTGCAGGGCCAGCAGCGTGCGTGCGGTCTGCTCCAGAATGTCCGTCTGCAGGAGGGAGTACATGTTGAATGCCTCCTGCTTGTAGGCGACGATGGGCTGGATTTGGCCGACCGCCCGGAGGCCGATGCCCTCGCGCAGGTGGTCGAGGTCGGTCAAGTGGCGGGTCCAGAGCGAATCGATGGTGCCCAGCATCACTTCGCCCAGCACCTGTCTGAACAGATCGTCGTTTTCGCACTGTTCCCGCTTGGCCGCCAAGGCATCGTCAATGCCCCCCAGGAGAATCGCCTCCATCTCCGCCTCGGTGCGCAGGGCCTCCCGATCCTCCTCCAGAACCTCCAGCAGCGGCACCGGCAGGCGCGTGCTGTCCGGTGGGAAGAAGGCACGGAGGGGCCGCAGGGCCTCGTCCGCATCCTCATCCTCGCCCAGCTCGAAGGCGTCCTCGATCTGGTCGGATACCAAATCCGCGATCATGGCCCCAGCGATCGGAACCCGGTCTGCGGCCTCCAGAATGAGCTGCCGCTGTTCATAGATGGCGGTGCGCTGCTCGTTCACCACCTCGTCGTACTGCAGCACGTTCTTGCGGCTGTCGAAATAGAAGCCCTCGACCTTGACCTGGGCGTTTTCGATGACCCGGTCAATCATCCCGGCTTCGATGGGGGCATCTTCCATCTTGAAGCGATCCATGATCCGGGAAACCCGTTCCCCGCCAAAGCGGAGCAGCAGATCGTCCTCCAGGCTGAGGTAGAACCGACTGCTGCCGGGATCGCCGAGGCGTCCGGAGCGGCCGCGCAGCTGGTTGTCGATGCGACGGGACTCGTGGCGCTCGGTGCCGACCACGTGCAGGCCGCCCAAGGACAAAACCTCCTGCCGTTCCTGTTCGACCTGCCGGTGGACCTCCGTCACGGTGTCCACCCATGCGCCGTCGGATGCGGCGTGGGGATCCTCGCCGCGGTCAAGCATATCCAGCGCCCGGGTCCATTCGCCCTGCGGAATGGACAGAAGGTCGACCTTCTGCTTCCGCAGTTGATCGCGGGCCAGACCTTCCGGATTGCCGCCCAGCAGGATGTCCACGCCGCGTCCTGCCATGTTGGTGGCGATGGTCACGGCGCCCTGGCGGCCGGCCTGGGCGATGATGGTCGCCTCCCGCTCGTGGTTCTTGGCGTTGAGAACCTCGTGCGGCACCCGCGCCCGTCTCAGTTGCCGGCTCAACTGCTCACTGGTCTCCACCGCCACCGTGCCGACCAGCACCGGCCGGCCGGCCTCGTGCTCGGCCTTGATTTCCGCCACAACCTGCCTGAACTTAAGGTCCTTGGTCTTGTAGACCACGTCCGGCCGGTCGTCGCGAATGATCGGCTTGTGTGTGGGGATGGCAACCACGTCGAGGTCGTAGATGCCCCGCAGCTCCTCTTCCTCCGTCTTGGCCGTGCCGGTCATGCCGGCCAGGCGCGGGTACATGCGGAACAGGTTCTGGAACGTGATGCTGGCCAGCGTCATCGATTCCCGCTGGACCGTCACCCCTTCCTTGGCCTCAATGGCCTGATGCAGGCCCTCGCTGAAGCGACGACCCTCCATCATGCGGCCGGTGAACTCGTCCACAATCACGACTTCGCGGTCCTTGACCAGGTATTCAATATCCTTTCGGTAGAGAACGCTGGCCCGCAGGGCGTTGTCCAAATACGGCAGCATCTCGGCATGCTCGCTGCCATAAAGGTTGTCGATGCCGAGAGCCGTCTCCATGCGCTCGATGCCGGCCTCGGTCAGGGTGACCGTGCGTTCCTTCTCGGCGACGGTGTAGTCGCGTTCCGCCTGCAGCTGCCTGACCAGCGAGGCGAACCGCTGGTAGTGGTTGGAGCTGTCGCGGGCCACGCCGGAGATGATCAACGGGGTCCGGGCCTCGTCGATCAGGATGTTGTCGACCTCGTCGACGATGGCGTAGTGGAGTTCCCGCTGCACCTTGCCGTCCAGACCGCGGGCCATGTTGTCGCGCAGGTAGTCGAAGCCGAACTCGTTGTTGGTGCCGTAGGTGATATCCGCGGCGTAGGCCTCGCGGCGGGAACAGGGCCGGAGGCTTAGGTACCGGTCGTCGGACGTGCGGAAGTCCGGATCGAAGATGAAGCTGCCGGCTTCCCCGCCGCCGCCCTGGTTCTGAATCACGGCGGCGGAGGCGCCGAGGAGGTGGTAGATCGGTCCCATCAGCTGCAGACCGACCTTGGACAGGTAGTCGTTGGGGGTGACGAGGTGGGCGCCCCGTCCGGTCAGGGCATGCAGATAAAGCGGCAGAGCCGCCACGAAGGTCTTGCCCTCGCCGGTTTTCATCTCGGCGATGGAGCCTTGGTGCAGGACGATCCCGCCCAGCAGCTGGACGTCGTAGTGACGCTTGCCCAGGGTGCGCCGGCAGGCTTCCCGGACCATGGCGAAGGCCTCGGGCAGCAGGTCGTCGAGCACCGCGTGCTCCGCGTCGTAAAGCTGTTGCCGGGCCTGTCGCTGGCGCTGCTGGACTGCCCCGCCCCGGCCCAGGCCGGCATCGGCAAGGCGGTGGTTGGCTTCCGCCAGCCCTTCCCGCGCCGCTTCGGTGCGCTCCCGCACCAGCACCCGAAACGCGTCCGTCCGTCCGCGCAGGTCCGCGTCCGTCCGGCGCGAGACCTCCGGTTCAAGGCCGTTGATCTCCTCCACCAGCTGGCCGTGCTTCTGGATCACCCGCTCGTCGGGCGAGCCGAACACCTTGTTGTAGAACCTGCGCAGCATGAAGCGGCCCGATATCAGTAGTTGAGGTACTCGCCCACGCTTTCGCCGCGGTGGATGCGGTCGATGACTCCGGCCAGCGTGCGGCCCATGGGCAAAATGTGGAAGGAATCAGTCCGGTTCCCCTGTGGGACGGGGATGGAGTCGGTCACGATGACCTCGGCGAATTCACTGTTGACCAACAATTCGACGGCCCCGCCGCTCAGCACCGGATGCGTGGCCGCGGCAAACAACCGCCGGCCGCCGTGTTCCTTGAGGTACTCCGCCGCCTTGCAGATGGTGGAACCGGTGTCGATTTCGTCATCGAACAGGATCAGGTCGCGGTTCTTGACCTCTCCGATGATGGAGAACATGGCCAGACCGGTCTGGTGGCTGCGCCGCTTCTCAATGATCGCCATGGGTATGTGCAGCTTCTCCGCCAAGTTGCGGGCGCGTTTGACCGAGCCGACATCGGGAGAAACCACGGTGGTCTGGTTCAGGTCGAGATCCAGTGAGCGGAAGTGATCGGCAATGATGTCTATCGCCGACACCTCGTCGACCGGAATGTTGAAGAAACCTTGGATTTGGCCTGCGTGGCAGTCCACGACGAGGGCGCGGTCAGCGCCGGCCGTGACGATCAGATCCGCCACTAGCCGCGCCGTGATCGGGGAGCGCGGCACGTCCTTCTTGTCGGAGCGGCCATAGCCGTAGTAGGGAATCACGGCCGTGATGCGACCGGCACTGTCGCGGCGCAGGGTCTCGATAAAGATCAGGAGCTCCATCAAGTTGTCGTTGGTGGGAGCCGACGTGGGCTGAATCAGGAAGACGTCCTTGCTCCGGGCACTGTGCGTCAACTGCACGAACGTGTTGGAGTTGGGAAACGTCGTTACCGTCGACTCGGCTTGGCAAATGCCAAGCCAATGGCAGACGGACTCGGTCAGCGGCTGGTTGGCGGTGCCACCGTACACCACCAGTTCGCCGTACAGGTTGGATGAAATCTCATGTCGGGCGGTTTTCATGAAGTCATCCCTTGGACGGAACCCGCGCAGGGTCGCTGCGAGGAGGGTCAGCGATGTCGGACCGGATCGAAGTATGCGTCCTGGTAAAGGATCATGGCCGTGGCATTGGTCTCCCAGAGCCGGTCCAGCAGAGCATCCGAGTCTATCAGACCAAAGCGGTTGGATTCCACGAAATCAGTCAACATTCGGCGGAAGGAGCGGGCACCGGACCGTTCCCGGAAACGGTCCAGGAACAAGGCGCCCTTGGCCCACACCAGGACGCGGTAGTCGGTACCGGTGACATAGTCGTGGACGCGCAAGTCGACAGGTCCGTCCCGATCCTGGTTTTGGAGTCGCTGCACCGGAAGTTCCAGCTTCTGGATGCGATGCAAGGCGGCTGCTTCCTCGCCGTGCAGACGTTCCTGGTAGAGCAGGACCGCCAGGGTGGACAGGGCCTCATCCAGCCAGGGCGCGTTGACCGGGTCGTTCTGAACGAGCTGGGACCACCACTGGTGCGCCACGGAAAACGCGATTTCCAGTTCCAGGTCGCTGGCAAAGGCGCGGTACAACTGCACGCCAATCAGGTTCACCTGCGGCAGTTCCATCGAAGAGTTGGCCAAAGGCGCCATCGCCACGGTCAGGGTAGGCCAGGGATAGGGACCGAATTCCTCCTCGAACGCGCGCAGGGCGGCCACGGTGAAGTCCCGGGCCTCCAGGCCGGTGTCGCCGTAGGCCGGCACCCACCAGCTGGTCACCAGCACCCCGCCGGCGTCGAAGGATGTCGATTCGTAGCCGGCGTGCGTGATCAGGGAGAACTCGGGCACGGGGCCGGCCAGCAGACTGTAGCGGATCAGCGGTACGGGTTGGCATTCCCACGCCGCCAGGCGATCGGGACAGGCGGCCACGTTCTCCTCCGTGCACTCGAACCAGGGCGCCTGGTGGGGGCAGTTGTGGATGAACCCGGTGCGTTCCTGCTCCACACCGGGGGTTACGGGCGGATATCCCTCCGGCATCCATAGCTGCACGCGAAAAAAGGAGGCGGGGCTGTAGAGGACGTCGGCGAAAGTGGGGGCCGTCTCCAGCCACCAGTGGCCGGGGACCGCAGGACTGGTCGGCACGTAGTGGGCGAGCGCGGGATAGAACCACGGCGCGGCATGGAAGCCCAGCATCTGGCCGAACGGCATGTAGACGGACGAGACTTCCGGGAAGACGGGCAGGTCCAGGCTCCAGACCAGATCGATTTCAAAGGGCCGTCCGGGACGGATCCATTCCTCGGTCGGCAGCAGGAAGACAGCCGCCGTGTCGTTCGCCGCCAGCTTGAACGGCACGAGTGCGTTGCGCACTGTGCCCCGTTCGAGCACCATGCGACCGCCCACATACGTCAGGTTGGGGTATAAGCGAAAGACCAACTGTGTCCAGGTGTCCCCGGAAAGGTTGACACCGGAAACCTGCATGCGGCCTTCCAAGTGGTTGCGCGTCGGCTGGTACCAGACTTCCATGTCGATGCGAGGAGCACCCGTCAACTCCGTCAGAAGCGGTGCATATTCCGGGCGCACGACTGGTGCGTATACGTCCGCGAGACCAGGAGGGGCCGTCGTGCAGGCGGCCAGGACCAGCCACGCGAGCAGGAGGGCCGTCATCCGCCACCGAATCCGGGCGGGTTCCCCGCGCCGCGGCCGTACGGCGCGGGACAGTACCGGTCGAGGGTTGGGGCGGGACACGATCGGAAGCCGGGCAACGGAGAGGTGCGGACAGCGGGCCAGTGAGATTGTACGGCGAACCGGGGAAATTCGGCGGCCTAGTGGACAATGGCGGCATCCCGAGTCAATTTCCAGATCCCGTGGACGGAGCAAGCCGTGCTCGATCGAAACCAACTCTATGCCGAACTGACCGGGATCAAGCCCAGGCTCAAGGCCCGCATCGACCGGGATCAGGGGGTGAGACAGAATCTGGTGCCGGTCCGCGACTGGTTCCGGACCGTTCGGCGGCCGGAATTGGAGGCACAACTGGAGGCAAGCGGGGCTGCGTGGCCGGGCGCGCGCCCCACGTGCGACATGGACCGCGCCGACGGCTTTCGCATCGCCGGTCCCGTCGACACGGACGACTTCCAGTCCATTGCCGGCCTGTTCGGCTGGGCGGACGGTATCCTGCGGCGGCGGGCCGTGCTGGCGGTGGACGGCAGCCACCTGGTGCCCGAGCGAGGCATGTCCCTGACCCTGGGTGCGATTCAGATTGGTTGGCATCTGAACGATCCTCTGGCCGGCCACGCGGAGGAGTACCAGGACATCAGCCTGCAGCTGTCCGACAAGTACGGCAGTGCCGAGCACAACGCCGAGTTTGTTTCGCAAATCAACCTGGCGCGTTCCGTCAAGGAGTGCGAGACGCTCCTCGACAAGGCCCTAACCATGGCGCACACACCGGTCTGCTTCTACGACAACTCCTATATTGCATCGTTTCTGGCTTATCAGACGGACGAGTTCCGGGATCGCTACCTAGGAGCCCTGGACACCCTCCTGACCAGGGCCGAGGCCGCGCAAATTCCGGTGGTGGGATACATCGACGCCAGCGACAGCCGCGATCTGGTCCACCTGTACGGTTCCGTGCACGGCCAGGCAACAATGGACGATTCGGACCTGTACGGAATCACGGATGCCGCCCTGGTGGCCGAACTGCTGCCCGGCTGGGGTGATCGGACCCCTCTCATGCAGTGCGCGCGCCACGACGGTGTCAGCTTCGGGCGGGAACCGGATTTCCTGTACAGCCGGGTGGGGGTTGTCTACCTGCGACTGCACCGGCGGACTCTGCCGGCCCGGGTCGAAATCCCCCTTTGGATTCGGGAGCGGGAGGGCCTGCTGGAAGAGGTCATGGATGTGGTGCGGGCGCAGGTGGTCCTGGGCAACATGAGCTATCCGCGCGCCCTGAGCCGCGCCGATCGCCAGGCCACCCTCAGCACGGCCGACCGCCGGGTCTTCTACAACCTGGTCAAGTCGTGGGCCAACCAGGAGCTGGGCCAGAACGTAACCCGGTCCGCCAAGGCCAACAGCAAGCGGGTCACCCGTCCGTCCGCAACGGGGACCGCCGATTTCGGTTGAGTTGGCATGCCCGTCGGCCTGTGCCATACTGAACATCCAACCCCCACGGACCCGGGGACGCCGCCGGGGTCCTGAACCATTCCGCTGCCATGATCGATGACAGGGGGCCGGAGGCGTCCGCTTCCCCTCCGGTCCTGCCCGCGCACTGGGATACACCCCTGAAGCGCGGAATCCTGGTTTTAATTCTGATCCTTGCGATCTTTCTGCTCTGGCTGGCCCGGCCGGTGCTGCCGCTGGTCATTCTGGCCGGCATCCTGTCCTACCTGCTCGCCCCGGTAGCCAACATCATCTCGCGCCCGCACCTGCCGCGCGGGTTGATGACCTTCCTGCTCTACCTGCTGCTTCTGACTGCACTGGTGCTCGGTCTCTACGCCATGCTGCCGGTCCTGGACACGCAGTACCAGACGGTGCTGCGCATCGGCGGCGGCTTTGTCTCCGGCCTACTGGTGCAGGTCAGCCAGATCCCGGACACGGTGCACCTGCTCGACATGCCACTCGAGACGGCACCACTCAAGCAGGTACTGGAACCATGGCTGGGTGAGACGACCGTGGACGGCCTGCCAACCCTGCAGGGCGTGCTGAACCGGATCAACGACGCCTACACCGCGACCTCCGGCGTGTTCCGGGGCACACTCAACTTCGGCCTGGGCATCATCAACACGGGTGTTGAAGTCCTGTTGTCGACGCTGTTCGTCTTCGTGGTCAGCTTCTACCTGACTAAGGATGCGCCGCATATCCGCGCCTTCCTCGAGGGCAATTTCCCAAGGAAGTACAAGTCCGAGTGGCAGGACCTGATCCGTTGCGTGGGCAATGTGTGGCGCGCCTTCTTCTTTGGCCAGATCATCCTGTCGTTCACGATCGGCGTGGCGGTGTATGTGCTGCTGCGCCTGCTGGGCGTGCAGGGCGCCCTGGTGCTGGCGCTGATCGCCGGCCTGCTCGAGGTCATTCCCAACCTGGGGCCAATCATCTCCCTAGTGCCGACGCTGCTTGTTGCCCTGACGACCGGCAGCAGCACCTTCCCGGAGATGAACTTTGTTGTGTTCAGCCTGATTCTGGCTGCTTCCTACTTCGTCCTGCAGCAGATCGAGAACACGATCGTGGTGCCCCGCCTGATTGGTCGTTTTGTTCAGATTCACCCCACTCTGGTCATCATCGGGGTAACGGTCGGGTATCTGTCGAACGGTGTGGTGGGCGCTTTTCTGGCGGCCCCCCTCATGGGCAGCGCACGGGTGCTGGGGACGTACATCTTCGCCAAGCTGATGGACTATCCGGTGTCCTTCCCGGAAACGGAATCCAACCACCCCTTCCGCCGCACCGAGATCTCCATTCAGGTCCACAAGGACGAGCCCGAGACCGATGGGTTGGAATCGGATCCAGCCGCGGGCGATTCCAAGGACCCCCAACCGTCCAAGAGGCCCCGGGACACGGCTGCCGATGACCTGCCGGCCTCCGATTCCATGTTGGACACACCTGCGCCGTCAGTCTGAGGCAGCGTCCCGCCCGCATCCAAACCCGTTCTTCAATCCGTTGGCAGCATGGCCTGCCAAGGAGCGCATGCAGCATGACGCGCACCGGAGTCATTGGCTTGGGAGATATGGGGTTGAGCATGGCCCGCAACCTGGTGGATGCCGGTTTTGACGCGTACGGGTTCGACCTGCGGGAGGAACGGCGGTGCCTGTTCGCCGAATCCGGGGGCATGGCTGTCGGTTCCGTAGCAGAGTTGGGACGCAGTGTGGACATCGTGTTTCTGATGGTGCTCAACGGAGCCCAGGTCCTCGACATCCTGAACGGATCGGACGGACTGTTGGAATCCATGGCACCCGGTTCGACCGTGGTGGTGAGCGCCACGATCAAGCCCCGTGAAGTGGAGGAGGCCGCGGCCCTGTGCGAGAACGCGGGCCTGCGCCTGCTGGACAGTCCGGTCAGCGGCGGCCAGTCGGGAGCCGCCACCGGTACTCTCTCCATGATGGTGGCCGGTCCGCCCGGCTTGCTGGAGGAGCACCGGGACGTGTTCGCGGCTGTGGGTGGCAATGTGATGGAAGTGGGGGACCGGGCCGGACAGGGCCAGACCGTCAAGGCGGTTCTGCAGGCCGTGATTGGCACCACGTTCGCTGGCATCTTTGAAGCCCTGGTCCTGGGTGAGCAGGCCGGGGTGGACGGCCGGGTTGTGCGGAAGGTGCTGGAGGCGAGCCATGTGGGCAGCCCCCTGCTCAGCAACACGGTTGAACTCGTCCAGGGCCGCCGTTTCGTCGGGACAGGCAGCAATGCGGCCACCATGCACAAGGACTTGACGATCACGATGGACCTGGCCTTGGAGAGCGGCGTCACGATGTTCGCCACAGGTGCGGCCATGCAGCTCATGCAGGCGACCCTGCACTCGTTCCCAGGCGAGGACAACTGGGCTGCGGTCAAGGTATTGGAACGCCTAGCCGGTGTGGAGGATGGCTGAGATGTCGATGTCCTTGGGCGTCATTACCGACGGCATCAGCCGCGACTTGGACCAGGCCCTGGCCGTGGCCGCGGAGTACGGTCTCAATGCGGCGGAGCTTCAGTACGTCGGGTCCCATGAAGTCGGCGATGCAGACTTTCCCGTCGATGCCGACACGGCGCATGCGGCCCGTGCTCTGGGTCTCCCGATCTCCTGCCTGTCGCGGCATCTGTTCAGCGGGATGCCGGTGCTGGACACGGAGCCGGGTGACGCGGCGCACGGCCAACAGATGGCCGAACTGTCCCACTGCCTCGACTTGGCCAAGGCCTGGAATGTGCCCCTGGTCCGCATCATGTGCTTCCGCAAGGAAATGATCCTTTTCGGGGATCGCGGAGCCGAGGAATGGGTGGTAACGCGGGGTGCCTGGACCAGGACGCTGCAGCTGCTGGAACCAGCCGTGCAACTGGCTTCCGACCGGGGCCAGCAGCTGGTCCTGGAGACCGGCAACAGCGGCATGATCAACTCCGCCGCCCTGGCCCGCCGTCTGCTGGATGAGTTGGGCCGCCCGGAGGCACTGCAAATCCTGTGGGATCCCTGCAACTGCCTTTATGCCGGTGAACGGGCTTGGCCGGACGGCTGCGAGGCGTTTGCCGACGGCGGCCTGGGCCATATCCACATCAAGGATGCAGTCGTACGTCCCGCGCTGGGCTCGGTTAGTTGCAGGGCCCTGGGCACGGGGGACATGGGCCCCTCCCTACCGGGTTTGGCGGAGTTCCTGCGTGCCAGTGGCTATGCCGGTTCCATTTCCCTGGAGAGCGTCTACTGCCCATTGGGCGGAACGTTTGCGGACGGGTTCCGGGAATCCGTAGGGAAGCTCAAGGAGTTGTTCGGTTGAGACCGGTGGCTCGAGAAGCCGAAGGCCCATGCAAGCGACCGTGTGCCGGGCGTGCCAGACTTGTCGGCAACGGCGCGAGCAGGTACCGCTGGCTGCTATAGCTAAGGTGGTCAGGCCACGGGCAAGCGCGCCGCCACATCCAGGTCCAGTCCGTGCCCCGGTTCGAACAGGGCCGGCCGGCTGAACCACGCGGCAGCCCCAATCATGGCCGCGTTGTCGGTGCACCAGGCCAAGGGCGGGATGCGTATGGGCAGCCCAAGTCTGGCAAATCGGGTCTGTGCCTGCTCCCGGAGCAGGGCATTGGCACTGACCCCGCCACAGATGCCGATGCTGGCCGCGGAATGGCGGACGGCTGCGGCCTCCAGTCGATCCAGCAGCAGCTCCACCACGCGGGCCTGGAAGGCGGCGGCCAGGTTGTTGACCACCTCCGGCGGCACTCCGTTGTTTTCCCCGTCGGGATCAAGGCCGGCCCGGCGACACCGGTGCAACATGTCGGTCTTGAGACCGGAGAAACTGAAGTCCAGTGCGTGCTTCGGATCGCGGCGCAGGGGGTAGGGCAGGTCGTGCGCGGTTGAATTCCCTAGGCTGGCCGCCTGCTGGATGGCGGGACCGCCCGGCATCCCCAAACCCAGGATGCGCGCCACCTTGTCGAAGGCCTCACCCGCGGCATCGTCCAAGGTTCCCCCCAGACGTTCCCAGGAGCCGTGGCCGTGCATCAGGATCAGTTCGGTGTGGCCGCCCGAGACGATTAGGGAGAGGTGGGGAAAGGCCAAATCACGCCAGTCGCAGCCCAGGGCCCGGTCCGTCTCCAGCCACAGGCTATAGAGGTGCCCAACCAAGTGGTTGACCCCGATCAGGGGCAGGCCCGAACCCAAACAGAAACCCTTGGCCGCATTAACGCCGACCATCAGACTGCCGACCAAACCGGGGCCGCAGGTCACGGCCACGGCGTCCAACTCAGCCGGCTCCTCGATGTCGGCGTCGGCCAGCGCCCGTCCCACGACCGGCTCGATGGCCAACACATGCTGTCGGCTTGCCAGTTCCGGGAATATGCCCCCGAACCTAGCGTGCAGTTCCACTTGGGACGCCACCTCGCTGGACAGCACGCGCTGGCCGTCCTCGACCACGGCCGCGGCCGTCTCGTCGCAACTGGTTTCGATGGCCAGAATGCGCATGCGGAGCCACCAACGGGGAACGCGACCCGTGCCATGGCACGGGCGCGGGGTTCAGGACTCTGCTTCGGCCTGGGTCACGCGGCGCTGGAAGCGCTGTATGACAGGTGCATTCTCGATAACGGGCTGTTCCTCACCAGCCTCCTGCATGCGTCGCAGGAGGCGTCCCTTGAGCACGTCGCACGCGGCGCGGTGCGATTCCTGTCCAATCAGGTTGGTCAACTCGTACGGGTCGTACTCGAGGTCGTAGAGTTCGGACTCAACGTAGTGGTCGGAGCCCGATACTTCCCCACCCTTGCTCCCCGGCGCCTCGACACAGTACTTCCAGCGCTTGGTGCGGATGGCCCGGGCCACCTGGGCCTCGCTGATCTGGATGAAGACCTCCTCGGGCCATCCCTCCCGCCGGCCGGTCAGCAGAGGCTGAATGCTCCGGCCTTGCATGGCGGTGGGAACCGGCAGGCCGGCGGCGGTGAGCAGAGTCGGCGGTAGATCGACGAGGCTGACCAGCTCGTCCACCCGGCCGCCGTTGCTGAAGCCCGGACCGGTCAGCATGGTGGGGATGCGCACCGAGGATTCGTGACAGGAGCGCTTGTATTCCCCGTTGCGGGTTTTGAAGTGGCAGCCATGGTCCGACGTGTAGAGGATGACAGTGTTGTCCAGCATGTCGAGGCTGAAGAGGGCGTCACGCAGCCGGCCCAGAGCCTCGTCCAGGCGCTTCACCATGCCGTAGTAGCCACCCAGGTGCTGCTGGCTGGAGCCTCCCAGTGCCAACAGATCCGGCGGTGTCCAGCGGCCGGCATACCGTTCGCGATAGCCGTGGGGCGGCGGGTAGTCATCCAAGTGGTTCTGGTGGTGCGGCTCGATGTAGGAAACAAACAGGAAGAACGGGTTGTCCTGGTGTTCGTTGATGTAGCGGATGACGGCGTCGGTCTGGGCATCGACGCGGTAGCCCGGCATCTTGACCGGCTGGTCGTCGCCGTCGTACATGACGCAGTCGTAGGCGTCCGATGTGAACTCCAAGGTGTTGGAAGCCAGCCAGTAGTCGTACCCGAAACGCCGGTCCTCCGGCACCGGTCCCCGGGAGCCCGCATCCAGGTGCCACTTGCCGATGTAGCCGGTGTCGTAGCCGCCTTCCCGGAAGCGGTGAGCCAGGGTGCGCGCGTTCTCGGACAAGGGAATGCCGTTGCGCCAGCATCCGGTTTCGGTGGCATAAAGGCCGGTTTGGAGGCAGGACCGGGCCGGTCCGCAGACCGGCTGGCAGGTGGAGGTCTGTGCCAGGTGCGTGCCGCCCATGGCCATGGCGTCGAAGTTGGGCGTCAGGTCCAACGGGTTGCCGTGCAACCCCGACGTGTCCCAGCGCTGCTGGTCGGTAAAGAACACGATCACGTTGGGCTGGGACATGCGGAGAACTTCCCCTGTTGGGTTGGCCAAGGACGGGCCTGGTGCAACGGCCACCAGGCGATTGGTTCGGAGCGCCGGTGAAGGTCGAGAGCGGCGCGGGGTGCGAGTTTAGGAAGCCGTGTAAAACTCCGCGTCGCAGACGGGGAATCCCTGGCCGGTCAGGGGTTCCCCGTGTCCAACCTCGAATCCCGGGATCAACGGGTGCTGCTCCGACTGATTAAGGTTCACCCGGACACCGTCCGCCATGAAAATCATGATGTGGGCCCGGCGCTGGCCTTCGGTCACGTTGGGTGGGGTGGCGTGGAAGTTGAGGCAGTGGTGGAACATGCAGCCGCCAGCCGGGAGATCGACCGACAGGCCGATGGAGGCCGGCTCGTCCTGCATCTTGACCCGGTCGGAAGGCTCGGTGGTTTCGCCCCGGGCTTCGGCCGCCGTGATTGCTTCCATTTCGGCGGCGTAGGACTCCAGGCCGAAGCGCGGATCGCGGTGGCTGGACGGCACCACGTGCATGCTGCCGTTGGTGGGATTTACATCGTCCAGGGCCAGCCAGCAGGTCAGGATGTTGGGATCCATGAGCGGCCACAGGTAGAAGTCCTGGTGGAAGTGGAAGTGGCCGTTGTCGTGCGGCGGCTTGGAGATGATTTGGTCGTGCCACAGGCGCAGGCGGTCGGTGCCCAGCAGGGCCTTGGCGACCCCGGTGATCACGGGATGGTGCAGGAGGTTCAGGTAGGCGTCGTCCCGTTTCCACATGTTGATGTACTGGGTGATCGGCCGGTCGAATTCCTCGGCCTCGCCCGGCCGTCGGTGGCCGTACTTGAATTCGAGCTCGTCGTCGCGGCCGCCCCGGTTCTCCTCGTCGATGACCTGGTCGAGTCGCTCGCGGTACAGCTCGATCTCGTCCTGTGAGAGGACCTGTCCGTACCGAAGGTAGCCCTTGTCCCTGAAGAAATCGATCTGTTCCTGGGTAACCATGATGTTGTCCTTGCTTGTGGTCGGAGTTGGAAAAGTCGTCGGTACGGTACCGGTTCGAACAGGGGGCCATTCAGGCCTTGGAGGCGGCCTGTGCCTGTCGGTTGCGTGTTTCCGTCAGGATAGCCGTAACCGTGTCCAAGGGCACCTTGTCGAGGCTGGTGAAGCGCACGCAGCTCTTGCCGCAGTTGAGCTTGCCGAAGGCCGCGCGGTGGCTGGCCAGCAGGTCGACGTCAAGATAGAGGCTCATATGATGCTTCTGGGAGGCGAAGGCACATAGGACCTGTCCGTCGGTCCAGTAGGTTGGCATACCGTATTCCAGGTTCTCGGCCACATCCTCGCCGATGGACAGGGCCAGGTCCCGCAGTATCCGCAGGGCATCCTGTCGCTTGGGCGGGCATTTGTCGATGTAGTCGGCCACGTCGCTGGCTTCGATGTGCATGTCCCTGTCCCCGTGGGTTGGAATGCGGCCGGCCGCGACGCCTCAGGCGCTGCGCCGGTCCGGGATGTCGTCGCTTGCCGGTCGCGGCACGTGGGGCCAGTGGCCATAGCGGTCCTCGCCCCGGCACAGGATGCCCTGCCGGTTCCATCCCTTCTTGGCCTCGACGTCCGGCGAAACGAAGCGCATTGTAAGGCCGCAGCGGCGGTGCGGAGAGTTGTTGGGTTCCGACCCGTGCAGCAGCCAGTCCGTATGGAGGGACATCTGTCCGGCGCGCATGACCAGCGGGACCGGTTCCACCCCGAACCGCTCCACGCCGTGGACCGTCTGGTTCAGGACATTGTTTTCCGAAGCATCGCTTTCGCTGTATGCGATCTGTCCCTGCAGGTGGGTGGTCGGAATGACCTGCATGGCACCGTTCTCGACGGTGGCGTCGTCGATCGCCAGCCATACCGTCACAGTTTTGCTGGGAGTAATTGGCCAGTAGGAGGCGTCCTGGTGCCAGGCTACTGCCTTGCCGTCGCCCGGCATCTTGCAGAAGTAGTGGGTGCCCCAGCAGATGAGGTCCTCGCCCAGCAGGTCCTGCACGTAGTCGAGGATGCGAGGCTCGCGGACCAGGTCCCACAGGGTGCGCAACCGCGCGTGCCAGCCGTTGATGGAGTAGCTGTTCCAGCCGCGGGCGGCCGCCTCGGCCAGGCAGCGGTCGAAGAACTCCCGGTGGACCTGGATTTCCGCGTCCGAGAAGACGTCGAGGGGCGACAGGAAGCCTTCCCGGTTGAAGCGTTCCACCTGTGCGATGGTCAGGGTGGTCGGATTGTCGACTCCCAAAGGGAAGAAACGCTTGACCCGGTCCAGGTCGGGAAAGGCCTCGAGGATGGTGTCTTGTGTTGTGGCCATGGTCTGCCTGGAAACCTTTGAATGAATTGTGCCAGCCATGCGGGAGGGATTCTATAGCGGCTGGTCCAGGGCTGTTTGCGGGAGTGGCAACCCAACGGAACGGGCATCGCAGCCAACCAGAAGCTCCGACGAAGCCGTGCAGCGCCCACACAAATCAAAGCGATCGCCGCGCCCGGTCCTCCCCGGTCTGTGCATCAACTTCCTGTGAAGAGGATTTGCCTCCTGTTCACATGGCTGAAGGTGGTGGACCGGACCCGCCGTCGCGCGCGGCGGCTACAAGGAGGGCTTGGTTTCATTCCCGTCTTTGCTTGCAAGCCCAAGCAGTTCTCGCCATTGTCCGGGATTGGCCAAGACCGCGGGAATCATCTCGGCAACATTCTCCGGCAGTCCGGAGGAGGCCCAAACCTCCTGCAGTTCATCATAAGCTGCCTTGTTGGGCAAGACAGGCTCCAGCAGATCCAGAACAATCCCCAAACGCCCTTTGGCCTCCCCTCTGGCCTCGCCCCGGGCCTCCCCTCTGGCTTCACCCTGGGCTGCGCTTTCCCGAAGACCGTCGCCAATGTGATCGCGCCAGATGTCCAAGTCCGCGTCGTACCACTGAAATATAAGCTTCCCCTCTGAATCGGCCTGGGTCAGTCGCAGCAGAACCCCAAGCACTTCGCTGCGTACCGTCCGGTTGGCCTCCGGCCCCACTCCTGGCACGCGAGCGTAGGTGCCGTCGTCCTGCATACGATGCAGGACGATTTGGAAATCGTATCCCGAGTGGTTCTCGGTGGGCGGCTCTCCGGGATCAACAATCAAGTACTCCCGAATGCCGAGGCGTTCATAAAGGAACGCCTTCTCCTCATAGTCCCTGACCACGGAGGTGGGCGACACAACCTCGATGACCATTTCCGGCACCGGGTGCTCCGGATCGGTTCGAATTACCCGCGATTCCTTCAGGCTCCGATTGTCCCGGCCTTCCGGGAACACCACCAGATCGGGCTTAACAAGGGGCTTGGCCTTTCTTGCGCCCGTGATCGCCATCCATTCGCGACCGAGCTCTTCCGGGAAGTGGTAGTCGGGGGTTCCCTTCACGCGATGGTGGCCGTCTTTCCCTGCGGGCGTATACAGAGTTTCCCGAATCTGATCGATAAGCGAGTTGTGGATTTCGAGGTCCGGGCTCACAAAACCTTCCATGTTGTAGATAAGGTTTCGGACGTTGGACTTGCCGTAATCGGGATCCGTGGTCCAGTATGGAAAGTACTCGTGATCCTCGTCATAGGGGTACTCAGGGTCGTAGTGGGACAGGCTTCTGAGTTCGGCTTTCCATTCGTCGGGGTGCAGGACACGCCATACGGCCCGTGCGCGCCGTGCATTGTTGGCGGTGGCCGAATCCGTTTCGCCCGGAAAGGCGGGATCACGCCAGTCCCAGGGCGTGGGGGGCGTTCTTGGTTCTTTGGGCAGTGCGGTCTGCGCGTGGGGGTTCGGAACTGCGTTTTCCCGCGGGCAGGCTGCGGAATCCGCCACTGCAGGCGAATCCAGAAGTTCCGTGCTTGCAGGTGTCATGTTGTACCTGCTCCGTTGCCACTCTCTTGCCGTTGGGCCACCATTTTAGTCCAGCCCCTTGTGCGTGCCGGACCGGCTTGGCCAGTGTCCTTCCGCTGCTTGAGAATGGCCTTGTCGGTCGGCACACTAGCCGCTTCGCCTGGCGGGACCGATCCTTGGCGGCATTGCAGCGAGCATACAGCACGCGGACCTTCTCCTGGTTGTACTTGATCCCCGACACGTAGTCCGCACCCTGGTCTCGGATTCGGCGCGCAAGGGACTTCCGGCATCCCATCGCGTCCATGGTCACGATACAGCCCTGCCGGCAGAGCAGACGGGAGTTGGCGATGCTTGAGTTGGGCTTGTTGGCTGGCCACCGCCGTCCGGGCCAGCACCAGGCAGGGGACTGGTCAAAAGGTAGCGGAACGCTTATCGTCACAGTTGGGAGTTCTCCGTGAGTCGCTGGAGCTTTGACTTCAAGACCCACGAAGTCTGGCGCAAAACTCGCGTGTGTAGCTCCGGGGCTTCGTGTTCCACTACGCGCACACGGAGCTGATTCATCCTTGGAGCTGAAAACGCCCAGTACTCCCCTTATGGGGCTGGATACTACCGTAAGGGCAGCAAAAATGACGCAGACAGAGGTCCCGTCAGGCCGCCACTCCACCTTCCGCGATCTGGGCTGGGTAAGGATGGCTTTCTCGGGGATTGGGAAATTTGATTTACCCTTCGAGATGCGATGGGTGCAGCTTGTTGCCCCGGGCCTGGATAACCAGAATTTAACTCTCCCAGCCTGAACTACAACCGACCTTTGTCGATTTGACGATTAGGAAACGGGGAACCATACTTGCCCACTGATCCGTGATTGAGCCATACTCCCCTGGAGGGAGCATAGGCTCAACGATCTCGACGATTGTGAAGCTTGCCCCGACTAAGGTGTTCAAGTATGTGGAAAGCTTCCTGTGAAAGGAACCAAGCGTACCGTACATCCCGTCGCCATCCGAGAACCACTTCCCTTCTTCCCCATACCGCGCGACCCGCTTCGCCACGAAATTCCCGTTCTCATCTGTGATGAACGCCGGATTCTCGGCATTGAATGGAGTCTCAAAACACGGATGCACAACACTGAAGACGAACGTTCCCTCGTCGCGGAGGATCCGGTTGACGGCCCCATAGGTCTCTTTGAGGCCGGGTATGTCCATCAGAGCCATGTTACAGACTACGATATCGAAAAGGCTACTGGGTAGAGAGGCTAGGCGCTGAGCATCGTCGACAGCGTAATCAATTAACAGACCATTGGACAGGTGGCGAGCGTGCTCGATCAGCTTGGCCGATAGATCGATGCCTGTGACGCGCGCTCCTTTGGCAGTCAAGAATCTGGAGAGAAACCCCTCGCCGCACGCCAAATCGCAGACTTCTGATCGGGTCACGTCACCGAGCATTGCGACAACAGCCTCCACGATGGGATTCTGGGCAGGATCTTCCCGGTGAACGAACTCAAGGTAAAAATCGGCGAACTTATCGTACTGGGACTCTGGCAAGAATCTTGACATGGTGAATTCCCTCTGTAGTCCTGAGAAGATACAAACGTAGGGGAACTATATTGTCCCCGCACCCCATGCTGGGCCAGGACCTTGAACCAGCCGCCCCAGTCAAGACTGGGACTGCTCAGGCGCAGGTCCAGCCGTTCGCCCTTCGGTCCCAGGACTATGGCCACCGAGCGCTTTTCACCCCCGATGGACAGCCAGGTTTCGTCCACTTCCACCCGCGGCAGTAGGGCCACCTAGGGGTTCGGCGCCAAGCCGGGAGCCACCGTCTGCACGTCCCGCCACTGCGTGGCGGCACCCACCCCGCAGCCCAGCAGGGCCAGGGGGCAGGACAGGCATCGCGATGGATCCTAGCGAGTGGATCCCGACGGGACGCCGTTCGGGAACATTTCTGGCCAAACCGAAAACAGACAGGCGTATTCCGGACGGATCAGTCACAAATCACCGGTGCCGGCCCATCATCCCCCATCCTCTCGCTTCATCGGGAAACCCTGTCTGCCGATCCTTGTCGGCGTGGTTCAGGACAGGCATCAAATCTATAATCAACGGGTAAGCCAGAGGGAGACGGTTCCCCGCAGCACGTAGCCCCTACTTCACCATCGGTTGGAGAACAACATGAAAATCCAGTGGTATGCCCACGCCTGTTTTCGCTTGGAGGTCGACGGTCTCAGCATCGTCACCGATCCATACACCCCCATCAAGGCCGGTTTCCACACCATCACCGAGGGTGCGGACTTGGTGGTGCGGAGTTCCGACGACGACTCGGCGCATGCCAACGCCGCCATGTTCCCTGGCTCCGATGTCATGACCATGACGCATGTGCCGGGCGTGGGCAACGAGTGGCGCGGCATTCGGTTCCGGCCCATCCCGGCCGAAGAGAGCCTGTTGCACAAGGTGGAGCCCAAGGACAACGCGATGTACCGGTTTGAGGCCGATGGCCTGGACATCGTGCACTTCGGCGATGTGGGCAATGCCCTCGAGGCTTGGCAGGTGGACCTGATCCGGGGCTGTGACGTGGTCATGGTGCCGACTGGCGGACCGCCCACAATCGAGCTCGCGGATCTGCACGCGGCCTTGGCCGAGATCCGGCCCAAGGTCACCATTCCCATGCACTACGCCCTGCCCGGCTGCAAGTTCCCGTCCATGCTTGAGGTGGAGGAATTCGCGGTCGGCTACGCGCCGGAACGCGTACGGCACTTCCCTCGGCCAAGCATCGACCTGACGACCGCGGCTCTCCCGGACGAACCGGAGCTGTGGATTCTGTCGGCAACGCACACGACTGTCTGACTTCCACGTTTGTCCAGCCATACCAAACCCTGCGCGGCTGGACATCCCCATTCATACAGGAAACTTTATGAGCGATCGACGCACGCGCTACGCCCTGGTCGGCACCGGCGGCCGGGGGATGATGTACGTGGATGCCATCCACGGAGCCTTTCGCGACCATGCCGAGTTGGTCGGCATCTGCGACCTGAGCCCCACGCGCATGCAGGTCTACAACGATGCGATTGCCGACCGGTGGGACGGCGCGCCCGTTCCGGCCTATACGGACAACCGTTTCGATGCCATGGTGGCGGAGACCAAGCCCGATACGGTCGTCGTGACCACCATGGACAGCACGCACCACCAGTACATCATCCGTGCCATGGAGTTGGGTTGTGACGCCATCTCCGAGAAACCCATGACCACCGATGCGGAGAAGGCACAGGCGATTGTCGACGCGATCAACCGGACCGGCCGCAACCTACGGGTTACCTTCAACTACCGCTACGCCCCCATGGCTACGCGGATCCGCGAACTGGTCATGGACGGCGCGGTCGGCAAACCCCTGCACGTGGATTTCAGCTGGGTCCTGGATACGAGCCACGGCGCGGACTACTTCCGCCGTTGGCATCGGGAAAAGGACAAGTCGGGCGGCCTGCTGGTGCACAAGGCGACCCACCACTTCGACCTGGTGAACTGGTGGATTGCCTCGTTTCCCGACGAGGTGTACGCCATGGGTCGGCTGGGTTTCTATGGCCGTGAAAACGCGCTGGCCAGGGGCGAAGCCTACAGCTACGACCGGTATACGGGTACCGAGGCGGCGGAAGGCGATCCCTTTGCCCTGCGCCTTGATCAGGACGAGCGTCTGAAGCGTCTCTACATGGATGCCGAGGAAGACTCCGGTTATGTCCGCGACCGGAATGTCTTTGGGGACGGGATCTCGGCGGAGGATGTCATGAGCGTAACGGCCCGATACCGCAACGGCGTCCTGCTTACCTACTCACTGCTGGCCTTCTGTCCCTGGGAGGGCTACCGGGTGGCGATCACCGGGGACCGGGGCCGTGTGGAAATGGATGTCTGCGAAACCATCGGCCGCACCTTCATCCAAGGGGCGGAGGAGACAACGGCACAGATGGAGCAGGCCCGTTCCGACTTCGCCGTAAGGGAAATCCGGCACTATCCGATGTTTGGCATCCCAAGGCAAATTGACTGGGTGGAGGGTGAAGGCGGACATGGCGGCGGTGATCCCGTGATGCTGGAGCAGATCTTCCATCCCGATCCCCCCGATGATCCCTTCCATCGCAGTGCCAGCCATGTTGACGGGGCTGCGTCGATTCTGCTGGGGATTGCCGCCAACCAATCGATTGCCACGGGTCGGGCGGTGCGTACCGCGGACCTCGTAACTCTCTGATCTCAACCCGTGCCGGCCTGCCGGCCAACCGACGGAACCAACCAATGACCCTGCCGTTGACTGAACTGCAGCCCGACCGCTACTTTGATCCCGACCGGCGTGCCACGGCCCTGGCCCTCTACGAGACCGTGGCCGACCTGCCCTTGATCTGTCCTCACGGTCATGTGGACCCGGCCCTGTTTGCCGATCCGGATGCCCGTTTCCCCGATCCCGCGGAGTTGTTGGTGATTCCGGACCACTATGTCTTTCGCATGCTCTACTCCCAGGGCGTGCCGATGGAGGCGATGGGCATTCCCCGCGTTGACGGCGGGCCGGTCGAAGAGGATCCCCGTCGCATCTGGCAGGTCTTCGCGGACCACCACCACCTGTTTCAGGGCACGCCGACCGGCATGTGGCTCAACCAGGAACTGGTGCAGATTTTCGGTGTGCCGGAGAAGCTGAGTTCCGCCTCGGCCCAAACGATCTACGACCAGCTCGAGGATGCCCTGACGCGGCCCGAGTTCTCGCCGCGGGCGCTGTTCGAGCGGTTCAACATCGAGGTTCTGGCCACGACCGATCCGGCCCAGTCCACCCTGGAGCACCACAAGGCTCTGAGGGATTCGGACTGGCAGGGCCGCGTGATCCCCACCTTCCGGCCGGACCAGGTGGTCAACTTGGACACGCCCGGCTGGCGGGACCACATCGACGATCTCTCCGCTGCGTCGGGGATCGACATTACCGACTACGACAGCTTCATCGAGGCACTGGAAAAGCAGCGGACACTCTTCAAGGATCTGGGCGCCACCGCCACGGATCACGCCGCCCTGGTACCACGAGTTGAATCCCTGTCCCGGCAAGGGGCAGCACAGATCTTCGACCGGGCCCTGAGGCAGGGAAGGTCCGTGGACGACGCGCCGGCCTTCACGGCCCACATGCTGATGGAAATGGCGCGTATGAGCACCGAGGACGGTCTTGTTATGCAGCTCCATCCCGGGTCCCTGCGCAACCACAACCAGGCGATTTTCGAGCGTCATGGGCCGGACATGGGTGCCGACATTCCGATTGCGACCGAGTTCACGCGCAACTTGCAGCCGCTGCTTAACCGCTTCGGCAGCGAGCGGGGTTTCCGCCTGATTGTCTTCATGCTGGACGAGTCAACCCTCTCGCGGGAACTGGCACCGCTGGCGGGCCACTATCCGGCCATGCGTTTGGGTCCGCCGTGGTGGTTCTTCGACAGCTGGAACGGCATGATGCGCTTCCGGGAACTGGTTTCGGAGACCTGCGGTCTCTACAACACTGCGGGTTTCAACGACGACACGCGGGCCTACCCCTCGATCCCAATCCGGCACGACCTGGCCCGGCGCGTTGACGCCAACTGGATTGCCGGGCTGCTGGTGCGGCAAGTCATCGATGAAGAGGATGCTGCCCAGATGATGCGCGCGGCCGCCTACGAACTGGCGAAGGACGCCTACCGGCTGGGAAGCGGATAGTTGGGATTAGGAAGCGGTTCAGGGCGCTTCCGCATTGTGATTGGGTCCGATGCAGGTATCGGCGGCCCATACTCTCCAATCGGTGGTGTGCGGGAGGCCGTAACCGGCGATGAGGTACGGGAAGCTTTACTTCCGTCCTCGAAGTGCATCCGGCGCGCTTCCTGTTAGGGCCGGACCAAACTTCAATTGATTGATCCCGCAAGCTCGAGCGGTACCCAACCTGCCGCGTTCGTCGGCAGGACCGGCCAAAGACAGGACACCGCAGACTCGTCCCCACCGTCGGTTGCCGCCGGCGTCATTCAACTGAGCCGAAGGGCGGTAAGCGGAAGCCACAGTCGCAACAGCGTCTCATTGCCAGTGGACGTTGGAACAGGAACGGCAGCCGGCCGGCACGGGACGCTGAATCGCATTCGCGGGGGATATATACTTCAATCCAATCGTCATCCCCCGCACGACCAACATTGAACGCGTCAAGTCCAACTCGGAGGCCACTGGCAGGTTAGATCAGAGTCGGGTCGAACCCTGGGCTGCCATGAACTGTCGCCGTCCGAATAGTCTGAAATGGGAAGATGCTGCCTGCCAGCGTGAGTCACAACGGAGAATCTGGTCATGGCCAACTATGAGGGTTTGAAGTGCCGCATAGACAAAGGTGAAGTAATCATCCTTGATGGCGCCATCGGAACGGAGCTTCAGGCCATGGGCGTGCCGATGCACCCGGCCTCTTGGTGCGGCCCGGGCAGCTACACGCACCCGGCAACGGTGCGGCAGATGCACGAGCGTTACATTAAGGCAGGTGCCGACATCATCACCACCAACACATTCAACACGCTGCGCCCCGCGCTGGAGGCCTCCGGGTACAGCGAACTGGTAAGGGAAGTCAACGTGCGCGCCGTGGACGCGGCGCTGGAAGCCATAGACCGGGCAGCTGTCAACAGACCGGTGTATGTCGCCGGCTCAATCTCGTGCCGCACCCCCGTCCGCGACCATAGAACCCGGACTCTTCTGGGTGGTACCGGCTACGGCTATGGCGCCAGCCTTTCGACGGCGGAACTGAGGACATACGCCGAGGAGCAGGCCGATATCCTGGCCGAGTCCGGCGTGGACTTCTTCCTGATCGAGAATTTGTGGGCCGACAACGAGTCCCGGGCGATAGCCGCTGAAGCGGCGAAGGCCACCGGACTCCCGGTCTGGGTTGCTTTCACGGCCTCGGTGGCACCAGACGGGCAGGCGGTCAGAATGAATTTCGGTGACGAACGTCACTACACCGGCGGATTGGGCATGCCGATGTGGACGGAGACCTGGCGGCCGGTCGACGACAACAAGAGCCTGGCCGAAGGCATCAACGAAATCGCCTCGGTCGGTCCCGACGTCCTCGGGGTGTTCCACAGCCGGATCGACGCGACTACGGCGGCGCTCCAGGTCATGCTCGACGAGTGGTCCGGGCCCGTCGTCGTCTATCCGGATGCCGGCAGAGAAGACTATCTTGAAACCTGGCAGGACAGCACCGTCAGCAACGAAGAGTCCGTGGAGGAGTTGACGCGGGAGGCCGCGACTTGGGTCGATATGGGAGCCCAGGTCATTGGCACATGCTGTGGGTTCGGCCACCAATACACCAAGTCCCTGCGCGGCGCCCTGCCGACCGGGACCACATCGCCGCGAAAGGTCGCCTAGTCCGTCCATGTTCATGGACTTGCGATGGGGAACCGGCTCTAGCCTGAGCGGAGGGATTTGACATGGAGTCCAGACCGCTGGTGGTCGTGGGGGCGGGCGTGTCGGGGTCGGCTGCCGCCACAGAAGCGGCCAAGGCCGGAGTGCACGTCACGCTCATCGATGAGAACCCTGTCCCGGCGGCCATAGCCGGGCTGAATGTTCCTCAATTCTTCGGCCAGCGGTTCTCGGGCGATCTGCGGGATAGGGCGTTGATGCTGGAGCGGGTGGCCGCGGCGAGCGAAGCCGTGACAGAGGCCAAAGCTGCCGGTGTTGACGTACAGTTGGGGACCTGTGTCTGGGGCGCCTTTCGGAATTCCGATTCCAGCAGGATGCTCGATGGCCCGCAGCTCGGTCTGGCCAACGACGAGCGGTCGTGGATGATCAAGTACGACCGGCTCATCCTGGCCACCGGCGCCCGGGACTTGGGCATCGCCTTCTCAGGGTGGAATCTGGCGGGTGCCGTAGGAGCCAACGGCGCCTTCTGTCTCATGAATCGATACGAGGCGTCCGCCTCGCGGCGCATGGTGGTCATGGGCGCCGGCAACCTTGGCCTGAGCACCGCCAGGATGGCGCTGGACAGGGGTATCGAGGTAGCTGCAATCGTGGACGTGTCCAACTCCGTGCGCGGCGACGTGGCCCTTCGCACGGCGTTGCAAAGAGAGGGCGTGAAGCTATACATGTCGCACACCGTCAGGGAGGCGGTAGGCAGATTCGGCGATATCGAGTCCGTGGTGCTGGTCGAGATTGACAACAACAGCGAGCCGGTTGCCGGCACCGAGAAAGTCATCGCCGCGGACACCGTGTGCCTCGCCATCGGTCTGGTTCCGAACGTGGAGCTGCTCAGTCTCCTCGGATGCGACCTTCGCTTCGAGTCCGGGCTTGGCGGGTACGTGCCGGACCGCGATGACTGGATGCGAACCAGCGTCGAAACGGTGTTCGTCGCGGGGGATGTCGCCGGCTTCCACGAAGGCATGGTCCTTGACAGCGAGATCGCACGAAACCAGGGGCGCCTGGCCGGGCTTGCCGCTGCCGAGTCGCTCGGCGCCATCGGCAAGGACGAGGCGCTGGCCCGGAGAGCCGACCTGCAGGCAGAAGCGGTCGACTCGGCATCGAACGAAGTGAACTCGAATTGGGCGAGTTGGCTTCAGTCGCTCGTGACGGCCGGCGGGCCGGACATCTTCGTGTGCCCGTGCGAGGAAGTAACTTGCGCCGAACTCAATGACCTTCATCCGCCGCGCCGTCTGAAGTGGAAGGCGGAGCGCCAGAGCCGCCGGAATCTCAGGACGCTTGCGAAGGACTCTCCTGCAGACTCAGATCAGGTCAAGCGCCTGACAAGGGTCGGCATGGGTTATTGCCAGGGCCGGCTGTGCCGAGAGCAGGTGTCGATGATGCTAGCCGCCGAAACCGGTCGCGACGTAGCCGACGTGCCCATCATGTCCTACCGGCCGCCTGTGCGGCCGCTACCACTGAAGGTCCTGTGGCCCCGCGAAGAGGCGGAGCAGGTGCGCAGGGACTGGCCCAAGTGGTTTAGTCCACCGAGGCAGGTGCTTGGGTAAATGGGCGACGATGCCCCATCGTGGAAGTGACCCAATGTCCGTGGTCAGCGCAGACGTCGTCATTATTGGGGCTGGCGTTTCAGGCCTGACGGCAGCCTATTTCCTGGCCAGGGCTGGTCGGGATGTCGTAGTCGTTGACAAGGGGATCGTCGGGGGCGAGGCCTCCGGGCGCAACGGCGGGATGATCAGCGAGCGGACCGACGAGCCGGCGATGATACCGATGGCCGTGGAAGCCATCAAGCTATGGGCCACGCTGGATGAGGAGTTGGGCTATCCCACCGAGTTCACGCAGCAGGGCAGGCTCCAGGTCGCCGTGACGGAGAAGGATATGGACGACCTGTTCTCGGAGCGGGACGCGGCGTTGCGTCACGGCCTGCGCGCGGACATGGTCGACCCGTCGCAGATACGGGACATGATTCCCGGAATCACCGACCGGATACTTGGCGGGCTCTTTTTCGCCAACGGCGGTCACGCCAACTCCCAGCTGACGGTCCAGGCATTTGCATGGGCGTTTCAGGACTTGGGCGGCAGGCTCTTTCAGAACACGGTTGTCACGGGCATCCAGGTCGACGGCAGCAGGGTCACGTCGGTGGAGACGTCCGCCGGCGCCATCGCCGCCGACATGGTGGTCGGCGCCGCCGGACCCCAGACCGCGCTGATGACGCAACTGGTGGGCGTGCACGTTCCCGTTGCACCGGCACGGGTGGAAATACTGGCGACCGCCCCGGTGCCGCCGCTCTTCGACATCGCCCTTGTGGGGAACGGACTCTACGGGCGGCAGGCCGCCAGCGGCAATCTACTCTTTGGCGGAGGCACCCACGAATGGGCCGACGTCCACCTGGCCACCGACCCTGACAAACCCAACACTCCGCTCATTCGGAATATCGCCAGGCGGCTGGCCGAGCTGCTTCCGTGCCAGGCGGACACCCCGGTCATCCGAAGTTGGGCCGGTGTGGTGGAGCAGGTTCCGGACATGATGCCGATCATTGACATCCTGGAATGCCCGAGCAACTACGTGGTTGTAACGGCGTCGGCCCATGGGTTTGGCATCGCACCCGCCACCGGCAAGGCGGTAAGCGACCTGGTGCTCTACGGCGAGACAAACATTGACATTGGCGCCTTCGGGCTGCACCGTTTTTCGGACATTGGGCCCGACTGGCGCGCGGAACTCGGTTGGAATCCGATACCCCCGCGATTCTGATGGCCGCAACGGCCACTGGGGCGCGCGCTGCGACTGCGCAACTTTCCTGGTCCTTCTGTTCCTCCTGCGCCTGAACGGCTGGGTCAAGGGCGTGATGGCGGACACCCTAACCTCGATATCTCGGCGCAGAGGTTCTGCGCCGGCATTGGTCAATCCGGCCTACACATCGCAAATCGACTCCCGCACGGGCCTGTTGCAGGGCCGTTGTCGCTGGGACCGGTTTTGCTGTTGCGACGGGGTTGTGCTGGACGCGGACGTCAATGCCGCCTGCAACATTCTGGCGAGGCTGTACGACGAGGAGATAATGTTGTACACACCCTACAGGGAGGTGCGTGCCCTGCTCGCGGAACGAACCAGGCCGTCGGTGGGGACTGCTCCACCCGGACTCGAGTTGCGGGGGCGTGCAACGGAGCTCCCATCAACCGAGAGCGAATCACCAGCGTCGGTGCCGAAGTGTGCCGATTAATGGAACAGGTTTAGTCATGGTCAACGTCAGTCCCATCCGCACCGAGGCCGACTACGAAGCCGCCCTGGCTCGAGCCGCCGAACTAATGGATGCACTCGCGGGGACACCTGAAGAGGACGAGCTGGATGTACTCGCCGATCTCATCGATGCCTATGAGGACAGGCACTTTCCCGTCGGTGATCCCGATCCGATCGATGCCATAGAGTTCTTCATGGACCAGCAGGACTTGAGCCGGGCTGACCTAATTCCCTATATCGGCAGTCGCGCCAAGGTCTCCGAGGTGCTCTCGGGAAAGCGTTCGATCACGATGTCCATGGCGCGTGCCCTGCACGAACATCTGGGCATTCCCGCCGACGTGCTCCTGCAAAAGCAGGTGCCGAAGGACGATGGGTCGCTCGCCGAGCTCGCTGCTGAGCGCTTCCCCCTGAAGGAGATGGCAAAGCGTGCATGGATCCCCGACCTTCCCGACTTGAAGAAGCACGCGACCGAGTTGGTGGCGAGCCTCCTCGAACGCGCCGGCGGACCCGATGCTCACGCCGCGGTTCCGCTCTACCGCAAGAACAACCTTCGGCGCATCAACGCCAAGACGGACCCCTACGCCCTGAGAGCCTGGTGCTGGCAGGTGCTTGCCTCCGCGAACGACGATCCTCCCGGTGTTTCATACAAGCATGGGATCATCACCCCCGACTTTCTGACGGAAGTGGCGCGACTGAGCCCGTCGGAAGATGGACCGCTTCGCGCGCGGAACTACCTGGCCGACCACGGGATTGCCCTGCGGGTGGAGCATCATCTTCCCAGAACGCATCTGGATGGCGCAGCCTTCTGGCTGCCAGGCAGGCCGCCCGTCATTGGTCTCACCCTTCGCTACGACCGCATCGACAACTTCTGGTTCAGTCTCCTGCACGAACTGGCGCACCTAGGCTGCCACCTTGACGGCAGTTCCGAAGCCTTTGTCGACGACTTGGAACTCCCAAGTGACGATGCGCGCGAAGCCAAGGCCGACGAGTGGGCACAGGAAGCACTCATCCCGAGCGTTGATTGGGACAGAAGCACTCTTTGGGAGGAACCGACTCCCCTGAAAGTGATCTATTTCGCGAACTCGCTCGGCATCCACCCCGCCATCGTTGCCGGCCGGATAAGGTACAAAACCGGCAACTACCGGCTCCTATCGCAACTGGTTGGAACGGGCATGGTCCGGCAACAGTTCCAGGCTGTGTAGACCATGGACCGGATGACCACCGAGGTTCGCAACTTGTCAATCCACATCGACAAGCGTCCCGTGCCCCTGCTGCCGTCCCCATTCAAGCCAGACGGCAGTCATTTCGTCCAATCGCCCCCGGCTTGCCGGTGGAACCGGGCTGGCACCGGTGATTGAGGATAGGGCGACAAACCAGTGGTCGGGTTTGTGGACCAAACGTTGCAGGATCCAAGGT
This sequence comes from Caldilineaceae bacterium SB0661_bin_34, assembly GCA_009841145.1. Taxonomy (GTDB): domain Bacteria; phylum Chloroflexota; class Anaerolineae; order Caldilineales; family Caldilineaceae; genus Bin34. The sequence continues at coordinate 43,778 of VXMJ01000043.1, read as the reverse complement.
ACGGCTGGTTCTCCCAAATCAATAATGTCCTGGTAGGCAGGGCGTTGCGTCATCTGGGCAATGTCGACGCCATGGGGGCGTTCGCGCAACCACTCGTCGGCGAGACGTTCGAATGTTTCCCGGGAGAGAACAGTTTCACTCTGCGACATGTTTGGGGCATTCCAGAGGTTGGCAGTCCGCATTCCCCGACGAATCGCAGACATCCATCAAATAAATCCAGCAGATCCTACTCGCCGGAGTAACGTAAACACCTCGCCGAGCCCAAGTTGAACCCGAGCCGGCCACGGGACGCCAGAGGCCCGCGACCGGCGCAGTTACAGAAGGCTCATTCGTTCAGCAGATGAGGCCAATCTTCCCGTCGGGACCGTGCGCGATGGGATCGGCGCCGATCCACCTTTCGTCCACGGGTTCCGATGCGGGTTGGTAGCGGGTATCGGTGGACAGGCGGAATCGGTCGGTATGGTTGTCCATGCTGGCATGCATGGTGAACATGCTGAATACCAGCAGATCACCCGCCTCATAGTCCGTGGTCAGCCAGCGGCCGCCCAGTTCCTGCCGGGTCTCAAAGGCATTGTCGTTGTAGGCCCCGTTCTTCACCCAGTCCTGCCACACCTTGCTCCCATCTTCAATCTCGGCTGCATCGTCGTAGTTCGTGCAGTAGCGGTCGACATCCAGTGTGCCGTAGGTGGACTTGACGTGGTCAAGATGGCTGGAGCCTTCCAGCACGATTAGGCCACCCATCTCGATGGGGATATCACCCAAGGGTGTCCAACTGGTACAGAGGCGATGGGAACCTCGGCCCATGAACACGATGTCGCAATGGGGATTGGAGGCTGTTTCCTGGCTGTCTGTCTTGGCCCGATGCCAAATGAAGTCGAAAGCCCGTACCTTTTCCTCGAAAAGCATCCGGTAGAAATCAATCATCCGGCCGTCGTGCAGGACGTTCCGCAATGCCTGATTGCGCTTGGTCGATTTCTGAAGTTCGGGTTCGCCATACGGATTGGCGGCCTCGCCCCGGTATTGCTCGCTGACTACGCCGTCCATCAACGGTTGGTCCGGGTCCAGGTAGCCCAAGTCGTGAAACAGCTGTAACTCCCCGCGTCGGGCCTCCAACACCAGTTCCCGGTCCAGATAGCCGGGCAGATACAGGTAGCCGTCCTCGGCCAACCGCTTCCGCAGTGCCGGGCCGTCTTCGGCGATGTCTGCTGACACCCGGAGGTCCCCGAAGGTCTCGTCCGACATTTCCAGGGGAATGCCCCGGTGATACCTGGCTTCGCTCAACATCCCGGTTCTCCTTGCTCGTTCAGAATGGATCGAAGGCGCCGCGGTGCTGCTCCTTGCACACACAATGATAATGGGCCGCGCCGCCGCGCCTGTCATCGCGCGGTGGAACCCGTCCAGGCGGGATGTCCGGTTCGCGTGCCGACCATCGCTGCTGTGCGGAGGTTGGGGCAAAGCCATGGGAGATATCGGCCCGGTTCGAGCGTGAAGCCGACTACGGGCTCTGGCCTTGGGGTTTCGGCATTCAGCCTTCAGTTTCCTGCGCTAGCCCTTGACGCCGTAGGTCACGATGCCCTGAATGAAGTACTTCTGCGCAAAGAAGAAGAGCAGCAGCACCGGCAGCATCACGAACAGGGATGCCGCCATCAAGAGGTTCCAGCGCTGGATGCCGTAGCCGCCGTATCCTTGGAGGATCCGCAGGCCTAGGGACAGCGTGTAGTTGGAGACGCTGTTTAGGTAAATCAGCGGGCCGATGAAATCGTTCCAGTGCGCCAGGAACGAGAAAATGGCCGCGGTGGCCAGAGCCGGGCCCGACAGGGGCAGGATAATGCGGGCGTAGAGCCACAAGGTGCCGCAGCCGTCGATCCGCGCAGCATCGTCCAACTCCAGCGGGATGGTCATCATGAATTGGCGAAACAGGAAGATGTAGAAGGCCCCCCCGCCCAGATAGAAGGGAACAATCAGGGGCAGAAACGAGTCTATCCAGCCCAGGACCTTCATCAGCACGAACACCGGCACCAGCGTCACCTGGTAGGGCAACATCATGGTGGCCAGCACGACCAGAAACAGATAGTCCCGGCCCCACCAGCGGAGGCGGGCAAAGCTGAACCCCACCAGGCTGGCCGACAGCAACTGACCGAATACGGCCGTCGCCGTGATTACGATCGTGTTCTTGAAGAAGATGCCGAACGGAGCGTAGTCCTGCGTGAATGCCTCGACGAAATTGCCCCACAGTACCGGCTGCGGTATCCACTCCGGGGGAAACTTCATGACATCCCCGGCCTCCTTCAGCGCCGTGGAAACCATCCACACAAACGGCACAAGGAACAGGAAGGCGCCCAGGGACAACACCATGTACAGGCTTGTCCGGGCCAACAACCGGCCCGCCCTGATCCTGAAATCCACCTGATGCCTGACGGCTGTACCGATCCCTGTGGCCATGCCGGGCTACCTGCCTTTGATCTCGCCCTCGTAGAAGACCCACAGGGACGAGGAACGAATGACAAAGAGGGTCGCGATCAGGATGTATGCAAAGAGAACCCAGGCCAAGGCGGAGGCATAGCCCATCTTCAGCCATTGAAACGCATTGTTGTACAGGTGAAGCATGAAGAAATGGGTCGACTGCTTGGGCCCGCCGGCGGTCATGATGAAAGCCTGCGTGAAGGTCTGCAGCGCCGCAATCAGCCCGATGATCAGGTTGAACAGGATCACGGGCGAGACCATGGGCACCGTGACGTGCCAGAAGCGCTGCACGGCGTTGGAACCGTCGATTTCGGCCGCCTCGTACAGGGCCTGGGGCACGCCCTGCAGCCCGGCAATGAAGATGACCATGCTGCCGCCCACGCCCCACAAGCTCATGATGATCAGGGCTGGCAGGGCCCAGGTGGGGCTGAGCAGCCAGCTGGGGCCGTCAATGCCCACCAGACCGAGCAGCCAATTGGCCAGGCCGAAGTCCGAATTGAAGATCCATTGCCACAGCAGGGCCACGGCCACCCCGGACACCACCGAGGGCAAAAAGTAAACCGTGCGCCACAGGGCGATGTAGCGAATCTTCTGGTTGAGCATCAAGGCCATCAGGAACCCCATTACCAGGTGCAGGGGGACCGCTACGATGGCGTACAGAGTCGTGACGCGCAACGAGTTGAAGAAGAACTTGTCCTCCTGCAACATGAATCGATAGTTGTCCAGCCCCACCCAGACCGGCGGCCGGATCAACGGGTACTCCGTCAGACTGTAGTAAATGGACCAGATCATGGGGCCCAGCGTGAAGACCAGGAAGCCCAGGATCCAGGGAGAGGCGCACAGCCACCCGGCCGCATGCGGCCGGATTCGACGCCACAACTTGCCCTTGTGCATACGCGTCAGGTTTTGGGCAGTACGGGCCTCATCGCCCAGGGGCAGTGAACCGTCCGATTCCCGGTTCGTCTACCCGGGTGCCACCGGAGCAGCCCGAGGCGGGCCTGACAGGCAAACAGGCCCATGCTGCCTGTGGTCGCAGGGAACGCCCGGCCAAGCCGACTGCACGCGTTCCCCGCGACCTTGTTTCATCATGACGAACAACCGGGACAGGGGCTCAGAACAGGGAGTTGACGCTCTCCGCCATGTTGGCGAGCCCTTCCTCCACGCTCACGCGTCCCTCGAAGATCTCGGTTTGCCACTCGGTTGTGGGCTGCATCATCTCGCCCCACGTGACCACGTCGTGGGTGGGCAGGGCCGTAGTCCACTCCTGCATCTCGAAAGCGGCCCCGCGGTTGGCCGGCCCCAGTGCCGGGTCGTAGTACAACTCCGCCGAGTCGTGGCGTACCGGAGCCAGCACGTTGGCGCGGGCCAGCTTGTCCTGCGAGTCCTTGGACAGCAGGTGCGTCATCAGGTTCCAGGACGGATCCTCGGCCGGGGTGTTGTTGTTGATGACGACCCCGACGATGTTGGTGGTGCCACCACGTTCGCCCGTCTGAGGAGAGAACGGCAGCAGGGTGATGTTGTAGGTGAAGTCCTTCAACTGCTCGTTCAGGAAGGACATTTCCCAGTTGCCCGATGGATACAGGGCAATCCTGCCGGTCTGGAACAGGCTGTTGGCCCTTTCGGCCTGCAGGGCTTCCGGACTGGGGGAGATGCCGTCCTCGCGCCGCAGGTTCACCAAGTAGTTCCAGGCCTCGATGGATTCGGGAGAATCGATGATGCATTCCGAATTGTCGTCATTCAGGAAGTCCCCGCCATTCGCACGCACATAGTTCAACCAGCCGGTTTCAATGCCGGCCGTGGAGTAGAGGCCCCACATCGTGACATCGTCACCGTCCTGCTCGTGCAGGGCCAGCCCATATTCCCGGAAGCGGTTCCAGTCCATTTCATCTTCGATGTCCGCCGGCAGCGCCAAGCCCTTGCTGTCGATGTAGTCCTCGTTGTAGTAAAGGACGATGGACGTGTACATGTAGGGCATGCCGAACTGCTGGCCCTTGTAGTTGTAGAAATCGACGGCTCCCTGCCAGGAGTTGGCGATGTTGTCCTGCATGGCGTCGTCGGCGGCTGCCAGTTCGGTCATGTCGTACAGCACGCCCCGGTGCGCCCAGGACCAGTAGTTGACATTGTTCATGAAGAACAGATCGGGACCGGCACCCCCGGCGATCGATGTCTGGACCTTGGTCCAGTAGTCCGACGGGGCTTCCACGGAGACCGTGACGTTGGGATGCGCCTCCATGAAGGTATCGCCCATCTCGATCAGGGAAGGCACGGGGCTGGGCCACCAAACCCACACGCTCAGTTCGGCGGACTCGGCGGCACCGTCGCCCGTTCCGGCCGTCGGCATCTCGCACGCGGCCAGGATTCCGAGCGCGCCCAAGCCGACGCCGGTCTTGAGGAAATTACGACGCGAAAGAAAAGACTTCATGATGTTCGCCTCCGGTTTGAAACAGCTTACCGCCTGAATTAAAGCAACCGTAGCAGTATTGCGCTTTGCTGTCAATTGAATAAATTGAGGGACTTGTTTAATATTGTCGGTAATAGAAGGATTAACGTTATGAATTTTACCGGATGGGATCGGTTGTTTTGTTTGATGTTTCGGTATGCCAATACGCGATGCGCCGTCGCCCGGAGTTTTTCGTTTGGCAAACCAACTTCGGGCGGTGCCCCCACTCGCCACCCGGGGACAATCCAGTCGGCGGGATTACGGCACCTGGACAGTTCCAGCCCTGCAGGCCTTTCGGGCGGACTTGGATCCCCTACCCTACTCGCCTTCCGCCTTCCTGAAGGCTTCTGCCCCACCGTTTCCACGTAACCGAGTTCGGAGTCCGTCAGCCCCTGGCAGAAGTCCGACCGGGATGGCCAAAGTTCCCAACTGTATTCGGTACCGGAATAGATCGGTTCCGTGCACAGCTGGACCAGCCTGACAACCTGTTTCACCAGCCCACAAAGAGCACGTTTGTGCTGATTCAGAGGGATTCGCCGCGGGGGTACAATCGACATGCATTCGATTCACCCGTGCCCTTGCCGACGCGGGTGGGACCATCCCGGACACTTAAGCGGAGTACCGCCATGAACGCCAGACAGTTAAGCCGACGAAAGTTCTTGATGTGGTCCGGTGCGATCGGCAGTGCGACGCTGCTGGCAGCCTGCACCCCACCCGCAGCGGAAGTTGGCCAACCGGCCGCGGCTGAGGGTGATGGGGCGGATGCACCCGCAGCAGAGCCTGTCACGATCGTCGCCAAAGCCTGGCCCGGGAGTCCCTTTGAAACCGAATCAATTCTGGCTGCCATCGACGAATTCGGGGAGGCGTATCCCCACTACACCATCGACTGGCAAACCGAACCACAGGCCTATGGCCAGAAAGTGTTGACGCAGATTGCCGCGGGCACGCCCCCGGATACGATGTACGCGGGTTCGGGCGATTTCTTCAGCTGGGTCATCCAGGGCGTTCTGCTGGACATCACCCCGTACGTCATGGACCACGCCGGATTCAGCAATCCCGAATACTGGACCCATTACGAAGAGGAACTCAAACGTTGCACGTGGGAAGGCCAATGGTACGGCCTTGGTTCCTGCTGGGTTTGTCCCCATCTGTATACCAATTTGGATGTGTTTGAAGCTGCCGGGATCGATCCGCCAAGCAACAATCCCGAAGAGGCTTGGACTTGGGATGAGTTCTTGACGGTAGCCAAGGCCTTGACCCTTGACTCGAACGGCCGGCATCCGGACGACGCCGGTTTCGACGCCGACAACATCGAGCAACACGGGGTCCAGTGGCCCACTTGGTTCATTCCGTTGCACGCGGCCATCGGCTCCAATGGCGGGCGGTACACGGCGCCGGCACCCGACGGACGCTTCCAGTTCGATTCCCCCGAAACCATGCAGGCAGTCCAGATGGTGGCGGATTTGGTCAATGTCCACCATGTGGCCCCGCACGGCGCCTTCTTCTCCGAGATCGGCATGAACAACCTGGAAGCCTTGGGTTCCGGCAGGCTGGCCATGATCGCGGACGGTTCCTGGAACCTGCTGCGCATCCAGCCCCTGGAGTTCAACTATGGCACCGGTGTGCTGCCGTACATGCAAACCCGGTACACGGATATCCAGGCCCATAACCAGGTCATGGCGGCGGGCGGCAAGCAACCCGATGCCACATGGGAGTTTGTGGCCTTCCTGTCCGGCGACTTCTATCAGAAGACCATGTGCCAAGGCGGACTGTGGTTGCCGACCCACACCAGCCTGGCCACGCCGGAGGGGGTTGCCTCCTGGCTCAACGCCGATGTCCATCCCGAAGGCTACGAAATGATTGCCCTCGACTATGTCAACCAGTATGGGCACACCATGTACATGGGGCCGGGGTTCTGGGAAGCCAACGGCATTGTCTCCAGTGCCCTGGACACCGTCTGGATTGGCGAGGCCCAGGCCGTCGATGCCCTGCCCGCGGCAGTGGCGGAAGCGAACCAGGTGATCGAAGACTGGCGCAACCGGTCGTAGGACCCGGTGGCCCGGGCCCACCCATCGGAACCCACGGCATTCGCAGCGTTGCCGGTCCATGATGCTCAAGGCCGGCGGAGCGCGTCGGGCAGGCCCGGGCCATTCCTTTAATCGGCGGGAGGCCTTGTGGGGGTTCGTTTTCGTTTCCCCCATCCTGCTCGGCACGGTTCTCTGGTTCATTGTGCCCATGCTCGCAGCGGTGTACATCAGCCTGACGGACTGGACACTGCTGCGCCCACCGACTTTGGTCGGTCTTGACAACTTCATCTCGCTGTTTCGGGACCGGCTCGTCGGACAGTCCCTGAAGGTCACCGTGATTTTCACAGTGGCCGCAGTGCCCCTGAACCTGCTCGTCGCCTTTGCCACGGCCCTGCTGCTGAACTTCAGCCGCTCCCGGACGATGTATGTCATCCGCGTCCTGTACTACCTGCCCGCCTTGGTGCCGCCCGTGGCCAATGCCGTGCTCTGGTCCTGGCTGCTCAATTCCGAGTATGGGCTGATCAACTGGCTGCTTCGCACGATGGGCCTGCCCAAGGTCCTCTGGCTGCAGGATCCGGACATCGCGTTGTCGGCGCTGATAGTAATGTCCCTGTGGGGCTTCGGCGCCACCATGATCATCTTCCTGGCCGGGCTGCAGGGCATTCCGCCGGAACTCTACGAGGCGGCCAAGATCGACGGTGCCGGTTCGCGACACCGGCTGTTCCGCATCACGATTCCCCTAATGACCCCGGTCATCTTCTTCAACTTCGTGATCAACATGATCGCCTCGTTTCAGGTGTTCACCGCCGGGTATCTCATCACTGCCGGCGGCCCCAACAACTCCACCCTCTTCTACGTGCTGCACCTCTACCGCAACGCCTTCGAGTACCTCAAAATGGGTTATGCCTCCGCCATGGCCTGGGTGCTGTTCTTCATCATTCTGGCCCTGACCCTCGTGGTCTTCCGCTACTTCGGGCGGGACGTGTACTACCTGGGTTCGTGAGAGGGCCGCCATGGGTACCCGCACGATGCCCGCAGGCGCCTCCCTGCGCCGCCAGGCCCGGATCCACCGCGTCTGGCTGTATGCCGTCCTCGTGCTGGGTGCCGTCATGCTGACCACCCCCTTCCTGTGGATGACCACGAGTTCCCTGAAGGACGAGGCCCATATCTGGCTCTACCCGCCCCAGTGGATCCCAAACCCCCTGCATTGGCAGAACTACACGCGCGCGATGCAGGAGCATCCCTTTCATCTGTTCTTCCGCAACACCCTCATCCTGGTCGTCGTGGGCGAGATCGCCACTGTGGGCAGCGCGTCCATCTGCGGGTATGGCTTCGCCAAGTTCCGTTTTCCGGGACGCGAGCTGCTGTTCGGTTTCGCCCTGGCGACACTCATGCTGCCGCAGATAGTGCTGCTGATCCCGCAATTCATCATCTTCCGCTACCTGGGCTGGATTGACACCTATTGGCCGCTGCTGGTCCCGCTCTTCTTCGGCGGGAACGCCTTCTTCGTCTTCCTCTTCCGGCAGTTCTTTCGCACCATTCCCGACGAACTGTGCGAAGCCGCCAAGATGGACGGCTGCTCCGAACTGGGCATTTACGGGCGCATCGTCCTGCCCCTGTCCAAACCGGTGCTGACCACGGCGGTCATCTTCACCTTCGTGGGCACGTGGAACGACTTCATGGGACCGCTGATCTACATCAACACGCCCGCCAAGAAAACACTGGCGCTGGGCCTGGCCCATTTCAAGGGATACTACGGTACCCAGTGGCATCTGCTGATGGCAGCGTCGGTGGTGGTCACGGTCCCCGTCCTGATTGTGTTCTTCGCCGCCCAACGCTACTTTGTCCAGGGCATCGCCTTCAGCGGACTCAAGGGCTGACACTACCTTCCGGCCCGGCTGGCCCGGATCCGAGGAATTCACAAAATTACGCGCCAAGTCAGGGCGGTGGTTGGAAAGGACACCATCCATGGTCGACGGCAGGACTCGATCGCGCCCCGCATCCGCTGTGGGAGTTCGTTCTCCGTCACCCGGGGCGATGGTCTGTCGCTGTCCAATCAAACAGGGCCGCCACCATCGTGTCCGGTTGGTCGATCAAGTCCGCGAACACCTCGGGTGCGCGCTCCGGTGGAGCCACATGGGAGATGAGCGGTTCGAGGCACAGTCGCTGCTCGGCCATAAGCTGGAAGACGACCTCGATGTTGCGTTCGATCGAATGCTTGTGAAACGGATCCCGGTGCAGGGGATAGCGCCATTCATGGGCCCCCAGCAAATTTACCGAGCCTCCGCGCCACAGATGCACCCGATTGAGCAGAGGCGTGACATCCGTGTCCAGACTGCGGCGGGGCGAACCCAAAAGGACCACGTTGCCCTCTCCCTGTGATCCTGTGAGCTGCAGGGCCTGGATCGCTCCTTCAGGGGTGCCCGATGCCTCAATCACCACATCCGGTTCCCGACCTGCCGTCGCCTCCAGAATGCGTGCCTTGACATCGGGGAGGTTGGCATCGATGGGATCGGGCAGATTGCAGGCCTTGGCCAACCGCAGGCGCGACGGCTTCATGTCCACCCCCACGGTGTGGGCACCGGCGATCCGACACAGCTGGGCGGTCAGGATGCCGACCAGACCCAGGCCCACGACCACTACCTGATCCCCCAATTCCACCTGGCCCACGCGCAGCGCCGTCATGCCCACGGAGGCCATGCCCGCGAAGGGAACGTGAAGCTGCGGCACTTCCCGGGGAGCCTTGACGAACAGCCGTCGGGCCGGGGCACGGCTCCAGTGGGGCGTGTAGCTGAACCCGACGTCGCCAACCCGGATATTCCGGACATCGGAGCCGCAGGCCACCACCGTCCCGCACGCGCGGTTCCCGGTGTCGAAGGGATAGGTCACTTCCTGCAGACCGGTCAGCTTGGCGGTTTCGGTGCCGGTGCTCACAAGACTGAACCGTGTTTGCAACAGCACTTCGTCAGGTGCCAGGACGAACTCCATTGGCTCCGTGACCACCTGCACCCGACCCGGACCGGCAAACTGGATTTTGGTAACTTCCGTGGGTGTCATGGCTATTGGTCGTGCTTGGCAACAGGTCGGGTCAAGGCTCCAGGCCGTGAATCCGGCTGAACCGGCTGCGAAGAAAGGCGTAGGCATCCACCTGTCCGGACACCTGCAGGCCCATGCGCTGAAACAACGGCAGATAGCCCGCTGCGTGGTTTTGCTGATCGGACATGAGAAATTGGAGCAGACGCTCCCGCATGTCAAGCCGCAGATCGGAGGTGCCGGCTTCCTCGGCCAGATTGTGCTGCTCGTAGGGATCGCAGGACAGATGAAACAGGGATTCCACGCCGTTGGTGAGGAACCACTTGTGGTCTCCGACCCGCACCATGAAGTTGAAACCTTGGCGGTTCCCAATCTCGGAGAACACGGCCTCGCGCATCGGCTCGCAGGCCGATGTGGCCAGGGGAAGCAGGGACTCCCGGCTTGGGGTCGAGTGGTCGTCCCTGCCCGCGGCGTGGAGCACGGTGGCGTACAGGTCCAGCCAACTGACCGGAGCGGCACATGTCCGGTGCGGTCGGATCCGCTCCGGCCAGTGCATTAACAGGGGGATGCGCGCGGATTCCTCGTGGAAGTCGCCCTTGCCGTGTCGTCCGTGACTGCCCAGATACTCGCCGTGATCGGCGGCGAACAGAACCAGCGTGTTGGCCAGGTTGCCCCGTCGGTCCAGTGCCTGCAACAGCGCGCCGACGCGATCGTCCAGGTGTGTGAGCTTCCCGAAGTAGTTGGCCTGCATCCGCCGGATGTGGACGTGATCATGGCCTTGGCTGGTTGTGGCCGGTACGTTGGGGGCCAAGGTCATGGATTCGGGGTCGTACATGTCGCTGTACGGCCGCGGGGCGTCAAAGGGCGTGTGGGGACCCGGAAAGCTGACACACAGAAACATGGGCCGTTCCCGGGTGCAGGCCTTGATGTACCGCTCCGCCTGCCGAGCCACATAGCCATCGATGTGCTCATCGGGGTCCAGGCAGGAAGGCCGCACGACATGATGGTCGCCCCCGACGAACCGCTCGGCAATGTCGTCGATGTAGGGTTGGAGCATCCCCCTCTCCGCCAGGAACCGGGTGTACTCGTTGCGGAGATAGGGCCCCATGTACGGGGTGGGCAACTCCTGGGCCCAGTCCAGGCCCAGCGCGTCGTAGTAATCCCCGTGGTCCCGATGATCTTCGCCCGCTTCCGGATTGAAGAGGTGGTATTTGCCGATCTTGGCCGTGGTGTAGCCCTGCTCCCTCAACGCGTGGAACAGCGTCACCCGGTCGGCCGGGAACTTGAGCCCCGTGAAGTTGTTCCAAAACCCGTGCCGGTGCGGAAACTGGCCGCTCACGAGGGAACAACGGGCAGGCATGCACACCGGAGAGGAGGCATAGGCATTGTCGAAGCGCATCCCTGCGCGCGCCAATCGGTCCAGGTGGGGGGTGCGCACCGTGGCATCGCCGTAGCAGCCCATCATGCGCGGGTTCCACTGATCCGTGAGGATCAGGACAATATCGGGAGACGGGGAGGGACCGGGCATGGATGGGCGGTTCCATTGGTGATCAGGACTTGGGCTGGAATGGACACCCTCATCCCTTGGATCCCGTCAGAACCAAACCTTGCACCAGTTGCCGCTGCGCCACGACATAGAGCAGGATCGGGGGCAACGACGACACGATGGAGGCGGCCATCAGCAGATGGGTGGTGGGGTCCCCCGAGATGTCGGAACTGGCGGTCACGGCCAGGAAGCGGAGTCCGATGGATACCGTGAGCTTTTCCGTGGACTGCAGGTAGATGAGCGGCTGCAGAAAATCCTCCCAGTCCGCCAAAAAGCCGAGGATTGTCAGCGCGATCAACGCGGAACGGGACAGGGGCAGCAGAATCTGAAAGAAGATGCGCCAGTATCCCGCGCCGTCAATGCGCGCCGCGTCGTCCATCTCCTTGGGCAGGTTGCGAAAGAACTGCCGCAGCAGAAATATGGCGAAGGCGCTGCCTCCGAAATAGTTGGGCACAATCAGGGGCAGAAACGTGTCCACCCATTTCAGTTTGTAGAACAGCACGAAGCGAGGAATGAGGCTGACGTGGATAGGCAGCATCAGGGTTGACAGCATCAACAGAAACAGCACATCCCGTCCGGGAAATCGGAACTTGGCGAAGCCATAGGCCACCATTGAGGCTGTGAAAAGCTGTCCAACCAGCGACAGCACGGCGATGAAGAAGGTATTCCACATAAAGCGGCCCAGGGGCACGATGGTCCAGATCTCGGCATAGTTGCGCCACAACACCGGGTCCGGGATCCACTCCGGCGGAAACAACTCGAGTTGGTATGGGTTTTTCAGGGAGCCGGACAGGGCCCAGACAAACGGTATGACAAACAGAATCGATGCCCCGATGTAGACACCGTAGATGGCGAAGGTACGCAGCGCGCTGCGTACGACGGGGAGGGACGAGGACATACCTGCGCAATCGAGGTTCAATCCCCTCCGTAGTGCACCCAGCGGTTGGACCCCTGGATCTGCAGATAGGTGAACACAAGCAGAAACGCCACCAGCACCCAGGCCAGGGCCGACGCGTACCCCATCTGGAAGCTCTGAAACGCGCGTTCATAGAGATGCAGCACCAGGAAGTAGGTGGCATAGGCAGGCCCGCCGTTGGTGCTGACGAACGCGGCCGTGAAGGCCTGGAACGTGCCGATGATGGTCAGGACCAACACGAAGAATATGGCGGGGGTCAACAGGGGGATGGTGATGTGCAGTTGCTCGCGGAGCCAGGTGGCGCCATCCACCCGGGCTGCGTCGACCAGCGATTCCGGGATGTCCTGCAGGGCCGACAGGAAGATGATGGCACTGGTCCCCCCAATGGAACCCCAGACGCCCAGCATGACGAGCGATGGCACGGCCCAATCCGGATCGCCCAGCCAGGACGGTCCCTCAATCCCGACCTGGTCCAGCGTGTAGTTCAACAGGCCGTAGTGGGGGTTGAGGACCCAGGTCCACACCAAAATGGCGGCCACGCCCGGGGTGATGGAAGGAATGAAGAACAGGGTGCGGTAGACCACTCGTCCCCGAATTGACTGATTGAGGATGATGGCACAGATCAGGGCCCCCACAATGGTCGGCGGCACCCGCAGCACCACGTAGTAGACGGTGACCTGGATGGCTTTCCAGAACCGGGGATCGGTCGTGACCATGTACTGGTAGTTGTCCAGCCCAACCCACCGCGCCGGACGCAGCACGTTGTAGTCGGTGAAGGAGAAGTAGACGGAGGCCAGCATGGGTCCGAACTGGAACAGCAGGAAGCCCAGAATCCAAGGGGTGATGAAGAACAGCCCCCACCGGGCTTCGTACCAACCCAGTACTCCCAGCCGGAAAGGGCGGGAGATGCGGGCGGTCAAGGATTCCCGTGTCGGTGCGCCGTGCATGGTGCGATGGGACATGGCCTCCGATCGCCGGTCGTTGACTCTCCGTGGCCAGGCAGGTTGATGCGCGCGGCTCCAGCCCCCGGGACCCTGCGGTCCCGGGGGTACCCGAGCCGGGAACCTTCTCCTCGACCGGGGGAGCCCTCCCCGGTTAGGCCGGTGGCATGTCGAGAATGTCCTGAATCTCCTTGTCCACGCTGTTGACGACGTCCGTCAGCGGTTCGGTGGCCAGCCAGGCCGCTTCCATACCGCGTTGCAGCGTGCTGAAGACATCGCTGGTGCGCCCATTGCCCGCCGTGGGGGCCGGGAGCGGCGGTTCGTTGATCCACTGCCGCACGTAGAACTCGTACTGGTGGCTGACCATGGCGTCTTCATGGAGCAGGGCCGCTTCCGTGGGCAGGGGAATGAAGCGGGCGTTCTGCACGCGCTTGATGCCCTCTTCCGTGGCCAAGGTGCCCTTCACCCATTCCCATGCGAGATCGTGGTGGCTGGAGGCTGCGGTGATGGCGGAGATGTCGCCCACCAGTCCGCCGCGCGGCACATCGCCCATGTTGGGAATTAGGAAGGTGTCGAACTCGAAGTCCTGGACCATCTCGCGCAGGAATGATTCGCGGTAGCCGTTGTCGTTGGCCATCATGATTTTCTGTTCCGCGAAAGGCGGTTTCCAATCCCGCACGTCCGTGGGCTGCACGGTCGTCTTGTGTTCGTTGATCAGCGCATACACCAGGTTCCAGAACTCCCAGGCTTCGTCCGAGTTGATCTGGGACTGCGTGCCATCCTCGTTGAGCAGGTCGCCGCCCATGGAGCGGACGCCGACCATATAGCCTTCGAAGTTGGCCCGCACCCAGGATCCAAACACATCGTTGTCCGGGTCCGTGACCGTCTTGGCCACCTCGACATAATCGGCCCAGGACCAGCCGGGGTCGTCCAGCACAATGCCCTGGTCGTTCAAGGCGGTCTTGTTGTAGAAGAGGTATTGGGAACTGGGATGGGCTCCGAAGGGAATGCCGTATTGGATGCCATTGAAGTTGAAGGTTTCCACCGTGCCCGGGATGAAGGTGTCGATGTAGTCCTGGTACCCGTCCCGGTCAATCAAATCGTCCAGTGCCAGGATGATGTCATTGGCAGCCAGTTGCGTGAATTCCGCGACGTTCACGACCCGGAACAGATCCGCAGGATCTCCGGCCGCGATGCCCGACAGCATTTTCTGGGGAATTTCGTTGCCGGGTGCCAGCGTGAACTCCACCATCGCGCCGTCGTTTTGAGGGCTGAAGATCGTGGCTGAATAGTTTTCGAAATACTCAACCAATGCCGTCTGAGCGACCCACAATGCCTCCAGCACCACGGGTTCCGTTGTTTCGGCCTCCATGCCGGTGCCGGTATCCGGCAGGGCGCAGGCTGCCAACAGGGCCCCGCCTGACAATGTAGCGGCGGCGCGCAAAAAACTTCTGCGAGAGAAGCGTACAGTGCCGTTCATGGTGTATCTCCTTGCCCTTTCAGGCGGACGGAATGAATCATGGTGCCACTTCTCGCGAGAGCCGTCAAACGTCCAAAAAGCAGCGCGGATTCTTTTGTGTTGGCACGGATATCCACCCGCTGTAGACGGGCCGGTTCCCTGCGTCCCATAAGGCGCTTTTCGCTGCGTGATATCAGGCGCCGCAATGTCGATCGGAACATGCCCGGCGATTGGTTGCCCTGTCGACGACGTCTCAAGACGTCGCCAACCTGCAGGGTCCCCGCAGGCGGATCCCATCGACGTGTCAGTGGAAAAGTGCCCGTCCCCTCTGGCATCGGGGTGAACGGCCCGCCACGCCGGCTCAGGCCTCAAAAAGTGTCCCAACCATAGGTGGAGGCGGATCCCATACAATTCCAAGGGGCCTTGACCAAGTGATGCAGGGGAAAGGGAGATGCAGATATCAGGCAAGGTGAGGGTGGTAAGTCTGGGATTCCATCAGGATCCATGGGCCCGTGTCGTAAGGCGGGTTGACGAGGAAGGCATACGGGGCGCCGACCTGATAGTCCTGCCCGAAACCTGCAATGATCAGAGCAGGGATCAGCCGGAAACCCTGGAGGGGCCTACGGTCTCCATCATGGCGGAACTGGCCCGGCGGCACAACGTTTACATCGTCTGTCCCATTGATCGGCAACAGGACGGTTTTCGCCTGAATTCAGCCGTGTTGCTGGATCGTAGTGGGAATATTGCGTATGTCTACGACAAGGTTTACCCGTACTGGTCGGAATTCGATGCCAACCCACCGGTGGATGTCATTGACTCCGTACCACAGGTTGTGGAAACCGACTTCGGCCGCCTGGGCATTGCGATTTGCTTTGACGTGAACTTTCCCGATGTGTGGCAGGCGTTGGCGGAAGGCGGAGCGGATCTGGTCGTATGGCCCAGTGCCTATTCCGCGGGGCGCGCATTACAGGCCCACGCCCTGAATCACCACTACTACATCCTGACTTCCACTTTCACGCGCGACTGCATTGTGTACGACATCACGGGCGAGGAAATCCTCTACGAGAAGTCGGAGGGCCTGCATGTGACCCGTACGATACTGGATCTCGACCGCGGCATCTATCACGAGAATTTCAATATCGAGAAGAGGGATCAACTGCTGGCTGAGCACGGCGAAACCATCGAAATGGAGCAGTGGCTTGAACGGGAACAGTGGTTTGTGCTGCGCAGCCTGGATCCTGTTGTCTCGGCGCGAACTTTGGCCCGGGAGTACGGACTGGAGGAGTTGCGGGACTACAAACTGCGCAGTTGCCGGCAGTTGCACGAGATGAGAGTGCCGGGACCTGAACCTGTGACGAGCATGAGCGGTCTAACGGTCTAGCGGATCCATCCCCAGGAACTCGAGAACAGTGAAGGATTGCCCGGGCAGGGCAAGCCGTACTGGGTGGGATTGCGTCATCCGCATTCTTGGACCAGGGCGGCTACAAGGTCGTTACAACGCCATGAGCAGTTCCAGGCGGGAGGAGTTCACATCAGTTCGTTGTGACCTGCAACAAGCACCACTGTAGCAGGAGTGGGACCACAAAATTCTCAACGACGGAGTGCCAACCGTTCTGCGGCCAAGCGGTTCATGCTGACGCCTGCTTCGGCTGCATCCATCGCCAGGGCACGATGGGTCTCGGGGGGAACACGGAGGGTGAGGGTACCGCTGAATCGTCGTGTGGATAGCGGCTCCGGAATCGGCTCGCCATCCTCCTGCAAGCTGTTCACAGCGAACGCCACCACATCCCTGATGCCTGCAAAGGCCCCTTCAGGCGTGTCGTCCAAGTGGCTGAGCAACCCGAACTCCGCACACAGGCCCACGTACATCTCATCTTCATTGGACCAGATGACGCGATAGGTATAACGGTCATGTCCGTTCATCGCAATTCACTCCTCCAAGTTGTCGATCGCCTTGAGCACCTGTCGTACCTGACAGGGCTTGGCCATGCCCTCTCACTGGCTGGATATTGACCAGCGGCTCCTCTTGCCAAGGCACCTTGTAGAACAAGTGGCTGCCTTTCGCCCTAGGCTGCCCAAAGTAGTGGTCGCAGACCTTGCGGAGGTCGCCAAACCGGACGTTCCTCGGGTTCCGTCTGATTTTCGCCAGTACTTTGTCCACCAGGGAAATGATAGCATTACTGCTACCATATTTCAAGAGGTAGGGCATCACCCGTGTTGTTGGGTCAGAGCGGTCACAACATTGTCACCACGCTTTGCCCGGGACGTTGGAAGCTGTCAAAAAGGCGACGGGTTGGTTCAACGGACACCATGCGCCTCAATGGATGCCTTCTTGGCCGAGATTGGCCTGAACCATCCGGAGGCCCCTTGCAATCCAGCTTGGAACACTGCAGGTTTCGGGAAAACCAAGTATGAATGACAACAACCAACGACCTGAGGATGTCGCCACCAGACAGGGCCTGGTACATCGTATTGCCGGAACATTCCAGCCTTACTGGGTCAGAGTCGGCCTTGTCGGCATCCTGATCCTGATTACCGCCGGGCTGGGGGTGGTGAATCCCGTACTAATTCGGTTTGTGTTCGACTCGGCGCTTTTCCCACCCGAAGGGGAGCCCAATCTCTCATTGCTTTGGCTTGTCGCCAGCATCATGGCGGGCATTACGGTGCTGAACGGCGGTCTGGGTGTTGTGCAGACTCTCTTTACCAATCGGATAGGCCAGCAGGTCATGCGGGATCTGCGGGACAGGCTCTATACACATCTCCAGATGCTGCCTCTCAGCTTTTTCACGAACACCCGCACCGGTGAAATCCAGTCGCGCGTGGCCAATGATGTAGGCAGCATCCAAAACGTGGTCACCAGCACGGTGTCCAATGTCCTGTCCAACAGTGTCGTCTTTATCAGCACCCTGGTGGCCATGTTCATCCTGTCCTGGGAAATTGCGTTGGTGTCCATCGCAACCGTGCCCGTCTTTGCCCTGCTTTCGAAGACGGTTGGGGCACGGCGGCGGGCGGTCTCGGCGGAGGCCCAGCAGACGGCGGCGGACATGACGGCCATCACCCAGGAAACGCTGTCCATCTCCGGCATCATGCTCGCCAAGCTCTTTGGACGCCAGGACCAGGAGATTGAACGCTTTCACCGACAGAACCAGCGTCTGGCCGACCTGACCATTCGTCGCCAGATGACGGGGCAGGCCTTTTTCACCGTGATGCAAATTTTCTTCTCGCTTGCCCCTGTTCTGGTCTATGTGATAGCGGGTTATCTCCTCAGGGGCGATGCTCCCTCGGGCATCACGTCGGGCACCATCGTGGCCTTTACCACGCTGCAGTCGCGTCTGTTTTTCCCCATAGGCAGTCTGCTTCAGGTATCCGTCGAGCTGCAGTCGTCGTTGGCCTTGTTCGAGCGCATATTTGGCTATCTGGACATCAAGCCCGAGATCGTGGATGCGCCTGGCGCCTTGCCTCTCGACCGTCATGCCGTGAAGGGCCGGATTACCTTTGACCGGGTGCGATTGGAATATGAGGCTCGGGCCGAGGCAACGGACCACGGCAGTCAGGGTCGAGACTCGGAACAACGGTGGGCACTGGACGACGTGAGCTTCCGGATTGAGCCTGGGCAGTTGGCGGCATTCATTGGTCCCAGCGGGGCCGGCAAGACCACGATCTCGTATCTCATTCCCCGTCTGTACGATGTAACGGAAGGGGCCGTACTGATTGATGGCAACGATGTGCGGGACATTCAGCTGGCATCCTTGGCCGACCTGGTTGGCTACGTCACACAGGAAAGCTATCTGTTTCATGCCAGCTTGCGCGACAACCTTCTTTACGGCAACCCGGATGCCACCCGGGATGAGATGGAAGAAGCCGCTCGGGCTGCCTTTATCCATGAGCGCATCATGCAGTTTCCCGATGGCTACGATACGGTCGTGGGCGAACGCGGTTATCGCCTTTCCGGCGGAGAGCGGCAACGTCTCTCCATTGCCCGCGTGATCCTCCATGATCCCCGAATCCTGATTCTGGATGAGGCGACTTCCGCCTTGGACACGGCCAGCGAGCGTTACGTTCAGGCAGCCCTTGAACCTCTGATGGATCGATGCACCACGATTGCCATCGCACATCGGCTATCCACCATCATGTCCGCCGATGTGATCTTTGGGGTCGATCAGGGGCGTATCGTTGAACAGGGCACCCATCAGGAACTGTTGACCCGGGATGGTCTGTACGCCAACCTCTACGCAGAGCAATTCGATGCGGGTCGCATCGAATGCCGTTGTGAGGATGGAATTGTGCTGTCCAACGGTCGGATAGTGGCTCAATGCGAGGAGGTACTGTAGGGGGAGGCGGAAATGTTCCTATTAACCGGCACCCTTCGGCATCGGCGCGGAGCATCCGCTCTCGGTTAATGGGGGCTTTGTTGCATGCCCCCGCAACTCGAGTCCGGGGCGGACAGTCCCCTTCGCTGCCCCGGTTCGTTCCGCGAGCAGGGCTTTCACCTCTCCGGTAGGGCGTGTACAACCCAATCCCGTCGTGGTACAGCCTCGCCAGAATGTTGCAGGCGGTATTGGTGTCCGCGTCCAGCACAGCCCCTTCGAGACAGTAAAACCGGTCCCCGCGACGCGTGCCCTGCAACAGGCCCGTCCAGGAGTCGATTTGCGCAGTGTAGGCTGGATTGACCAAGGCCAACGGCGAGACATCGAAGTGAGGGCGTCCGCCATGATGCCCTTGCCCACGACGGTATGGGCGGCCTGGCAGAGGTGATCGCGCACCTGTTTATGGTACAGGGTCTGCCGCCGGTGCCGCTGTTGGTGTCCAAGGTTGTTGCACTGGATGGCATGGGCCTTGTGGGTGTGGTCCTTGGCCCGGTGCTTCTGCTCGACCGCCCGCAGCTGGTTGCGCCCTTGCCCCTTGACCTTGCAGTGGTCGCTCTCCGAGGGCAAGTTGTACGCATGCTACAACCCGGAAAAACCTGTGATGCGGCAGGTACTCGGCCACCTGCGGGACGTACCGCCACAGGATGAAGACACCCACCCCGCAGCCCGGACCCAAGACTATCAGGGGGCGGAGATGGGTGCCCGTTGCACTATCAGGCGCGGCTGCCGCAACAGGGGCAGGCATCGGGTGGCCCGCCACGCCCCCATGGCCCGGCTTCAGGCCGTGCAGGCAGGAAGACAACGCAAGTCCGTAGCAGCTACGGTCACTGTGCGACCGCAGACTTGGCCGCGATGGTGATGGACCGTCAAGGTCCGTTTTTCCGAAGTCGGTCACCATCCGGGGCACCGTGCCATGCCGGTGCCAGCCGGCGCAATGGTCGCAGCACCTCAAGGCGCGACAGGTTCCGTGTAGGTCGATTTGGGGCCGTTTTTGGGGAGGGTTAAATTGAGCCGCAATTTCGTGAAGTCACCTCGCAGCCTTGGGTGTTGACAGGCGTGTCTGCGCAGCGTCTCATCTACAGTTGGGGTCCCCGGCAAAGGAGAACAAGATGAAGCAAACAGTTGGAAGACGAACATTCCTGACCATGACCGGCGCTGCGGGCAGTCTGGCGATCCTGGCAGCCTGTGCCCCGGCGGCAGAGGCGCCGGCTGCGGCGGAGGACGGCATGACCGTCGAGGCGAAACTGCTTCGGGTCAATTGCTATACCCCCTCCGAACACACGGAACGGTCCGCCGAGAACCCGTTCGTGACCAATGCGCCGCGCATTCTGGCCGAGGCTTTCAAGGAACATTACCCCCATGTGGAGATTGAGTGGGTACCGTTCCCCGAGGTCCCCGAAGGCGTCTCCGGGGATGCCTTTTGGCCCACCTGGTTCACGCCCCTCATCGCCGCGGGCAACGCACCGCAGGTGGTGCGGCCGTTGCACGAAATCCCCATTCAGAATGGATGGACCATCCCTATCGACGACCATCTGGCCGAGAAGAATCAATTCGCGCCGCAATATGATTCCTGGAACGATTCCTTCTATCCCACGTTGATGCAGTCGTTGGTGTTCGGGGACGGCAAGACCTATTGTGCGCCAGTCCAGCACCCATATCCCGGTGTGGAAGTGGGATTGGCCTACAACCAGGATTGGCTCGACCAAATCGGGATGGATGCACCCGCGACCTGGACCGAGCAAAAGGAGGTCTGTCAGGCGCTGAAGGAAGCCGGCAGTGGTTTGTCGCCGTGGCCTCCCGAAGCCCAGGACGGCAACGTGTGGCCGGTTGCCCTGCAGCTGCTTGTGTCCATGCTGCAGGACGAATGTGCGGTCATGGACACGAACGGGGACCTGTTCGTCGGAGCCGAAGAAGCGTTGCCGGCCTTCCGCGACGGCCTCATCGGCCCCCTGACCGACGATTACCGGACCGCCTGGCTGGAATTCAAGCAGCTGAGCGACACATGGGTTGACGGCTGGGCTACGGCGGACCTCGATTCCATGTGGCGCAACGGCGAAATCGGTATCCGCACCACCGGTGCCTGGGAGTTTTCGCGGCAGATGAACGATCCGCTGATCACCTTCGACCGCGCCATGATTCCGCCCCCGTACGTCACCGACGCCGATTTCCCGGCAGGGAACACGCCCCCAACCTTTACCCCTGGCGACGGCAAGGTTCCCTATGACCTGGTGACCGCCATCAACGGTCCGGACACCGCCATCATCCGGGACGCGGTCGAGCAAAACGATTCCATGGCCGAGGCGGTGGCCTGGCTCCAGTGGATCACGGAACCGGAAAACAACGCGTTCCTGGTCAACGAGAACCAATACGGCATCCCGGCCACTGTCGACGCTCCCTTGGGGCCGCTGTTCTCCGAGGTGGCCTCGTTCAAGGTGCCCCAGTGGCAGTACCAGATCGCGTGGTGGGGCGAAGCCCTCTACTTTGACAACACCCACTTCAACGAGTTGCGCAAGGTGTTCGTGGCCTGGGCCAGCGGGCAAATCGATGACGAAACATTCTTCGCGCGCCAGCATCAGGAAACCAGCGACGGCGCCGATCGGTATGCCGCTTCGCTGGAGGAACTGAAGGATTCGTAAAAACCGCAACCTGGCTGGCCAGCTCCATGATTCCCTGGCGGCTGATTGTCGCGGGATCGCTGGCGGCCCTGCTGGTGGTTGCGGGATCCGACTGGGCTCTTTCCAAGGCCCGCTTGGACGATGTAGTCATCGAATCCTGGCTGGATCCGCCGCGGGTGGTGGCGGATGGCAAGAGTGCCACCGTCATCACCCTGCGGGTCACGGAACACGGTCAACCGCGCGCCGGCGACCTGGTGCAGTTGTGGATCGACACCGGCAGCGGCCTGGTGATCCCCGATTGGGTGATCACGGACGAGGAGGGGATGGCCCAAACCGTCTACACCCCCAACCCGGCAAGCGTGTACGACCCTCACGACGAGGCCAAGATTTACGCCATGGACATCAATGTCGGTCGGCTGGTGGAGGTGGGGAAGCGCCACTTGGTGGTTGTGCCGCTCGCAACTCCGGATGCCTAGGGCCGCGAACCGGCGATCCTCACCCGAACCCTATTCCCTGAATGGCACGCGCAGATTTGCCCGAGTCCGTGTTCTCCGCTCCCGCGGAGGATAGGCGGCTCGAAACTGACAGCCGGGACACCATAACCTGGGCCAATGTGCGCCGCTCCTGGTTGGCGTACGCCTTGTTGGCACCCGTCGTCGTATTGCTGCTGATCTTCAATTACTACCCTCCCCTGTTGGGGCTTTCGCGGGCCTTCTTCGAATGGCGTCCCACTCGTGAAGCCGCGTTCGTGGGGCTGGAGAATTTCAGCCACTATCTCCTGCATTACCCGGAGTCCGGCCGCGAATTCGCCAACGTGGCGCGGTTCCTGGTGTACTCCTTGTTCGCCCATGTGGGCATGCCGTTTGTCATGGCCGAGCTCATCTTCGCCATTCGGTCGGCCACCACCAAGGAGTTCTACCGGTTCCTGGTGGTGTTGCCCATGCTCGTGCCCCAGATCGTGGCCATGCTGCTCTGGAGCCACATCTATGACCCGGGCCTCGGTCCCTTGAACGATTTCCTGGAAGCCGTCGGCCTTGACATTTTGGCCCGCGATTGGCTGGGGGACCCCAAGACCGCCCTGTACGCCATCATGGCCGTCAACTTCCCTTGGGTGGCGTCCATCGGAACCCTGATCTTCCTGGGAGGGCTGAGTCAAATCTCCTCTTCCGTATTCGATTCCTGCCTGCTGGACGGATGTTCCTGGCTGCGCCGCGTGGTGTCCATGGACCTGCCCCTGGTTATGGGCCAGGTCCGCCTGCTGGTCATCCTGGCCATGCTGGGCGCGACCCAAAGCTTCCAGATCATTCTGGTGCTGACCCGGGGCGGACCCGGGTACGTCACCAGCGTGCCCGGCATGACGATGTACACCCGGGCCTTCAACACCGGGCAATTTGGCTACGCGTCGGCCATCGGCCTGTTGCTGTTCATCCTGGGATTGGCCCTGATTTTCCTGATCAACAAGACATTGCGGCCCCACTACCAGTAGGGGCCATGTCCATCGCCATGACTCGGGACACTAAACCACCACCCACGGCAGTCCGCCTCCAGCCGGCGTCCGGACCCCGTTCCTGGCGCCGTCCCCGGATCGGGGTGCATGCGGCGATCGCGGCGATGTTGTTCCTGTCCATCATCCCCGTCTACCTGATGGTGGTGGTGTCGTTCAAGAACCCCCTGCAGTACCTGCACGAACGGTGGACCGTCAGCTTTCCCCTCCGAATTCTGAATTACATGGCCGCCTGGGAGCAGATCGGGAGCTACATCCTGAACACCTTCTTTGTCGCCCTGGTCGGCTTTGCCGGCATGGTTGTGCTCTCCACTGTCTCCGCCTACGTCTTCGCGCGCATGCGGTTCCCCTTCCGGGAACACATCTACTACGCCATCATCGCCCTGTTGCTGGTGCCGTGGGTGCTCTCCTTTGTACCCGCCTACATGGTCTACACCCAGTTCGGCCTGGTCGATACCTACTGGGCCTTGATCGTGCCCCGGATCGTCAACGGTTCCATCTTCGGCATCTTTCTGCTGCGGGCGTTCTTCGCCGGCTTGCCCGAGGAAATTTTCGAGGCCGCGCGCATTGACGGGGCCGGCAGTTTCGCCCTGATCTGGCACATCACGATTCCGATGTCCACCGGCATCCTGGCCACGCTGGCGGTCCTGGATTTCATTGGGGCCTGGAACGACTTCCTATGGCCGTTCGTCGCCATCAGCTCGAAGTCAAAGCGAGTCATTTCGGTGGGTCTCTACCTGCTGCAGGCGGATACGGCCGGAGCCGGCTTGGGGCCATTGTTCTCCGGTTACACAATTGCGTCCATCCCCTTGGCCATTCTATTCTTCGCCTTGGGCAAGTACTATGTTGAGGGATTGGTGGAATCGGGATTGAAAGCATGAAGGGCGCGTGTCTCGGGGTTCCCGGCGCACACGAGCCGACACTGTCGTTGGTGTGACCGCAGGCACCCGGACAACCAACGCCATCAGACCAATTTCCAAGGAGACATTTCCATGGCCGTAGACCAGTATGCAAGCCCGCGCATTGACGTACCCCGGGAGGTGGATGAGGAGCAGGTCGCCTTCTATGTCGAGCACGGGTATCTGGTGGTGCCCGATCTGGTGAGCCCGGACGAATTGGAGGAACTGAAACAGGACATCATCAAGGTCGCCCGCGGGGGCTATCCCAACAAAACCATCCAGCCCGTTCCGGCCGAGCTCAGCGATGAAGAAGTGGTCTCCCGGATTTTGGCCATTCACCAGCCGCACTACGTGAGCCCGGTGATGGAGAAGTACACCCGGCATCCCCGGATCTGCGGGGTGTTGAGCCAGATTGCGGGAGCCCATCTGGCCCACTGGTCAGGGAATGTCAAGTGCATGCAGTCCATGTTCTTCATCAAGCCGCCGGGCTATCCGGGACAGTCCTGGCATCAGGACGAGAACTACATTCCCACCCGGGACCGCTCCCTGATTGGTGCCTGGATCGCGATTGACGACGCCCATGTGGACAACGGTTGCATGTGGGTGCTGCCGGGATCCCAGCAACGGGGTTACCTCTACCACACCAAAAAGCATGGTGATCCGGACGAGTTCGACACCCATGACGACATGGCGTACGGGTTCGACGAGTCGCCCCAAATCCCGGTGGAAGTGAAGGCCGGCGGCGTGGTCTTTTTCAACGGGTACCTGCTTCATCAGTCCCTGAGGAACCGTACGGAGACCAGCTATCGGCGTGTGCTGGTCAATCACTACCTGAGCTGCGAGTCCCTGCTGCCTTGGACGGAAACCCAGGAAGGCGGTTCCGTGGCCCGCGCCGACATGCGCCGGGTCTTTCCGGTGGCGGGTGTCGATCCCTACGCCTGGAAAGGGTATGAACAACCGGAGGACACCTCCGACACCCGGCTCTATATTCGCCAGGCCACCCACTCCTGACAAATCACCGGGGTCTTCAGCACCCGGCTATGCCGGAATTGTTCCCACAAGGCGGAATGCATCCCGGAGCCGGCGGGAAGTGTCACCGATGCTCTACGCCGACCGGCTTCTCAGAGGCGGATTGGATTGGTCCAAGCGCGGCGCCCCTGGTGATCGATGGCGGTGAGCCGGGCGAAGGGTCCCTTGATTGACTCCAGATCCAACTCCGCCGTGGTGAAGTCGCTGTCGGCGGCAACGGTGGAGTTGGAGGCCCCGCGGCCGGTGAGGTGAATGGTTCGGACCGGGGATGTCCGAACGGCCAGTCCGGTGCCGCCTGGCAGCGGCGTGACCTCAAGGAACTCCGGACCCTGGCTGGAGTAGAAGTGCCCGGCGTGCAGTGCCGCGAGCAATGCCGTGGGATCCGAGCTGGGGCTGCGCACCATCACCCAGTTGGAACACCAGTCGGGGCGTGTCGGGCGGAAATGGGCGTCGTCGGTAGCGATGATCTGATAGTAGTGACCTTGGCTCAGCAGCCGGTCGATGTAGCCGGTACTATCCCCTTTGCCGGTGTGTACGGTGCAGGTGGTATTGACGATTTCCAAGGCTCCGGCGGCGGGCACCGAGAGCAAATCCTGATCGGTCAGGTCGTACCACGCGGGATGGGCGGCCGCCACGTAGGCGCCAGCGGTTTTGGCCCGTTCCGCCAGTTGGGGTCCGGTCTCCTCGGCATCCGGCGGTGCAAAGTCGCCTGGCAAACCAACGGCCAGAATATGCCACGGATCCCCCAGACTGGTCGCCGGAGCATGCAACTCCGCGCCCAGGATGGTGGTAAACCCGGCGGTGCGGTAAGGCACCGTGTCGGTGATGGGGAACCGGTATTGCTCCGTGAAGTGATCGGTAAGGCTGATGAAGTCATAGCCCTGCTCCCGGTATAAGGCACAGACCTCGGCAGGAGTCAATTGGCCGTCCGATCGGGTGGAATGTGTATGCAGGTTGCCTCGGTACCAGCGGCCGGTCTGGCTGAAGGGCAGGTTGTGCATGCGAGTTTCCCTCGATTGGCAAATCCGGCTGGAGTTGGGCAGTCCATTGTATCGGATCGATTGGAGGGGAATTAAAAGGTCGCAGCGCAAGCCGGAATGCATTGGACAGGACAGTTCTGCACCTGGCTGCGGCCGTCGGACGTGAAGATCTTGTTCACCTGGCACTGGAGGAAGGAATTCAAGTGGATATTGGAAATTGTCGAGTTAATGCTCCAACTGTATAAATATGACTCCTGAGTTAAACAACAGTTCGACTCTGGTAGGGAGGCGGGCATTTCGCAGGCCATGCTGTCTAGGTGTCATCGCTTTCCTCTCCGGTTACGGGGCTGTATTCCAAAAGCGCAGACCTGCCCACCACATTGACGACGCGGACTATCGCCTCCCTTCCTTCGGCATCGGTGAGGTGCAGATCCTCACCCAAGGAGAAGTGAACAGGTTGCTGTTTGCCGTGGTCAATAGCGATGTTGGAAGCATAGAGATACGTCCGATCAAGGACGTCGCGAATCGGATTCAGCCTCCCGGACAGGCCTGGAAGGTGCCCGGTCGCTTCGGGGAAGATGACGGAACCACCCCCCGGCATCGGAGCCAGTTCAAGGGCCAGTGGCCTGTGCTCGGGAATCCAGCCCGTCTCAAGCCCCGCGGCAAAGCCCGGAGCGGCAGCAAACACAACCATCGGCAGGTGTATGGAGTGCAGTTCCACACTGACTTCCCCGAAGGAGTCGGTGGTTCCGTGTTTCCACGTCCTGTTCGGAAACAACACCAGCACATTGGCATTGGGCAACGGTTCTCCTGAACTTCGTACGGAGATGACGGCGTTCGCCTCCGTGAAGTCCAATACAGCCGCTGGAATGGTGAGACACAACTCCGCCTCGTCCACCAGTCGGAAATCGGGAAGCGAACCACATAGTTCCTGAGTTTCACGCCGGATGATTGGAACACCGTCTCCGCGACGCTCCATGAAGAACTGTCTGCCGACAACGCCTGTTATGTTGCCGACGATCATCCTGCCCAATACGGAGGTCAGGACTTCATTGCGAGTGGACTGTCGCTCACCGATGCTGTCCACCGTGAGATTGTTGGGCAATCCGCCCGGCGAACAGAGCTCCAATCTGTCCTCGAACATGGAGAGCCTGATTCTGCTTCCCCGAATGGAGTAGTCGCGGTGGACGACGGCATTGACCAGGGCCTCGAACAGTGCCTTCTCGCTGTACTGGGGCAGGTCTTGACGGGCAGGCCCTTTCCGGGCCGCGATGCTCATGTTCCGCATAGTGAAGGCCAAAGCCTCCCTGATCTGTTTGTCAAGAGGACCACCAATGACCTGCGCGTCAAGTTGGCCGGATGCCCTGTCGCCTCCCTTGTAACGGGTAGCGGTTATGCAGGCGTTGGGGAGCCAATCCTCGGATGCGCCACAGCACAGCAGGACCCCGGCAACCGTGGCCCGGACGGTGCCGTTGTGGTCCTCGGTGAGAAGCCCCATTTTCTCCAGGGCCAGTTCCGGGTCAACCGCTCCCTCCGCACTGAGCAAGGGCTTCCAGAGAGCCTCATCGAGAGTGCCGAAACCCGTCCCGTCCACGGGTTGCTTGTCAAACCACAGGAATCTGGCCTGACCCCGCCTCTGAGCCAGACGCAACCGTTCCTCGCTGGTCATTCTCCGCTTGGCACTGCCGACCCTGACGAAACTTCCTCCGGGACTGTCATGCTGGGCGTGACCCTCAGGCACCTCGACTACAAGGATGGCTTGGCCCTCGGCGGCATCCTGGCGAAAGATGTCCACCCGGACAGGCGGCTGGATGGAGTCCGAACACACTTCGACTATCAGTCGTTCCAGTTCGTCCATCTGAGCGCGGGACATTGTCTGGACATCGCCGTCGTCCGTGACCCCGCACAGCAGCACCCCGCCCCGCGCGTTGGCGAACGCGGCGATTTCGTCCGCCCAGGTGTCGCGGCTCGGCCCCGTGGGGCGATTGCCGGCAAAGACGACCTCCTTGAATTCCCAACCGCTGTCCTCGCCCAGTTGCCGGCGGCGACGGATTTCCTTGTCGCTGTACGTCATCGCGAGCTTCTCCGGTGTTCGACAGTGCGTCCATTGACGGCACAACCCGGTCGTCTGCCGGCGCGTACAGTCCTGGTAGTGCAACGAACCTTCATAGCGTTGGAATAACCGCTCACAGTACTGGCGGCGAGGAACATGGCGAAACGCACCATGTGGGAATCCCAACACTGTGGCGGGAGTTTACGGTTCGTCGGAGTTCAGAGGCGTCCAAGTGGCATCTGTGTCCCTCACGGACCGCTGCGAACCTTCAATCTGTATCTCCCCATCGTACGTCTTGGTGATGTTGAGGGCGATGCAAGTTGCGTCCTGTGCTCGTTCCAGCTCCACCAGCAGGCTGCGCCCGTACTGCCTGCGATCCGCCTGCTCCTGTGCCTCACTGAGGATTCCGTTGTACTTCAGTTCGAAGACACAGGCCCGCCCCTTGTAGATGGTTGCCAGATCGTATCGCCCTGACAGTTCCCGCTCCGAACAGGGCGTTGCGTTCATGCCCAGGAAGATGCCGTGCAACGCGGCATGGTAGGCGTACTCGTCTTCCATGATGTTGTAGGGAAAGGCGTACAGGCAGTCCAGCAGGATGTCGGGCAGATCTACAAAGTCGCCGGTCTCCAGACAGTGCCGCAATCGTTCGATGCCCGGCAGCTTCTCCCCGGTGTGGACCCGCGCCAAGTCCCGCAACACCGTCCGCGCAACCTCGCGGTTGGGCCAGCCCAGGCGCGCCGGCTGGCCGTTCCGTTCCGGATGGTGGGTCAGGTAGCCGCTCTGCAGCATCAGCGACTTGAGGCTGTCGGTTTTGTTGCCGTAAAAGTCGCCTTCCAGTTCTTTGAGGTCGCCAAACGGGGTTGAGTTGACTTCGGCCGGTTGCCGGCGCAACGCGTCCACCAGGACCTTGGACACGCCGGAATCAGACCAGTGGGCCGGAAAACCCCGGCGTTGGATCCGGGCTCGTTCCTGTGAATCCAACAGGTCGGCCAGGGTATTGCACAGGGACCAGGGGTTGTAGACGGCCGGTCCAACGCCGTCCGGGTCGAACCGGTAGCCGTTGTAGTTGTCGCGCAGGGAGCCCCGAAGTTGGCCTTTTGATTGACCCAGACCGTCTGCGGCCGCTTTGATGCAGTCCGCCAACGGAAATTGATCCAGGTCGCTCTCGGTGAAGCCGCAGACGGCCCCGAATTGTGCTTTCCAGGTACAGTCCCGCAGGTTGTTGAGCGCCGAGAACATTTCCCCGTAGGCCCGGCGCGTGATGCCGGTGATGAGCACCTTGTGCAAATCCGGCTCCCATTCCTTAAACAGTCGAAAAAACTCCCGGAACAGTTCGAAGTATGGTTCAACTTCGGCCGGACTGCGTCCCAACAGCTTCAGCAGTGGTGTGTCGTACTCGTCGACCAACACAGCCGGATTTCCGATCTGGCGCTGGAGTGACGACAACAGCTGTACAAGCATCTCCGCGGGTTCATCCTGACAACTTCGCGGATTCCGCAGAGCCTCCATGCTGATTCCGGGTTCGTAGCCTCTTCCATACCAGGCGAGACCTTGCCTGGCCACCTGACCTCGAAGGGACTGTCTCATCTGCTCCGGCGAGTCCCCGCGGACCCCGCTGCAGTCCAGCCGCACCACCGGATACCGAGGTTGCTTACTGAACTCTGCTTCCCAAGCCGTGCCGGTGAAGAGGAACTCGTCCGGCATTTTGGGGTCCGGGCGGACCAAGTCGCCGTCGGGATGCCGCAATCGCGGCAGGTGTCCTTGGTACATGCACTCGATGGTCGAGAGCATCAGGGTCTTGCCAAAGCGCCGCGGCCGTGCCAGGAACAGATACTTGCCGCTGTCCAGCAGGAGCTTTAGTTCGTGGGTCTTGTCGACGTAGGTGTAGTTCTCCCTGCGCAGGTCCGCGTACACCGAGATGCCGGGCATCAGCACGGGTGCAGAGGCGGCATGCTGACGGCCCGAGTCAACCCTGGATTGGAAGTAGGGTTCGGTCATGGCTTGTGGCCGACACTCTGTGAAAGGTTCAACGGAAGCGTGGGCAACCCATGGATTGTAGTCGGGTCTGTCGGCGGTCCTTGGACTTCCACGCTGGATTGACAGGCTTTGCGGCGGCTCGGAAGCGTTGCCTTCACTGGTTGGTCCGATGGAGCGGGGACCTCCGGCCGAAGTGGTGTGGTTTCCCTGAATCCAATCCACGGACAACCTCCGGCCCCTCGCCCGTCCGTACCCGGCGGCCCGGAATTTGCCAATGCCGGGCACAGGCGCGAATCCCTGTGTTGACTCCCGACAATCCCTGCGTTATACATCCCGAACGGGTCGTGCAGTGGACCCGTCCAAAACAACAAACCTACAAAGAAACCATCTGTTTCAATCCCATCACAATGAACGGTTACCTTTCACAAACCCTGTGTGGTTCCCTCCGAGGAACCATTGCAAGCCGCCTGCTGTGCGGCTTTTTCTTGTGCCTGACGGCAGGCTTGGCAGCCTGCACCATGCCCGTCCCCGAGAGTCAGACCCTGGTTGTCTATTCGGGACGGAACGAAAACCTTGTAGCCCCAGTCATCGAGTCGTTCGCAGCCGAGACGGGTATCAAAGTGGAAGTCCGCTACGGCGGCACTTCCGCCATGGCGGCCACCATTCTGGAGGAGGGGTCGAACTCTCCCGCGGATGTTTTCTACGGCCAGGATGCCGGTGCACTGGGTGCGCTGGCCAAGGCCGGACGCTTGCAGGTTTTGCCCGAGGACGTTCAGTCCCTGGTGGATCCCGCCTGGGTGGCCGCGGACGGCAGCTGGATTGGTACCAGCCTGCGTGCACGCGTGCTGGTGTACAACACTGATGAACTGACCGTCGAGGATCTGCCGGCCAACATCCATGACTTAACCGACGAACAATGGCGGGGGCGCGTGGGCTGGGCACCCACCAACGGCAGCTTCCAGGCCTTCGTGACCGCGTTGCGCGTGCTCGAGGGCGAGGAGGCGGCCAAGGCCTGGCTGGAGGGCATGATTGCCAACGATGTGCAGGTCTATCCCAAGAACACCCCCATTGTGGCTGCGACCGGTGTCGGCGAAATCTCCGTCGGTCTGGTCAACCACTACTACCTGTTGCGGTTCCTAGCCGAGGACCCGGAGTTCACGGCCGCCAACTACCACTTTGCCGAGGCCGGTCCGGGCTCCATGGTGAACGTGGCCGGAGCAGGCATTGTCGATTCCTGCAGCAACTGCGAGGCGGCCGAGGCGTTTGTGCGCTATCTGCTGTCGCAGGAAGCACAGGGCTACTTCCTGTCAACCACACACGAGTACCCGGTGGCCGGCGGCCAGGTGGATCTGCCTTCAGGGGCGGTACCGCTGGATACGGTTGCCCTGCCGGAAATCGACCTGAGCGACTTGGAGGACCTTGAAGGGACTCTGGCGCTGCTCCGCGCAATAGGCGCGCTCGAGTAGCCTGATCCCCGGTTTGCCGCAGGCGGCGACACCTGCACTGTTTTGTCGTCTGCGGCACTTGCCGACCTATAGTTATTGAAGAAACGTGAGGATCCCGAGCTGCCAATGCCTGGCGGCTCGGGATCCCTGTCGCAGGCCCGGCCTGCCTTGGCTCCCGATGGGATGCCGGACATGAGCAAATCCCTTTTCGTTCCCATGTGGCTGCGGCCACAAATCCGATCCGGCCGGTCCCGTCCACCGGTCGGCATTGTGCTGCTTTCAGTGTTCGCGGCCAGCCTGCTTCTCTTGCCGATGGGCTATCTGCTGTTCCGGGCCACGGGAGTCGAATCCGGGGTCTGGCGCGAGTTGTGGTCGGCCTCGACAGGTCGCATTCTGGGTCGAAGTCTGATGCTGGTGATCGGCGTCAACGCCTGTGTGTGGTTGCTGTCCCTGCCGCTGGCCTGGCTTGTGGTCTTCAGCGACCTGCCGGGCCGTAGGGTGTGGACTGTTCTGGTGGCGACACCCTTGGTGGTGCCCAGCTACATCGGCGCCTTCGTCCTGATTGCCATGTACGGTCCGCGCGGCCTGCTCCAACAGTGGTTGGAACCCCTGGGGGTTGAGCGCCTGCCCTCCCTCTACGGCTATCCGGGAGCCCTGATCGCGATTACGCTGTTCACCTACCCGTACCTGTTCCTGGGCCTGCGTTCCGCCATGTTGTCGTTGGACCAGTCCTGGCTGGATGCCGCACGCACGTTGGGCCAGAGCGGATGGAAAACGTTTGCAAACCTTCTGCTGCCCGTGTTGAGACCTGCGCTGGCGGCCGGTTCCATTCTGGTGAGCCTCTATACCTTGAGTGACTTTGGTGCCGTCGCCCTGCTTCGCTACACAACGTTCACCCATGCCATTTATCTCTACTGGCAGTCCAGCCTGGATGTCAGCGCCGCCGCCCTGCTCATGCTCGTGCTCGTGATTCTCACCTTGGTGCTCATGGGGTTGGAATTTGCCCTGAGGGGCCGGGCGCGCATGGCACGTGCCCATGCCGGGACGAGCCGGGCTGTCACGCCCGTGCGGTTGGGGCGGTGGAAGTACGCGGCCTGGCTACTGCTGGGAGGAACCGTCTTTATGGGCATGGGCAACCCGATTGTTGTGTCGGTGGTTTGGCTTGCGAAGGGCTTGGCGGCCGGCTCGTCCCTGCAACCGGTCTGGCAGGCTGCGGCCAACAGCCTGCTGGTGAGCCTGTTGGCCGCGGTCACGGCCGTGCTGGTTTTCGCCGTGCCTACTGCCTATCTTGCGGAACGCTACCGGGGCTTGAGGGCCCGCCTGCCCGCGCGGGCCGCCTACATCGGCTTTGGCATGCCGGGTATCGCAGTAGCCCTGAGCCTGGTCTTCTTCGGGGCCCGCCATGCTCCTTGGGTGTACCAGACCGTGTACCTGTTGATCCTGGGCTATATGGTCCGCTTTGCGACTCTGGCGATCGGTCCGCTGCGCACACAGTTGTCCCGCATCAATCCCCGCATGGAGGAGGCTGGTCGTCTGCTCGGACTCTCCGAAATCCGTGTGCTTGGGCGCGTAACCACGCCGGTGGCGCGCGGGGGCCTGTTGACCGGCGCCGCCTTGGTGTTCCTGACCACCATGAAGGAACTGCCCGTAACCCTGCTCCTGGCTCCGACCGGCTTCAACACCCTGGCCACCCGCATCTGGTCCGCCACAGAGGAAGCCTTCTATGCACGAGCCGCGGCGCCGACCCTGATCCTGCTGCTGGTGTCCGCCCTGGGAATCGCAGCGATATTTTCCGGGGAGGACGTGTGACGGGCTGCCCTCCGACCTGGCACGCATCTGTTGGAGGCTCGACGTGCTGAGGTTTGCGGAAGAGCTTCTGTTGTTGCTGCTGGACGAGGAGCGCGGGGACGTCTCTACGCGCGTTTCGGCTAACACGCTGAACATTGTCCTGTCCGGGGCCTTGTTGATGGATCTGGCGCTGGAAGGCCGCATCGATACGGATCCGGACAAACTGGTCGTGTCGGATGCGGATCCAATTGGTGACCCGTTGCTGGACTACGCCTTGGATGACATTCGGCAGGCCACCGACACCTATGACACCGGATACTGGATCCGGCATTTCGTGCGCCAGGGCCACACCATCCGGCGCATGGTCGTCAACCGCCTGGTCGAACGCGGCATCCTCGAGTCCGATGTCGAGGGCCGGATTCTGTTGTCGCGGATGATCTCTCTCTCCCGCCGTTACCCGCTGGAGGACGGAACATGGCTGGAGGAGGTGCGCCTGCGGGTCATCCGGGTGCTGTTCAGCGATGAAATCCCCGCCCCGCGCGACATCGCAATCATATGCCTGGCGGATGCCTGCAATTTGTTCAGCGCCATCCTGGACTCGTCGGAACTGTCCACCGTACGGGAACGAATTGAGCTGTTGTCCAGGATGGACCTGATTGGTCGGTCCGTCAGCACCTCGCTCCGCGACATTGCCACCGCGCACGGTCCGCGCGCCGAAGGTGTGTCGAGCGCGGGGTTTCTGTCCCTCAGGAACCTGCGCAAGGGATTTGACGGCTCCTCGCTGATCCGGATTGCCGAGCTGGATGTGGTGGAGGGGGAGGTCCTGGCCCTGCTCGGTCCGTCCGGCTGTGGCAAGACCACAACCCTGCGCATGGTCGCCGGCCTGTCCCGGCCGGAATCCGGATCGATTGCCGTGGCCGGCCGGGTCGTGGACGGCCCCGGGATCCATGTGCCTGCCGAGCGCCGCAACGTCGGCATGGTCTTTCAGGACTACGCCCTGTTTCCCCACTTGACGGTAGAGGGCAACATCCGCTTCGGGCTGGACGGCAGGAGCGCCGACTCGGCAGGCCGCGCCCGCGACATGATGGAGCTGACCCGGTTGACGCACCTGGCCAATCGCCGGCCCGCCGAACTGTCGGGCGGCGAGCAGCAGCGCACCGCGCTGGCCCGGTCCCTGGCCCCCAATCCCCATCTCCTGCTGCTGGACGAGCCGTTCTCCAGTCTCGATGCGACCTTGCGCAAGGATCTGCGGCGGGAAGTGCGGCGCATTCTGCAGGACACGGGCATTACGACCATTCTGGTGACCCATGACCAGGACGAAGCTCTGTCGATGTGCGACCGTCTGGCCCTGATCCTGGAGGGCGAGGTACAGCAGGTGGGAACACCGCAGGAACTGTATTGGTCGCCCCGCAACGAGAAGGTGGCCCGGTTTATCGGCGATGTAAACCTTCTGCCGGGCACGGCGGACGGATCGCTTGTCGTCGACAGCGTGTTAGGCCGACTCCCTGTCCAAGAAGCGCGCAGCGGATCCGTGCAGATCATGATGCGACCCGAAGCGGTCCAGGTGGCCTATCCGGAGGACGAGGCGTCCGTCATGGCGCGCGTGCTGGACGTGGAGTACTACGGCCACGATCAGGTGTTGAACATCCGCCTGCAGAACGGTGAGAAGCTGTTGGTCCGCCGGGACGCCATTCAGCCGTTCCTGCCGGGGCAGACCGTCAGCGTGAGACCGGTCGGCGTGTTCCCCGTTTACGAGGTGAACAACGGGACATGACCCGGCGACAGACAGCCCAAGCGCAGGGCTGACATCCGCCTCTCGATCACAGCCGGTCTCCGGACTCCGACTGACGATTCCGGTACTCGTTATGCGGCCCGTTCCCCCAATTCGCGGTCCAGGATCAGCAGCCCGGTGAAGTCCTCGCCGATCCGGCGGATATCCGCCAGGATCCGCTTGCACTGCTCCACTTCTTCGACTTGTTCGGCAATGAACCAGTCCAGCAGTTCCCGGTAGGGTTCCAGGGGGATTTCGTCGGCTTTGCGGGCCTGTGCGTGAATAAAGGTCTGCAGGGCCTCCTCGTAGGCCAGCGCCGAGCCCATCAGATCCCGCGGGTGGCGTGCCGCCGGCGTTTCCACCATCAGGTCCGCAAATTCGATGTAGGCCCGCTGCGACAACTGGAAGTCGATCAGCTTCTGGGCATGTGCCTCCTCTTCCTGGCGCTGCACTTCGAACCAGTGGGCAAACCCGGGGAAATCCTCGAAGTCCGCCAGCGCGGACAGCATCCGGTAGTGGTAGGCGGATTCCAACTCCCGGTGGATGTGGGTGTTGACGATGTCCTGCATAGAATGTGCCTTATCCTGTGAATGCCCAGGGTCCATCCAGTGTCGGTGTCGAGGAACTGAAACCAGGCCCGCGTCCGACCCGGGTGGCCCGTCATTTTACTCAACCGCCTTCCGGAGGCGGTCCGGAACCTGCCGATTGAACGCTCGGGGCCGCCGCAACGGTCAAGCCATGCGGCTCACCCGCAGAATACCCATTGCTACTCAAGTCCGGGGTGGTTGAGGATGGTTGGCACCACGCATTGGATGTGCAGCGTCGAGGCTATGTCTCTGCTGTGGCGGCCCCAAGGGAGGCCAAGTTGACGATGAAGGTCTCCCATAGCTTCCATACGTAGATCGGGCCCATCGTCATCCGCATGCGGGATTTGGCTGACACTGCGCGCAAGCAGGGCCGTTCGATCCTGGACCAACCGAAGCCGCACTGGCATCCAAGAGCGCCACGGCTGGATACTGCTTCAAACCTTATCTGACGCAGCGGCTGGAGGACGACAGCGCCTTTGCCAAGTCAGTTGAATCGCTGTCTCTTCACAATATCGGACTATGGACCCCAAGGACGACAACAGTCTCCCAGTCTAGTCACTATCCCCAACGGTGGGCCAAACCAATATTGAGCGAGCGATGTCCCGGCTTGTTCCATCCAGACCGAAGTCGGGCACTCCTCTCCGTGGTCTGTCGGCACTTCGGCTCCTGCAGCCCAGAGACCGGTACAATCTACCGGCTCCACTCTCCTGCACTTGTGTCCAAACAACTAACTTTGCCTTCGATTTCCATGCAGCCACTGTCACACTCCAGATTCTGAAGTGCTATTAACCTGTAGCATGGTCAACGACTTGATCCAGCCAACGATTGAAATGAGGACACGCTGAACGTATTTTGTCCAATCCGATCGATGCCGCGATGTCAACCCCGTCAATGACTTTGTTGTAATGAGGAAACACAGCCTCAATTTTGTGTGAGGGATGAGAATCTGAACCTTGGTTGATTTTCTCAGGGCCAGAGGCATCGCGGCAAGCTGAACTCAGGTCGGCAGCCTTTTCCACAGAGTCCATGATTGTAGCCGTCAAGTAAGGATCAACAAAGCAAAACGCCTCGAATTCGTGGAGCATGATAAATGGAAGAAATCGGTGATTGTTGAAAGTTTCACCAAGTGTTTGTTCGAGATATGCGACGTGCTTGTATGGATCCGGAGAAGTGACCGCCACTATCCCGGGGAAATCGGAAGGGAGGCCGTAGTAGTCGATGAAAGTGGTAAACAACACGGCATTCGAATCACCAAACAGTCGCTGCAAATCCTGCCTCAGGTGCCTAAACCGGAGAAGTCCGCCCTTGTGGTCACTGCCGGAAAGTACTCGCTTGGTGGTGATGACGGTGGGAATCATGATCACTTGATATTGCCACAAGTAAGGTGCCAGGACGGTCTTGATGAACTGTTCCTCAGTCTGTCCTTCAACCAGAATCAGCACCCGTTTCATAATTCAAGGCCGTCCACCAATTAAATTTTTCTCCCAAATGTCGCCAATGGCGTAGGCTTCCAGCCACGGATCAAGGTTTTCATCCGCAAGGTGTTTGAAGGTGCTTTCACCACCCTCTCTATCGGTCACCCATACGTTGTCAGGCTCTAGTTGGTTCACCAATGTAACCGACTGGGTTGCAGCCAGGATTTGGCACTCTTGGGCGCGCGTTCGCAACAGCTCGGCCAAGTACGTGATGGCGGCTGGATGCAAGCCGAGTTCCGGTTCGTCCAGGACTACGAGTGCCGGCAGATGGGGTTGATTGAGCACGGTGGCCAGGCAAATGAAACGCAACAGTCCGTCAGGCAGCGCGGAGGCACCGAAATGTGTTTCGTTGTGGATGTCCGTCCACTCAAGCTGGATCACTTTGGGGTTGAGGCGCGACGGACCAAGACAGAATGTGTCGAAGAACGGTGCAATGCGACGCACAGCGCGCTCGATGCGTTTGAAATTGGAAGGAAAGTTCTGTTCCAGAAGGTACAGGTAAGCGCTCAGGTTTCTACCGTCATGGTGCAGCGTTCGGTTGTCTTCAATGTCGCATGATTTCCGGATGCGGGAAGTTGGGCCGGTGTCATTGAACTGATAGACATGTATGTTGTTCAAGCGGGTCCTTAGCCACTTCGAAATGACGCGGCTGGCATCATTCAGTTGTGATTCTGCGTGGCCCGATCCGAAAGATTGTTTGACGGGGGTTTGGAACTCCTGTGTGTTTTGGAATATTACGGCCTCCTTTTCGAATACCAGGGTGTCCCTGTCTGTAGGCACCAACCGCACCATGTATTTGTTGACATGAGATCCTTCCTTGAAAACCAGGTTGACCTCGAGGGCAGTCGTCTGTCGCGATCCGTAATGCAAGATCTGGTCCGCGCCGCCTTTCTTGCCTATGTATAGTTGCAACTTGCCTGCGGCTATGTTTTGCAACAGGTGAAAGACCTGAAACAGGTTTGACTTTCCCGCCCCGTTTGCGCCGATAAGGACGTTTAGGCGAGCGAGGTTAAGCGTCTTGTTTCGGATTGAGAGGAAACCCTTGACGGTCAAGGTCTCCAGATAACGCATTTGTGTTCGGGGCCCTATGGGCTGATACGTGTGGTAGCGGGTTTGATGAGAAGAGACTGGCAAGTGTTGTGGTTCTGGACTCAGGCCGGAACTTCGTCCTCCAGTGCCTGGTACTGGCTCATGTAGAGCGCGTGGTAGGCACCGCCCATGGCCAGTAGCTCCGTGTGGGTGCCCCGTTCCACGATGCGGCCGTCCTGCATCATGAGGACTTGATCCGCGTTGCGGATGGTGGAGAGCCGGTGGGCCACCACGAAGCTGGTGCGTCCGCGCATCAGTGCCTCCAGCGCCTCCTGGATCAGCAACTCGGTGCGGGTGTCCACCGAGGAGGTGGCCTCGTCCAGGATCAGGATGCGGGGATCGGCCAGGATGGCCCGGGTGATGGAGAGCAGTTGGCGCTGGCCTTGGCTCAGGCCGCTGCCGCGCTCGCCCAGCACCGTCTCGTAGCCGTCCTCCAGGCGTCGGATGAATTCGTCCGCGTAGGACAGTTCTGCCACGCCGCGCACCTCCGCGTCGGTGGCACCCTCACGGCTGAAGCGGATGTTGTTCATGATGGTGTCGTTGAACAGGAAGGTGTCCTGCAACACCATGCCGACATGGCTGCGCAGATCGGACCGGCGCATCTGCCGGACATCGACGCCGTCGATCTTGACGGAACCGGAAATGGGGTCGTAGAAACGGGGAATCAGGTTGAGGATAGTGGTCTTTCCGGCTCCGGTCGGACCCACAATCGCGACGGTCTCGCCCGGCCGGGCGATTAGGGAAACCCGGTCCAGCACGGGCTCGTCGGAGTTGTAGTGGAAGCTAACGTGGTGGAACTCCACCCGCCCCTTGAGGCGGTCCATGGCCACGGGCTGGGGCGGATCCTGGATCTCCGGTTCCTCGTCCAGCAGCTCGAAGATGCGCTCCGACCCGGCGATGGCACTCTGCACATTGGTCCACATGACCGCGATTTGGCCGATCGGCTGGTTGAGGCGCTGCACCAGGTTGATGTAGGTGATGACCAGGCCGAGGGTCACGGCCTGGCCCCCCAGCGTGCCGCCGTTGAGTAGGAGGATGCCGCCGGCCAGTGTGGCCACGGTCAGGCCCAGGAAGCCGAAGGCCTCCAGGGTGGGACTGAGCGCGGAGGTGTAGCTCACGGCGGAGATGTTGGCGTCGCGGTTGGCCGCGTTCACCTCCCGGAAGGACTCCGACGAGGCTCCCTCCCGTACGAAGGCCTGCATCTCGCGCACCCCGGAAATATTCTCCTGCAGGTCGGCGTTGATGTTGCCGATTTCCCGGCGGGCCTTGCGGAACTCGCGCCGGGCCAAGCTGGACAGCCAGTTTGTCACTAGGTACATGACCGGGATCAGGGCCATGGAAATCAACCCGTAGACGTAGTTGATGATGAGCATCTGGACGAGGATCCAGACCACCGTAACCACCGCCAGCAGCACCGAAATCATCATGAAGTTGATGCTCTGCTGCAGCGTGTCCAAGTCGTTGGTGAGCCGACTCATGACATCGCCGGCTTCGTGGCGGTTGAAGTAGCCGAGCGTGAGCGAATGGATCCGCCTGAACAGCGAAACCCTAATTTGGCGCACCACGCGGTTGCCCACCGCAGACATCATGTAGAAGGACACGGAGCGCGAGGCGGCCGAGGCAATGTAGATGGCGGTCGTGATGAGCATCAGGCGGGTCAGGCCCGCGAGCAGCGCAGGCACGCCCCAGCCCTGGGTGTCGGCTCGTTCAAACCAGCAGTTGGCGCCCGCGGCGTCGCCCACGGTCCCCGAACCACTGAGCAACGCCGGATTCACATAGCAATCAATGGCTTGTCCCAACAGGACGGCCGTGTAGACCTGGGAGCCGGCCACTATCAGGACCAGGACCATCACCAGGATCATCCACGGCCAGTAGGGGGCGAACATGCCGCCCAGCCGCCTGAGAGTCTGCGGTACGGACTGGGCCCGGGATACCTCCCGGTCCATCATGAACCTGCCGCCGTCAAACATGGCTAGCCGCCTTTTCGCCGGCGCGTACCGGCCGTCTCATGCCCATCCCGCCTGCGCCTCTGCCAGGGCGGCGCTGTCGTCCACCAACTGGCTGGAGAAGATATCGGCGTAGAGTTCGTTGGATTCCATCAGGGTTTCGTGCGTGCCGGTGGCGGCCAGGCGGCCGTTTTCCAGGATCAGGATGCGGTCGGCGTTGCGCACGGTGCTGATGCGCTGGGCGATCACGAAGCTGGTGCGCTGTTCCATCAGACGGTCAAGGGCCTGCTGGATGCGCTGCTCGGTCTGGAGATCGACGCTGCTGGTGGAGTCGTCCAGGATCAGGATGCGGGGCTGGAGCAGGAGTGCCCGGGCGATGGCCACGCGCTGCTTCTGGCCGCCGGACAGGGTGGAACCGCGTTCGCCGACATCGGTCCGGTAGCCGTTGGGCTGGCTGACGATGAAGTCGTGGATGGCGGCATCGCGGGCCACGGCCTCCACCTCGATGTCCGTGGCCTCGGGGCGGCCGAAGGCGATGTTGTCGCGGATTGTGCCGCTGAACAGCACCGTCTCCTGGAGTACGATGCCGATCTGGCTGCGCAGGGAGTCCAGTGTGGCGTCGCGGATGTCCATGCCGTCGATCAGGATGGCGCCGTCCGACACGTCGTAGAAGCGCGGCAGCAGGTTGATGATGGTGGACTTGCCGCTGCCGGTGGCACCCAGGATGGCGACGGTTTCGCCGGGCATGACACCGAAGGAGACGTCGTTGAGAACCGGTTCGCTGCCTTCGAAATAGCGGAAGGTGACGTTGCGGAACTCCACCATGCCCTGCACGGTGTCCAGGGTCCGCGCGCCGGGGCGGTTGCGGACCTCCACGTCGGTGTCCAGGATTTCGAAGACGCGGGCCGCCGAGGCCGAGGCCTGGGTGGCCATGGCGATGATGAAGCCGAACTGGCCGATGGGGAAGAAGATGTAGGTGATGTAGAGCATGAACTTCGACCACTGGCCGAGGGTCAGCTCATCGAAGATCAGCAGGCGTCCGCCGTACCAGGTCACCGCCACGATGGCCAGATTGGCCACCAGAAAGAGGAAGGGGAACATGACGCTCATGAACCGCGAGACGCGGATCGAGTTGCGCATGTGCTCCTCGGCCACCTTGCCGAAGCGCGCCTGCTCGCTCTTCTCCCGGACATAGGACTTGACCACCTGCAGGCCTGCCACATTCTCTTGCAGGATTGAATTGAGGTGGGACAGCCGCTGCTGGATCATGGCGAACAGCGGCCCCACGCGGCTGCCGAAGAACATGAACATCAGCATGGCGACCGGGAGGATGGGCACGACCACCAGGGCCAGCCGCCAGTTGGTGTAGAAAAGGATCGAGAGGGAAGCCACCATCAGGACCAGGGCCTGTCCGGCCATGAGCAGGCCCTGGGAGATGAACTGGCGGACCTTTTCCACGTCGTCCGTGGCCCGCACCATCAGCTCGCCGGTGCGCTGCCGGTCGTGGTACGAGAAGCTGAGGCTGCTGATCTTGGCGAACAGTTCGTTGCGGAAGTCATAGGCGGCGTACTGGCCGTTCTTCTCGGCCATGTAGGCCTGGAGGAAGGCGAAGACGCCGCGGCCGATTGAGAAGAAGAGAATTAGGCCCGAGGAGACGATCAACGGCTGCAGGGGGTTGTTGGCGGCGGCGGTCAACTGCTCCAGGGTGAAGCCGCTCTCCGTCATGAGGCTGTCCAGACCTGCGGAGTCCAGGCCCGCCATGCCGCTGGCGGCCAGAGCCAGTGTGACGTTGTCCAGGATGTCTTGGATGAACTGGGGCACGGCCAGCTGGGCCAGTGTGCCGACCAGCATGCTGCCCAAGGCCAGCATCATGAAGCGGCTGTGGTGCAGGGAGTAGCCGAGAGCCCGTTTGAGGGCCGGCAGGTTCATGCCCGGCCGACCGCCAGGACCTCCCATGCCGCCTGGTCCTCCCGGACCGCCGCGGCTTGGTCTTCCGCCGCGGGCACCCTGGCGACGTCTCCCGGGTCCGCGCCGTCCGCGGGGCGGACCGCCGGATTCGGGACCGAGACCGTTGGCGTCTTCCGGTCGGAAGCCTACAGCCGGTCGGGGGACGCCGACCTGTGGTGGGCGAGCACCGTTATCGGGCTGTGCGGGCCGTGGCCGTCCATTCGGGCTGGCACCGTCGAAAGTATTGCGGGAATCGCTCATGGCTTCGCCGACACGGCGAACCGGTTCCGTTCTGTCATTGCCGTGTAGCGATTGTAACACCAGAATCGGTTGGTCGTCCGGTGGATGGCCGCGGCATAGAATCAGTCTGTCATCAGTCTTCACAAATTCAGGAGTTCGCTGTGCGAGCGGCAGTTCAGGCGGAGTTGGTCGCTGAGTACCCCGTGGGTGCGGAACAGAAGGACCGGTTCAAGGCGGACGGCTTCATCCATCTGCCCGGAGTGCTTTCGCATGAGGTCCTGGACTATTTCACGCCGCTGAT
Source organism: Caldilineaceae bacterium SB0661_bin_34 (assembly GCA_009841145.1). GTDB lineage: Bacteria > Chloroflexota > Anaerolineae > Caldilineales > Caldilineaceae > Bin34. The sequence continues at coordinate 940 of VXMJ01000043.1, read as the reverse complement.
CAGTGCGGTGGTGGAGGAGTACGGCCGCTCCCAACCGGATCTGGCGGAGCGCAACACCTACGGTCAGGCGTTTCTGCAGATCGGCCAGCTGTGGCGCCGCGACGAGCGCATCGCGCCCCTGTGCCTGGCACCCCGCCTGGGCCGCATTGCCGCCGACCTGATGGGGGTCGAGGGCACGCGCATGTACCACGATCAGGCACTGTTCAAGGAGCCCGGCGGCGGCTTTACCCCCTGGCATGCGGACCAGCACTACTGGCCTCTGGGCAACGACAACACCATCACAGCCTGGATCCCGCTGCAGGACACGCCGGTCGAGATGGGACCGCTGTCCTTCTGCCGCGGCAGCCACCACATCCACACACACCGCGACCTGTCGATCAGCGACGAGAGCGAGCAGCGAATCGGGCGCACCCTCAAGGACTATCCGGTCGTGGAGACCGCCTTCGAACTGGGCGACGTCAGTTTCCACCGCGGCTGGGTTTTTCACCGGGCAGGTCCCAACAACACCGACCGGATGCGGGGTGTGATGACGATCATCATGATGGAGGACGGGATCCGCAAGCGGTCCGTGCGGCCGTCCCATGTGAACGAGGCGGAGCACTTCCTGCCGGGGGTCGGCGAGGGGGAGGTGGTCGCCACCCACCTGAACCCGGTGATCTTCAGCCATCGTGCATGAGCATCAAAGCGTCTGAGATCACCGATACCGCAGTGGTAATTCACAGGGTGGTGGCACTGGCGCCAGTACGACCAGTCCAGGGCTTGGGCCATGTCCGTCACCAAGGATAGGAGCCGATGCTGCCACAGCCGCCGGCCTGCCAATTCGTGGGACTTTCCGCTTGCATTATCATGGTGCATTCAGTGCGCCAACATGATGCGTGCCATCAATATAATACCAATCCATTACAATAGAATTACTTGACATGTGAGAGGTTGCGCAGGG
>VXMJ01000003.1 GCA_009841145.1 Caldilineaceae bacterium SB0661_bin_34 | reverse complement strand
TTCAAATGAACCCGCGGGCGGGGCCGCCTGTCCTTCGTTGTTCAAACCCCAGCAGACCAGGGTGCCGTCGGTGCGCACCCCACAGGTATGGATCCCACCGGCACTGATGGATTCAAATGAACCCGCGGGCGGGGCCACCTGTCCTTCGTTGTTCAAACCCCAGCAGGCCAAGGCGTTGTTGGTGCGCACGCCGCAGGTGTGAAAACCACCAGTGCTGACGGATTCAAATGAACCCGCGGGCGGTGCCGCCTGTCCTTGGTCGTTGGAGCCCCAACAGGCCAGGGTGCCGTCGGTGCGCACCCCACAGGTATGGGTCCCGCCGGCACTGACGGATGGGGAGAACCTCCGAGGCGGCATGGCTTGACCTTCACTCACAGGTTTGACTCCGTTGGTACCGGGTACGACGGCACCTGTGCTGGGCGGCGTTGCCTGACCGTACTCGTTCCAACCCCAGCACTGAACCGTTTCGTCGGCCCGCATGCCGCAGGTGTGGGAATACCCGGGGCTGACGGTGACGAACTTCCCGTCCGGCGGCGTCGCCCGGCCGTGCGCGTTCCAACCCCAGCACTGAACCGTTTCGTCGGTTCTCACTCCGCACACGTAGTAGTAACCGGCGTTGACGGAGACGAACCTCCCATCCGGCGGTGTCGCCTGGCCATAACGGTTCCACCCCCAGCACTCAACGGTGTCGTCGGCCCGTATCCCACACGTGTGGAAATTCCCGGCGCTGACGGAGGCAAACTGTCCGCCCGGCGACATCGCCTGGCCATGAAGGTTCCAACCCCAGCACTCAACGGTGTCGTCGGCCCGCAGGCCGCAGGTGTGTATGCCTCCGGCGCTGACGGAGACAAACTGCCCGGCCGGCGGTGTCGCCTGGCCCTGGTCGTCCCGTCCCCAGCATTGCAGGGTGCCGTTCGCCCGCACACCGCAAGTGTGGGCATGCCCGGCGCTGACGGCGATGAACTGCCCGGCCGGCGGCGTGGCCCGGCCGTCTTCATTCGAACCCCAGCACTCAACGGTACCTTCCACCCGGACCCCGCAGGTGTGCAGACCCCCGGCACTGACGGAGACGAATTTCCCATCCGGTGGTGTCGCCTGGCCTTGCGTGTTCCAACCCCAGCACTGGACGGTGTCGTCGGCCCGCAGGCCGCAGGTATGGTGCCTCCCGGCATCGACGGAGGTCAACGGCCCGTCGGATGGTGCCGGGGCCGCAGCACGCTCGATCAGCTTCGCCACCCGGGTGTGGCCCTGCGCAACGGCGTTGTCCAGAGGTGTATTGCCCCAACTGTCCACGGCATCCAACACTGCGCCATATACGAGCAACCGTGACACTACCTGATGGTGTCCGAACCAGGCTGCAAGATGCAGCGGTGTACTTCCATGAGCGTTGACCACATCCGGGTCCGCGCCGTGCTCGAGCAGCCGGTTGGCCACCGAGACATGTCCATGCCGCGCCGTGTGGTGCAGGGCCGTGACGCCATTGCCATCCACCTCATCGGGATCCGCACCGTTCGTCAGCAGGTGGGCAACGGTCTGTGCATCCCCATACCCTGCTGCTGTGTGCAGGGACGCGAACGAGGAGTCCGACGACGCGGACGCACCCACAACCGTCGGCGGTGTCGCCTGGCCGTACCCGTTGTCTCCCCAACATTGGACGGTGTTGTCGGTCCGCACACCGCAGGTATGGGCTTCTCCAGCACTGACGGCGATGAACTGTCCCCTTGGCGGCGTCGCCTGGCCATCACCGTCCCAACCCCAGCATTGAACAGTACTGTCGGTCTGTACACCACAGGTGTGGGCGTCTCCAGCGCTGACGGCGACGAACTGTCCGCCCGGCGGCGTCACTTGCCCGAATTCATTGTCGCCCCAGCACTGGACGGTGTTGTCGGTCCGTACGCCACAGGTATGGGCATGCCCGGCGCTGACGGCGACGAACCGCCCGGCCGGCGGTGTCGTCTGGCCGTACTGGTCTCGCCCCCAGCACTGGACGGTGTTGTCGATCCGTACCCCGCAGGTGTGGAATGTCCCGGCGCTGACCGCGATGATCCGCCCGGCCGGCGGTGTCGTGGGGCCGTACTGGTCTCGCCCCCAGCATTGAACAGTGTTGTCGGTCCGCACCCCGCAGGTATGGAATGTCCCAGCACTGACCGCGACGAACTGCCCGTCCGGTGACGTCGCCTGGCCAACACTGTTCCAACCCCAGCATTGAACAGTGTTGTCGGTCTGTACGCCGCAGGTGTGGTCTTCACCAGCACTGACCGCGACGAACTGCCCGCCCGGTGACGTCGCCTGACCATCGCTGTCCCAACCCCAGCATTGAACAGTTTCGTTGGCCTGCACACCACAGGTGTGATTGCCCCCGGCACTGACCGAGAAAAATCCCGCCCCGGTGTGCAGGTCGGCCGCGACCGGAAGGGATTTGGCGCTGACAAACAGGCAAGGCGCGCGATGGACGTCCCCATCCGCATGTCCACCATTCTGGTCGGTGGCCATCCCGCAACCGTTTCCGACCACACCCCCGGTGCGCCATGTCGCAGCACTGTCCCAATCGGGGATCCCTGAGTCACCGAGTTCATAGCCATTGAACTGCGATTGAAGTGCGCCGCCCACGATCGGCCCCTGGAGACCGTACCCAAGTGCCACGGAGGACACCGCGCGTGTCTCGTCGGTTTGGTGCAGCTGTTTCTTCAGCGGAGAACCGTCGAACGGCGGTTCCGCGAGGATGTTACCGGTGTCGGATCGCGGGTGCTTCCGAAGTACATGCGCATCAAGGGCAGACGGATCAGGCGACGCAGCCAACACATCTGCGCGGCCGGTGGATGCATCGTGCCGGACAACGGCCATCGACGCGTATGTGTCCGGCACGGCGCGGTCCTGCAAAGGCGCGACGCAGGCCGATAACAGCAAGCATGGAAGCAACCAGACAACCAAGGGCAAGCGCATGGCGAAACGTCTCCTGGGATCCGCGGTCAACGGAATATCCGACTGAGATGCAATAAGCAATTGGCTTTGTTGATGCGACTTGAGTGTCCGCAGACAAGGCCGTCAGGGTTTCCCGGATCCAGGGACCCAGCCGCACGGGTGGGACATCCGGACCGAATCGGCCAGCCGCAACTGCAGGACGGCCGCCGGCGCCTCCTGCTTGACCTCCAACCAAGCATACACGTGTCCTCCAACGTCCGGCGCAGCTCCTGGAAGAACCGTTCCACCGGAATCAACTCGGGCGCGTAGGGCGGCTGCACCACCCGGGGCCGGGCCCGCGACGGGACGAAGTGATCCGCGCAGACCGGCGGACAGGGGCCAACGAGCCCCCCAACATATATAATCCGGCCGATCGACCTGAAATCGATTCTCAACCCGTTTCCCGCACTCCCAAGGAGGCAACATGACCGACCCCCTTACCTTGTCGCGACGAACCTTCCTGAGTTTGACCGGCGTGGCCGCAGCCGGCGCGCTGGCTGCCTGCGTTCTGCCGGAAACCGCGGACAGCGGCGACATGGGTGCCATGGCAGAACCCGTAACCATCCGCTACGGCCGCCACGACCCGGCCTCCGGCGTGACCACCACCCTGGACGCCTTCCACGAAGAGAATCCGATGATTACGGTCGAGGTCGAGCAGATCGGCGAGTTCCACGCCAAGATCCCCGCCCTGGCCGCCGCCGGCAACCTGCCGGACGTGGTGCGCAGCTGGGAGGCCATGGCGCTGGATCTGGGCCGCAACAACCAGTTCATTGACCTGCAGAGCCATGTCGACGCCCAGACCGATTTCGACCCGGACGACTTCTACCCCAACTGGTGGAACTACCCGGTGGTCGACGGCAAGCGATACGGCATCTCCGACGCGGCCGCCACGCACATGACCTTCTACAACCGAGACCTGTTCGACGAGAACGGCGTGGACTACCCGGACCCGGCCAACTTCACCTGGGCCGACTACGAGTCGATGGCCCGGGCCATCTCCGACCCGGACAACCGCATCTGGGGCTCCGAGACCATTCCGGTCGGCTGGCACATGTGGAGCGTGAAGCTCACGTGGCAGAACGGCGGTTCCTACTACAGCGACGATTACCTGTCCTGCACCATCGGCGACGCCCCCGCGGCCGAGGCCCTGCAGTACTGGGCCGACCTCCTGCTGGATGGCAACGTCATGCCGTCCCCATCCCAGATCATCGGCATTGGCGGCTCCGGAGCCGCGGCCGAACTGCTGGGTGCCGGCAAGATCGGCATGCAGCGCATGGGCACCTGGATTACGGGCGGCCTGGTGGCGGCTCCGTTCAAGTTCAACATCGCGCCCGAACCGATGTCGACCCAGCAGTCCACCATCTCCCACGGCGCCTTCAACGCCATTGCCAGCACGTCCGACCACAAGGACGCCGCTTGGACCTGGATCAACGCCAACTGCAGCACGCAGGGCATCTACAACTACTGCTCGGAGGCCAACTTCCCCGGCACGCGCCGCTCCACCAACGAGATCGATCCCAAGCCGTGGGTCGCACCCGAAGTGGAGTACGAGGTGGACTGGCACACCATTCCCGAGTCGCTCGAATATGCCCGCATCCTGCCCGGACCGGCCAACGAGGGCGAGTCTCTCAAGCTCATTGGCGATGCCCTCGACCTGATCTACAAGGGCGAGGCCCAGGCCGCGGACATCCTGCCCGAGGTGGCCGAAAGGGTCACCAAGGTCATCTCCGACATCTAACCGTTTCGCTCCGCCATTGCACAGGGCGATCCGCTGCCGGACGGCGGATCGCCCTTTTTGTTGCCCGCCAGCGAACCGCTCGACCAACCATGGCTGCCACTGCCACAGCCGGGCGCGCCATACGCAAGGCCAAAGCTCAAGAAACCATCACGGCCTACCTGTTCGTGGCACCGTGGATCATTGGTTTCCTGCTGTTTATCGGCGGTCCGATCATCGTCTCCTTCGTCCTCAGCTTCTTTCGCTGGAAGATTATCAACACCCCCCGGTTCATCGGATTCGACCACTATGTGGCGATGTTCACGACGGATGATCTGTTCCTCCATTCTCTGGGCGTGACCTTCCGGTTCGTACTGTATTCGGTCATCCTCGGCAACGTCATCGCCCTTTCCTTGGCGCTGCTCCTGAACCAGCGGATCAGGGGCATCGGGGTTTGGCGAACCATCTTCTACCTTCCCGCCGTCGTCAGCGGCGTGGCCGGCTCCGTGCTGTGGGCCTGGATGTACAGCGGCGAACTGGGAATTTTCAACAACCTCCTGATTGCCGTGGGCCTGGAGCCGCAGGCCTGGCTGTGGGACGAGCAGCTGGTCCTGGGTTCCCTGGTCGCCAAAAGCCTATGGAACATCGGCGTGCCCATGGTCATCTACATGGCCGCCCTGCAGGGGCTGCCCCAGGACCTGTACGAGGCGGCGGACCTGGACAACGCCGGCGAGTGGACCAAGTTCCTGAGCGTGACCCTGCCCTTGATCTCGCCGGTCATCTTCTTCAACCTGGTGATGGGAATCATCTCCCAAATCCAGACCTTCGCCGAACCCTACGTGATGACCAAGGGCGGTCCCGCCAACGCCACCCTGTTCCTCGGCCTGCACCTCTACGAAAACGCCTTCCACTTCCTCAAGATGGGGTACGCCTCGGCCATGGCCTGGATCATGTTCCTCATCATCTTCGTGCTCACCATGGGCCAGTTCGGTCTGGCCAGGCGCTGGGTCTACTACGAAGGCCAGTCCTCCTGACCGGTCGGCCACCATGACGGCATCGTCCACCTCGCTGCGCACCCTCCTGCTGGGCAACCGGTTCCGCCGCGGGCTGCTCAAGACCGTCTACATCTACAGCGCCCTGTTCGTGTACGCGGTACTGTTCCTGCTGCCTTTCTACTGGATGCTGAACACCTCACTCAAGGAACCGCTGCGGGTGTTCCAAATCCCGCCCGACTGGTACCCGAACCCGGTCGTGTTCCGCAACTACCTGGATGCCTGGGTCAGCGACCGGACCGACATCGCGGCCGAGATCCCGGTCTACAACTACGCTAAGAACACCGCCATCATCACGGTTAACGGAGTCATCGCCACAACCTTCTCGAGCGCCTTGATTGCCTATGCCTTCGCCCGTATGGACTTTCCGGGCAAGCAGGCCATGTTCCTGGGGGTAATCTCCACCCTGATGATTCCGTTCACGGTCCTGATGGTGCCCCAGTTCATCCTGTGGAAGAACCTGAACTGGCTCGACACCTTCCTGCCGCTCATGGTGCCGTATTGGTTCGGCTCGGCCTGGAACGTTTTCCTGCTGCGCCAGTTCTTCATGACCATTCCGCTGGAGTACGACGAATCAGCGCGCATCGACGGCGCCACCCACTGGACCATCTTCTCGCGTCTGATCGTGCCCCTGTCCAAACCCGCGCTGGGAGCCATTGGCGTGCTGGCCTTCGTCTTTTTCTGGAACGACTTCCTGGGGCCGCTGATCATTCTGTCCAAGCCCCAGAACTTCACGCTGACGATGTACCTGGCGAACTTCTCGGTCGCCTTTGTCAGGACCACCCCCTGGCATCTCTACATGGCAGCATCCCTTACGATTATTTCGCCGTGCCTGATTCTGTTCTTCTTCTCGCAACGGGCCTTCATCCAGGGCATCACCATCACGGACTTCAAGCGCTGACCGGATCAACGGACGCGGGAACGTCCGGTCCCACCAACCTGACCGGGTGCGGTTTCACTTGAACGGCCACAGCACGACTGCAAGTATCAGGTTGGACCTGCCGGCGGATGCAAACAGCACGCAGGCACAGTCCCATGCCATTCCGGCCTTGTTGTAGCTCGGGATTCAGCCACGCCTGGGGGTGTGCGGACTCCCGTTAACAGTGCAGGATGCCGCATGAACGGGTCATTTGAGCTTCAGGTCAAGTCCGGGACAGCCACACTGTGGTCCATCGCCACTGGCCAAGGACCGACGGTGCTCATGTTCAACGGAGGTCCCGGCTGCGACGACTATCTGGGACCCGTCTCCGCGTTGGTCGAAGACAAGGCCAGGCTCATCCGGTTCGAGCCAAGGGGATGCGGTCGATCCGACTGGGACGGAAACTATTCCCTGGATGTCCTGCTTGACGACGCGGACGCCGTGCGCCGAGCCCATGGCGCACAAACCTGCCTCGTAGCTGGCCACAGTTTCGGTGTCAACGCGGCATTGGCCTACGCACTTCGATTCCCTGCCGTCACCCGTGGAATCATTGGCATGGCCGGCGGCAAGCTGGTCAACGACCGCAGTTGGAGCGAAGCCTACCGCCGCGGCTTGCAGGAGGTTGGCGAAGACACGGGCGGAGCCGTCTTCCATGCCGACCCGCGCGTGAACCGCGACGGCAACCAAAGCTGGCGCGAGTTCATTCGGCAACCGGACCTGTTCCGGACCGTGGCCGACCTGGACCTACCGGCCACCTTCATTAACGGATCCGCCGACATCCGGCCAAACTGGCCCACCAGACAATTGGCCGCCCTGTTGCCGCAAGGCCGCTACTTCGAAATTGAAGGCGCGGCCCACCACATCTGGCTGACATACCCCGGGGAACTGGACCACCGGCTGCGGCAAGCCATTGATCGGATGTCATCCAATCAACCAACAAGCGGTCCCCCACCCACCGGGTAGACTGAAACTTTCCCATATTCTTGCCTTCCACAGCATAGATATGTCCCATGTCCGATCCCGGGTTAAAGCATCCAACCATGCGGCACAATCCGCTCGGCAGCTTGTCCATACTTGTTGAGTTGTAGACCATGGCGCGGCCTGTACTGTGAACAGGTTTCCCGACACACCCAAATGCTGCTGATGACCAAGGCTACCCATCCATGCGATGCTCGGCAGGACCCGACATGCGAACCCCATCCAAGGCACCAACGGTATCGACGGCTTAACCTGGAATTCAAGGACTGCCAGTCCATCCTGACCAAGGCCACCGGTTTCATCGGCGGTTTCGACTACACACTCAATCCCTATAGCGGCTGTGCATACGGATGCAGCTACTGCTATGCGGCCTTCTTCCCGCGCGATCCCGAACTGCGTGCCAGATGGGGCGATTGGGTTTCGGTCAAGCAAAACGCCGTGAGCAAACTGCAGCGCATGCGGACCTCGCTGGTCAGGAAGCGGGTGTACATGAGCAGCGTAACGGATCCGTACCAGCCACTAGAGCGTGAGGTGCAACTGGTACGCTCCCTTCTGCCGGCCATGGCCGACCGCGGATTGGAGCCGGTAGTTCAGACGCGCGGATCACTGGTGGTACGCGACCTGGACCTGCTGGCACGGTTTCGGCGCGTATGCGTGAACATGACCGTCTCGACCGATTGTGAGGATGTCCGAAGGGCTTTTGAACCGCGTTGTGAGCCCATTGCGGCAAGGCTGGAGGCGGTTGCAAAGGTGGTTGAGGCCGGAATCCCGGCTGTCGTGACGTTGACACCCCTGTTACCGGTGCGTTCGCCGCGGCATCTCGCGGCTGCTCTTCGTGCCACTGGTGTTCGACGCTTTGTGGTTCAGTCATTCCATCCCACCAAGGGCAACTTCGTGGCCGGAACCGGCGAAGCGGCACTGGACATGACCAAGGCCCTGGGATGGTCGGAAGCACGGTACCGGGAGGTTCGATCCTTCCTTGAGACAAACCTCCCGGAAGTGCGGGAGGGACAGGACGGTTTCGATCCGGACTGGCTGCTGGCTACCTGAAGAGCTGTTGACCAGATTGGGCAAAGCCTCAAATACCGTAACGGAGCTGTGTACTGGCGTCGCGACACCCGGGATGCAGCGTCCAAAGGACCGGTCTAGTGGGGACGGGTCTGTGTTCCAACCTACGTCCTACACCTCCTCCAACTGCTGTCGGAGCCGGAACCCGAATCCCTACACGGTAATCAGGGCTTCGTTCCGGTGGTAGACCACCGGGTTCTGGCGGTCGTCGTTCAATTCGTCCCCGATCGCATACGCGGCGACCTGTTCGTCGCTCAGGACATTCTGGATCCCGTTGAAGGTGCTGCCATAGGGCATGAAGGCACAGGTCATGGCCCGGCGCCAGCCGGAGGTCATGTTGGCGCCGGCTCCGTGGGCCAGCAGGCCGTTGTGGAAGGAGCAGGCACCCGCCTTCATGGGGGCGGCGATGGATTCCATGTCCACAAAGTCGGGATACTCCCGAAAGAGGTCCGACATGTTCTCGGCGATCGGCACGTTGACGTAGGTGGTCTGCTTGTGGGAGCCGGCCAGAAAGTAGAGGCAGCCGTTGTGGGCGGTGGCGTCGTCCAGCGCGATCCAGATGCTGATCGCATCCGGGGAATAGAAGGACCACTTGGGGTTGTCGTGGTGCCAGGCCGTGGCATTGGCCCAGGGTTGCTTGATCAGGGCCTGGTCGTGCCAGACGCGCATGCCGTCCGTCCGGGCCAGTTCGGTGGCCATGCGGCCGATGCGGGGATCCAGGATGAGCTCCTTGACCGCGGGATTGTCCTTCCACAAGTTGAGGCGCTGGACGAAGATGTAGTCGTAGAAGGAGCCGTCGTCTCTCCAGCGCGCGTCGTCCACGGTGCCGTCGACGACCAGCTTGCGGTCCTTGCGCCCGCGCACGGCCTCATCCACGGCGTCGCGCCAGGTCTCGAGTTCCTCTGGGGTGAGGAAGTCATCGAGCACGACGAAACCGTTGGTTTGATAGGCGTCAATCTGGGCCTGTGTGATTTCCGTGTTCATGGCATCTCCTTGTCCCACAGGGGCATCCTGCCCCTTCAGCAACGGCCAAACGTTGCAGGGAGCTGTGCCGCGACAGGCACAGCTCCCTGCCTACCAAAATCTCTTGTCCGCCAGTTTACTCGCTGGCGTAGAACATCTGCTCGCCGCTGTTGTTGCCGGCAATGGCCTGGCCTGCGATCGGCACATTGCGCATCGCCGCATCCGTCACCAGCACGTATCCCACCTTTTCAGCAATAGGTAGAACCCACAGATTGTCGTAATGAATCTGGTAAATTTCCTCAGCGAGAGCCAGGTCTTCCTCCGAGGCAGGAATGGCGGCTATCCGTTCCTGGTGTATTTCTACCAGGCGCTGGACCGATGCTGGCGGTTCTAGCCCGCTCTCTCCATTGGAATTTACCCATCTCCTCCATTCAGTGGACACTCGGGTGATGATCGTGTAATCATCCCAGGTGTCGTCCCGCCACATGGGTTGGACCGACCAGAGCAGGGTAGCCTGCAATCCGTTTGCACCGAAAAGTTCGCCCCAATAAGACGGTTCGAGCTTCTTCAGGTTAGTCTTGATGCCTGCATCTTGGAAGTATTCCACCAACAGCTCCGCCACCGGCATCATATCCGGGGCGTGGTCAGCCACCTCAAAGTTCAATACAAAGGTATTGCCATCGGGGCCCAGCCGCCAACCGTCGCTGTCCCGCTGGTCCATACCGATCGAATCCAAAATTTCTTGGGCCTGGGCCGGGTCATGTTCGCTTGGCACCGTTTCAGGCAAAGACCCAAATCCATAGTAGACAGTCTCAATAAGCTCCGGCCGGTTGATCGTCAGATTAAGGGCCCGGCGAAACTCCACGTTGTTGACCACTTCCCGCCATACCGGATCATCGTAGGTATAGTTCAGCCAGAGGGATGTGGGATCGACATGGTTGTCCAAGATGGCGAAGTTGATGTAACCCTTGTCCTTGGCTTCCTGGTATAGGGGCAGTTTCAGCAGCGCCGTGTCTTCCCGCAACAAATCCACTTCGTCGGCGAATACCTTCAGGTTGACTGCATCGGTGTCCGCCGCCAAGGCGGATACAACCTCGTCGATGTAGGGCAACTGATTGCCGGCCGCGTCAACCTTGAAGTAATACGGGTTGCGGACAAACCTCATGAAGCTATCATTGTCGGTTACATTAATCCAGGGCCACATCGCCGGGAACCCACTGCAGCGCTGCGTGTACAAGTCCCATTCAAGGCAGTCGACGGCTGCAAACAGCGCTTGATGGGTGTCCAGGCCTTTTTCATCCATCATGGCCTGGATTTCGTCAGCGTCGCCGTATTCGGTGTGGATGGATTTTAAGAGATGGGCCGGTTTGAATACATCCGTGTAACCTTGCCAACCCTTGATGCTCAACTCTCTTAGAAATCCGCCATAGCTTTCATTGAAAGACATCGTAAACGCATAGTCATCCAGAATCTCAACGGTCACCGGGTCGCCATCGGGACTGCCTGCCGCCCGGAACTTGCTGGGGAACCCCGGGGTGTAGGTTTCGTTCAGAAACACATCCTCAAAGACAAAGCGCACATCAGCGGTGGTTACAGGTTCCCCGTCCGACCACTTCAGGCCTTCCCGCAAGTTAAAACTGAAGACCGTATTGTCGTCATTGACCTCATAACTTTCGACAACGTTGCCGTAGATTCCTGTGATGCCAATGCCGGGAGCCGCCAGCACATTCTCAATCAGCATGATGGCGATATCGGCATGTACGTCCGGACTCGGATGGGCAAATCGCATCACGCCCCCGTACTCACCAATCTCCAGATCCGGCAGGTCGTCGACCTCCGAAATCACGCCGGCCGTAACCACCAGGGGGTTGGTGGGCAGGCGTTCATCCACCGGCGGCAGTTCGCCGGCAGCCACCCGTGCGTCGAGATAGGGAGACTGGGAATATTCACTCTCCGGGGCCGCCATTTCCGCCGCCGGTTCCTCGGCCTCTTCCGGTGGAACTGCGGCTTCCGGAGGCGCACAGGCGG
>VXMJ01000029.1 GCA_009841145.1 Caldilineaceae bacterium SB0661_bin_34 | reverse complement strand
CCATACCTCCCCCCAACACCACCCTCGTCGTTTATTTTTACACCCCACCCCCCCCACCCCCCCTCTCCCCCCCCGCCGCCGCGGCCCCCCCGCCCCCCCCCCCACGATCCAACAGGTGATAGTGCTTCCATAAACTGACGGGGATAGTGTCGTGTCGTTCTCCCGCCAGCGCAGCCTCGATTCGCAGCCAATGAATTGAATCATGTCCCATGATTTTCTCCTTGAAAGCCGGCCGGACACGCACCGTGTTGTTGTCCGGAGCAGGAAGCCATCTGTCAGTCGCGGAATCAACATTGCGATTTGGACCCGGTTAATGTAGACTCAATGGTGTCGGGTGTCCCGTCGCAGTTCACGTTGCTCTTTCGATGCCTGGCAAAACACGAAGGCCGCGATCGCGGCCTTCGTGTTTTGCCGAAAGGTCAGTTATTGACCGCTCCCAACTTCAGATAGTTTTCTTGGTCCTCCGCAATCCGCGGATACACCTCGTCCAGATCATCGAACGCCACCACCGGTTGCACCAACGCTTCGGAGTTGATCTGCCCGCTGCACAGCAGGTGCCAGGCCACTGCAAACAACCGTGCCTCGTCCCAGTTCGGATAGTCCGGATTCGGTTCGCTGCAGGATCGGCTAAAGATCAGCGTTGGCCGGTTCATGTGTGCCTCCGCTCCAAGATCAAGACCCGCCGGATAGCTACCGGGAAAAGCCCCCGCGACAACCGTTCCGCCGTAGGCAACGGCGCGGAATGCATGTTGCAGGGCCATGTGACTTCCGCTGTACTCGATGCATACGTCAGCACCCCGTCGGTCACTCAGGTCCTTGATGGCAAGCCCGGCGTCCACAGCGGTTGGATCCACCACTTCGTTGGCTCCGAGCTCCAATGCCAGCTCCCGCCGCATCGTGCTTGGCTCAACGGCGATCAACATGTGGGCGCCGGCCGCCCTGACCGCCTGCAACACACAGAGGCCTATGGCCCCCATGCCAAAAACCGCCACGACATCGCCCAGCCGGACATGGCCGTCGCGCACGGCGCCAACCGCAAAATCGGCCGGGTCCAGGCAGCCGGCGGCCTGCCAGGGAACTCCATCCGGAATGGACCGAACATGGTCCTCCTGCCACATGTGCTGCTCGCGGAAGGGCCCATAGGCGAAGACCCGATCGCCTTTTTGGAACCGGGATACCGCCGGTCCTACCGCCTCGACAAGACCAACCGCTGTATTGCCCAGGGGCACAGGGAAGGTTTGCCGTTGCGAGTCCGGCCTGAATGCAAGGTAATCGGGATCCCAAGTGCCCCTCGGCAGGCCGTAGCCTTTGAAAATTGACATCTCGGTCCCATGTTTGGCCACACTGTGCGTAGTGTTCACCAAGATGTCACTGTCGCCAAGCGGCGGCAGATCGTATTCCCTGAAGGAGGCCTTTCCCACCGCAGTGGCAACAAGTTCCCTAGGCATCGCAAACTCCTGAACTAAGTCACTGGATTCATAGACAACGGCCAAGTCGGTCGGCGGGCCAACCCATGGCTGCCGCCCGCGTTGCAACTGGACGGCGAACGGACCATGGATTGCGCCGTGTCAGTGTTCTTCCACCCCCACGGGCAGCCAATGTACCTGGTGCCAGAGATTCCGTTTGATGTAGTAGGCCCGTTGTTCTCCGGATTGTAGGGATTCGGCCAGCTGGGCCACATACCGATCTGCGCCGTGTTCGACCTCGAACTCCCCGCTGCACGGTACGAACCCATCCTTGATGATGCGCTGCTGGATCGTGGCCTCCCGATTGAAAAAGACCACCTGGTTGACACGGGCCATGTCCGCCAACCGCGCCGCGAAATCATCCGGGACCTCGGTAGCGCGGCTCACTCCCCCGGCGAATGCCGGCTGCAGGGTTCGGTATTCACTGATTGGTAGTTCGACCCACACGATGAACGTCGAAATCCCCAACATACTGGGAAGACCTATGCCCTCGATGCTCTCGGCGAAACCCCGGGGCTTGATGCACCATGGCCCCTGTTCCAAGGCCGGGTCGTACATAGAAGATTCCGGCATTTCGAGCCAACCCCACCCACTGGTCGGGTCGACCTCCACATCCAGAAAGCCTTGGAAATCCGATTCGAAGACCCGTTCGAATCTACCGGTCCAAGCCATGACTTGCTTGTTGCGAATGGGCAAGCCGCTGGCTGTTTCGACTCTCGTGAACACATGCGGATGCTGGTCGATGACATCGGCCACGAAAGTCTGATTCCAGTCGCTAAGGTACTGATCGCGAGCCCAGGCCTCCGTGCTGCCGACCACGTCGCGGCTGTCATTCCTCCAGTCTCCATCGCGCATTGTGAAGACATCCTTGATGAGATAGAACTGCTTGGCGTCCCCGGCAAGCCCCAAGGAACGAAACCGTTCGTCAAGCGGCTTGACCTCAAACCGGAACTCATGCACCCACTGGCCGAAGCGTCTGGCAATCATGTGTGGTTTCCTTGATGGTGTGCCCGAATGGCACAACTGGTCCGTGCATCGACAAACAATACGGGCAGGATGTCGGATTATAGCGACTGGGCCCGAATGCGGCACGCTCGCCCGGTCCGTTGACAGGACAACCCGATTTCCAATTTGGATTGTGTCAACCGGGGGCAGTACCGGTGCACTGGAATGCTTGAACCCGTCGCTACACCGGGATAACACGCCAATGGGAGCCTCGCGGCTACGTTCGAACAGCCCCGCGGAACCGGCAACTCCTTACTCAAGGAGTTGCCGAAACAGAATGCGATTGCATTGGATCGCTGGCGGAACTCGGGAATTTCCGGAGCCGCGGGAGGCGGTCCCGGAAAATTATTCGGATAACCAGGCGGCGACGTCCGGGGCATGATAGGAAATGATCACATCGGCCCCGGCCCGTTTCATTGCCAGCAGCAGTTCCAAGACAGCATCTCGCTCCGAAATCCAACCGGCCTCGGCCGAGGCCTTCAGCATCGCATATTCCCCACTGACGTTGTAGGCCGCCAATGGGGCGGCGGGAAACGCCTGCTTCACTGCATGGACCACATCCAGAAATGCCATCGCCGGCTTGACCATCACCATGTCGGCGCCCTGTTCGATGTCCAGCGCAACTTCCTTGAGGGCTTCGGCCCGGTTGGCCGGGTCCATTTGATACGTCTTGCGATCTCCATGCCTGGGAGCCCCATCCGCCGCCTCTCGAAAGGGTCCGTAAAAACTTGATGCGTACTTGACCGCATAGGAAAGAATGCCAGTGAAGTCGAAACCGGCATCGTCCAGACCGGTTCGCAGTGCATGCACCATCCCGTCCAGCATGCCGCTTGGGGCCACCAAATTGGCCCCGGCCTCGGCATGGCTGACGGCAGTGCGGGCCAGCAGAGCCAGTGACTCGTCGTTGAGAATGCGGCCGTCCCGGCCCAACAGCCCACAGTGCCCGGCTACCGTGTAGCTGCACATACACACGTCGGTGACCACGAGCATCTCCGGCACCGCGTCCTTTGCAGTCTTGATGGCCTGTTGCACAATGCCATCAGACGCAAAGTTCTCCGAACCGATTTCATCCTTGGTCCGAGGTAGGCCAAACAGCAGTACGGCCTGTATGCCAAGCCTTGCCACCCGTTCAACCTCGGCCGGCAACAAATCCGTCGTCAGGCGGGCCTGGCCGGGCATGGAGGTGATTTCGGTCCGCAAACCCTGCCCATGTTGGACAAAGAAGGGATACACAAGGTCCGAGGGCGCGAGGGTTGTCTCGCGGACCAATGTCCGCGCGGCTCCCGTCTGCCGCAACCGGCGCGGCCTTCTTGGATCGGCGAACTCGTTGCTGTTCATGGCACCTCCCTGTCCGACGGTTCGGGACTGCCCTTGCGAAACCTGAGCACCAATCCTTCCAACAATCGGTGGAAGGACATCCCTTCGACATACACATCCACGCGCAATCCTGCAGCCGTGGCCGCCTCCCGGCTCGTGGCTCCCATACAGGCTACAAGGGTGTTCTGCAGGAGGGAATGCGAACCGGGTTGATCCGAGACACCGAGGGCAAAGCACCGAACGCAGCTCCCGCTGGTGAACGTGACCGCATCCAACGGGCTGCCAAAGCGAGCCAGGGCGACTCGCAAGCCGTCGGCGCAACATGTCCGGTACACCGGAAACGCACGCACGCGATCGCCGTTCGCGCCCAACTGCGAAAGGGCTGGACCGGGTCCGGCCGTGGAGTGAAGCACAGTCGCAGTTTCCGTTGGCGCCAAGCACAGTTGGGAAGCCAACCTTCTGTCCGGGTGACAGATGCTTGCCGGTTCAATGCCTAGGGAGTTGTGCAGTTCACGGCCCGTAACAGGCCCCATAACGGCGAACCTTGGCGATTGTTCGGGTTGACACCCCTTGAACTCGGGCCACAGAGCGATCGCCCGGACGGCGTTGACGCTGGATAGTACCACCCAGGTCGACGAGCGAACCGCCTCTCGCGCTTGCCTTAGGGTGCCCACAGGCAACGTCTGGATTTCGATGGCAGGCAACGCAATCGGGATGCCGCCAAACTCGACAACCGCCTGCATTGCCCCGCGCAATTGATTCCTTGCACGGGTGATCCCGATCCGTTTCCCGACTAGGCCGGGTACACCGGTGTCAGCCATTTCCGAACACCTTGGGCCAGGAGTGCATCGGCCGCGCGTATGCCCAGTCGCCAGGCGCTGGCACCGCTGGCCTCAAATGATTCAACGCGTTGTCCATCAGGAGATCGTACATGGGCACGCAGGTGAATTCGGCCTTCGGTAACAGTGGCGTAGGCAGCTGCCGGCAACGCACATCCACCGCCCAACCCATGCAACAACGCCCGTTCGCACCGGGTGGCCAACCGGGTGGGCAGATGGTCCAGGGGTTGGACGAGATCCACCATGTGTTGATCCGATCCTCGAACCTGCAGCACGATAGCCCCCTGGCCTGGCGCGGTCAGGAACGTTGCCAGCGGAAATTCATCGGAGATACCATCCGTCTGGTCAATCCTGGTCAACCCACAGGCGGCTAGCACAAGGCCGCGGCATTCAGACGGTGCCTCCCGCATGCGGCGAATGCGGGTGTCCACGTTGCCCCGCATCGGCGCGACTTCAAAGTCGCTTCGAAGGGAATACAACATACGGGTTCTGCGGGGGCTGGACGTACCCAGTCGCGCCCCCGGCGGCAACGAGTTCAGGTTCATGCCGTCTGGGGTTACCAGTACATCCTTGGCATCATCTCGGCACAAGACCGCCGCCAATGTCAGGTCCTGGTGCATGGTTGTCGGGAGATCCTTGAGGCTGTGCACGGCCACGTCGATCTCCAGCCGCAGGAGTGCCGCTTCCAGTTCCGACGTGAATATCCCCGTGGAACCGAAGGCATGCAACGGTTTGGACGGATGGCAATCTCCCGCCGTTGTTACAGAGACCACATCGATTTCCAGACCGGGTGCAATGGCCCTCAACTGCCGACAAACAGCGGAGGTCTGGACTCGAGAAAGGCGGGAACCCCGCGTTCCGACCCTTATGCGTTGCCTTGCATCCATGAATCAACCCACGCGACAACCTTGTTGCCACCTTTCCTGACCGGCCGCATTCTAAGCTGGACTTTGTACAACTTGATGTCGAAACAGGGAGGGAAAAGCAGGCTGGCAGAATGAACCAATTCATCACCAAAGGTTCATCATGCCCAGCCTGCCGGACGCCATTGTACCGTTGCTGTCGCCCTTCGCGTCGCTGTTCGACGCCCGTACCTGGCGCAAGGCACAACGACTGCTGATCGGAGCCGTGCTGGCCCCCGGTCGGCGCACGGTGTGCGCCTGCCTGCGGGTGCTGGGACGGCAGGCCGAGCCCGACTTTGCCCTCTACCACCAGGTGCTCAACCGGGCCCGTTGGTCCGCCCTGGCGGCCAGCCGACAACTGCTGGCCCTGCTGCTGCGCCACCTGGACCCGGGCGGTCCCCTGGTGTTTGGCCTGGACGAGACCATCGAGCGGCGCGCGGGGCCGCGCATTGAAGCCAAGGGGGTGTACCGGGACGCGGTGCGCTCCTCGCACAGCCACTTCGTCAAGGCCATGGGCCTACGCTGGCTCAGCTTGATGTGGCTCGTCCGGATCCCGTGGGCGCAGCGGGTCTGGGCCCTGCCCTTCCTCACGGTCCTGGCCCCGTCGGCCCGCTACCATGGGGAACAGGGCCGGCGCCACAAGACGCTTACCGACTGGGCGCGCCAGATGCTGGGTCTCCTGCGCCGCTGGCTGCCCGACCGGGACCTGGTCGTGGTGGCCGACCGGACCTATGCCACCCTGCGCCTGCTGGCGGCCTGTCAACGATGGGCCCTCGTGGCCGTCGTGCGCCTGCGCCTGGATGCGGCCCTGTATGCGCCTGCGCCTCCGCGGCGACCGGGCCAGACCGGCCGCCCGCGGCTCAAGGGGGCGCGCCTGCCCTCGCTGCGGCAGCGGCTGGCAGACCCGCAGACGACCTGGCGACCGCTGACCGTGCGCTGGTACGACGGGCGTCGCAAGGTCCTGGACCATGCCACGGGCACGGCCCTCCGGATCCACTCCGGCCAGCCCGTCGTGCCCCTGCGCTGGGTGCTGCTGCGGGACCCGGCCGGGGTCCGGGCACCGACGGCCCTGCTCTGTACCGACCCACAGCGCACGCCGCATACGATGGTGGCCTGGTTCCTGCGCCGCTGGCAGGTGGAGGTCACCTTCCAGGCCGTGCGCACACACCTGGGCGGGGAGACCCAACGACAGTGGGCGGCCCCCGCCATCGCCCGCACCACGCCCGTCCTGCTGGGCCTCTTCAGCTGGGTCACCGTGGTCGCCCACGCCCTGCTGCGGGGCCGGCCCCTGGTGCCGCGCCGGGCGGCCTGGTATCCCAAGACCCGACCCACCTTCGCCGATGCCCTGGCCCTCGTGCGTCTCACCCTCTGGACCGGCAGGCCACCTTTTTCACGCTCCCGACCGCCCCCCGACAGGCAAAAACCCCCGCCCTTGGATCCGGCCCAACTCTGGGAGTTCCTCTGCTACACCGCCTGAGTACGACCGCAACCGACCCTGACCGCTTCACTCCAAGTTGTACAAAGTCCAGCTAAGGGGATGGTGCCGCAGGCGGCTACAACCCAATCCTGTCCTGTCGCAACGATTAGGCGTTGACAGCGAATCCCGTACAATATCAGCACGACCTCGCGCCCGGTGCGGCAGGTCTGCAAGTTCGCAGACCCCCTGCCTCGCACCCCTCGGACACCATTTTCCCGTTTTCGCAATCCAAGGACACGCTCCGGTGCCCAATGCCATGAATGCACCTACCGTAACTCGCAAGTCCGTTACAGCTGTGGCCAATGAACTGGCAGTCAGCCCCGATACCGTTCGACGCTATGCCAAGGAGTTTGCTCCCTATCTCTCGAACGAGGCCAGTCCCAAGAGTGGCAGCACCCGGACTTTCGACGAACGGGACATTGCGGTCCTGAAAGCCGCCAGAGAACAGATGAGTTCCGGTCTCAATCACGAATCGGTGCGGGCCAAGCTGGCCATGATGGACTTTCCCGACGAACCTGCCCAGGTGGAGGCCGAACCCGTAGGTGAAACCCAGGTCCAGCCGTCGGTCGAGTTCCAGAGTGTAACCACGGCGATGCTCACATTGGTCGACGCAGTGGCCCAGACTCAGGCTCAACTGGCGACACTGCCGGAAATCAACCACCGACTGGGCCAAATCACGGAGACGATCCATGCACAGCAGGCCATGCAGGATCAGATGTCCACGATGGCGGAAGATATCAACGACTTGACGATGAAGAATGCCCAGTTGAGCGAGGAACTTCAGGCCACGCGCCGGCAAGGCCTGACGTGGTTCATTTGGTTCCTGGTTGGCACCGTCGCAGCTTGTTCAGCCCTCGCGGGCGTCATGTTCCTGATGCGCACTGGGTTGTTGAATCTTCCAGTCTGAGGAGCCACTTGCGGGACGCGTCAGGACACCGGACTAGTGCCTGATTCCTTAGTCCGTTAATCAGGACATCCGCGTTCCGGTCGCTGACTGGACTAGTCGAGTGGGACCGCAGTTCCGGCACTACAGGTGCGATCCGGAGGACATGGCAGTCCAAGGTCCATCGGTGTCACTGGCGCGGCCAACTGCCCGAGTTGGCAAGGCGGGGCCGCACTACCAAAGGGTGTAACCGCCGTCGACGGTCAGATTGTGGCCCGTAACGTAGCTGGATGCATCCGAAGCGAGGTACACCAGTCCTCCCTGGAGATCGCGGGCCAGCCCCAGCCTGCCCATCGGAGTGTTGGACTTCCAGATCTCACCGTTGGCGCCGTCCATGTTCAAGGCGGTCATGGGAGTTAGCGTATGGCCCGGGCTGATGCAATTGACGCGAACCCCCCGGCTACCCCATTCGGCAGCGCAGTTGCGCGTCAGTTGCACAACCCCTGCCTTGGCGGCGTTGTACGCCACATGCAGTTGGGGTCGATTGACGATTCGGCCCGAC
This sequence comes from Caldilineaceae bacterium SB0661_bin_34, assembly GCA_009841145.1. Lineage (GTDB taxonomy): Bacteria > Chloroflexota > Anaerolineae > Caldilineales > Caldilineaceae > Bin34. The sequence continues at coordinate 75,138 of VXMJ01000029.1, read as the reverse complement.
ATTGAAGCGGTGTTGATGATTGAACCGGCTCCCTGATCGAGCATGAGCCGGCCTTCGGCCTGTGTGCAGAGAAACACCCCCTTGAGGTCGACCGCGATGGTTGCATCCCAATCCGCCTCGGTCATTTCCTCAGCCTTGGCTTTCAAGGCGATTCCCGCATTGTTGACGCCGATATCGACACGTCCCCAACGATCCGCGACTTCGGCGACCATCAACCGAACTTGCTCCTGGCACGTGACATCCACCTCAAGGCTCATGGCCTCCACACCCAATGCCTCAAGGCAATTGGCCACATGTCGGGCCCTCCTACCATTCCTGTCCGCCACGGCCACGTTGGACCCGGCTTCGGCTAGCGCGAAGGCGAAACTCTCACCGATGCCACTGGCACCTCCGGTCACGACGGCCGCTCGACCAGTCAGACGAAATCGATCCAGTACAGCCATTGGTTGGTTACCCCTCTGCCGCGAAACTTCGTTGCCTAGTATCCTAAATCCGGAACCAATGCCGTACGGTCATCAGACAGTCCCGTGGGCGAAAACAATTTCCGTTGTGCAAAGGCCCCCTTGAGCCCAATGGGAATCTGCATCAATGCAGCCACTGTTCGATCGTGACGGCAGCTACCTCGATGTCCCAGGCCAGCGAAGCAGTTTCTTCCACACCAAACGAATCAACGAGCATCGGTGGCTGATTACACCCCGGCGGACACGGCGTCTTTGGCACGGGCCTCAGTCACCCGAGCACGTGCCTGTCGGAGGGTGCAGCCCAAGGCCTGCCGTACCCAGTTCGCAACCACGGAATGCCGGCAACGCACCGGACCAGGGACGCCACCCTCGGGTGCCCCTTTGATTGAACGGGAAAGTGCAAGGTCCACAGCGTGGTCCAGTCATCCAGATTGAATGGAAGTCCCCTATACTGACGTGAACGTTGTTCCGACCTGTCATGTCGCCCAATGCACTCGCCGCATACTGAAGAGTTGATTCTGGACGCTGCCCTGGAGGAATTTTCGGAGCGGGGCTACGCGAACGCAGGCTTCAAGGGGGTTGCGGCCCGGGCCAATCTCACGATGGCCGCCTTGTTTGTCAGGTTTCCCAGCAAGGAACGGATGTTTCTGTCGTTGATGGACAGGTTTGCCAACTCGGTGGAACGCAAGGTCCTTGCCGCTATCGACAAACCCCTCGATGCGACGGGTCGCATCGCCGCGGCGACGGAAGCATGCCTGGATGGTTTCGGACAATATCGACGCGAATTGAAAATCCTGATGGTGCACACCCGGTCGTTGGGACCATCGTTCGACCAGAAAGTCAGAGACATTCAGACCCGTTTCGCTGCGATAATTCAAGACCTGTTGGACGAAGCCATCCGGCAACGGCAGATTGACCCCGTGGACACGGAGGTTGTGGCCGCCGCCTGGACCGGTTCCATCTACCACTTGGTCATGCAGTGGTCGTTGACAGGATATCCCGATCAGGACCGCATGCTTACTACGCTGATTCCGTTGCTCATGCGGTCCGTGGGACTCCCTGACCCGGCGGATTCCGAGGCATCGTCGGAAAGCTGAACCGAACACCATCAACCCTTTGGACACATACGCTGGACAGCGGCTCGTATCGGTCACCAAGCCCATTTCGGGATTCTCTCCGGACATGGTCAGGGCACTTGTGCCGGATGCGTGGCAAATCCAATGGTTCGACCCGGTCGCGCGGCACGCATTGAAGGGGTGGGGTGCGGCGGCCGTGTTGCGCGGCGATCCGGCAGATCGCTTCGCTGACATTCAGCGCCAGGCGGAGTTGCTGTTCGGGGATGCTGTCTGTCGGGGACCTGGCCGAGGCCCGTGCCTGGCCGGAGGCTTCTCCTTTTCCAGTGGGTATCTGTCCGACAAGGTCTGGCAATCCTTTGCACCGGGCTGTTTCGTGCTCCCGCATTTCCAACACGAGTTGGTTGAGGATCGAGAGCGACTCACGATCAACGTTCTGGTTGATGCTGGTGTGGACACCCAGGAAGCTGTGACCCATTGCTGCGAGATTCTCAGAGACCTGGAGCGAGATGGCGCCAACCCGCGGCAAGTCACCCCCTCTCGATGTGCAGGAGTGTCAACGAGCACATTGCACACAGTGGAAAACCCGGTCACCAAGTTGGAATGGAACTGTATGGTCGGCAAGGCCCTGGACCGGATACGCGGCGGTCAGATCAGCAAAGTGGCACTGGCGCGGATGCGCGAGTTGAACTTCACCCAGCCGCCCGACACCAACCGCGCCTTGGCGTGCCTTGCCCCCCATTACAGTGCCTGCTACCGTTTTCTGTTTCACCAGGAAGACGGTTCGGTGTTCCTGGGCGCATCGCCGGAGCTGCTATGTGCACTGGACGGCGGTCGGCTGCACACCATGGCCTTGGCCGGCACCGCGCCGCGCCACCAAACCACCGAGGCGGATGGAAACGCGCGCCGGGAACTGCTGTCCTCGAACAAGAACCAACATGAACACCGCATCGTGGTCGACAACCTGCTCGCGCGCCTACATGAGTTCACAGCCATTCCGGACCAGGATCTCCACACCGGAATCCTGTCCCTGCACAATGTCCACCACCTACATACACCGGTCTCGGCCACGCCGCGGGCAGCCCGGCATGTTCTCGAATGGCTCGAGCATCTTCATCCAACCGCCGCCCTGGGAGGAGATCCGACCGAACAAGCCATGTTCTTAATCGATGAGTTGGAAAGTCAGCCACGGGGCTGGTACGCCGCCCCTTTCGGAGTGTTCGACCGCTTCGGACATGGCACGTTTTGCGTCGGCATCCGCTCTGCTGTGATCCACAAGGCGCGCGCCTGGCTGTTTGCTGGTGCCGGAATCGTCGCCGGCAGTCGACCGGAGCTCGAGTGGGATGAAACCGAGTGGAAGTTCCAGCCCATGCACCAGGCCCTGACAGCCCAGTCCTGATTCCCGACATGCTGCGATCCGATCCCCCCAGCTTCCAGATAGCTGATGTGATTGTCCAAACCCTGGTGGCTTTGGGAGTCCGTCACTATTGCATTTGTCCGGGTTCCCGGTCCACGCCTCTGGTTCTAAACATCTGGCGCGATGCATCTGCTTCCCACACCATCCACCACGACGAACGAAGTGCGGCATTCCAGGCGTTGGGCCGGTCCTTGACCACCGGCGATGCATCAGCCGTCGTTACGACTTCAGGGACGGCCGTGGCGGAACTGCTTCCGGCAACCGTGGAAGCATCCCAGAGCAATGTACCGCTGGTCTTGCTGACCGCTGACCGGCCGGCACGGCTAAGGGGAACCGGATCCAACCAAACGATTCTGCAGCCCGGCATATTCGGCCCCTATGTCAGAGCCGAACTGGATGTCCCGGCGATAGTTTCCGACCACGACGAATGGCAACGCGAACTGTCAGATCAGGTAACCCTCCTGGTGCAATCCGCCTCCGGCCCCCGGCCCGGCCCGGTCCATCTCAACGCGCAGTTTGACAAACCCTTTGAACCAGCCGAATTGGCGCGCCGGGCCACTGCAGCCTGCCCGAAGAACGAGTCGCCAGAGCCCCATGCCCACATGGACCTTTCGGACGAGGTCCGGTCCGCTCTAGTCCAGTCCAGCCGAGGGGTAATTGTTGTTGGCCCCAACCGAATCGGTCCGCCCATGCTCGATGCTGTGCATGCGTTGTCGGTGTCCACCGCGATGCCGATAGTGGCCGATCCTCTGTCGGGTTGCAGGTTTCCTGTGGGCACACGGTGCAACGTCGTGTCCCATGGTGATGCCCTGTTGCAAGCGGGCCTCCTGGAAAACCTGCGACCGGACCTAATCGTTCGATTTGGTTCCCTACCGGTTTCCACGCGTCTGATTGCCTGGTGGTCGGCCAACCTGTCCACCGGCGGGACGCACATTTATGTCAATAATACGGGCGAAGTCCATGACGACACGAACGCGATAACGGAGTATGTCGCAGGCGACCCTGTCAGTTTCTGTCATGAGGCCGGCAAGCTGCAGCATCCGGAAGTTTCCAGGCAAGGATGGTTGTCTCGATGGCAGGAGCTGAACGCATTGGCCGAGCGAACCGTGCGAATGTGTTCGGCAGCGTCTCCGCGTTGGGATCTGGGAACGGTGAGGACTTTGATCGAGCGGTTGGGGGCCAACACCATTCTGATTGCCGGAAACAGTCTTCCGATCAGGTTGTTGGACTCCGCCGGAATCGGCCTCCGCGACGGTGTAATTCTCGGCAATCGCGGAGCCAGCGGCATTGACGGATTGTTGGCCACTGCCCTCGGCGTCGCCGGTGCGACATCCAAACAGGTTGTTCTCTTGATTGGAGACGTATCGATGCTCCATGACGTGGGCAGTCTGGCCGAAGTCCGGCGTCAGAATGTCGCGAACCTCTGTTGCGTGGTCCTCAACAACGATGGCGGACGCATCTTCGAACGGTTGCCAGTCACGGATCTTGCCGACGTAGCCGAACAGCTGTTCGTGGCGCCACACGGCCTCGATTTCGCGGGACTGGCCTCGGCTTTCGGTCTGGACCATCGCCTGGTGTCAGAATTGAGCAGCCTTGATGTAGCCCTGTCCGATGCCATGGACGGGCCTCCCACCTCCATCCTGGAAGTCCGGACCTCGGCCGCGGACGATCTGGCTTGGGAACGGCATTACATCGATCTACTTAGACATGCAGGAGCCAGTTGAACTATGGTGACACGAGCCGCCGCATGGGAGACAGTGAGAACATACACCGACATCACATACGGCAAGGCGGACGGCATGGCGCGCATCGCCTTCGACCGTCCGGAAATCCGCAACGCCTTCCGTCCTGAAACCATTGAACAGATGATTGATGCCTTCAGGGATGCGTGGGCGGATGCCGACGTTGGGGTGGTCCTGCTCACCGGCAACGGACCTTCACCCAAGGACGGCGTCCACGCGTTTTGTGCGGGAGGGGACCAAAAGGTTCGCAGCTTCGCCGGCTATGCCGACGAAGAGGGCAAGGCACACCTGAATGTGCTGGAACTGCAGCGAATCATCAGAGTCATGCCCAAACCCGTCATTGCTCTGGTGAACGGTTTTGCCATTGGTGGAGGTCATGTCCTGCATGTTATCTGCGATCTGTCCATCAGCGCCGACAACGCCGTGTTTGGCCAGACGGGACCCATCGTGGGCAGTTTCGACGCCGGCTTCGGATCCAGCTACCTGGCAAGGATTGTCGGCCAGAAGAAGGCTCGTGAAATCTGGTTTTTGTGTCGGCAGTATGGAGCTGCTGAAGCTTTGGACATGGGCTTGGTCAACGCGGTGGTACCGTTGACGGATCTGGAACGGGAAGGGGTCCAGTGGGCTCAACAGATCCTGCGTCACAGCCCCCTGGCCATCCGTTTTCTGAAAGCAGGCCTGAACGCCGACTGCGACGGCCAAACCGGACTGCAAAGCCTGGCTGGCGACGCCACCATGCTGTTCTACATGACGGAGGAAGGCAACGAAGGCCGCAACGCGTTTGTGGAAAAGCGCTCGCCGAACTTCCGTCAGTACCCCTGGCGCCCATGAGACATGTCCCTTCACCGCCGGATTGGCTCGCCACGCAATCTGCCGCCAACGCCTCCAATCCGTTTCTGTACCTGGAACATGAACAACTGACCTTCGGTGAAGTCGAGGCAATGGTGGGACACGCCTGCCTGTTCCTCCAGGCAGCGGTACCCACCATGAAGGGGCACAACACGGCGATTTGGAACACCGACCCCAAGTTGACGGTGATTCTGCTGTTGGCTTGCGCGCGCCTGGGGTGGCCTGCCACGGTCCTGCCCCCCGCTCTGCCGTCTGCAGCGCTGGCGCGGCGCATAGTCCAGGTGCCACTAACTGTGTTGTTGTTCGGAGCCGGCGAGGGGCCCGATGAAGCATATTCGCGAATGTTCGACGGAGCAGTTGAGCAAGTGGCGGTCGAATTGCCCGTGGTGGAATCCGATTCCTCGGCACCCGTCTGGAGGCAACCCAACGCCCATATGGCCGGCGACCCGGACTTGGATTGGACTCAAGGCTGGGTCTTTACATCGGGCACCACCGGATCGCCCAAGGCCATCACAGTCACGTTCGGAAACCTGCTGTGGAGTACGGCAGCCTCCGGCTACCGACTTGGGTACCGGGTTTCTGACTGCTGGCTCCACTGCATGCCCTTGCATCATATCGGTGGACTGGCCTTGTTGTTCCGAAGCCTGATCTTCGGGTTCAGCCTGTGCATGCGCAGCCGGTTCGACCACCACGAGGCCAGGGATCTCATGGAGCGGGGAGCGGTGACTCATGCTGCGTTTGTTCCGACCATGCTGGTGCGCTTGCTGAATGCGAACTTGGACTTGAACGCTCCCGGCCAACGATTTCGCACAGTCCTGGCAGGAGGTGCCAAAGTTACCGAGTCCCTCCGTTCGGAGTGCAGGGAACACGGCTTGGACGTTGTTGCCAGCTACGGCATGACGGAGAGTTGTTCCCACATCGCGGCAGAACGACCAGGCCGGACAAGCAGTTCGGGAGAGGGTCCCGCCCTGCGACACGCCGGCATCCAAATCAGGAACGTCGACGGGGAGCATCTGCCGGCCGGACACCAAGGCACAATCTGGATCAGGGGACCCCAGTTGTCATCGTCATGCGAACTGGATGGCCAAGGATGGTTCCGAACCGGCGATTGGGGCATGCTGGATGACAACGGCTCGGTGCATGTGCTAGACCGGCAGGACGGGGTGTTTGTCAGCGGAGGCGAAAACGTCTCGTCGCGTCATGTAGCAGAAAGCTTGATGGAACTTCCGGAGATCGAACACGCTTGGGTCACCGGAGTACCCGACCGGGAATGGGGCCATCGTGTGGTGGCGGTGTTGCAGCCTTTTGCCAACCGGGTACCGGACGAATATGCTCTGCGCCACAAGTTGCGAACCAGGTTGGCAGTCCACGAAGTCCCCAAGCGATTTGTCTGGGTTGATTCGCTGCCCAGAACGGAGTTGGGCAAAGTGGACACAGCAACCGCACGGCAACTCGCAGAGGAGCTCCAGCAGTGATTTGGCATCCGCTGCCCACTTGCATAGCTGCATCCGGCATCCGCTACCACGGAGCCACTGCAGGGAACGGGCCCTCAATGCTGCTCCTGCACGGCTTCACCGGCACCTTTCAAAGTCTTGATCCGATCTCCTGCGTTCTGTCGAGCCAATTCTCCCTGTTGGGCATCGACCTTCCTGGCCACGGCCGCACGCGCGCCATTCCCGATCCCAATCTGAAATTCGACCAAGCGATTGCCGACGTGCACGAAGTGATGCACCGGTGGCATCCACACCCGATGCATGTGGCCGGATACTCCATGGGCGGGCGGGTAGGCCTTGGTTTGGCCTGTCGGTTCCCCGATGCGGTGAGATCGCTGTCACTCCTCAGCGCATCGCCCGGTATCTCCGACGTCCCCAGTCGTCAGACACGTGCGGCTCTCGAGCGGGACCTAGCCAAATTCCTGGCCGAAACCCCTGACGGTGTCTTCGATCGGTACTGGGAATCGCTGCCGCTGTTTGGCGGCGTCCGGGCACCCGGTGCCCTGGACCACCGAGTCAGTTCCAAGAACATTAGGCAAGGTTGGTCTGCCTCCCTGCCCCTGCTCGGCACAGGGGGACAACCTTCGTTCTGGAATGACCTGCCGCACCTGGACCGACCGGTACAGCTGATCACGGGGGAACGCGACATCAAGTTCCGAGACATCGCAGATGCAATGGAATTGCGCCTTCCCAAGTGTCGAACCCACACAGTGCCGCATGCCGGTCATAGGGTCCATCTGGAGAACCCACGCGCGACAGCCAGTTTGATTGCCGACTGGGCAATGAGCCATGACGATACCCATGGTCCATGAGGTGAAGACCTGATCGCTACGCGAAGGCTGGGACAACGCCACTCTTGCTGCATGCCACCTTGTGCTAGTTAAATCGTATAGCCCAATTTGCAGGCGATTGAATGCAAAGTCTTGTAGGCAGGTCCCAGCGGTTTCCTAATCCTTTTTGTTTAGCGGTTGTACGTTGGCAGATGTTTGGACTTCGCATTCGCCACAGTGTTCCCTGACCTGAGCAGACCACGAGGGATGCGGAAAACAATGCGGCTTGGCCGGCCTGCTGCGATCGCCTTCATGTCAAGGGCAGCCCTGTCGCTATACTGATTCAACTCGGTTGGCAGTACACACCAAGAAACCACAGCTTATGAGCATTTGGACAGTCGAGATGGACATTGGCCGGCTCCATAGGGGATTTCCGGGAACCATGCTGGAACACTTGGACATCACGATCGACGCAGTTGGGGACGACTATTTGACAGCCAGCATGCCAGTGGACCACCGCACAATTCAGCGCATGGGAATTCTGCACGGAGGTGCTTCGGTGGTATTGGCCGAGTCGGTGGGCAGCATTGCCTCCAACTGCTGCATCGACCAAGCCACATTGGCGGCCGTCGGCCTCCAAATCAACGCCAACCACATACGTCCTGCGCGTTCGGGACGGGTCTCCGGCACAGCCAGGCCCTTACACTTGGGCTTCCGCACGCATGTATGGCGAATTGCCTTGCAGGACGAAAATGGTCGGAGAACCTGTGAATGCACACTCACAACGTCGGTAATCACGCGCAAGTCGCTGGGGTTGTGACAGACATCCGCCCGTGGCTTGAGAATGGTGTTATCGCATGCAACCGGGCAACACCGGCATTCTGGGGTCTGTCCTCACCGTTATCGGCATCCTGATTGCTTCGGTCCTCCTGGGATGCCAGGACCGCGAGCCGTTCCAACCGGGCGAGGACTCCGGCTCGCGGAATGCCGGCACGGAGTCGATCGGGTCATTTTTTCAGGAACAACTGGCTTCGTCCCGCCCTGCCGACATCCCCAGTACCCAACCACTGGACCTGACAACGACTCCACGTCAATCTCCGGCGAAATTGGTGCAATGGAAGGACCTGATTGCAGGACAGGAGGCGCGTCTCGTCGTTGAAGAGTCTTTGGCGACCGGATCTCGGGTGGTTTTCACCGATCCCAGGGCCGCGATCGCGGTAGCCGATGGGTTGAAGTTGCAGTTGGAACCCAACGGCTGGCGGCTGCTGGAAGTCCTGGAAGGTCCGGCTGCCATCGAAGGCGATCCTCCATCGTCTTTTTTCTTCTGGTTTTGGCGCCCCAACCTGTCGTTCCAGCCTCAACACCTGTACGAAGCCGGATGCGCTCACATCCAAACCATTCCGCAACAGGCCGGTACGTCGGTGCATCTTGGTTCGGGCTGCCATTTGGCCCGCACGGCGGCCGTGGTGCAAGGCGGCCGGCCGCAGCCGCCGGCCGCTCAAGATACCCAAGCCGTGCAGGAGGGCGATCTGGTGATTTCGATTGGTCGGGAATGGTCTGTTGCCATTCCCTTTGATTCCGACGAGGGTTGCTCGGCCGCGGCAGGATTCGTGTGTCTGGCGCGGCAGGACCTCGTCCACGAACAAGATGGTTCGGGAGTGTCGCTTCTGCTACTTGAGCACCAATCTGCGTCAGGCACCGTGGATCTGAGTATTCGTTCCACTGTGGCGGTTTCACGCCGCCTCCATCCCCAAGGGATTCCGTTGGTGGCCCGTGAAGTGGAGACGGTCAACGGCGAGCCGGGATACCATGTATATCTGGTGCACCCCGAACAAGCCGATGGCACGGAGGCGTTGGTGTCCGACCTCCATTTCATGTCGGAACAGCGGCACTTGGTGTTTAGCGGTACCTTATCGGGAGACTTCGAGTCCCTGGCCAACCATGGCACGATGTTGACCCAAACAGTGCTGGCGGTTGAGCCCGTGCCTGTAGCACGCGAGTGAGCAACCAGTTTGGCAGTTGCCCATGGCCCGGCCATGTGCCGGGACCGGGTATTCGCACCACCGGAAATTACGGACGTACATCACCCGCGGAGGCTTCAGTGTCGCAGCTACTTTCCGAGACGCGCATCGACTCCCATCAACACTACTGGCATTTCGACCCGGCCCAGTACACCTGGATCGGGGAAAGACAGGTGCTGCAACGCGACTGGCTTCCGACCGATCTTGAACCTCTCAACCTTGCCTCGGGCATTTCAGGTACCGTGGCCGTGCAAGCCCGTCAACAACCAATCGAGAACGACTATCTGCTGTCACTGGCAAACCACCACGAACACATCGTGGGTGTCGTTGGATGGCTTGACCTAACGAATACCGACACCACCAATGACCTGACCAAGTATGCCGAGTACTCCTTGTTCAAGGGAGTCCGACACAACCCGACCATTGAAGGCACCGTCGAAACCTCGGCACGATTTGCAGACAACATGAAGGCAATGGCGCAATTGGGCTTGTCGTGCGATTTGCTCGCCAAGCCGACGAGTTGGCCAACCGTGCTGGGTCTCGCAATCAGATTCCCCAACAACATCTTTGTACTGGACCACATTGGCAATCCCGGGCTCGGGCCGGACTACTGGAAGCAGTGGAAGTTGTTTGTCGCCGAGCTGGGCCGCGCCGACAACGTCTTCTGCAAGTTTTCCGGATTGGTGAACCAAGGACCGGAACGCCATGTAACCGATACCAACGTCCGGCCCTGGTTCGATCATCTGCTCCGACACTGTGGCTGTCAACGGGTCATGTTCGGGACCGACTGGCCTGTGTGCACCGTGATGCAAAGCCACCGGGCCGTGGTCGAGCTCGCCGCAGGTTGCATCAACTCCCTGACAACCGACGAACAGGCTTGGGTGTGGGGGCGTTCTGCGGCAGTAAGCTACCGACTGCCGCCGCCCTGAACCGCCATGACACTGCGCTGGAAGCTGGCAGTCGGCCTCATGGCGCTGGCCATCACCGTTGCCGGAAGCTTGCAGGAAACCGGAACACCGGACACTGTCAGCATCCAGTCGCGGAATGGGCAGGCCTCCGGTGTGGAACCGGAACAGGAATCCTCAGAGGAAGTGATCGGAGGCTCCCCTGCCGCACCCGGTGCCTTCCCGTGGATGGTGGCCCTGGTGTTGTCAAGCCACAGCAGTCCCCAGACCGGGTTGCGTTGCGGCGGCACGCTGATTGACCCGGAGTGGGTCCTGACTGCAGCGCATTGTCTGACCAATCCGGACGGATCATTCATGCTGCCGGCGGACCTGCGCGTCGTCGTCGGCATCGCAGACTTGTCGGCCAACCAAGGCACCCAATCCGATGTAGTGGAAGTGTTGGGACACGAGCACTACGATGATCGGACCGGAGACTTCGATATCGGGTTGATTCGACTGGCGCAATCCATCCTGGATGTTGAGCCGGTCTCGCTGCCGTCGGCCGACAGGCAGGACCTGCTTTCACCCAACGCCGAAGCCGTGGTTGCCGGATGGGGCACCACTTCATGGATCAACAGCCAAGCGGGAAATGCACCGTCGCAACTGCATGCGGCCACACTTTCCCTTGCCGACTCCCAGGTGTGCCAACAGGCGTTTCGTCAAAGGACTGGAAAGGACATCCACATCACCGCCAACATGCTGTGTGCGGGCAATCTGTTCACATCCAGCGACGCCTGCCAGGGAGACAGCGGCGGACCACTGCTAACGGTGGACGACACCACCGGAGTGGTTGTTCAGGTGGGTATCGTTAGCTGGGGACTGGGGTGCGCGGTACCGGGATTGTTCGGGGTATATGCCAACGTCATGCAATTGTCCGAGTGGTTTGAGTCCCATACAGGTACTAGGCCGACTGTACACTCCGACTCGGACATTGAGAGGCGAAGGACGTTTCTGCCTGTGGTACCGACGGACGCCAACCCCGACCCGCCCTGAACGAAGCGACCCCTCTCTTGGAGGGGTCGAACGGCATCAGTGCCGTTTCGTTCCGGAGGGCGGCCAATGGGACTTGAACCCACAACCACGTGAACCACAATCACGTGCTCTGCCTATTGAGCTATGACCGCCGCGGTCAAATTACATCCAGGTTGCACATGCCAACAGGGGGACAAGGATTCGAACCTTGATTGTCGGTTCCAAAGACCGAAGTCCTGCCGTTAGACGATCCCCCTCCGGAACCCAGTGCCGAAGCCCAGACTTGAACTGGGAACCCCAGCATTTTCAGTGCTGTGCTCTACCAATTGAGCTACCTCGGCAGACAGAGCGGGTGATGAGATTCGAACTCACGACCTTCTCCTTGGCAAGGAGACGTTCTACCACTGAACTACACCCGCGCGACCCGAACAACTGAGGTGGACCCGGTCGGATTCGAACCGACGATCTTCTCCTTGCAAAAGAGACGCCTTCCCACTAGGCCACGGGCCCCAGCCCCGCCCACCGTCAACCCTGGTGCCGACGAGAGGACTCGAACCTCCACGCCCTTGCGGGCAATAGATCCTAAGTCTACCGCGTCTACCGGTTCCGCCACGTCGGCCGGCCGGACGCTTTCGCATTCCGCATCCGATCCCAGGCATGTGCATCAGGCACAGACTGGGTACCCCCGATTCTGTACGACGCGTACGCGCCGTCGCCGTCATCTATCTCAGACCACACTCGGCCTGGCGGAAATTTGCCCCGCAGACCCCAACGGGCCACAGGGTTTCCGCTGCGGTGAGATTGCCGACCCGAAGGCCCGCAACCCGCTCACCTTGCTCCCGGTTGCACGCTCGCCCAGCCATGGACATTTCTGTACATGCTGGTGGGCTCTTACCCCACCGTTTCAGCCCTTACCTTCCGGCATGCCGAAAGGCGGGAATACTCTCTGTTGCGGTTGTAGTCGCGGCCCGGTTGCCCAAGACGCGCCCTCACTTACTGTTTCGTGAGGCAACCTTCCGGCCCTGCGGACCGGAGGAAGTCGGGAAGTTCCTCTGCCGACCAAGGGCCGACAGCGACGGCGTTCAGCCTGTCCTGAACCTGGATTTGTAATCTGCTGCCCGAACACCTGACGGACCTCGGACACGAAGGGTCATTCTAGCCACCAGGGCACGCCAAGTCAACACTGGATCAGCAAAATCGCGCCGGCAATTTGGGGACTGGATCGTGCCGACACCAACGAATGCGTGATGTGGCCGGCGGACCATCGTCGCCGGATGTTGGGCCCATGGTGCCATGGCCCCTTTTGCAACACCGTTCGCGTCGGGCCAGCAAGGAGGCCCGTGTGGCTCGGGCTCCTAGACTATGTACGGACGCCTGGATGAACCAGCCGCAGCTATTTGTCCGACACCACGATGCCCGACAGCAGAAAGCGCTGTCCGATGAAAAACAGCACCACGGGTGGCAACGCGGCACCGATCGAGACTGCCATGATCAGGTGCCAGGGACTGGAGCCGTAACTGGAGCGGAACCTGGCCAAACCCAGCGGGATGGTGTATTTGCTGTTGTCGTGCAGGAAGATCAAAGGCTGCAGCAGCTCCTGCCACGAGTTCTGGAAAATCAGGATGGATGATGCGGCAATCACCGGCAGGGACAGCGGCAGCATCATGCGCCAGTAAATTCCGAAGTAGCTGCAGCCGTCCAGGCGAGCCGCCTCGGTTAGTTCGTCCGGGATCGAACGGAAAAACTGCCGGAACAGGAAGATGAAGAAGGCACCGCCATCGAAGTGGGGAATGATCAGCGGCAGGTAGGTGTCGATCCAGCCCAGTCTCTGGAAGATGATGTACTGCGGAATCATCGTCACCGTGTAGGGCAGCATCAGCGTTGACAGGACCAGGATGAAGAGCAGGTTCTTGCCCGGAGCCTGCATACGGGCAAAGGCGTAGCCCGCCATGGATGCCGCCAGCACCTGCCCCATCACCCGAATGACCGCGATCTGGGTCGAGTTCATGAAATAGCGGCCGAACGGCAGGAAGGCGAAACCTTCGTAGAAGTTGGAGAAGACCCAGGGATCGGGCCACAAGTCGGGAGGCCACCGCATGATTTGTTCCAGGCGCGAGAACGCGGCCGAGAACATCCAAACCGTGGGCATCAACACCCAGAGGATGCCCGGCAGCAGCAGCAGCAGGGCAATCGCCTTGTACAGGCGTTCCCGACTGCGCCGACCCATCCGGCGCGGCCCGGTAGCGGTGGTCGCGGCAGCCACGCTACACTCCGCCGGAATAGTGGACCCAGCGCCCGGAAGTGCGCAGGGCCAGCACGGTCAACAGAAGAATCAGGACAAACAGAATCCAGGCCTGAGCGGAGGCCAGCCCGAGCTTGAGGTAGCTGAACGCGTTGTCGTACACGTACAGGTTGTAGAAGTAGGAGGCGTAGTTCGGACCGCCCTGGGTCAATACGTAAATCCGGGTGAACACCTGAAGCGACAGGATCATCGCGATCATCAGGTTGTAGAGGATCACCGGTGAGATCATGGGTACGGTGACGTGCCAAAACCTGTGCAGAATATTGGCCCCGTCCAGTTCGGCAGCCTCGTAGAACTCGCCCGGGACGTTCTGCAGCGCGGCCAGAAAAATGATGACACCGCCGCCCAGTGCCCACAGGCCTGAAATGATGACGGCCGACATGACCCAGCGTTCACTGCCCAGCCAGTTCGGTCCCCTAATCTCGAACGCCTTGTAGAGGAAGAAGTTGATCAATCCGAAATCGGCGTTGAACAGCCAAATCCAGACCAGGCCCGTGACCACCGTGGGCAGAATGGACGGCAGGTAGTAGATGGTCCTAATCGTGCGCATGGAAGGCACGCGCAGGTTCAGGAGCATGGCCAGCAACAGAGAGGACACCAGCTGCAGCGGCACGAAGACCACGGTATAGGTCAACGTCACCCGAAGCGACTTCCAGAAAATCTGGTCGTCGTACAGGAACCTGAAGTTCTTGAGTCCGACAAAGTCGGGTGGACTGATGGCGTTGTACTTGGTGAAGCCGAGGAACAGGGACGCGATAATGGGGATGGCGGTAAAGGCCAAAAAACCCAAAATCCAGGGCGCAAGGAAGAGATAGAAGTTGATGGCCTCGCGCCAACGGAGGGAAAGGCGTGGCCTTTCCGCTCCGCCGGCGCCAACCGCCGCCATGCCGGACATGTGCGGACAATCGACCTGTAGTCGGACTGATTAGGACTTGGACTCGATCACGCTCTCGAACTGGGCCTGTACTTGCGCCAGACCATCGGCTACGGACACCTCGGCGTTCCAAATGGGCCCCATGGTCTGGTTGAACGTCCGATTCCATTCGGGATAGGAGTCCAAGGTCTTGCCCGGAGTCACGTAACCGTAGTTGAACGCATCCAGCAGTGCCGTCTCGGCATCCTCGCGGCTCAACGCAAAGTTGGGAATGTTCATCAGGCTGTCAAAGTAGATCGGATAGTTCTCCTTGTGCGCCGGGAAGAAGCCGGTGATCTGGGCGTAGAGCTCAGCTCCCTTCTCCACAGCGAGGTACTGGAGGAATCGGAAACCGGCATCCTGTTCCTTGGCACCCTTGCCCAGCATCCAGGAATCGTTGAACAGCGGAGAGGTGTTCACGCCGGCCGGACCGTATGGGAAAGCTCCCACACCCCAGCGCCAGGACGGTTCCACAGCGGCGAAATTGGTCACCGACCAGGCACCATTGATGGCCATGCCGATGCGGCCGCTCATCATGGGCCAGCCCACCAGCTGCTGAATGGCGTCCGTGTCCGACGGCCGCGGCGAAACCGGACTGCCGCCATAGATGGCGTCATAGACCCAGCCGATAAAGGTGTTCATCGTTTCGGAGTCGTAGAAGGACTCGGTGACGATGCCCGTCTTGTAGGCCTCGGTGTGTTCGGGGCCGCCCACGTCATTGAAGGGATCCGCGCCCCACAGCCATTCGAACACGCCCAACTGACCGTTGCCGAAGATCATGCCGTACTGGGCCTTGGTCGGGTCGTCCATGTCCTTGGCCGCCGCGTTGGCGGATGCCAGCATCGCATCGGTGGTCCACGAAGTGTCGGCCCAATCAATAGGTGGAACCGTGGCACCGGCCTCTTCCAAGGCATCCAGGTTGTAATAGACGATCGTGGGCAGGTGAGCCAACGGAAGTGCCCAAAGCTTGCCGTTACGGGTTACCGCATCCAGAGCAGCCTGTTCGATAACCGACAGGTCTACGTTGTTCTCGGACACCAATTCGTCCAGTGCCACGATGGCGTCGTTGGCATAGAACGTGGGGAATCCCGCCGCATAGTTGGCGGAAATCTCTGGTGGATCACCGGCTGCGTACTGGGCCAGCAGCTTCGCGTTGTAGTCACCCCAGGGCACACCGATGGTCTCGATCGCGATGTTGGGTTCAACTGTGGCGAAGTCGGCGATTGCTTCGTCCGTCCACTCCTGGATCTTGACTCCGATGTCGGAGCGAATCAGATAGGTGATTTCCGTCATTTCGGCGTCGCTGCCAGTTCCGACAGGCATGTCGACACTGGGTTCCGCCGGAACACAGGCGGCCAATGCCAGACTGGTGGCTGCAACTGCGCTTGACTTCAGGAATCGCCGGCGCGTAAGAACCATGTTCGGCTCCTTGATGACTGAATTGATTTGGGACAGACGGCTCTCGGCTTAGCCGGGGCCGGCTCATTATGCCTTAGAGCAGCGCAGTCACAGAGAGTGATGAGGCACAAAATAGAGCGCGGGCGCGTGCCCCTGCCAGCACACCTTGCCGGGGGTGCGCACGGATGTGGCCATCCGCAGCCCACCGCGGTTCAAAGGTGGCGGAGGTCAATTGCGGCCACCGTGGAGCCGGACGGCAACGGCTGGGAACCTGGTGGAACCGTTATCAGGGCATCAGCGTCCAGCATGCTGAGCAGACGGCTGCTACGTTGCGCACCGGTCGACACAGCCCGATATCCGCCCTTGCCTTGGTGCAGGTCATGATCCCAAGCTAGGGCAACCCGGTGGAATTCCGGCCGCGTTGAGTCCGGAACCAGTTCGCTATCCAACACAACTTGGATGCGCGGCAGGGCCGGCGGTTGGTGTCCCAACATACGGCGTAGGGCGGGTACGCAAAATAGAAGAAATGTAACCATGGCGCTGGCCGGATTGCCGGGCAGGGAACAGACCACGCACCGCCGGTCGCCCGACGCAGCCTGCCACGATGAAAACGTGAATGGCTTGCCTGGTTTCATCAATACCCTTTCGCAGTGGATTTCAGCACCACAGTCCGTCAGGACCTTGGGCAGTAGGTCGGCTTCGCCCATCGATATGCCGCCGGATGTGATGATCAAGTCGCTTTGCCTGAGGCTGCCCCGAACTTCCTGCCCAAGCTGCGACTCGGTGTCTTCGGCGATCGCAGTCCGGGGTTGCACATCGCACCCCATGCGTTGCGCCATCGCGGACAACATGACGTGGTTGCTGTCCGGAATCTGTCCTGGCCCCAGGGGCTCTCCCGGCGGTTGCAATTCATCACCGGTTGACAGGACGGAGACCCGCGGCCTCCTGGTCACTGCCACGGTTCCTGCCCCGGCTGTGGCTGCCAGTCCGAGTTCGGCCGGTCCCAATACGCTGCCGGCCCGTACCACCAGTGTGCCTGGAGCCATGTCGGAACCCGCCTGCCGCACGTCGTGGCCCGGTTGCACCCCAACCTTGATCCGTACCCGATCACCACTCGGCTCCGTATCTTCGATCCGAACCACCGCATCCGCACCTTCAGGCATGGGGGCGCCGGTCGTGATGTAGGAGACTTGGCCCGGTTCCTGTACATAGCCGGCCGGATGACCAGCCATGACCTGTCCTGCCACCGGGTACTCGCCGGGACCGTCGGCGGCAACCACGGCATAGCCGTCCATAATCGATGCCGGAAACGGAGGAAACCCGGCGGGGGCCAGCACATCCTCTGCGGCAACCCTGTACGCAGCTTCCCGCAGGGCCACCACCTCAGAATCAAGACACTCTGTTTTCGACAGGACAATGTCCAGCACTTGGCGCACCGACATCATGTCGGAAGCAGGGCGTGCGACAAAAACGTGGGGTGGGTTCATGTCTTGGGATGTACGGCTCAATAGCGTTTCGCGCTTTGGCCCTAGCGTGCGCCAACCCACGCGGGTGGGACTGGCCGCCCGCGGCACAACGCAGCCTGGCATTCCTGCGCCCGGGCAGATGACACGGGGATTAGTATCGAACCGTGGGCAGTCCGTGCTTCTCGCACCAAGCGTCGATCGGATTGTCACCGCCCCGGAAATCGAACGTCTCGCGCTCGACGAACTGCTCGCCGCACAGGAACCTTTGCATCGGGGTCATCTGCGCCAGAAGTTCGTCGGACTGAACCCGGTAGTCCATCGGCTTGATCCAACGGTACCCGTAGCCCATCATCAGGGCCTTGCGCGTGCGCGCCACCTGGTTGGCGGCACCGGCATGGTAGGTCCGGTTCTCGAAGATCAGACAGTCGCCCGGATGCAACGACGGCTCGACGGCTCCCGCGGGGTCCACCCTGCCCTCCGGAATCTCGATGGCCTGCGTCAGCCGATTGCTGCCCGGCACCACCATCGTCACTCCTGAATTCGCCATGCTCAGGTCCGTCAGGTAGTAGGCACACTTCACCAACAGGCGCTGAATGCGGGCATGTCCCATGTCGTTCTGGGCCTGATAGTAGTCCCGGTGCCAACCCGGTTCGCGGAAAGTGTCGGGGGTGCCCTCCGGATCGCCTCCCTTGTAAATCAAGTGGGATGTGACCAGATGAATGTCGGAGCCGAGCAACTGGACCACGGTGGGCAGAACCACGGGATGATCGATCAGGTCGCGGAACGCCTGGTGCTTGGCCACCGAGTTGCGGAAACTGTCGTAGCGGCCGCTGGCTCCGGTCTGCCGCGAAACCTGGTCATCCGAGGCGATCAAGGCATCCCCGACCTCGATCAGTGACTCGATCTGATCACTGTCCAGCGCATTGCGAATGATCAGATAGCCGTTGCGATCAAAGAAGTCCAGGTCCTCTTGGGGAACGATGTGGGCTTCCAACATGGCTCAATACTCCTTGCCGGATTTGCAGTCTGCTTTATGTCAACCCTTCATGCCGGAGAAGGTCACGCCTTCAATCATGTACTTCTGTCCGAACGCAAATACCAGCAGCATCGGGATGATCATGTAGACGGAGATGACCATCATCTTGTGCAATGAGGTGATTTCGCCCTCAAATCCCTTTTGGGCGTTCAGGCCCAGGGCCAGCGTCCACAGTTCCTTCTTGGGACCGAGGTAGATCAGGGGCGACAGGAAGTCGTTCCAGGCGAACTGAATGGAGAAAATGCCCACGGCCGCCAGCACCGGCTTGGAATTGGGCATGATGATCCGGGCCCAGATCCCCAGTTCCGTGCAACCGTCCATGCGCGCGGCATCGCTGAGTTCGAGCGGGATGCCCCTGAAAAACTGCCGCATCAGGAAGATGTAAAAGGCGTTGTGTCCCAGGAGCCGGGGAATGATCAGGGGCCAGAAAGTGCCCACCAGGCCCATCCGGTCGAAAATGACGAACAGCGGAATGATTTGCACTACGTGCGGCAGCATCATCGTACTCAGGAGGACATAGAACAGGACCTCCCGCGCCGGGAAGGCGATGCGGGCGAAGGCGTATCCGGCCAAGGCGCAGATTACGACGCCGCCAATCACGGACGTCACCACCATGTACATCGTGTTCTGGGTGTACAGGATCAGCGGCGATTCCTCGAAGATCGTAATGTAGTTGGACCACTGGACCGGGTCCGGAATCAGCTTGACTTCCCGCAACGTGACCGTCGCCGCAGTCTTAAGGGAGGTGGAGAAGGTCCACGCCAACGGGAACAGCATCACCACTGAGCTGACGAGCAGCAACGGGTAGACGAAGGTCCACTTGGCGATGCGTGCATAAAGTCCCTCGACCATGCTCGATTGCTCCGTTGAGGCCTACGTGTCCCCGTAGTAGACCCAGCGATCCGAGGTCCTAACCATGATCACGGTGAAGAACAGGATGATCAGAAACAACACTACCGACAGGGCCGCCGCGTAGCCCAGCCTGAAGTAGCTGAAGGCATTGTTGTAAATGTGCAGGACATAGAAGAGTCCTGCATTTAGTGGTCCGCCGCCGGGGCCCAGCAGCACGTATGCGGACGCAAACACCTGGAAGCCGCCAATGATGCCGATGATCAGGTTGAAAAAGATAACCGGTGACACCATGGGAATCGTGATGCGGAACAACTGGTGCCAGTAGCTGCCGCCGTCCATCTCGGCAGCTTCGTACAGTTCGGATGGAATGCCTTGCAGTCCGGCCAGGAAAATCACCATCTGGGCACCGAAGCCCCAGGTGCTCATGATGATCATCGCCGGTTTGATCCATTCGGGACGGGTCAGCCACCGCACTGGAGGCAGATCCAGCAGGATCAGCAACTGGTTGAAGATACCGTACCGAGCATTGAACATGCCGAAGAAGATGATGGACACCGCCACCAGGGGCACTACCGAGGGAATGTAGAAGATGGTGCGGAAGGTGCCCAAGGCATGAATCCGCAGGTTCAGCAGTACCGCGATGGCAAAGGCCACCACCAGCCGGATCGGCACACCCAGGACCAGGTAGTAGACCGTATTCCCCAACGACTTGGTGAACAGCGGGTCGATCTCGAGGATTTCACGATAGTTCTCGAAGCCCAGCCAGTCCGGGGTGCTGGTGGAAACACTGTAGTCCGTGAAGGAAAGGTACAGGTTCGTAACAAACGGAATCAGGTCGAACCATAGGGCTGACAGGATCCACGGCAGGATGAACGCGAAGCCCACCCACTTGGCACGGTGGCGGTGCAGATATCTCTGCATGCCTGTCAGCATGGGTATCGGGTATCCATTGAGACAGACCGGGATACGGGCTGGGTGGGGTGGCAGGGAAAAGCCGTTGTGGCTCTTCCCTGCTCCCATCACAAACAATCAGCCCGCCCAGAATTCGTCGAGAATACGCTGAGATTCCTCGGCACCCTTGGCCAGGGCATCGGCCGGGGCGTGTTGGCCAAAATAGGCTTCGTCGACAACGGTTCCGACCACATCGTTGATCCGGGCCTGGACCGGAGTCACCGCCACGCTCACGTCCGACGCCAGCGACTGCAGGACCACGGACCAATAGGGGTTGTCGTCGTAGTAGGCGGAGTTCTCGTTGCACTGGGCCACCGGCGAGGGCCGACCTTGGTTGAACAGGAACAGGCAACCGCCCTGCTCATGCGTGCCGAAGAACTCCAGCCACTGGTAGGCCGCATCCGCCTGGTCCTGTGGCGTAGAGACCGGAATCACATAGCCCCACGAACCGGACAGGCCGGCGACGCCGGCGTGGGCCGCGTCGGCGTTGTTACCGTTGTAGGGCATCTGCCCCACGCCCCAGGTTGAGGTATCCGCCCACATGTCGGGATCCGTGGCCTGCAAGTGGCCGAACTGCCACACGCCGGTAAACATGAAACCCAGCTTTTCGTTGTAATACGGATGATCCGCCGACGTGGCCGAAGTGCCGGCAAAGAACTCGTTGGCATTGTCGATGCCCCCGTTGATCTCGTTGGTGAAGTCAACCATCCATTCCAGAGTCTCAATCCCTTGCTCACTGTCGAACATGATGGTGCGAGCATCGTCGGAGACGAACTGGCCTGCATTGCAATACAACCATTGACCAAATCCCACCGGACCGCCGCCCGGGCTCGCGCCCATGACCGTGATGCCGAGGTCGTCCTTCTGGGTGATGGCCCTGGAGGCTTCTGTCAACTCCTGCCAGGTGGCCACCGGAGTTTCCGGATCCAAGCCGGCTTCGGCCAGGACCGTCTTGTTGTAGAAGTACTGGCCGGTATTGCCCCCACCGGTTGGTAGGGGGAAGGAGTAGAGCTGGCCCTGCCAGCGCTGGTTGTTGATTTCGCCGGCATAGAAAATCGCGTCCGGATCGATGCCCGAAGCCTGCACGTAGTCGTCGATCGGGAGGATCAGATTCTCGTGTGCAAACTGATAGGTCTCCACTCTCTGGGTCATGATCAACGCCGGCGGATTGTTGCTGGCCACAGCGGTGGCGGCCCGTTCCGCGCGGCCGTCCCACGGCTGGACGGAATTGTTGACCTGAACATTCGAATTCATATCGTGGAAGTTGGCGATGGCCTCGTCCATGAGGGCCTCGCGATGGGCACCCCACCAGTTCATGAACTCGATTTCAACGCGTTCGGCGGAGGGGGCGCCCTCCGCCGGCGCCGCGGTCGGACCTGGGGCCGCACAAGCGGCAACAGCAAGGGTGGTCGCGGACACCCCTACTACCTTGAGGAAACTGCGACGGGTCAATTTACGAGCCATGTTGGATCTCCAGGGGATTACCATGTCTAATGCTCGTCTCCAACGGCCGCTAGCTCAGCCGACAACCGCAACCTTGACGGCCGCGTCATGCACGGCCCATCCCACGGAGGCCGGCCTGCTACTATGTCGGGGTTGTTGAGACTTGCGGATCGTAGCACAAGGCTCCCATGCGGCTGAAGGGCACCAAGCACCCGTCCAGTGGCTCCAGCCAGAGCCCGACTGAGGCGGTCTGAGCCCGGTTTCACCAAGAGTCCGGGTTGTTGACTCACGATCATGCGCGCCACTACAATGGCTTTGCTCAATGGGAAGCGAACGTCGCTTCGTGCTTCCGGTTCAGGCCTTCGCCCAGTCTTTTCGTCCGTGATGCAAGATCGGGTGGCCGCGCAGCTGGGTCCAGTCGGTTGCCGGTGTCGTATGTGGCCGGTCGGGTAATTTGAGGAACGTGCCAGGTACATGTTGAACTTCAGGACGGGTCAAGGTCATCGCCCGTTGCGTTCATGGAACAAATAGCCGCCGTCCCGGAGCTGACGATCTCCGACCACATCGTCAACGACTTCTCCCTGACTGTTGCCACTGCCAATGGTACCGGCAGCCAGACCAGCAATCTGGTCCTGATGCATGCCCTGTTCAACATGGGCATCCCGGTTACCGGCAAAAACATCTTCCCCTCCAACATCCAGGGGTTGCCGACCTGGTATTCAATCCGGGTGTCCAGCGAAGGATTCCTGGCAAGGCGGGAACTGAACGAAATCACGGTGTGCATGAATCCGGCTACCGCAGTCGAGGACATGGCGACAATGCAACCGGGTGGTTACATTCTCCATGACTCGGCCATCCCAGTGGCCGTGCGGAGGGACGATGTCACCTACATCGAGCTCCCCGTCAAATCGCTGGTTGCTCCTTTCAAGGTTCCCACAGCCCTCCGGGCATATGTCAGCAATCAGATCTACGTCGGAGCTCTGGCATGGCTGCTCGAACTACCGATGGAGGAAATCCACAGGGCTTTGCAGCAACAGTTGAAAGGCAAGGATTCTGCCATTCAGCTCAATCTGGAAGTGGCCCAAGCTGGTTACGACCACTGCAACGAGACCTACGAGAATCTGGCCCCTTGGCGCGTGGAGCCGATGGCCGGGTTCAACGACAACCGGATTTTGATCGAAGGCAACACTGCGGCGGCCCTCGGTGCAGTGTTTGGGGGCGTGTCACTGGTTTCCTGGTATCCGATTACCCCATCATCCAGCTTGGCGGAAGCGGCTGCCGACGCACTTCCTCGCTACCGGTTGGACCCGGACACGGGCAAGCCAACATTTGCGGTAATCCAAGCCGAGGACGAGCTGGCTGCCATCGGCATGGCCATCGGGGCCGGCTGGGCCGGCGCGCGCGGCATGACCACAACGAGCGGTCCCGGCATCAGCCTCATGGCCGAGTTTATCGGTCTTGCCTACTTCGCCGAGATCCCGGTCGTGGTTTGGGACGTGCAGCGCATGGGCCCCAGCACAGGCCTGCCCACGCGCACCAGTCAGGGCGACATCCTGAGTGCCTACACCCTGAGTCACGGTGACACGCGCCATGTGGTTCTGTTCCCCTCTTCGCCCAAGGAGTGCTTTGAGTTCGGCTGGCGCGCTCACGATCTGGCCGACCAGCTGCAGACCCCGGTACTGGTACTCACCGATCTGGACCTGGGCATGAACCTGTGGATTTCGGAGCCGCTCGAGTACCCTGACGAACCCATCAACCGCGGGAAGGTTCTGGACGCGGAGCAACTGGACGAACTGGCTGCCGAATGGGGACGCTATCGGGATGTCGACGGCGACGGTATCGCGTACCGGACGCTCCCGGGAACTCCGTCCAACTGGGCCGCATACTTCACGCGCGGCACCGGGCACGACGAGATGTCCCACTACTCGGAAAAGCCTGAGGTGTGGGAGCACAACCTGCAACGGGTCCAACGCAAGCTGGAAACCGCCCGCGGCCTCGTGCCGCAGCCGGACATCGTCCGGGACGCAGGCGAGCGTATCGGTCTGATTTCCCTTGGAAGCAACCACCCGGCCGTACAGGAAGCCCGCGTGCGGCTTGCCGAAACCGGCATTCCGACCGACTACCTGCGGGTGCGAGCACTGCCGGTCAACCAGACCATCCGCGATTTCATCAACGATCACGAAGTCACAGTTGTGATTGAGAACAACGCTGACGGACAACTGCACGGCATCCTAAAATTGGAAACCGACGTTCCGGACCACCAGTTGGTGTCTAGCCGACGTTGCAACGGACTGGCCCTATCCGCTCGTTGGATCACCGAACAAATCATTACCATCACACAACGTTAGGCCCGAGACTCACATGGCCAGGAAACCGACCCGACCTGCGAGAGCCAGCGGGAAACCGCGCCGCCCGGCCCTCAACGGGCTGGGACTGCCGAAGACTGAATACCGCGGGCGGCCCTCCACACTCTGCAAGGGGTGCGGACACGACAGCATCAGCCAACGGATCATCAACGTTGCCTGGGAACACAACCTGGAGCAGCACAATGTAGTCAAGATGAGCGGGATTGGCTGCAGCAGCAAGACCCCAGCCTACTTCCTGCAGGGCAGCCATGGGTTCAACAGCCTGCACGGGCGGATGCCTTCGGTCAGCACAGGTGCGATCGTAGCCAACCGGCAACTCGAGATCATCGGTATCAGCGGCGACGGGGATACCGCCTCCATCGGCATTGGCCAGTTCAAACATGCCGTGCGCCGCAACGTGCCGATGATTTACATCGTCGAGAACAACGGAGTCTACGGTCTGACCAAAGGCCAGTTCAGCGCGACCGCAGACACAGGCCAATCCATGAAGTATCACGGGGTGAATGAACTACCTCCGTTGGACATCTGCATCGAGTCGCTGGCGGCCAATGCCACCCTGGTGGCCCGTAGTTTTGCCGGCGATCCAAAGCAGATCGAGAGCCTCCTGTCCATAGCATTCAAGCATCGCGGCATCTCGGTTTTGGACATCATCAGTCCCTGCGTTACGTTCAACAACCACGACCAGTCCACCAAGAGCTACGCTTGGGGAAGGGAAAACGATCTGGTCCTCAACATCGTCGATCTGGTGCCTCCGGCCGAAGAAATCCAGATAGAAGACTATGAGTCTGAAATTGGCATCGAGATGCACGACGGCAGCTACATTGTGCTCAAGAAGGTCGGCGAGAACCATGATCCGACCGACAAACGCGCCGCCGAAGACTTGCTCGAATCCGCCCGTGAAGAACAGAAATTCATCACAGGTCTGATTTATGTCAATGAAGATCAGGAAGACCTGATCGAGATGCTTGACTTGACCGAAACACCGCTCTCGCACTTGCCGGATCGCAAACTGCGTCCGCCTGAGGCGGTGCTGGACGCCATCAACGGCAGGTACACACCACTCGGCACCACCTAATCCACTGCTATCGGATGGGTGGCTCGATGTGAGCACCGACCAGGTCCGGAATGAGAACTCGGACCTGCGCAACCACCCAGGATGCAACGCAGGCCGAGGTTGGTCACCCGCTAAGCTCTGCCGACGTTCAGCGGCAAGCGGATTGATGATGGACTTCGTTCTAACGCACGCGCGCCGGTGTCGGGTTCAGGCGTACAAGCCCCGCATCTCGGGGGGCAACATCTCAGCAATTGCCTTCATCATGCATGTCGTCAGTTCCTGAGCGTGGGAGTAGGCGGCATCGATGTCCCGGTTGTGTGCCGGGTCGTGCTCGACCTGAATGGGCACCCCGTAGCGGACCAACACTCGATCGCGGTGCCACCGGCGCGTGCGGCGCATGTGATTGATGTCGCGCGCCCCGATGATGGCAACCGGCACGATTGGAGCCTGAGCCTTCAAGGCCAGCCGCACAACTCCGGTCTTGCCTTCGCCCAGAGCCGGAAACCGCTTCCCTTCGGGAAACATGCCCAGCATGCAGCCGTCGCGAAGGAGCTTCAAGGCATGGGCGATGGCTTTCCTGTCGCTCTTGCCGCGACGCACCGGAAAAACTCCGGCTCTCCGGAAAAACTCGGAAACAATCGGATTCTTCTCGAACAGTTCCTGTTTCGCCATAAAGAAAATCTGCCGAGGGCTGCTGCACCCCAGGATCACGATGTCGTGTCCCGACGTGTGATTTGAAGCAAGGACGGCCGGACCGCGCAAGGGCACATGTTCCTTCCCCTCCACAGTAATCCGGTAAAACAGCTTTTGGTAGAGGCTGAGGGTGACGTATGCCAGTTTCCAAGTGAACGATGAATTCCGCGGCAGGAATGACAGGCGCAACATGATGCGGAAAAATGTCTCCCGGTCCCCTTTCTCGACAATCAGCACCAACTGGCCTGCAACAGTCCGCGGAACGGGCACACGGGTGCGGGCCGGCTAGCCACAAAGGTCGATTCTAGCATAGCGACCTGAATCGAAATCGTTGTCTCGAAGGGCTGTCCAGAGCCCTGATCCCTATCCGCATACGCCTCAGGGCGATCCCCAAACCGCACGAGGGGCGGTGCTCGCACACCACGGGAATTCCAGTCCTGAAACCAAACCCTCAATCCTGGATGTGAAACCTGCCATTTTGATACATAATGCACAAAAGTAAATCGATTTTGGAGGTGTTAGACACGTTCATGCCGGTTGTATCTCTCGCCACTCACATCAATTGATGTGCACTATTCACATCGAATCACTATGCACATTGACGAAGACTGTGCAACATAGCCTAATTAAACTTGCTCCATCGTTCTTCCAGACGAGCATCCATCCGGGAGGATCCAGGAGACTCATGAACGCATCCTTGTTGAAGCGCCTTTCCTTGATGCTGCTGATCGCAGTATCCCTGTTGGCAGCCTTTGGCGGTTCCGCCCTGGCAGCCGGCGATCCAACCGGTGAGATCCTGATGGCCGAGGCCGAGGATCCGGCCAGCGAGGCGTTGACCTTCGTGTGGTTGACCATCGCAGCCGTGTTGGTTTTCTTCATGCAGGCCGGGTTCGGTTTGGTCGAGTCCGGGTTTGCGCAGGCCAAGAACACGGTCAACATCTGGTCCAAGAACTACATGGACCTCTGCATCGGCGGCCTGGCCTATTTCTTCTTTGGCTACGGTGTGATGTACGGAACGGACATCGGCGGCTTCATCGGCAGCGACGGCTTCCTGCTGCTGGGCGACTACTACGATGTGGCCCATGCCCGCGACTGGTTCTTCCAGATGGTGTTCGCCGCCACTGCCGCCACGATCGTGTCTGGCGCCATGTCCGAGCGGACGCGCATCACAGCCTACATGGCGTACAGCTTCATTCTCAGCGGCATCGTCTATCCCCTCAGTGGCCATTGGGTCTGGGGCGGCGGCTGGCTGGCCAACATGGGCTTCCATGACTTCGCCGGCTCCGGTGTCGTGCACATGATGGGCGGCTTCGTCGGCCTGGTCGGCGCCAAAATGGTAGGTCCCCGCATCGGCAAGTTCAACGAGGACGGCACCCCCAACCACATGCCCCCCCACAACGCGACCTACATCGTGCTGGGCGGCCTGATTCTGTTCCTGGGTTGGTTCGGCTTCAACGCCGGTTCCACCCTGAGTGGCACCGACTTGCGGCTCAGCATGATTGCCGTGAACACGATGCTGGCGGCCCTGGCCGGAACCACGGTGTACGTCTACATCATCCTCATCCGGACCGGCAAGATCAGCCTGACGGGCGCGGTCAACGGCTCCCTCGCGGGGCTGGTCGCCATCACGGCTCCGTGCGCCGTGGTGGCCCCGTGGGCCGCCCTGGTCATCGGCGGCTTGGCCGCCGTGGTCCTCATGTTCAGCGAGCGGTTTGTCGAGTACGTGCTCAAGGTGGACGATCCGGTCGGCGCCGTATCGGTCCACGGCACCGTCGGACTGTTCGGCGTACTGATGGTAGGCGTGTTCGCCGACGGTTCGTACGGCGGCATCTCCGGACTGATTGCAGGCAACGCCGCGCAGTTTGTCACGCAGTTGATCGGCGGCATCGTGCTTCTGGTCTGGGCTCTTGTGGGCGGTGGCATCATGTTCGCCCTGATCAAGGTTGGCATGGGCCTGCGGGCGTCCGACGAAGAACAGATCGCCGGGCTGGACGAACACGAACACGGCATGGCAGCCTACCAGCTCACCTGATTCCGCACTATGGGATGGACCTTCTTCCCGATGGGGAGAAGGCAGCGGATTGGTCAAGCCGCCCGCAACGCGGTTCGTTGCGGGCGGCTTGAATTTTTTTGCTCCATGTGCGCTCCCGTAGAATGGAGCCTCTCCCTTTCTGGCTGACCCACCGAGGAGCAATACCTGTGTCTTCAGACCACTCCTTTGAGAAGGACCTGCAGTTCCTGCGGGACAACGGCTACCTGCTGGTCAAGAACGCGCTGGGCGCGGATCAGGTGGCCAAGTGGAAGGATCTGCTGTACGGCATGTATGACCGTAAGGAATACTGTGGTGCCAATTCGGTTGGCAACGTGTATTTCAACCTGTTGCTGGAACAGCGACCGGATTTGGTCAAGCCTCTGCTGACCAATCCGCGCACCACTCCGTATATTCGGGCCATCATGGGTCGGCAGTGCCAATTGCGCTCGGTCCGCGCCCACGTGAATCCCGAGGAGTACCGCCAGGAATGGCACATGGACTTCCTCGACTACTACTACCAGGACGAAAAGGCGGACTGCATCCAGCCGGCGAGTGCCTTGTGCATGAACCAAACCTTCTACCTTACCGACAACGACCCGGACACGGCCAGGCTGACCTTTCTGAGGGAATACCTGAACCAGCCAATCCCGGATGAGATGCGGTCGCACATGTTCTACACGGATGACCGCCAAAATCCCTTCCAGGTCTGGTGCGACAACCAGGTCCATGCCGACCTGTATCCGAAGGCGGGGGACGCGGTGGTGTTCTACAGCCACATTCCCCACCAGGGCGCCAAGATCGGCCCGGACCCCAAGGGGGAAATCCGCGCCAACCTGGTTTTCCACTTTCAGCAGAACCCGATGCACCCCGGCATCCTGTTCGTAAGCGATCCCCAACACACGCTTGACACCATCAGCTATCGGGAAAGCTTCCCCTTCATCGACTGACGTTCCCGCATCGTCAACGGGTCGGTTGCTGTCCGGTACGGTAGCCGGCCCGGCCCGGCATTTCAATCACCGGTCCGGCCCAACACCGCCCGGCGGTAGTCCCGGTTCATCTGACTGATGAAGTCCTGACCGATCTCCTTGGGGCACACGGACGTACAGGCACCCACATT
Source organism: Caldilineaceae bacterium SB0661_bin_34 (assembly GCA_009841145.1). Lineage (GTDB taxonomy): Bacteria > Chloroflexota > Anaerolineae > Caldilineales > Caldilineaceae > Bin34. Next base: position 45,773 of record VXMJ01000029.1, on the reverse strand, counting down.
GGTACAGCCGCCGAACCCCTCGGCATCCATCTGTCCCACCATGCCCATCACCCGTTGGTAGCGCTCAGGCTGCCCCTGGGGCAGATGGCCAAGGTGGCCGATCTTGGCAGCGGTGAACAGCGTGGCCGACCCGTTGGGGCAGGCTGCCGCACAGGCTCCGCAACCGATGCACGTCGCGGCATCCATGGCGGTATCCACCCTGTCCTTGGGAATCAGGATTGAGTTCGCTTCCGGCGCGGTGCCGGTGGCAAACGAGATGAAGCCACCGCGCTGCAGGATGCGATCGAAGGAACCGCGATCCACAACCAGGTCTTGAACCACCGGAAATGCCGCAACCCGCCACGGTTCGATCACAATGCGGTCACCGTCCTTGAAGTGCCGCATGTGCAGCTGACACACGGTGTGACCGGGAACCGGTCCGTGAGCCGTCCCGTCGATCATCAATCCGCACATGCCACAAATGCCTTCGCGGCAATCGTGGTCGAAGGCCACAGGCATCTTCCGCTGTTCCAGCAACTGCTCGTTGAGGAGATCAAGCATCTCCAGAAACGAGGAGTCTGGGCTGACGTCGTCAAGTTCGTAGTCTTCGAAGCGACCCCGATCCTCAGCCGACGACTGGCGCCAAACACGGAGATGAAGTTTCATGCCGCCAATGCCCCCACTTCAGCTGTAGCTGCGTTCCGACAACCGGACAGCCTCGAACGCCAGCGGCTCGCGCCGCAACATGGGTGCAGCTCCTTCGCCCTGCCAGGCCCAACCGGCAACGTAGCTGAATTCTTCGTCATTGCGCTTGGCTTCACCGTCCGCGGTCTGGCTCTCTTCCCGGAAATGCCCGCCACAGGATTCCTCCCGGTGCAGGGCATCCAACACCAACAGTTCGCCTAGCTCGATCAGGTCTGCAACGCGACCCGCAAACTCGAGGTTTTGGTTCAGCGATCCTGCATCTCCGGGAACGTACAATTCATTCCAGAATGATTCGCGCAATCCTTGAAGCTGTGCTTGGGCGGTTGACAGCGATTCGGCGGTGCGCGCCATGCCGCACTGCTCCCACATGATTTGACCCAGTTCCCGATGCAGGGACAGGGCGGTGCGCCGACCCTGGATCCCCAGCAGCGCCGATAGCCGGTTGCGCACATCCGCGATCGCCCCTGTCACTTCAGGCGCATCGGCGGTCACCGCGGTCTGATCGATTCCGGCCAGATAGTTGCCGATCGTATACGGTGCGATGAAGTACCCGTCGGCCAGCCCCTGCATCAAGGCACTGGCGCCCAACCGGTTGGCGCCGTGGTCCGAGAAGTTGGCCTCACCCAGTACAAAGAGGCCAGGGACGTTGCTCTGCAGTTGGTAGTCCACCCACAGCCCCCCCATGGTGTAGTGGACCGCGGGATAAATCCGCATCGGCACGGCATAGGGATCCTCGCCGGTAATGCTGTGGTACATGTCGAACAGGTTGCCGTACCGCTGTTCAATGGTGCCCCGCCCCAAGCGTTCCATCGCCTCCGAGAAGTCAAGATAGACACCGTTTTGCTGCGGCCCAACACCCATGCCTTCATCCACCACCTGCTTGGCGTTGCGGGATGCCACGTCCCTGGGCACCAGATTGCCGAAACTGGGATACTTTTCCTCAAGAAAGTAGTACCGGTCCGGTTCAGGCACGGCATTGGGCGAGCGTGTGTCGCCGGGATGCCGCGGAACCCAGATGCGACCGTCGTTGCGAAGCGACTCGCTCATCAGGGTCAACTTGGACTGGTGCGAACCGGACGGTGGAATGCAGGTGGGGTGGATCTGCGTATAGCAGGGATTGGCGAACACCGCACCCTTGCGGTAGGCCCGCCAGATGGCGGTTACATTGCAACCCTTGGCGTTGGTCGACAGGAAGAACACGTTGCTATAGCCGCCGGTGGCTAACACCACTGCATCCCCCAGGACCGCCCGGATCTCTCCGGTCAAAAGGTTCCGAACCACGATGCCCCTGGCAATCCCATCCACCACGATCAGGTCCAGCATCTCCGATCTGACATGCATCTCCACCTGTCCGGCGGCGATTTGACGCGTCAGTGATTGGTAGGCGCCCAGAAGCAGCTGCTGGCCGGTCTGACCCCTGGCGTAGAACGTACGCGAAACCTGCACGCCGCCAAAGGAACGATTGTCAAGGTACCCGCCATACTCCCGGGCGAACGGAACTCCTTGCGCGACGCACTGATCGATGATCTCGGTACTAATCTGGGCCAGTCGATAGGTGTTGGATTCGCGCGAACGATAGTCACCGCCCTTGACCGTGTCGTAGAACAGGCGCCGAATGCTGTCTCCGTCATTCCGGTAGTTCTTGGCTGCATTGATGCCGCCCTGTGCCGCAACACTGTGGGCCCGGCGCGGACTGTCCTGAAAACAGAAGCAGGAGACGCGATAGCCCTGTTCCCCGAGCGCGGTGGCCACCGACGCGCCGGCCAGACCGGAACCCACCACGATCACGTGATAGTGCCTGCGATTGGCCGGCGCTACCAGTTTCATGGAAAAACGGAGGTCGTCCCACTTGTTCTCGATGGCTCCCGGTGGAATCTGTCCGTCAAGCTCTGGACCGTTCTGCCAGAGGTGTCCATGCTCAGACATCGGCTATGCATCCCGGATTGTTCATCTCGCGGCCAAGTACCTGTACAACTGCGGGCACCGTCAGGCCACGAAACCCGCCGCCACCGCAAGCGGTACGACGGCGAAGCCTACGGGAATGGCGACGGCAAGGACCCCTGTCAAGAACCGGATTTGCTGCCGGTTGGCGGCAGTACGCCAACCCATGGTCTGAAAGAAACTCGCACTGCCGTGCCACAGGTGCAGTCCGACCGCCACCAAGGCAAGCAGGTACAGGACCACGTTGACCGGATTGGTGAAACCAACCACCAGTTTGTCGAAGGTATTGCCTGGCTCGTACTCCCCGGTCAGAACCGGCACGTTCCATGTCAGGTGCGCCAAGTGATAAAGGATGAACAGACCCAAGGCCAGTCCGCCCCAGCGCATCGTGATCGTGGCATAGTTGCCGGATGCTTGGCGAAACCTGGCGTAGCCCGTGGGCCGCGCCTGTTGTGCAGCGCGGGTCAGGACCATGGCCGCCCAGACATGCGCTACCAAGGACAGGGTCAGGACAATACGCGCAATCATGAGGGCGTGACCATGTCCCACCATGGGTTCCCCCAGGGTCCGCAGGCTCTCGGCATAGTGGTTGAAAGCCTCCTCCCCGGCAAACGCCTTCAGATTGCCGTACATGTGCACCAACAGGTAACCGATCCAAATCAAGCCGGTGCCAGCCATGATGATCTTCTTGCCGATCGAGGATCGCCACATGTCGTAGAGAGCCCGTACGGGCCGCTGTTGAACTGCCGCCAAGCGCGCCGGACTACATCTTTTCGATCAACAACTCGCCGAAACGGCTGCAGGACACCTTTTCTGCACCGTCCATCAGGCGGTGCAGGTCGTATGTGACCGTCTTCTGGGCGAAGGTGGCCTCCATGGCACGAACAATGGTGTCCGCGGCCTCGGTCCAGCCCATGTGGCGAAGCATCATCTCGCCGCTCAGTATCATGGACGACGGGTTCACCTGATCGAGATTCGCATACTTGTCCGCCGTACCGTGCGTCGCCTCGAACACCGCCCGGCCGGTCTCATAGTTGATGTTGGCTCCCGGGGCAATGCCGATACCCCCGATCTGGGCCGCCAGCGCGTCGCTGATGTAGTCGCCGTTCAGGTTCATCGTAGCAATCACGTCGAACTCGTCGGGCCGGGTCAGAATCTGTTGCAGGAAGGCATCCGCAATGGCGTCCTTGACCACGATGCCCTGCGGCAGTTCAACCCAGGGACCACCGTCAATCTCCTTGCCTCCGAACTCGTCGCGCGCGACCTGGTAGCCCCAATTCCGGAATCCACCCTCCGTGAACTTCATGATGTTGCCCTTGTGGACCAAGGTCACGCTGCGACGGTTGTCGGCTATCGCAAAGTCGATGGCCGCCCGGACGAGCCGCGCCGTGCCTTCCCGACTGACAGGCTTGACGCCCACAGCGGAAGTTTCGGGAAAGCGAATCTTGTCGATGCCCATCTCCTCTTGGAGGAAGCGGATCACCTTACGGGCTTCCATCGTGTCGGCTTCCCATTCAATGCCGGCGTAGATGTCTTCCGTGTTTTCCCGATACACCACCATGTCCACTAGATGCGGATGCCGCACAGGGCTAGGCACGCCCTGGAACCACCGCACCGGGCGGACACATGCGAACAGGTCCAAGCGCTGCCGCAGGGCCACGTTGATGCTGCGGATACCGCCGCCCACGGGGGTGGCCAACGGCCCCTTGAGCATCAGAAGATGTTCCTTGATGCAATCCAGCGTCTCCTCCGGCAGCCAAATCACCTCGCCGTAGACATCGTTCGCCTTGCTGCCGGCATACAACTCCATCCAGGCGATCCTGCGGCCGCTGCCGTACGCGCTGGCCACAGCCGCATCCAGGACCCGTTGACAGGCGTACCAGATGTCGGGACCGGTACCGTCGCCCTCGATGAAGCCGACAATCGGGTTGTCCGGCACCCGCAGCTGGCCGTCCGCAATCGTGATCTTTTCGCCATCGGACGGCACGGTTACATGCTGGGCAGTCATCTACACACCTTTATCCGCTTGGAAATGCTCACAATACGCGGCCGGCACCCGCCTAAGGAAACCATCCGCAAGCACGCGGCGTCGCAAGGCAAGGCGCACTTCGTCATTGTACGGAAAATTGCGGTTCCCGCGGGATTTGCACACCGAAATTCATTCGGTGCAAAGACAGTCCCGATGGTTCCGGAAAGGCTGCGACGCGACCGCATCAACCTTGGGCGTCAAGCCACTTCTTCATGTAACGGGCGCACTCAAGGACCGCCTCGTCCTCGGCCGCCGCATCGCCCACATCCATGTCCATCTCCATCGCCATGACGAATCGGTCGCGCCGGTCCGCGGCCTTCTTGAGTTCGGCCAGGACGGACGGGAAGTCCACGTCGCCCATGCCGATTGGCACGGAACTGCACACACCGTCCACGATACGGTAGTCGCGGACGTGGGCATGATGGGTCCAGTCCACCATCTTGCGCGTGGCCGTGAGCGGGTCCTCGTCGAGGATCAACCAGTTGCCAGTGTCGTTGTGCAGACCCACGTTGTCTGCGCCAACCTGATCGAAAATGCGCAGAAAGTCGTCGCTGGTGAAGAAGTCGTAGTTCTCGGTCGTAACCGTCATGTCGAACTGCCTGGCGGCCTCGGCCAGCCTGCCAATCTGTTCTACCGCGATGCGGATGCGACCTTCCCGCTTGACCCTTCCGCCGTAGTTGAAATAGAACAGTCCCAAGGGCGAACCCAGGTAGTTGGCAACCTCAAGATTGCGGATGCTGGCTTCAATCGGTGGACCGGCGAAGTCCTGGTCGGCGTGCAGGCCCAAGGTGCCAATGATGACCGTGGGTACCATGTTCAGGTCCGCGAACTTCGTTTTCAACTCGGCCAGATAGGTCTTGTCGGTGCTGGGCAGGGCACCGACGCCAAAGTCGATGCCGATGGGGCCAATGTCGGTCGCGCGGGCCACGGCGGCCACTTTCTCGACAACAACGTCAATGACAGGTTGATCCTGCAACCGGCGCAGTTGGCGGCGGTAGGAATCGGACAGGACTCCAAGGGTGATGCTCATATTGTGGTCAAGCTCCGGTGCGGCACGTTGGTGCGTTTGATGTTCGTCAACGATGTCCGCGTCCGCGGACGGCGGGCTCTACAGGCCCAAATGGGACTTCAGGTAGGGCACCTCAATGTCGAAGTATTCCTTGAGGGCTTCCGACGGCACGTGCGGCTCCATGGTCACATAGCCGTTGTAGCCGTCTTCCTGCAGCCGGCGCAGGATGCGCTCCACGTTGAAGGCGGCATCCGGAAGCGGGACATAGCCGATCCAAGCATCACGGCTGTTGCGCATCAGGCCGCCGCGGAAGCAGTCCTTGTCCTCCGCCCATTGGATTCCGCCCTTGACATGCACATAGCCGATCCACGGCTTGACCATATCGTAAACGTAGGGATAGGGTTCCTCGCCGGCGTGGTAGTAGTTGCACGGGTCGTACTGGGTCTTGAAGTTGGGTGAATCGACGGCCTCCAAGATGTCGCGCACGTCCACGGCCAGCCCGGATCCGTCGTGGGCCTCGTTCTCCAACACGATGACCACATCCTTGGTGCCGGCGTGGGCCGCCGCCGGTTTCATGGCCTCCACGAACAGGTTGCCGGGCATGTGGGCCAAGTAGCAGTTCACGACCGGGGCGCCCAGCGCCGCGGCCGCGTCCACCGCGCCCACCAAGGCCTGCGTGGCATTGGGCACACCGCCCGACGCGGTGCAGATGCGCATGGCGTTGAACCCCAGCGTCACACAAGCACAATTCATCCCGGCTTCGCTGTAGGCACGCTTGGCCGCATCTATGTCCTTGGTTTCGTAGCGTTCCCTTTCCTCGGGCGTTTCGCCGCCCTCGAGGTTCTGGGGCCAAATTTCCATGTCGTTGAGAGCGTACCCCTTGACGAAAGCCAGTGCCTCCGGCAACGAGTACTGACGGGCCAGCATCTGACCGTTGATGGCAAGTTTCACCGGTTGATCTCCTTGGAAGAACTGTCTATGGTTCAGTAGGTCAGTTCGATGATGGAGCCGGACATGGCCGATTCCTCGATTGCATCCAGAAACATCATGTCCTCCAGGGCGTTCCGGGCCGAAGGTGTGTGGGGGGTTCCGTTCAGAATGGCGTCCGAGTAGTGTTCGATCTCCTTCCAGTAGTTGTTGAAGTGGTCCAGCAGCGGCAACTGCGACTCGAAGTCCAACTGGTATCCGCCCGCTTTCACGATCAGGTGGCCGCCCGGGTTCTGGGCGAAACAGTTGTAGACCTCGGCCTTGCCGTTGGTCCCCATGATGGCAAACGTGCTGTCGTTGTGGGAGTAGCAGGTCGACAGAATGCCGGGGATCCCATCCTCCATTTGGAACCATCCCATTGTGGTGTCCGGGGCCGGAAAATCCGTGGCCACCACCGTGGACATGCTGGCCGACACCCTTTTTACGCGGCAACCGAGCAGTTCCCGAATGGCAAACGCGAGATAGATGCCGGCATCCAGCAGGGGGCCGCCTCGCTTGCCGGTCCAGCGCCAGGAACCAACCTTGTCAAGCGTGTAGCCCTGGTAGGCACTGAACGAGAAGCTGGCCGACACCATGGCGATTTGTCCTAGGTGTCCCTCCTCGATCACACGTTTGGTCTCTACAAAGGAATCCCCGAAGCGGGACATATAGGCGCACATCAACCGCGTGCCGGCCGCCTCGGAGGCGGCGATCATGGCGCGGGCTTCGGCGGCATTGATGCAAAGTGGCTTTTCACTCAGGACGTGTTTGCCCTGGGCGGCCGCGGCCAGTGTCACGGGATGGTGGACCTCGTTGGGCAGGCCCAGATAGACAACGTCAACATCGTCGCAGGCGAGCAACTGGTTGTAGTCGCTGAACGTCCGGACCGATTCGCCCCAGGTATCGGTGACCAAGGCGAGCCGTTCGTCCCGCAGGTCGGACACGGCCACCAATTCGGCATTGCACGCCTTGTTGATCCCGGGCATGGCCTTGTCGAAGGCGATCTGGCCGCACCCGATCACTCCCCATCGCAACATGAAACGTTCTCCGCTTTCAGTTTAAGTTCGCTCGCGCCGTCCGTGAATCTAATCCACCTTGCTCAGATACACGTAATACGCGCCTACGTCACTACCGTCCGCTGTTTCCCAGCGAGTCTGCAGGTGGGCGGGTCCGGGCTCGAGATCCAGTTCGAAACGGGCGCTGACATCCGATTTGGCCACCTCGCGGCGCTGTTCGCGTCCGCCAACAGAAACGACAGCAGCCCCGACATCGATGGCTGTGCCGCCTCCGTAGCCCGTGCCGAAGGCAATGTCTGCGTATGCGCGCAAGGCACCCGGAATCGACCCGCACAGTGGCAGGTTCGCTTCCCGCGGCCAACGCCGCAACTCAATTCGGTACGAGCCCCGCGCCACCACTTCCAGTTCCCAGTAGCCGTTGTAGCGTACGCCGGCCCGGACCATGCTCTGGTTCCAGACCGCCTCCACTTCGAGGTTGCGCCAATCGTGGCTGGTCAGCACAACCTCGCCGCAGTCCGGGTCCCCGATGCGGAATGGAATGTCGTTCTTCATCTGACCCGCGACGCGCCGCCACCACAGGTCGTAGTCGGCGCGCAGTTCGCGGACAACGTCCGGGTACAGACGGGCCAGATCGGTCGTCTGGCCGGGATCCACCTCCATGTCGTGCAGTTCCATGCCGTTGACCAGCCGCCAGCGGTCGGTCATGACGGCACTCTGTCGCCACTTGACCGGATAGACCAGCCGCTGGGTGTCGGTGACAATGGTCCGGTCCGGCCAATCGGCGGAGGCAGCGTCGTCCGTGAGCAGCGGCGCCAGGGACCGGCCGTCCCAGTCAAGACCTTTCGGGACTTCCAAACCGCACAAATCCACGAGCGTGGGCATGAAATCGATATGTGACGCCAGAACATCCACATCCTGGCCACCCCCAACCCCTCCCTGCGGCCAATGGACGAAAAAGGGGACGCGATGCCCACCGTCGTAGGGCTGGCCCTTCTTGCCGCGCATGCCCGCGTTGAAACCGTTGAGGACGAACCCGTCGGCGTCCAGGTCGCAACCCGTGGCCGAACCGTTGTCCGTCATGAAGATCAGGATGGTGTTGTCCTCCAGTCCCAGACGCGCCAGGTGCCGGCGGAGGAATCCGAAGTTCTCGTCGATACTGGCGATCATTCCGTAGAACAGGGCCCGATCCTCATGCGGAGTCGTGTCGAGATACGGATCGCTGAATCGAGGTTCCACCACCAGCGGCAAGTGGGGGCAATTGGTAGGGATGTAGCAGAAGAACGGCTCGTCGCGGTGGCGGTCGATGAAGTCCATGCCCTCTCTGAACCAGACATCGGTGCAGTAGCCCCCATAGCGCGTGTGCTCCGCACCAGTCCAATAGCTGTCGTCGAAGTAGCTGTTGTCCCAGTAGTCCCCGGTGTTGCCGATGCCCCCTCCGGCATGATGGACCACCTCGTCGAATCCGCGATCCTGGGGCCGATACGGCCACGTGTCGCCCAAGTGCCACTTGCCAAAAATGCCGGTGGCGTATCCATTGGCCGAGAAAGCGTCGGCCAGGGAATGTTCGTGGCGGCGCAACAGGGAGCGTCCGCCTATCGTGTGCCAGACCCCGGCGCTGTTGGCGTAGTGTCCGGTCATCAGGCCCGCACGGGTCGGGGCGCATGTGGGGCCGACATGGTAGTTGGTGAAGCGAATGGATTCGGCGTGCATCCGATCCAGGTTGGGCGTGCGAATGACCGGGTTGCCGTGGCACGCCAAGTCCCCGTAGCCCTGATCATCCGTGATCACAAACACTACATTCGGTGGTCGGGTCATGACGCGTCAGCTCCTTGGTGACTTTGGCCTGGCGACAATGCGGAGTTCCTGCGGCTGGCCGTCACCCATGGAGGAGGACTGCAGCCATCCGGACCGGAGACAACGGAAGATCAGTGTTCGGGCGCATCTCCCAGATCCACCTGCCAGCGAGCCAGCAGGCCGAGCAACTCCACCTGGGTCTCGGCAAACGGGGCCAGTCCGTAACGGTTGTGCAATTCCATGGGATCTGCTTCGAGGTCGTACAGCTCCCATGCAGGCGGGGTGTCGCGATCGATCGCCCCGGCAGCACCGAGGGCACGGCCGTAGAAGTAAATCAATTTGAACCGTTCGGTTCGCACCCCGTAGTGCGCTGGGATGTTGAAGTGGGCAAGATGCATCCAGTAGCGGTAGTAGAAGGATTCGCGCCAGTCGGACGGCATCTCGCCGGCAGCCAGCGGCGCAAGCGACCGGCCCTGAAATCCCGTGGGCGGGTCAACTCCCGCCCATTCAAGCAGCGAGGGCGCAAAGTCCACATTGAGGGTGATTTTTTTCGACACCGTGCCGGCCCGAATGCCCGCCGGCCAACGCATCAGGAAGGGAATGCGAATGCCTTCCTCGTACATGAAACGCTTGTCGTACCAGCCGTGATCGCCGAGAAAGAACCCGTGGTCGGACGTGTAAATCACGATTGTGTTGTCCCGAAGGCCCTTGGCATCCAGCCACGCCAGAATGCGACCGACGTTTTCGTCAACGGCATCCACACAACGGTAGTAGTTGCGCATGTAGGACTGGTAGTTCGCCCGCAGACGCGCCTCGCCGGACAGATCCTCCGGCGACGGTTCGGGCAGGTGGTCCTTGAGGTGCATGCGGTCGACACGGGCTGTGGACATGAACGAAACCGGAGACCGGTCCGCAAAGTCGTCCCGCAGGGTCAGCGGTTCGGGCAGCTCCTCCAGGTAGCGATCCAAATGGCGCGGATGCGGCTCGAAGTTGTCGTGCGGCGCTTTGTTGCCAAGGTACAGAAAGAAAGGCCTGTCGCCTTCGCAGGAGTCCAGCCACGCCAGGGACAAGTCGGTTAGTAGATCGGTCACGTAGCCGCGGTGGCGTTGTTCCCGGCCCATTTCGATGGTTGTAGGATCCCGGTACGCACCTTGCACGGGGAGAACGTTCCAGTAGTCGAAACCGTGCGGGTCCGACGAACCTCCGTGTCCCAGATGCCATTTGCCGATCATGGCCGTCTGGTACCCGGCCTCTTGGAGCCACATGCCGATCGTGCTTTCCCGGTCGTGGTCAATCACATCGTTCAGGGTCCTAATGCCGGTCGTGTGGCTGTACTTGCCGGTCATGATCGAAGCGCGGGCCGGGGTACAAATCGAATTCGTGCAGAAACAGCGGTCCAACCGCAACCCGTCCGCTGCCAGGGAGTCGAGGTTCGGCGTCCGGTTGACCCGCGCCCCATAGGCGCCAATAGCGGCGGGAGCGTGGTCGTCGGCCACGATCATGACGATGTTGGGGCGGCTCATGCACGGTCTCCGTTCGAATTGTGGGCCGTCGTCCGGCAAGCTTGCCAACCCGATGGGAAGAGTGCCGAACACAGCCCTGCGGGATTACACTAGGGTACCGGCGACACCTTGCATTCTGCTTCGCACGCGTCCAGAGGTCGGGCGAAAGGATAACGCAACATGGTTACAGGCATTCTCGGCCAAGTGCACGGGCACTTGGGGTGGCCCTTGGTAGGCGCGGTCGGCGCGGTGCTGTGGGTGGCCCTGGTCGCAGTGCAATTCAGAAAAGGGTCATGGAACATGGGCCTGCTGCGCACGACCCAGGTCTTTGTGGTGCTGCTCAACATCCAGATCATGCTTGGGATTTTGGTCTGGATCATGCAGGCCCGTTGGACAGGGCAGGAAGCATTGATGTCCTACGAACATCCGGTAACCATGATTGTCGGCCATTCCGTATTCATGGTCGGCAACCTTCTGCTGCGCCGAACGGACAATGTTGATCGCAAGTTGCGGACCGCCCTGATGTGGGTAACGGCCACCATGGTGGTGATCGGCCTGGGCCTGGCTCGCGTGAAGGGATTGTTGTGAACGAAACATGGCTGGCCAGCCTGCGCCTGGCCCATGCCTTTTGGCTTTACCCCTTCGGACTGCTGGCGGCAGTCGTCTTCGCCCTCCTGGCGTTCTCCGTTCTCGGCCGCAGACCCCTGCCCACCAGGTTTCCATTTCTCAACCGAGTCTTCCTGGTCAGCGCCGACCTGCAGTGGCTCCTGGGGGTTTTGTACTGGGTCGCAAGCCAGCAGTGGAGTGTCCGGGACGAGTCGATGATTCAGTTTCGCCACCCGGTCATTATGACCGCAGTCTGGTTGATGTATCGCTACGGCAACAACAAAATGAAGCACAGCCTCAATGCCGAAACCGCAGCGCGGGACGGGTTCTGGTACTACTCCCTAGCCGTGATATTCCTGGTGATTGGCGTGTTTCAGGTGATGGGTTCCTAATCCAGCCACAAGACGGCCAGCGGTTTGCGTGTCGGCCACGACCCTCCGTCACGCGCTCGGGCGCCGGAAGGCCACCACTGCATTCTGGCCTCCAAAGCCGAACGCGTTCACCAATGCCACGTCGACTGCGGCATGGCGTGATTCATTGCCCACCACATTCAGGTCTATTTCGGGATCGGGGGTGTAGCTGATGGTCGGCGGAATGTCACCGGTTTCGAGGCACTTAACCGCGGCCACAGCGCTGTGGGCTCCGGCAGCACCCAGAGAGTGGCCAATCATGCTCTTCACGCTGGTAACGTACAGATGGGGAGTGTGATCGCCGAATACGGCATTCAAGGCCCTGGCTTCGGTTCGATCGTTCAATACGGTGCCCGTGCCGTGGGCGAAAACCACATCGATGTCAGTCCGGTCCAAACCCGTGACCCGCAGTGTCTCGCGTATGGCACGGGCCGCGCCCCGACCGTCCGGATCGGGGGCCGTGAGGTGATAGGCATCGGATGTTAGGTAGCCGCCCAACAGTTCCGCATACACCTTGGCACCGCGCTGTTCCGCATGTTCCGCGGTTTCCAAAATCATGGAGGCACTGCCCTCGCTGGGGGCAAATCCGTCACGATCAACCGAGAAGGGTTTGCTGGCCTGGGCGGGATCCGTGTCCTGTGACAGTGTGCCCATGCGGCCGAAAGACGACACGATGGACAATTCCAACGCAGCCTCGGTGCCGCCGGCAATCACTGCATCGGCCTCGTCACGCATCAGGATGTGGAATGCCTCCAGCACGGCATAGCTGCCCGAGGCGCAGGCGGCCGTGCTGGTCACCACGGGTCCGGAGGCACCGGTTTCAATGGAAACCAGGCAACTGACCGCATTGCTCATGCTGGTCGGCACCAGCATGGGTGTCACCCGCTTCCAACCCACTGTGGGCAGTTGCGTACCCGCCTTGATCACTTCGACAATACCGCCGGCACCCGTGCCGACCAGGACGCCGACCCGATCGCGGTTGCCGTCGTGGATCTCCAAGCCGCTGTCCTCGAGAGCCATCTTGCCGGTGGCAACTGCCATGTGAGTCGGCCGGGCCGTGCGTCTTACAGTCTTGCGATGCATGTAGACAGTCGGATCAAATCCGTGCACTTGGCAGGCAACCCGGAACGGCATGTCCTGAGGATCAAAGGCGTCGGTTGGCGCAGCACCGTTGCGTCCTGCCAACAAACTGTCCCAGTACTCCTCAACCGTGTTGCCAATGGGGGTGAGGGCACCGAGGCCCGTGACCACGATTCGCTTCATGCAGGTGACCTTGGAAACATGCTGACTACAGGACTGCCAACCTCGCTCAGGACCTCAGACAGGATTGGGAACCACACTTACCGATAAACAGAACCCGCCCAGGGACGGGAGCTGCCATGTGGCCATTGGGGACGGCCCTAGGCATTCTCAGGGGAAACATTGATTAGCCGTGAAGACAATGTACCTGCTGTTGGGTTGACCATATCCCATAGGTTACTCGACCACCTTGTAGGTGGTGACATTGTCGGCCGCCACAACGGCCCAACCCGTCAGGTTGCCCACCTCTGTTCTGACTTCATACCATTGGTATCCGTCGGCCGCCTGGGGGCCCTGCTGCACGGTCATGCGCGTTCCCAGGGCAAGCGTCGTGATTAAGGTGGCGGAAACGCTCGGGCCCTGCCGCAAGCGGAGGTTCTGGATCACCACCTCCACGGTGTCGCCCGCGCGGGGAGCCCGGTCCACGAGAGCTTGTTCGTGGCCAGCCACTTCGAGATACACAGCGTCCTGCCAACCTTCGGCCACGAATCCAGTGTGGCTATTGCCGACCACCTCCACCCTCCACCAGTAGATTCCGTCGGCGACGAAGGGACCGTCGACGACCAGCACCAGGGACGACGCCGGGAGTTGCGCCACCTCGGCAGCCTCGAGGCTGGCTCCCGACCGCAACCTGACACCGTCGCGGGCAATCACCCGGGCTCGTTCGCCGACGACCAGCGGCACCTGGGAGCGCTGTGTGCGTTCGATTCCCTGCTCCTCGGGTCCGGTTGACCCTCCCAGACCGCCGGAATCCGACGGGGCTGGAGTCGGAATCACGATCGGCGTGCTGGTGGGCAGGGGCGTATTGGTGGGCGAGGACGGCGGAGCCGCCGACTCAATTGGAAACCGGGTCGAGATGGTGCCGCAGGCCAAGGCAGGCGCGATTGCCAACCCCATCAACAAAAGGAGCCAGACATGAAACCGCGTTGAACCGAAACCAGGTCTCCCAGGCAACCGCGCCAGCAGACGTTGCCTGAACCGCAAGGGAATCCGCACTAAATTCGGATCGACTTGACCCACACGAATTCTTCCAGTACTGCAATGGCATCGTACACGTCGGCGGACAGAGGTTCATCCGTGCCGATCACCATAATCGCTTCCTGGCGCGGTGCCCGCCGCCCAACATGCATGAAGCTTATATTGACATCTGCGTTTCCTAAGAGAGTACCTACCCGGCCAATCATGCCCGGACGATCCATGTGCGACGTCAACAGGACGTGGCCTTCGGCGGCAAACTCTACCCAAAGATCGTTGACCGAGACGATGCTCGGGACTCCCTGCAACACGGAGCCCCTCACCGTCCAGCGGTCTTCGGCATGGGTCACGCGCATGGTCACCATATTTTCGTAGCGGTGCGAATGTTGCACCTGCCTGCGCTCCATGAGGTTCATGCCCCGTTGGGCCGCCAGTCGATCGGCATTGACCACGTTGACCCGTTCTTCCATGAGGCCGGACAGGAGGCCCTGGATGGCAGCCGCGCGCAGGAACGCCGAATCCATGTCCGCAATGGAACCGTGGATGGTCAACTCCACCTGCGTGGCTACGCGACTGTCGATCTTCTGCAGGAAATTTCCCATGCGGGCCGCCAGGTCCACGTACGGCACCAGGTATTCAAGGTCACGCGGGGGGACGATGGGGGCATTGACCGCGTAACGGGCCTGGTGACCAGCGAGTACATCCAGAACCTGCTGTGCAACGTCGCGGGCCACCCGGTCCTGAGCCTCCACCGTGCTGGCGCCCAGATGGGGAGTCACGATGATGGCCGGGTGGGAGAGCAGGGGACTGTCCGCCGGTAGTGGTTCGGTTTCGAAGACATCCAGGGCGGCCCCGGCCAGCCGGCCCTCGTCGAGAGCCTCCAACAACGCATCCTCGTCCACCAGGCCACCGCGGGCCACATTCAGAATGTAAGCCGTCGGTTTGACCTTTGCGAAGGCTGAACGCCCGAGCAAATGGCGATTGGCGTCCACCAGCGGCACGTGGATGGAAATGAAGTCCGCGGCCTCCAGCAACATGTCCAAGTCCACGAGTTCGACCCCTTGCTGGGCGGCCATCTGGTCCGTGATGTACGGGTCGTGCGCAACTACCCGCATGCCCAGTTCGTTGGCGACCTTGACCAGTTCGGATGCAACGCGTCCCAAGCCGATCGATCCCAAAACCTTGCTGCGAACCTCCGTGCCGACCCAGCGACTGCGGTTCCAGTTGCCGGCGCGCATGTCGGCATCCGCTTGGGGGATGTTGCGGCTAAGGGCCATCAGCATGGCCAGTGTGTGCTCGGCCGCGGCCACGGAGTTGCCCGTGGGCGCATTGACCACCAGGACCCCCTGTTCAGTAGCCGCAGCGAGGTCGATGTTGTCCACGCCGGTTCCGGCGCGGGCCACCACCTGAAGCTGCGATCCCGCGCGCAGCACCTCGGCCGTGACTTCCGGACGACTGCGCACCAGCAAGGCGTCACAACCCGGCACCAGTGCGGCGAGTTCCTCCGCCGTGGACACGGGTTGTTGGCATACCTCAATGCCATCGGCTCCGGTCAGAAGTTCGAGACCGGCTTGCGAAAGTTCGGATGCAACGAGTACCTTGGGCAAAATCCGATTGTCCCTGTTACATGCTTGCTGGGGCATGCACGCCCAGCAGGTGGAGAATTCTGGCCAGGACAATGCGGGCCGCATCGCACAGACACAGGCGCGCGCCCGACAGGCCGGGCTGGGACCGGTCGAGAACTCGACAATCCCGGTAGAACCCGTTGACCGCCGATGCAATGCGCATGGCGTAGTACGTCAGGTTGTGGGGCGATGATCGCTCCAGGGCGGTCAGCAATTGATCACCAAGCTCGGTCAACAGCCGCGCCAGCTCCAGTTCCGCAGGATGGTTCAGATGGGTCCGCAGGTGCCCGTGGATGTCGCCGGCACCCGGCATCAACAAGCCCTCGGCCCGGGCACGGACCAGAATGGAACACAGGCGGGCATGGCTGTACTGGACGAAGTAGACCGGATTTTCCGGATTCTGTTCCACTACCCGAGCCAGATCGAATTCGACCACGCTTTCCGGCGCCCGGGTCAGCAACATGAATCGCACGGCATCCGCTCCGACCTCGGCCACGACCTCCCTCAGCGTCAGGAACGAACCGGAGCGCTTGCTCATGGCCACTTCGGCACCGTCCCGTACCAGCTTTACCAGATCGTACAGGACAATCTTGAGCCTTTGACGGTCCAAGCCCATGGCCTCCACCAACGCCTGCATGCGCGGTACGTGACCTTGATGGTCCACGGACCACACATTCAGTGCGCGGTCAAAGTCCCGAATTCGCAGCTTGTTCCAATGGTAGGCGGCATCGGCGGCGAAATAGGTGGGCGCGCCGTTGCTGCGGACAAGCACCACATCCTGATCGTTGCCCTCGTAGCGGCTAGCGGCGAACCACACGGCTCCTTCCGCGCGGTAAACGGCATCCTGGTCGGCCAGCCTTGCAATAGCAGCCTCGACCTGTCCGCTCTCATGCAATTCCCGTTCGGAGAACCATTGGTCGAACTCAATGCCCAGCAGGGAAATTTCGGACCGCACATCCTCCAGCACAATGTCCAGGGCCGGCCCGCGCAGGGCATCGGCGGCTCCCTCCGCGTCCGCCAACCAATCCGTGCCCAGGCGTTCGCACGCCGCAGCCGCGTATTCGTGCATGTAGGCACCCCGGTATCCGTCTGGCGGGAATTCGGCCTGGCCGCCGTGTAGTTGCATGCAGGCGGCCAGGAGCGACTGCACGAACAGATCGAACTGGGCGCCGGCATCGTTGACGTAGAACTCCCGCTGCACCGAAAACCCGCAGGCTTCCATGACCCTGGCCAAGCCGTCGCCCAACACGGCGTTGCGCGCGCCGCCAAAATGCAGCGGACCGGTGGGGTTGGCGCTGACGAACTCCACCTGAATCCGCCGATCCTGACCGACATTCAGACGCCCTGTCCGGGACGGGTGCAGGACCGTGTCCGCCACCCGGTCCCAGAACCAGGCGGGAGCCACCTTCAGGTTGAGGAATCCGGGACCCGCGACATCCACTTCGGCCATCGCTCCGTCCTTGGGCAACCGACCAGCAATGTGCGCCGCGACTTCCCGCGGCGGAAGGTTCACACCCGACCTGCGCAACGCGGCGGCCGCCGTCATGGCAACGTTGGCACTGAAGTCGCCGTGATCCGGGTTCCGGGGCCGGGTCACCTCAAACGCCAAGTCCGCCGGAAGATTCCACTCGTGTTCCGTGTTGCAGGCGGCCAGGGCGGCGGCAACCCGAGCCCGTATCTCTTGTCGCAGGGTCAGGGCCGCCATGTTTGCTCCGGGAAGATCATACCGGGGTCAGATCCCGCCAATTCAATCCTGTCTCGACATCGGCCCGCAAGGGCACGTGCAGCGAAAACGCCTGCTCCATCTCCTGCTTCACCACGGACGCCGTCTGGGCCAACTCCCTTTCGGGGACTTCCAGCACCAGTTCGTCGTGCACCTGCAGCAGCATGCAGCCGGCTAGGTTGCAGCGCTCCAGGACACGCTCCACACGGGCCATGGCGATCTTCAGAATATCAGCAGCGCTGCCCTGAATGGGTGCATTGATGGCCGCGCGTTCCACTGCACGACGCTGTTGCGGGGGCAGCTTGCCGCCCTGCAACTCCGGGAATAGCCGCTTGCGACCGGTCAAGGTGGTGACATGTCCGTCGCGCGCCGCGGCCTGCCGGGTGTCTTCCACCCATTGCTCCACCTTGGGATAGGTTTCGAAATACCGGGTCAGAAACTCCTCGGCCTCCGCGACAGACATTTCCGTGCGCTGGCTCAAACCAAAGGCGGTCGAGCCGTAGATGGTGGCGAAATTGATGGTCTTGCCCAGAGCGCGCTGGCTACGGTCAACGTCGGCCAACGGCACGCGGAACAGTTCGGCCGCCGTGATGGCATGGATGTCCTGTTCCTCCTGGAAGGCACGGGTCAGTCGTTCGTCCCCTGCCACATGGGCCAATACCCTGAGTTCAACTTGACTGTAGTCGGCGGCCAGCATCACGTGTCCCGGCTCCGCGATAAAAGCCCGTCGCAGGCGCCGGCCCTCTTCTGTCCGAATCGGGATGTTCTGCAGGTTGGGATTGTTGCTGCTCATGCGGCCGGTGGCCGCGCCAGCCTGATTGAAGCTCGTGTGCACGCGATCGGTCTCGGCATCCATCATGGCCAGCAGGTTGTCTACGTAGGTGCTGCTCAGCTTGTGCAACTGCCTGTATTCAAGAATGGTGCCAAGTCCCGCGGCCTGCCGCTCGGTCAGCGTGTCCTCGCCCCTGAGCCGAACCTCCAGGTCCTCCAAAACCCCGGCCGCCGTGCTGTAATTGCCGGACTTGGTCTTGCGCAGACCCTTCGTGGGCAGATCGAAGCCACCTTTGTCGAACAGAACCTGGCTCAACTGCTGCGTGCTCCTGACATTGAACTCGCGGCCGGCCAATTCGTACATGCGGGCCACCAGCGCCTCAAGTCGCTCCCGGTATTCCGCCTGCAGTTTCAGCAGGTAGTTTCGGTCCAGCCTAACGCCACGTGTTTCCATGTCCGCCAGGATCGACACCAGCGGAAATTCGATATCAGCGTACAGCTTCCACAGGCCGCCTGCCTTGAGCACGGACTTGAACCGGTGATACAACGCCAGCGTCTGAGCTGCATCATCCGCGGCATAGACCGCGGCCTGCTCTGGATCGACCGACGCGAACGACTGCTGGTTGCGTCCCGTACCGATCAAGTCGGTGATGGGTTGCATGACCACGTCCAGTTCCCTCAGGGCCAGATCCTTCAGGCCAAGTCGGTGCTGGCCGGCATCCACCGCATACGCCATCAGCATTGTGTCGTGCAACTCGCCTACGATCTCGAGGCCGTTGCCGCGAGCCACCATCAGGTCGTACTTTGCATTGTGGGCTGTCTTGGCCACCTTCCCGTCGGCGAACACGGCTGCCAAGGAATTGCGTACCTGTTCCCACGGCAACTGGCTTCCCGTCTCATGCGCGATCGGAATGTAGGCCGCCTTCCCAACATCCCAACTCAGTGCCAGGCCCACAACGTCCGCCGTCAGGCCATCGATGCTGGTGGTTTCGAAGTCGAAGGCCATATTGGCGCATGCCTGCAATGAAGCCGCCAGTTCCTGCAGCTGCACTTCCGTGGTAACGGAGACGTAGCCGGCCGCACGGTCCAACCGTTCCTGCTCCGCAGTCGACATCAACGGTGACAGGCCGTCGTCGAAAAGGCCGCCCTGGCCGACCAGGAGTTCGTTGTACTGGTTCAGGGTCGACTGAAGTCCAAGCTCCTTCATGAGCTCGGCCAGACGCACATGGTCTGGTTGCAGCGGAGCCGCGTCGTCCAGATCAAACTCCAACGGAACGTCCCGAACGATGCGCACCAGCTCCAAGTTGCGTTGAACCTGGTCGCGGTGTTCCCTCAGGTTCTGCTTCAGCTTCTTGGCTGTAATTCCTTCCAACCCGTCATAAAGACCCTGAACGCTCCCAAACTGCTTGACGAGTTTGGCCGCGCTCTTCGGGCCTACCCCAGGCACACCCGGAATGTTGTCCGAGTTGTCCCCCTGCAGAGCCTTCATGTGCACGAACTGCTCCGCGCGCACCTCGAACTGCTGCTCCACGGCCGCACCGTCGAAAATGTCGTTGCGTCCCCGGCTGCGCGAGGAGGTGTAGATGACCCGCACGCGATCCGTAGCCAGTTGGAACAAGTCGCGATCGCCAGTCTTGATCAGAACTTGCATGCCGGCCGCTTCGGCACGCGCGGCCAGTGTGCCAATCACATCGTCCGCCTCGTAGTTGTCCACTGTCAGCGTGCGGATGTTCATGGCATCCAACACTTGGTGGATGCGGCCAATCTGGCCCCGCAGATCGTCCGGCATGCGTTCACGGGTGGCCTTGTAGGCCGGAAAGAGGTCATCCCGGAACGTCTTCTTGGGATCGAAGGCCACAACCACCGCATCCGGGTTGTATTCCCGAATCACTGCGATCAGTTGGCGCAGGAAACCGAATACGGCCCCGGTTTGTTCGCCTGTTTCGCGCACCGCCAGATTGGCGCGGCTCATGGCGAAATAGGCGCGATAGGCCTCCGAGTGTCCGTCGATCAGGACACAGGTTTTCATGGGAGACCGAACCGTCAGCGATCCACCGTCAGGTCGCCCTGGTCGACAAGCTTGCGGATGGCGGGTTGTTCAAGGAGGGATGCCATCGTCTGCATTCTGCGCCCGGCGTCAAGCCGGCAACGACCGGTCGGCAATTCCAGAATGAAATTCCGCTTGGACGTGTTGGAGAGCGTGACGACCTCACGCTTGTCGTGCGTCCACGTCAGTTTGTCGCGCCTGCCCTTCATATCGTGCCCGGTGCCTTGTCAGGATACACGCCATTCTAATCCAACAGCAGGTGCCGGCCCGCTCAAATGTGGCCCGGCCTGGCGTGTTCCGACCCGCCGGGTCGAATGCGGCTCCATCGGCCGCGGTACCATCGATCGCGCCAGGTATGCCACGCAACGCTTCCGAACCCCAGCAGGCCCAGGAGGGCAACCCAGCCGATCGCCGGTGCCCGGGCGTGGATAGCGGTCCCCAGAACCAGTCCGGCATACAGCAGCAGCAGGATTTCCGGAACGAGCATGCGGTTTTCGAGCGGCCAGGGATCCCGGGCATAGGTCTCGGCCACAGCGAACCGGCAATCCGACTTCGGGGTGCGAAGGAATTCGCTATGCCGATGCCGTGCGGCCTCCCAAACCGCCACCGAATTGCTCCAGCACAACCCGACACCGGCCAGGAGCAATACGCTGCAGGTTGCCGCGAGGTCCCAACCCAGCGGGCGCCGCAGGCGCCACTGCCCGGCCACAAGAAGTGCCAAGGGACCGAACGCGCCCGGAATTAGCCATGGCAGCCAGCGCGGGAAGTCGACATCCAGAGCCAGGAGTGGCCCCGTCAGCAACAACCCCGCCAGCAACAAGGGATTAACCAGATAGCCGGCCATGTGGAACATCGCCTGGATCCGATGCCATGGCGGCCGCCGTCCCGAACGCAGGACGGGGCCAGCCAACCGCAACAAAGTTTGTACGGATCCCTTGGCCCAGCGGAACTGCTGGCTGCGAAAGTCCGCCCAGCGCTCCGGCGCATCCGCAGCCACCGCCACCGAATCCAGATACCGCCCTTGCCAGCCGGCCAACTGAGCCCGATAGCTCAGATCGAGGTCCTCACAGAGGCTGGCGGTCGACCAGCCACCGACCGCGGGATCCTCAAGGCACTGCCTGCGCCAAATGCCGCCGGAACCATTGAACGCAAACCAGTGGCTCTGCAGGCACCGGGCTCGCGTCTCCACTGCGAAATGGCCTTCGAGCGCCACCGTGACGGCATCCGTCAATCTGGACCGTTGTCGGTTGGCAGATGTCCAACGGGCCTGGACAAACCCGCACCGTTCCCGTCCCGGTTGCAACATGGGAGCCAACACCGCCTTGAGAAACCGAGGGTGCGGCTGAAAGTCCGCGTCGAATAGGCACATGAAATCGCCCGTGGCGGTGCCCAAGGCCGCCCGGAGAGCCCCCGCCTTGTAACCGTCCCGCTCGGATCGCGGCAGCAGGTCGATATCCACTCCCCGCTCTCGCCAATACTGAACCCGCCCCTCCGCCAAATGCCGCGTCCGGTCTTCGGAATCGTCCAGGACCTGAATCTGCAACAGGTCGTTCGGATACTCGAGCCGGGCACAACAGTCGATCACCCGTCGTGCGACATGCTGTTCGTTGTAGAGCGGGATCTGCACCGTGACGGCCGGCCATGGGCCGTCCGGCATGCCCGTTCCGTCGGCAACCCGCCGGACGTGGCACAAGGCGCGGACGGCCAGCCACAACGAGTTGAAACCGTAGCCGGCCAGGCAAATGCCAATGCCCGACCAGGCCGCTGTCAGTGCAAACGCCAGCCAGGTATACCCAAACACCTCATTCACGGAACACCTTGCCGAACCGAACCCGCCGGGACGGCCCCGGAGGCGGGTTTTCGCCCGGGCTGGCGATCGCCGGTCTGCGCCGCAGGCCTATTCGTCCTCTTCCTCCGCCTTGTTGCCCTCGATGACCTTCGCCACCAGGTGCTTCGGAACCTCCTCATAATGCAGAAAGTCGATCTCGTAGGTCCCGCGTCCCTGGGTCATGGATCGAAGGTCCGTGCCGTACCGCATGATCTCGGCAAAGGGCACTTCGGCCTTGACCACGGAACGGTTGGTTTCCTGTTCCATGCCCAGCACCCGGCCGCGCCGGTTGGTCAGGTCGCCCATGATGTCGCCCATGCAGTCCTCGGGCACGGAGATGTCCATGCTGTAGATCGGTTCCAACAGCGTGGCACCGGCTTCGCTGGCCGCCATCTTGAAGACCTCCCGGCCTGCAATCTGAAACGCAATGTCCTTGGAATCGACGGGGTGTTCCTTGCCGTCGAAGACCACAACCTTCAGATCGACGGCCGGGAAGCCGGCCACCACCCCTTCGTCCATCACCTGTTTCACGCCCTTCTCGATGGAAGGCAGGTACACCGAACTAATGGCACCGCCATAAATCTCGCTTTCGTATTCGAAACCACTGCCCCGGTCGAGCGGCTCTACCCGCATGTGAACCTCTGCGAATTGCCCGGCTCCGCCGGACTGCTTTTTGTGCCGATACTGGGCTTGGCCAACCCGCGTGACCGTTTCCATGTAGGGCACCTTGGGAGTTGACGCCAGTACCCCGACGCCGAAACCCGATTCCAGTCGCTTCAGGGCCACGTCCACCTGGATTTCGCCAACTCCCTGTATGACTGTCTGCTTGGTTTCCGGAATGTTGACGATGCTAAGGGTCGGATCCTCCTCCGCCACCTGGCTCAGGGACTGGCCCAGCTTGGCACTGTCGGCCTGGGTCGCCGGGGCCACCGCCATGCTGAACAGCGGATTGGGGTACGTTGGCAGAACCACATCCGGCTCGCTGTCCGCATCGTACAAGGCCTGGCCGGATTGCACCCCGGTGAGCTTGGAGACGGCGCCGATATCGCCGGGGCCGATCGAGTCCTGGTTGTCCAAGTCGTTTCCTTGTGCCGCATGCAGGTTGACCAACGGTTCGGCGGCTGGGGAGCCGCTGCATTTGACCATGCTACCCTTGGCCAAGGTCCCGCTGAA
The DNA here is from genome assembly GCA_009841145.1 of Caldilineaceae bacterium SB0661_bin_34. Taxonomy (GTDB): domain Bacteria; phylum Chloroflexota; class Anaerolineae; order Caldilineales; family Caldilineaceae; genus Bin34. The sequence continues at coordinate 22,375 of VXMJ01000029.1, read as the reverse complement.
AACCCGAACGTAGTTGATACGCCCGCGGTACCGGTCGATGATCGTGCGAAAGGTCAGGGCCAGTGCAGGTGCTTCAGCTCTCGATTCGGGCTGGCCACCATCCACCAGCGGCAGTTCCGCCTGGTCCGCCCCCGGCGCCACCTCGACCAGCCGGTCAAGCAGGGAGTGCACGCCGATGCCGGCGGTCGCGGAACACACGAACACGGGAACGATGGTGCCGCCGGCCACACCCGCGGCAAGGCCCTTTTTGACTTCGGCCGCAGACAGGTCCTCGCCCTCCAGGTACTTCTCCATCAGTTCGTCGTCGGATTCGGCAGCCGCCTCTACCAACACCATCCGGGTTTCCTCAATCTCGTCGGACAGGTCGTGCGGCAGTTCCGAAGTCTGACCGCCGTCGCCCATCCAGGCAACCTCCGCCGCCAGGTCCACGATGCCCCGGAAATCGAGCGCCTGTCCGATGGGCAGGTGGAACGGCACCAGCGTAGCTCCGGGACAGGCTTCCTCCAAGCTCTCCAAGGCACGCTCCCAGTCGGCGTTCTCACGGTCCATCTTGTTCACCAAAATCGCCACTGGCTGGCCTTCGGCCTGGATCCGCGTCCACGCCAACTCGGTACCGACCTCGGCACCGGCCACTGCATCCACCAGAATCAGGGTCAACTCGGTTACCGAAACTCCGCTGATCACCTCGCCCAGGAAACTCGGGTCGCCGGGGGTGTCGACGAGGTTGACCTTGGCGCCGCTGTGCACGAGGGAGGCAACCGCCAAGCTGAGCGAAATGCCGCGCGCCTTCTCCTCGTCGTCGAAGTCGCACACCGTCGAGCCGTCCGCCGTATCGCCCATGCGGGGAATGGCGCCACTGTGGTAGAGCAGAGACTCCACCAAAGTGGTCTTGCCGGAACGGCTGTGCCCCAGCAGGGAAATGTTGCGAATGTTGGACATCGGGAATTCAGCCATGCAGCCTCCAGCAATTCGGCCTGTGAGCCGGCGCGCCGGCGCCGGGAGTGATTGACGATCCACCTTGAGGGCGTAAGTCCGGCATTGTAGGGTCTGAAGCAGCCTTGATCAATTTCGGCCAGGTAGGTTCGAAACTCTTTCCAACCGGATCCAATCTGCCGGAACGCGGTCCCGATTCCCAATGTCGGCCATCAGGACCGATACAGCTCGCGTACGATTATCTGTTGCTGGATCTGGGTTGTTCCCTCGTAAATCTGAAAGATTTTGGCATCGCGCATGAGCTTCTCGACCGGCTGGTCGGCACTGTAGCCGACCCCGCCAAAGACCTGCACCGCGTCGGTGGCGCTGGCCATGGCCGCCTCGCCGCAGTAGGCCTTTGCGATCGCCGCTTCCCGGGTGTTTCCGGCCCCCTCATCCCTGAGCCAAGCGGCATGGCGAACAAGACCGCGTCCGGCCGCTACGCGAATGTCCATGTCCGCCAACATGAACCCAACCCCCTGGAACCGACTGATGGTCTGGCCGAACGCGCGGCGGCGGCCGGCATAAGCAACAGCTTCATCCCGCGCCCGCCGCGCCAGACCCACAGCCTGGGCGCACAGAAGCGGCCGGCTGGTGTCGAAGGTCTGCATAATGGTCAGGAAACCGCTTCCGCGACTACCGAGCATGTGGCATTCCGGCACGGCACAGTCTTGAAACTCGATGCGCACGGCAGGGGCTGCCCTCTGTCCCATCTTGGCAATGGGAGCGCCGCGAACAATGCCCGGGGCATCCGCACGCACAAAGAAGCAACTGAGACCTTCGTGGCCCTGGTCGGGATCGGTGACGGCGAATACCGCCAGCCACGCGGCGGCGTTGCCGCCGGTAATCCACAACTTCGTTCCGTTGAGCACCCACCTGTCTCCCTGCCTGACAGCGGTCGTCTGCAAGGCGGCTACGTCGGACCCCGCCTCCGGCTCGGTAACACAGAACGAGACGACCTCGCGATCAGCCAGAATTCCCGGCAACCATGCCGCCTGTTGGTCTTCCGATCCGGCCAGCAGCAGCGGCAGGAGGCCCAGTTCATTGATGGTGAGGGCAGTCGAGATCCCGGTGCAGCCGTAACCAAGCTCCTCGTTGCCGATGGTTGCGTCCAGCACGGACAGGCCGCGTCCACCGTGCCTAACCGGCACAATCCGGTTGGTCAAGCCGGCCTCAGCAGCCTGCTCGAACAGCGGATGGGGATAGTCGGCAATCCTGTCCCATTCGACAGCAGATGGAATGATCACCGCTTCGGCAAATTCCCTGTGCTGTTCCTGGATCTTGTGCTGCTCGGCGGTCAACTCCAAATTCATCGGTGAGTTCCCATGGGTTGCGACTTGGCTGAATGTAATCTTAGGGCCGAACGAGGGCCGATGTCGATTGCAACCCCCAAACCCAGTTCGACGGTCGGGATGTGCTTCTCCTGCCAGGCGGCAGACATCAGGCCCACCTTTTTCTTGGATTCCTTCTTGGCGCTCCCATGACTTCGATTCTGTACACCGAAATCCGCTCGCAGCCGGACCGGCTTCGGACCTGCCTACGTGCGAATCTCATAGCCATGGGAGAGGTGGCTACCCGGATCAAGTCGGCCGGGATCACATCCTTCACCATGGTCGCCCGCGGCACAAGCCGTCATGCCGCCATGTATGGAGCCTATCTGCTGGGAGCCCACCAGCACATGCCGGTGCATTTGTTTCGCACGGGCATGGCCGCCTACCTGGGGGTTCATCCCCTGCATCCCGGCACCTGCCTGGTCGGCATCAGCCAGTCCGGTAGCGGTCCGGACCTCAACGCCATCCTGAACCAAGCCGTGCGCCGGTCCGTACCGGTGTTTGCCCTGACCAATAATGAGAATTCCGAAATGGCCGGGTTGGCCACCCGGCATATCGGGTTGCAGGCGGGACCCGAGCATGCCATCGCGGCCACCAAGTCCTTCACCAACCAACTCATGTGCCTGGCCATGCTGGACCACTGCTTGGACATGCAGCAGGCACCCTACGAGGATTTGCTCTCGGTTCCGGGTCATGTGGAAGAGATACTCTCGATTGAAGGGCCAATTCGGGCCTTGGCCTCCCGCATCAAGGACGCTGACAGTCTGATTGCAATAGGCCGCGGGTTCAACCATCCAATCGCCTGTGAAGCAGCCCTCAAGCTTCAGGAGGTCTGCTACCTCCCGACGGTGGCCTACACCAGCGCAGACTTCATCCACGGGCCCCAGGCCCTGCTCGAACCCGATCGCGAGCTGTTGTTCCTCGATGCCGGGGCCGAGCCCAATCCCCAGTTCAGTGACATTGAGGCGTTGGCGCACCGCGCCGGAGCCCGGGTCACCGCCATATCCAGTGATCCCGGACGTTGGTCCGGGGCAACCACGGTCATCGAGCTGCCGGGTACGCGTGATGTACCGGACTGGCTGGCGCCGTTTCCCGCGATCGCCGCCTGCCAGTTGCTTGCCTATCATGTAGGCCTTGCACGCGGTTTGGACGTCGACTCCCCACGCAACCTCAAGAAGGTCACGCTGACCCGTTGACTGGCCCCGCCAAGCCGGGCGTTGTCGACATCCGGTAGCCTTGGACCGAGGGACATTCGAAGCGCCTGCGGGGATCGCCGTCAGCGCGGTGCGGATCGTGCCAGTGGAGCGATGTCGGGGTCCAGCAGGTCCACGAGATCACAGGCAGCCATGCAAACCTGCCAACCTCTCGCCCCGGCGCTGACCACCACACGGTCATGGTCCAGAGCCGACACATCCAGAAATATTCGGCACCGTTTTCGATGCAACCCCAAAGGGCTGATGCCGCCCGGCTCCATTCCCGACCAGCGTTGTGCCTCGGTCCTAGTAGCCATCGCGGCCTTTCTGACCCCGGCCAACCGGGCAACCGCCTTGAGGTCCAACTCCGCGGGTCCCGGAATCAGGCATACCAACTTTGTACCGTCGGAGGGCTCCTCCGCCACCAAGGTCTTGAATACACACGCCGGGGGCACTTCGAGGGCCTGGGCGACTTGGACTGCGCTGTGCACTTCCTCGCTCCAGGTGTACTCAAGCACGTTAAAAGAGACTCCCGCGCCTTCCAGGATTCTGGTGACGTTGTTCCGAAATCGCTGCTTCAAGGCCATGGGATACCACTGGGGTTGCTGTTAAGTGGAACAGCCGCCTGCATTGCACAGGCGGCTGCCCACCGGATTTGAGGCTTCCGGCCTGATCCTGTCGGGCCGCGGACGGAACTCGGTTAGAAAGCGGAAGCCTAGCTGAAGGTAATCGTGATGACCGCGTCCACCTCGTTGACAACCTGAGCCCACAGGGCGGCCAACTGCAGGGACTCGGCCATGCCTTCCATACCGGGCATGGACTGCAACAGGGCGAGCACATTGAACAGTTCGCCGCTGGATGTGGACAGCAGAGGCAGATCGTTGCCGTTGACGGACAGCGACAGGCCATCAGCCAGGGTTCGGACCCGCAACTGGTTGATGCCCATGCCGGTGATGGTTGCAACCTGTTCGACCGGGATGGACTGGGCGGCGCCAAGGGCTTCCATGGCCGCGGCATCCAGGCCGCCAATCGTCACAGCGCCATCAGCGTCGACGAAAATCGGGACGTTGATGGTCGGGGTCTGCTCGACACCCGTCAGCAGCCACCGGGCCACATTGTTTTCGGGGTCCATATCGGACTCCTGCATCACCGGAATGGTGTCCACACCCGCCATCGGCTCGAATTTCGCGATCACGCCAATGCCAAGGTTTTGCACAAGGGGCAGGACCGCTCCCAGCGTAGGTGCCACCCCACCCAAGGGTGAACCTGCTCCGCCCAGGTCATCGATGACCATGGCCAGGGTATCGAGGGATTCATCGTCGTAGGACAGCGAGCCCAGCATGAGCAATCCGTTGACGCGGATAAGAACGCCGTTGGGCGCAACCTCGAGACTCACATGCTGGATGTTGGCGGTCTGCATCTGCCCCACCGTGTCGGCGCCAATGTTGATGCCCGATCCGCCGATCAGCTCGCCGAGGCCAACGCCACCGACGCTACCGTCGCCGTTGGCATCGAAGTCGATGACAAGAAACGGCAGATCAATCGCAAGCTCATCTTCCCCGGCCATGGCAGCCGTAGCACCGCCGCTTGGTCGGGACATGCAGCCAGCCGCCAGCAACGACAACACGGCGAGAACCCAGAAAATTACCAATTTGCGACGCATGGACTTCATCCTCCCTGCTGCAGACGTTGCGGCAGCAATGATGTTTGGAACGGCAACGTATGCTGGAAACCTGACGGGTTTCGAATTTGAACGGCAACAACAGGTGCTCGCGTTTGCATTCCGAGCCCGTTGCACCCTGACTCTACCAAAGCACCAAGGGGCCATCGGCTTGCCGGAGGGCCGTACGGGACTCTAGGGAAGCGGTCGGCGACCGCGCGGCCGGACTTCTCCTGAGGCTTGTTCCGCCTTGCGCTGCCTGTAGCGAAGGGTCGCCTCCTGGCGAGAGGCATAACGCCTCCGTTCGCGCGACAACCAACGGAGAGGTTCATGGCCAGTGTCCACCAGCCGACCTGACACCACATACCCGGTGTGGGCCGTCATCTGGTCTTCCGGACGCAGACGATCGGGCACTGGCTTGTACCGTCGCACCAGCACTTCTTCCACTTTGAGGTCGGCACAGCCGGTTTCCTCGAGCGACCGGACTTGTTGGGAAACCTGATTGGTAGTGGGCAGGAACGCCGCCACGACGGATCCCGGTTGCACCAGGGACCGGACGATTCCGAGCACCCGCCACGGTTCCCGCATGTCGAGGAGCGCGGCATCGGCCGGCTGATCGAGCACACATTCCGCCAAGTAGCCCAGACGGGCGTCCACCCACCGCACCAAACCCGTGCGTTCAAGGTTCCGCTGGGCCTGTTGATACATCGCCTCGTTCTGTTCGCAGGTCACCACGCGGCCATGTGGCGCCACGGCCCAGGCTAAGGCCGTAGTCATGACACCGCTGCCGGTTCCGGCTTCGAGGACGACCGACCCGGACCGGATTCCGAGCCGTTGGACCAGGAGGGCGGCATCCTTGGGATAGATGACCTGGGTTGCCCGTTTCAAGTGGAGCATCAAGTCCTCCAGAGCCGGTCGCAACACAAGATAGGACTCGCCGCCGTGGGCCATCCCCTCGGTACCCCATGCCTTGCCGATCAGATCGTTGTGTTCGATGATGCCGATGTGACAATGAAACCTCCGGCCAGGTTGGGGTACCAGCAGGAACCGCTTCTCATGTTCGGTGAAGACCAGGGTCGGATCGCCGGCCCTGACCAAGTCTGATGCCATCGGAACCTCGGGTGTGGCGGAGAACGAGGTTGCACGCAGGGCAGTCGCCACGTCACTCACACCGCATTCTCCGTCAAGCGTCGGTAGAAGCGGTCCAGGTGCAAGGCCAGTTCGGTCCAGTTCGGCAGCCCTTGAACACCAGCATCCTTGAAGCGTGATGGCGAGTCGCCGCATGCATCGACAACCGATCGGGCGAAGTCCTCGGGTGAGGCGTGCCCCGGCACCGACACCACGCCCGGTGCGGCGCGATACCGCTGCTGTTCGCCGACGCTCGAAACCACACAAGGCAGGCCCAGACGGTTGAGATCCAGCAGACGCACGCTGCACTTTGCCATGTTGTCGACCGAAACCCGGGCCGGGGCGATAGCACAACGGGCGGATGCGGCCGCCTGCAGCACCTGCTCCCGCGTCAGGTAGCCCAGCCACTCCACCGAGCCATGGCCGCTATCCTTGCCCAACACTGTCCGAAAGGGGCGATCAAGTTCCGGAACGATCGGCTTGCCGGCGACCATCAATCGAACCCCCGGCAGCCTGCCGGATAGGGCCGACCAAAACCGGGACATCCAGCCGACGTCAACCTCGGTGAACCGCGTGAACCAAAGGATCGCGGAACCTCTGCCGACCCTCCGGCTCGCCTCGGTTGGTGCTGCCGCCCATCCGTTGGGCAGGTACAACACGGGGACACCCGGATTCAGGCGTCTGACTCTACGAACCAGCCATTGACTGGCCGCGGTTGCCGCGTGGCAATGCCGCATGCCCCATTCCTCTTGCCAGGCCAATGCAGTGCGCACCGCCAGGCGGTTGGTGGCCGAGGGCGACCATGCCTGTTCCCAGTCGTCAACATCCAGCACAATTCTGGTCGCGTCCAATCCTCCGGTCGCCAACGCTTGCGTATAAGCCAGGAACTGGCATGCTCCGGCATGCATGCGCGGCTTGACTATGTGCAGCACATCCGGTGCCGAGGCAAGCACTCGTGCCCACATGCGGAGCACGGTTCCGGCCACTCCGCCTGTCAGCTTCACCTGTCGCACGCACACCCCGGCCACCAAATCGACTCCGGGTTGGCTCCCGGGCGTATCCCACGGCGGCACGAGGACTTCCACATCGTGGCCGAAGGACGCCAACCCCTGTGCCAGGGGCAAGGCTCGCGATCGGACGGTGGCCTTGGTCTCGAGACCGAACGGAGCGGCAAACAGGATGCGCACTTGAAATCAAACCGGCGAAGATTGAACGCGTTGTACGTGGGCACCGGCCCGAACGGATGTGGTATTCATCCGGACCGCAGGAGGATCCCGACCGAAGCAGGGAGTATAGAATAGGGGTTCAGAAGAGGATGTTGAGGAATGTTCCCACAATGACCAAGTCCAACGGCCGCGACCCGTTCAGGGACCTGCTTGAACAACTGCAGCAACGCGAACAATCCGAGCAGGCCAGCGGCAACGGGAATCTCACCCCGTCGCTTGACGGTGGCGGCAACGATAACGGCAACGACGGCGGCGAGGAAGTCATCAGGGAAGAAGGCCCGCAATTCGGGGGCCGGCGCCTGATCTGGTCGGTGGTTCTGTTTCTGCTCATCATGCTGAGCACGCGCCTGCTCGGCTACTTTACCGATTGGCTGTGGTTCGACAGCCTCGAGCTCACATCCGTCTACGTGACGCGCATCCTGGCATCCGGCACCACGTTCCTTGTCAGCGGCATCCTGTTTTGGCTGTTGCTGGCGGGCAACATCTGGTTGGCATCCCGCATCAACCGGCGCACCGAGGGCTCAACACTCGACAGCACGGCCCAGCAGATGGTCGGCTTCCGAGTCACCCCCCTACTCTATGTCGGTTCCGCCATCCTGGCCGTCATGTCCGGCCTGGCCATGATGTCTCTGTGGGAGGAAATCCTGCTCTACTTGAATCAGGTGGAGTTCGGGTTGACGGATCCGATCTTCAATCGGGACGTCGGGTTCTTTGTTTTCTCACTTCCGATCTGGCAGGCCGTGCGCAGTCTGTTGCTTACGGCTTTCGTCTTTGCCCTGATCGGCGCCATGCTGGTGAACGGTTTCAACTGGCGGCAGTGGTTCGAGGATCGCCGTGTCAAGACCCACCTCAGCCTTCTTGTCGTCGCAATCCTGCTGTTGCTTACCTGGCAGTACCGGCTGCAAAGTTTCGATTTGGTCTATAGCAACCGGGGAGCGGTCTTCGGCGCGGGCTTCACGGACGTCAACGCACAACTGCCGATTTACCAAACCCTGTTTTTCGTAACGTTGGCCATCGCTGCGCTGGTGCTGGTCAACATCTTTCTCAAGTTTGCTTGGAAGGTGATCGTCTACGCACTGGGCATCTGGGTCGTGGTAGCCGTGCTGGCGGGAAACTTTGTCCCCAACCTGATCCAGCGGTTCGTCGTCAATCCCAACGAATTCATTCGCGAAGAACCCTACATCGAGCACAACATTGCCCTCACGCGCAAGGCCTACGATCTGGACACTCTGGAATCGGTTGCCTTCAACGCCCGCGAGACCCTGACGCTGGACGACCTGACACGCGAAAACGAAACCATCGCCAACATCCGCTTGTGGGACTACCGTCCCATGCGGATTTCCTACAACCAGCTGCAGGTCCTGCGCCAGTACTACGAATTCCAGGACATCGACATTGATCGGTACGTTGTTGACGGAACCCTCAAGCAGGTCCTGCTGGCAGCGCGCGAACTCGACCCGCGGCAGCTGAGCGGCGAGGCCCAGACCTGGGTCAACGAACGGCTGGTGTTCACGCACGGGTATGGCGTAGCGGCCTCCCCGGTCGCGGAAATCACGTTTGACGGCAACCCCACGTTCATTCTCAAGGACCTGCCGCCCAAGGGGTCGATTCCGGTCGAAAAGCCTCAGTTGTACTTCAGCGAGCTCAGCCACAACTACGTCATCGTCAATACCGACACGGAGGAGTTCGATTATCCAAGCGAGGAGGGCAACGTCTTCACCCGGTTCGATGCGGACAGCGGCATTCGGATCGGCAATTTCCTCACGCGCCTCGCCTTCACCATCCGGTTCGCCGACACCAACCTCCTGCTGACCGGTGCCATCGGACCCGACAGCCGGCTCCTGTGGAAGCGCAACATTTACGAACGGCTGCAGGAGATTGCGCCGTTCCTGGTCTACGACGACGACCCCTACATCGTAATTGGCGACGACGGCGGTTTGTACTGGTTCATCGACGCCTACACGACCAGCCTGCGCTTCCCGTACAGTCAGCCGTCCACGCTGAACCGGCCGCTCAACTACATCCGCAACTCGGTCAAGGTGATTGTCAACGCCTACGACGGTGAGGTCGACTTCTACTTGGTCGATGAATCCGATCCGATTGCCGCCGCCTACCGGAAGGTGTTCCCGCGGTTGTTCACCGACTTTGCGGAGATGCCCGACGGCCTGCGTGCCCACATCCGCTTCCCCCAGGACCTCTTCACGGTTCAAGCCCGGATTCTGACCGTGTACCACATGACGGAACCGAACGAGTTCTACAACCGGGAAGATGTCTGGCAGTGGCCGCAGGAATACTTTGACAACCAGCCTCGGGAAATGGAGCCATACTATGTCCTGATGCAACTTCCGGGCAGCGACCAACTGGACTTCAACCAGATCCTTCCGTTCACGCCGGCCAACCGCAAGAACATGATTGCCTGGTTCGCCGCCAAGAGCAATCCGGACGAATACGGCGAGAAACTGCTGGTTACGTTCGGCAAGGACTCGCTCGTATACGGCCCCGAGCAGATTGAGGCCCGGATCGATCAGGACCCGACCATCAGTGCCCAGTTGAGCCTCTGGAACCAGCAGGGCAGCCAAGTGATTCGGGGCAATCTGCTGGTGATTCCGCTGGGCAACAGCCTCCTGTATGTCGAGCCACTCTACCTCCAGGCGGCGGCGGGAATTCCCGAGCTGAAGCGCGTAATCGTGGCGGCCAACGACCGGGTCGTCATGGCACCCAATCTGGGCCTGGCCCTGGTCGAAGTGTTCGGTGAGAACCTCCTGGATGACGAGGTGTTGGCCAGCCTGGTCGGGGAAGGAGCCCTGACAGAACCGGTTCCGGTCGCCGAAATACCGGCGGAGCCCGCGGCCGAACCCCAGCCGGACGTTTCGGTTCCCCTGCTTGCCGAACTGGAAGGGGCATCTCTGGCTCAGTTGATCGTAGCCGCCAACAACGCCTATGCAACCGCCATCCAAGCACAACAGGCTGGCGACTGGGCAGGTTACGGTGACGCACTCGCGAGGTTGGAGGCAGTGCTGGCCCAGCTTGCGGAAGAAGCGAGCGCAGTTCAGGAACGTGGTACCGACACCGAGTCCCAATAGGTATCCCTACCACAGCAGTCCGAAAAGCCGGCACCAAACCGGCTTTCGTGCCCCGTTATCGGCGGTAAGGCACTGTTCCGCCAGCGTTTAAAGCCGAATAGGCAACGGGCAATTTGGTCGAGATAGCCGCGCGTGCAGGCACATCGTGTGCGCAGCATTCGCATCTACCGGAATACGAACCCCAGGCAGCCGCGTTTATGCCCGGACTGGTTTGTAACCTGTTTCCCTTCGTCACTTGAATTGGCTACCGCCCGCATGACAGCCAATGTCATCCGGCAGTCGGCCAATGCGTCATGGCGTTTGCCAACCCGCACCCCTCCGATTGCGCGGCATCCTTCAGTCCGTATCGGCGGCCCGGCCGCAACCGTTTGTACATTCGCATGCAGCATTGCCAATTGCAGCGTGGACTGGACAAGTCGTTGCAGTTGCCCGTCTGGGAAATCAACCGCTCGTCGAAGAGGACGTTCCAGGCTAGAACCACGGTAGCCCGGCGAAGTCGCCTCTTTAGCTTGGGATACCTTCACCCACTGCCTGACACCGTGCTGCCTTAACTTCCCACGAGTCCAACTGTGGATTTGGGTCGCACGCTTGGGAATTTTGTCCGATACACGCACCAAATCATTCATCAGGACTTTGCCGCGGGTGTTAATCACGGCAATTTGAATCACCTGAGCATCAGCGCCAAATCCAGTAGTTTCCGTATCAACAGTCAATACGTCGCGCCTTGCCAGCAACTCCTCAAACATCGTTCCCTCCGGGTAGTCAACATGGTCATGACCCAATCCCCGGACGGGTCACGCATTGTTGCGGGTTGTTGGTGCAACGGACGAAGACCAACGCCGATGGGATCCACTTCTGCCAACTGATCCCAGCTGGTGAAATCCTGTTTCCACGGTCGGCACAGACAGATCCAATCGACCCAACCGTCCCAACAAGTCCGCAAAGCGGAGGAGCCGGGTGCAAACCCGGCTCCTCCAACCATCAACGACCCCGAAAGGATTCGAACCTTTGACCTTCTAGACCGCAACCAGATGCTCTAATCCACTGAGCTACGGGGCCGCGCCTCGTTGGGCATATTCGGGAACTCAAGGTTCCATGTCTGGCGGGGAGGGAGGGATTTGAACCCTCGAGGGGTTTTATCCCCTACCCACTTAGCAGGCGGGCGCACTCAACCAGACTATGCGACCTCCCCATGTCAATTCCGTTGGCTGCCAGGCGGGAGGAGAGGGATTCGAACCCCCGGCAGCCTCTCGGCTACAGTTGTTTTCAAGACAACCGCCTTAGTCCACTCGGCCATCCTCCCGGGCCGTCGAAGGGGCGCTCGGTCCATGTCTTGGCCCGGTGACCGCCAACGAGCGCCCATTATAGGCACCGCGCGGTGCAAGTCAACAATGTGTGCCCAGTTGGCATGACCCGATTTCAGTGGAAGTTCCTCCAGACCCTACACAGGCGTGATTTCGGACAATCCGCCCATGTACGGTCGAATCACCTCGGGCAGCTGTACGGAACCATCCTCCTGTTGGAAATTCTCCAGAATGCCGATGATGATCCGCGGCAGCGCCAAACCGGATCCGTTCAAGGTATGCACGAATCGGGGCCGCGAGTCGGCATCCGGTCGATATCGGATGCGAGCCCGGCGCGCCTGGAAGTCCCGAAACCAAGAAACCGAACTAACCTCAAGCCATTCGGCACAGCCGGCTCCCCAAATCTCCAGGTCGTACTTTTTGGCTGCCACAAAGGACAGGTCACCGGTGGGGATGGCAATGCGGCGGTAGGCCAGACCGAGCCGCTCCAACATGGATTCGGCTACAAGGGTCAATTCCTCCAAGGCCTGCGCCCCGTCCTCCGGTGCAACAAACTTGACCATCTCCACTTTCTGGAACTGGTGGACGCGTTGAATTCCGCGCGCATGTTTGCCGGCATGTACCTTTTCGCGCCGGAAGCAGGGGGTGTTTGCCACGTGGCTGATCGGTAATTCGGCTGCTCCAAGGATTTCCTCCCGATACATGTTGGTAACCGGCACCTCGCCGGTTGGGATCAACCAGTAGTCCTCCTGATGGTCGCGGAACAGTTCGTCCCCGAACTTGGGCAGGTTGCCGGTGCCGACCATGCAGTCAGTCCGGACCATGAAGGGCGGATAAACCTCTTCGAATCCGAACTCGGTCACGAGGACATCGAGACTCCAGGTGATCAGCGCGCGCTGCAACTGCGCTCCCACGCCCCGCAGCATGTACTGTCGACTGCCGGCCAGCTTGACACCCCGTTCCAGATCGATGATCCCCAACCCCGCACCCAGTTCCCAGTGCGGCTTGGGTTCAAAGTCGAACTCGGCCAGTTCACCGTGGGACTTCAGGACTGCAAAGTCCTCTGCGTCCAGGGAAACGGGTACGTCCGGTTCCGGCAGGTTTGGGATCTGGAGCATGGCGTTCTCCAAGCTCTTCTCAACTCCTGCCAACTCACCTTCCAACTCGGAGATGTGGCTGTTGATCATGACCATCCGCTGGCGCAGGCTTTGGGCTTCATCCTGCCGTTGCGCCTTGAACAGGGCCCCAATCCGTTTGGAACCTTCGTTTCGCTCGCGGCGGTACTCCTCAACCTTTGTCAATATCGACCGACGACGCGTGTCGAGTTCCAAGGCTTCCTCCCAAGGGGCATTCTCCGCCCCGAGCAAGGCCATGCCCGCTGCCAAAGCTTCGCGGTTATCCCGCATCCACGCAATATCAAGCACGAAAATCCCCCCGCCAACACCCAGAGCTGCCGTCAGAACGGCGGATTATATCCGCCTGACGGTTCCGGAACGCTCTAGCTAGGCGCGCGGTCAGTCCGCGCAACCGATTGAGTCCAGACGTTCAGGCAGCCTCTTCGGCCAAGGCTTCGCGCAGCTCCTCGTCGCGCGCAACGGTCTGCACCGGCATCCGCTGCCAGTAGTACTGCAAATCCGGATCCTGCCAACCTTCGTAGATCTCATCCCAGGCCAGTCGTCCAAAATGAGGTTCCAGGCCATCCGCCACGATGGGCTTGGACAAGGCCGAATACCGGTAGTCCACCGAAATCCGAATCCGATCGCCACTGACGTTGGGCAGGGCCTTGTGCACGGTGTGGGAGTGGAACAGCAGCAGATCTCCGACCCTGTAGTCGATGGTCTGCCAGCCGAAACCGAGCTTGTCCGTGTCGATGCCCATGCCGCCGGCACCTTGAGCATCGTGCACCCTGTATAGTCCCTGCCTGTGGGAACCGCGCAGCACCGTCAACCCGCCCAGCGGGGCGGGACAGTCCATCAACGGGAACCAACCCGTGAAGGTTTCGGCCACCCCCTGAATCAGGGGGAAGTCCTGGTGGGGCGGGGTCGCAAAGTATTCGGCCTTGGGAAAGCTTAGGCGACCGATGTTGCGCGGGTGCACCAGCACCGGTTCACCCAACATGCGGGCTAAGGGATCGACGATCGAGAAATCGTGAGCCAGGGCGTGGAACGCCTCCAGCTTCTGCAACGGATCGTAGACGGCCCAGAACCGGTCCTCGCCTTCGGTGATGGGTGGATCCACCAGGATGTTGCCCTGTTCATCCACCCATTCCTGTTCGATGCACAGGGCCCAGATTTGGTCGTACAGGTCCTGGATTGCGTCTGCCGGAACCCGGTTGCGGAAGAACAGGAACCCGTCCTGCTCCATGCGCTCCTGCAACGCGGGACCGTCATGTGCCAACGGCTCTGAATCAAAGAATTCCGTGGTCGTATCCATGTTTAAACTCTCCGCATTGGTTTACCGAAATTGGATTCCATCGCAGGGTTTCCGGTCTCACACGATTGCCAGCTCGATGTCCAACAGGCGAGCCAGCTTCTGCAGACGACTGGTTTGATCGCCCACCCCCAGCGCCACATGATGAGTCGGGCCTTCGGCTGCCCATCGGGCCATGAATTCGGGAACATCGAGCGCGAAGCGGATGCGTGAATTGGTGTTGCCCACCTGCAGCGTGGGTCCCGGTTCTGACATGCCGTGGGCGGCAATCATCTTGAACCGGCCGTCCACCGTCTGGCTGACACACAGAATCGTAACCGGACCCAACTTGACGTTGAACTGTACCGAGAGCCCGTAGCCGCGCTTGCCGTGGAACAGGCCCAGCCCGCGCAACGACGGCCTGCCCTCGCTGATTGCAACATGACCGGGACCATCGTGTCCCATCAGCAAAATGCGGTCGTTGAGGTCCATGCCGTAGAACTCGGTGAACGATCCTCCTGCCCCCAATCTGTCCATAATCAACATTGCGATGCAGGTCTTCAAATCGCCTTCGCCGGCCGCCGGAATGCCGCGACCAGTGAGCAGCGAGTTGCCGACGATAAGGCTGGCACCCAGTTCCTCGAATTTGTTTCCGTCCAAGCCCCGGTAGTAATAGGCCAACCCGTCGAGTTCGAAGTCCTCGACCAGAATGTCCAAGCCACAGGCCACGCGCGCCGACCAGTTCAGCCCTTCGTCGGTGACCGCCATTGAGATGCGGTCACGTCCGGGAGGCACAAACTCAAACACGTCGCGGATTTCGGTCTCCTTGGTCGCCACCTGGGAATCGGTAACCGACTCGACCCGCTTCTCAAGGTCCTCCATCTCGAGCACTTCGATGTGCAAACCCAAATGGGCATGGGCCATGGTCAAATCAGAGTACATGTCCAGCATGCCGGGGTAGGTGTGGCCCAAAAATCCGATCCGACCCCGCGAGAGGCCGTTCTTGACCGCGGCGGCCTTGATCCACTCCTCAATCTCCAGGAAGGCGTCCGTGTGATATCGATCCACGTCCCCGCCGACTGGTTCCAGCAAGCCGGTCACTACGTTGAATTGGATACCGCTGCGCGCAAACGCATTTGAAATCTCGGGGACACTGACGACCGATCCATTGGCCAACCACTCCCCGGTGTCCGTCCGTTCCATGTCCATGGCGGGCACCGGCTGCAGGTTGAGGATGAGCACGGGGGCCCGGTGCCGTTGGACCGCGGGCAAAACCTGGGACGACGTGGCATAGGTCCCCACGTAGCAGAGAATCAGATCCACGGCTGCAGTGGCGAATTGATCCCCTGCCGCCTGCGCGCCGGGGGCATCGTCGACGAGGCCGGCGGACACCACTTCCACGCCCATCGCCGCGACCCGGTCTTCGACCGACTTCTGGTATCCCTCCAAACGGGGTTTCATTCCGGGGAACTGAGGCCAGTAGGCCGCCAGGCCTATGCCGAAAACCCCGATCCGAACCGGTCGCATCGTCCGCTCAGGCATCAAACCATCCCCCTGCCTGTCCCTGGTGTCAATCCAGGTGGAAGACTTCCTCCAGCTCGACCATCATCTTGTCGGCGTGTTCACCGGCACCCTCGAAGAACGGTGCCATCAAGTCCTGCCACCTGGTGTTGATCTCTTCCTTGTCCATGCCCGCCAGGGCAGTGTCAAGATCATGCGGCGTCTCAAAGTAGCCGAACATTAGGCCGTCTTCACGCATGAACAGGGAGTAGTTGTGCCAGCCGGTGCGCCTCAGGGCTTCCAGCATCTCGGGCCACACTTTCTCGTGGTGGCGCTTGTACTCCGGGATCATGTCCTCCTTAACCTTGAGCAGGAATCCAACACGGTTCATGGGCTTGTTCCTGGATTGCATGGGGGTCGGATCGAACGATCCGGAACTATCTTACAAAGGCTGCCGGCACGCCTCCGTCCACGGTCAGCGCGCCCCCGGTGGTGCGGGAGGCCCTGGGACCAGCCAGGAACGAAATTGCCTCCGCGATGTGGTCGGGTGTGACATTGACTTTCAAAGTGGTCCGTTGGCGATAGAACTCTGCGAGTTCATCCTCCTCAATGCCGTAGCTCGATGCCCTGGCTTCCCTCCACCCGGCATCCCAGATTCCGCTGCCCTGGATGACGGCATCGGGCAACACGCAGTTGACACGAATCCCGGCGGCTCCACCTTCTTCGGCCAGGCACCGGGCCATGTGCAATTCCGCGGCCTTTGCCGCACTGTAAACGGATGCGTTTCTGCCCGCGTACACGGCGTTCTTACTCACCACGTATATCAGACTGCCGCCCATCCCCTGTCCCTTCCAGACGCGAAACGCCGCGCGACTGACCTGGAAGTAACCCTTGGCCAGAATGTCCATGGTCCGTTGCCATTCGGCATCGGTCGTATCCTCGATGGCACCCGCGATGGCCATGCCCGCATTGCTCACCAGAATGTCAATGCCACCGTAGGCCAGAACCACCTCTTCCATGGCCCGGTCCACGGCGTCCGCATCCGTCACGTCGCATTGGAGCGCAACGGCGCGTCCCGTACCATGCCGCTCCTCAATCACGGACGCAGTCGCATTGGCTGCGTCCATATTTATGTCAAGAATTGCGACATGGGCGTCATCGGCCGCCAAGCGCAGGGCCGTAGCCCGGCCAATCCCGGAGCCACCGCCCGTGACAGCCACCACGCGTCCCGCCAGTTCGCGCGGCGGGGGCTTGAGGGACAGCTTGTACAGTTCCAGAGGCCAGTACTCGATGCCAAAGGCCTCCTCCGGAGTCAAGCTGACGAACTTGTCCACCGCCTGTGAACCGTTGATGACATCGATGGCACGGTAGTACAACTGGTTGCTGATGTCCGCGGCATTGGCGTCCGCTCCGGTGTTGATCATGCCGAGGCCCGGAATCAGGATCACCCGCGGATAGGGATCCGTCATCTCGTCGCCGGATGCGGCATTGGCAGCGAAGTACTCCTCATAATCGGCAACGAACCGATCCATGCCATCGCGAAGGCGTTCGATCAGGACCTCGACGTCCTCGCCTTGGTCTGGATGCCAGGCGACAAACAGGGGCAGCCGCTTGGTGTGAACGAGATGATCGGGACAAGCCGCCCCAATCTGCGTGGCCGCCTCGATGCCCGCCTGGGCCAGAAACGCCAACACCTCCGGACTGTCGTCCCGCTTGAGGACGGCGGGCCTCCGCGCGGACACCAAACCCCTGACCACCGGCAACACGCGTGCCCAAATCCCGGACGGTAGAACGTCCGGCAGGGAGACACCTGCCGAGACCGTCCGTCGCCTCGTCGCAACGTAGTCTTCCGCTTCGGCAATGATCGACAGTGTGCTCTCGTAACACGAAAGGCTGGATTCCCCCCAAGTGACAAGCCCATGCTTGCCCATCACCACACACTCGGCCTGAGGGTGAGCACGCAGGCCTTCGCCAATCCACTTGCTCAGGGTGAATCCGGGCCGGATGTAGTCCACCCAAACCATTCGGTCGCCCCACACCTTCGCGCACTCCGCCTTGCCGTCGGGCAGGCAGGCAAGGCTTATCACCGAATCCGGATGGGTGTGATCCACATGGACTGCCGGTGTGAAGCCATGCAACAACGTCTCGATCGACTGGCGCGGTCGGTCGAGAGCATGTACCGTGTGGGAAAGATACTCGACCATCTCTTCGTCCGACATCTCATCCCTGGCCATCAGAGGAAGAATCTCGGCCTGGCGCAAACCGGCAAACCCCTGCTCCGTAATTGTCAGGACATCGCTGCCCGAACCCTTGACCCAAAGCACTTCCACATCGCGCCCCAGGTGGTCCTGCTCCGTTAGCTTGACGCTCGTGTTGCCTCCGAAGATGTTGCAGACGGTCCGATCCCGGCCGAGCAGATTGCTTCGGTAGACCAGTCCATCCAGGGCTGGCAACCGGGCAGCTTCGGCGTCGTTCCAAAGGTTGGCAGGCATTGCGGTTCTCACTTGGGTCGATGAATCAGTGCTGGCAGTACTCGATGAACTTCAGAAGCTCAGAATGCGTAGGCAGAGGTCTGAATTGCAACAGAGCCAGAGCAGTTTGACGGTCGCGGCACTGTGCCCGGGTTCAGGGACCGGTGCCGGCCCGGCCGGCATTGGGGAACATGCGACGGCGCAGGGCTGCCAACTGCGGATACATGCTCGGCGGATACAGGTTCACCTCGCCCATCAGGGAAGCCAGGACCTGAACCTCGGCTGCGTGCTCCATGCGCTCCAAGTGAATCAGGGCCTCGTCCAGATGGCGCCCCAGCGTCAAGCTGCCGTGGTTGCGCAGGATCAGGGCATCGTGCTCCGCAACCAGGTCCCGGATAATCCGCACGTCGTCGTCCGATGAGGGAAGACCAAAATCGCTGGTCGGAATGTTTCCGAGTACCACCGCCACTTCAGGAACCATCAGTGGCAGAAGTGGCCTGTCGGCCACGCTGAGTGCAATGCAAAAAGTTGGATGGGCGTGGAGGCATGCCTGACGATCCGGGCGAATGCGAAGTGCGGCAAGGTGCATCGGAGTCTCCGACGAGATACTCAGGGACTCGTCCGTCGGCGAAGACACCACAGTCCCGTCCGGTTGCAATCGAAAGAGATCGTCCTCCGACATGCGGCCCTTGCACAGGCCGGTAGGCGAAATAACGATCGTGCCGTCCTCCAGCCGACCGGAGATGTTGCCGTTGTTTGCAGCCAGGAACCCCTTCGCATAGCCTATGCGGCCCGTTTCCACGATCGCCTGGCGTAGCTGCGACTCCTCAACGTCCGAGCTGTAACGCAGAATGTTCATTGCAGATACCTCTCCAGATGCCGGCTACTGATAGCCACCGGAGATTGTGGAAAGCCCGCGCTCTTCACTGATTTCGGCTTCATAGCCGCTGGCAAAGTAGGCACCGATGGGATCCACGGGGACATCCATCTCCGTGCGGACCTGAGCCAGGAGCGGACGCACATCCGTCCGGCTCACTTCGGTCAACAGATGGTGTGCTTCAAGCACCCGACCTTCCTCCTGAAGTTCCTTCAGGCGTTTCCGGGGCACAAGCTGGGCCTTGGCGTAGGCCTCCTGGCAGTTCAGGACCGACAAAATCATTGGCGCCAGCTTGCCTTCCACATTGTGGGCCTGATCGATCATGTACGCCACGTTCGCAGCCCCGGTCCGGATGTGTTCGACCTCGCTCTGTTCCGCCGCGACCAGTTCGTTGTAGATGAGGAACAGTTCGTAGGGGTTGACCGAACCGACGATCAGATCGTCGTCCGCATACTTGCGGTTGTTGAAGTGGAAGCCGCCCAGCTTGCCTTCGTCGAGCAGGAACGTAACGATTTGCTCGATGTTCACCGCCTGGGCGTGATGTCCCAAATCCACGAGAACCTGAGCCTGATCACCCAGTTTCAGCGACCAAGCGTAAGCCGTGCCCCAATCCGGTACGTCGGTGCTGTAGAAGGCGGGTTCGAAGAACTTGTACTCGATCAGCATGCGGCTGTCCGCCGGCAAGTGCTTGGACACAACCTCAAGGCCTTGTTCGAACCGCCGCTTGCGTGCCAGCAGCGAGTCCTGACCCGCATAGTTGGTCCCGTCGGCAAACCAGAGGCTGAGAAGATCGCTACCGGTCTTGTCCATGATTTCGCAGCACTCAAGGATGTGGTCCAAGCCCTGTTCCCTGATGGCCGGATCGGGATTGCCGAACGATCCCAGACGATATTCGTTGTCTTGGAATACGTTGGGGTTGATGGCTCCGATGCGAATGCCCAGCTCGGACGCGTACTGCAACACCCCCGCGTAGTCGTTGTCCTCGGGCACGTCCCACGGGATGTGCAGTGCCACCGAGGACGCGATGCCGGTCATGCGATGCACCATCGCAGCGTCCTCCAGCTTCTCCCGCGTCGTTTGGGCGGCGCCGGACCACGGGAACGCCTTGAAACGAGTGCCGCTGTTGGCGTAGCCCCAGCTTGGGGTTTCGATGTGGTGATTCTTGATGTTGTCCTTGACCGTTTCGACATCCAAACCCTGGTTGGTCATGGACTCGGCCAGCAGGTCCCAGGCAGCGTCGTGATCAGACATGGGCAAGTGGTTGTTCCTTGGCATTGGGCGAATTAAACGTTGGGGCCGACAGGGATTCCGGGAAGCTAAGCGCCGATCGAAACCGGGTGGGCCACAAGTTGTTCAAGTTTTTGGTAGCTTGCGTCCCATTCGGCGCGTTGTCCGGACGCGGTGGCGGGTTCGAAACCCTCCAACGAGACGGATTCGGCAGATACCGTCCCCATTTGACCGAACGAATCCATCGCGCCATTGGCCACGGCTTGAATCAGAATGTTGCCGGTCGCGGTAGCTTCCGCCGGACCGGCAACAACCGGTCGCCCCGTGGCATCGGCAGTGGCCTGATTCAGGGCCGAGTGTTGGGATCCACCACCCACAACATGGATGGTGCCCAGTTGGCGATCCAGAGCATCCTCCAACCGCGTCAACACCCACCTGTACTTCAAGGCCAGGCTGTCGACGATACAGGACAAAATCGCCTGCTTTGTCTCCGGCACCGGCTGGCCGCTGGCGCGGCAATAGGTCTGGAGGCGGAGTGGCATGTCGCCCGGGGCAAGGAACACTTCGTGGTCCGGGTCCACAATCGACGGGCTGCGCGTGTTCGCCTGGACCATGGCGCCGAGTTCGGCGTAACTGTAGGTTTCCCCGGCGCGCATCCAGGTTCGCCGACACTCCTGGATTAGCCAAAGCCCCATGATGTTTTTGCAGAAGCGGAACGTCCTCTCCACACCGCCTTCGTTGGTGAAGTTACCGGCCAGTGCCTTGGCATGCAGCACCGCGTCCGGAACGGTCACCCCCATGATCGACCAGGTACCCGAACTTATCCAGACAGCGTTGGGGTCCGACGACGGCACCGCGGCGACCGCGGAACCCGTGTCGTGACAGGCGGGAACGGTCACCGGCACGGCCGGCAGTCCGACCGCCGCGGCGAGATCCGGCAGGAGTGGCCCAAGGGTGTAACCCGGATGCACAATGGGCTGAAACAGGCTTTCTGGTAGTTCGAATGCCGCCAGCAGTTCACCGGACCAGTCCATGGTGGACGGGTCGA
This sequence comes from Caldilineaceae bacterium SB0661_bin_34, assembly GCA_009841145.1. Lineage (GTDB taxonomy): Bacteria > Chloroflexota > Anaerolineae > Caldilineales > Caldilineaceae > Bin34. The sequence goes on along the minus strand of VXMJ01000029.1, from coordinate 946 downwards.
AACACTGGGTTGTGGTAGCAATCGAGAATTCTGCGGCCTTGACACCGGTAAGCCAGAAATTCAGCAGGTCCGGGATCATGAGCAAACTGGCGGCCATCTGCAGGTCCTGCGGGGATAGGCGCTTGAGTGCCAGCAACTGATACAGCGTATTGAGTGGAATGAACTGGATGCCGGTGCAGGCGAAAATCTCGTCCCGCGCCTGAATGCGAAACGCCTCCTCCAGTATGCCGTTGGTCCTGGCATCCCGGTAGTGCACCGGATTTCCCAACAGCCGATCCTGGGCATCCAACAACCCGAAGTCGCAGCCCCAAGTGTCCAGGCCCAATCCCTGGACCGGTTCGCCCAAGCCGGCGGCCTTGCGCAGGCCTTCCTGGATTTCGTGCCAAATCCCAAGAATGTTCCAGTGCAGCGTTCCGTGCACGCTCACCGGCACATTGGGAAAGCGGTGGACTTCGGAAAGTTGCAAGCCGCGGTCAGTCAGCCGGCCGGCCATGACGCGCCCGCTGTCCGCGCCCAGATCAACAGCCAGGTAGGTCAAGATGCATTCCGTGGTTGGGGGGCGTGGGGCAGGGGATCGACAGTCGGGGCAAACAGCCGGAAACGCAGGGACGGAGACGATGCAAAACCGATTCGGTATCCCAACAATTCTACCCGTAGGCGGGATGCCAAAACCATTCGGCGGGTCGGCGAATCGGATCCGGTTCGCCACAGGCACACTGCCATGACCACGAGAAGCGCGACGTTTGGACCCCACCCGGCCACGCTGGGCGCTCGGCGCAGATGCCCTGCGAGAATCCAAACCAGCCCATGCGAGCCGGCAAGTCGAACCGGTCCTCCTTGGACCGAGGGGGCTTATATTTCTGACTACGCAGTCGGTGCGACAGGCACAATCCTGTACACCTGTGCTATAATCGTGTCCTGCAAACAAGAGAGCCCGGCGGACATC
>VXMJ01000063.1 GCA_009841145.1 Caldilineaceae bacterium SB0661_bin_34 | reverse complement strand
TTTTTGTTGTTTGGGTGTTTTTGTTGGGTTGGGGGTTTTTTTTTTTTTGCAAGACCCTCGTTCGACGTGGCCTTTAACCTGGGGGGGGGCGTCCCGCGACTAATGTGCCCCCAAAGCCACATGCGGCATCAACTGATTCAGGGAGACACGACCATTCGAAGACGCCGATAATTTTTGCCAAGGGCTCCAACCGCCGTGCCTTGTGCCATCACAAGTCGCGAATGTGAGGTTTTCGAGCCCAATCATTTCATCGGCTCTTGCTTGTAGGTTCCTAAGCTCTTCGGTTGGTAACTCTATTCAGATTCCGTCCCTGACCGAGTGGCGGGCCGACGGGGTCGTCGGCTGTGGTCGGCGTGGTTCTGTGCTACAAGTTAAGGTATCCAGGCGTCGTTCGCCTGACGCCATGCCTCCTTTGTCTCCAGCCTCCAATACGCCCTTCTGCTCGCACGTCGCGGCATTGGAGGAGTGGTTTCCTGCGTTGCAGGGTCGACCCGCGCGTGCCCTTCACCAACAACCCGACACCTCGGCCCTGCGCAGGTCCAAAGTACCAATGAAAATCGCCGATGGCTTCCGCATCGCCGAAAGGGCTGCGCGCATCGCTCGCATGCGGGGGTTGATCGAGACCGCGCGCAAGCGGCGGTGCGTCCCTCTGGAGGAACTGGCGCGTGCTCTGACGTCACCGGTGCCGGGACCCCTGGGGCCCCGCACGTCTTGACTTGCAGGCTGGAACCCCACCGATCTCGTCAGCCTGCCGCCCGATCAGGGACAGGCATCTGAATCGCTACGCTGGTTTCAGTTCAAAAAGGAAGTAACGCAGGTGCTTTTATGCGTAGCCGAGGAATTTCCGCTTACCACATTCTGGGTTTCGCCATGTTATTCCTTCAGGGAAAGGCAACCACCGTCGCGAGTGACTTCCAGGGGAATTCGCCAATCCATCGTACGCGCAGTTGGATGCGGTACTTGGGCCTGCTATTGGCGGTTCTGTTACTGACAACGATTCAGGGCACGGCAGTTGAGGCTCAGGGTTCACACCAAACACACATTGTCCGGACAGGCGATACTTTATTCTCCATTGCGCAACAGTACAACGCGACAGTGGGTCAGATTAGGGAACTGAACCACTTGACGGAAACCAACATTCTGTACGTTGGTCAAGCGTTGATCGTGCCGTCCGCCTTCCCCGCCGATGCATCCACACCCTCCATTCCTCCTGCGAGTTCAACATCCTGTACTGTTTCGCACACTGTCCAGAGAGGTGAATTCCTAGCGGCAATCGCCACACGCTTTGGCGTACCCATGGCCCAAATTGCCCAAGCCAACGGAATATCGGATTTCAGGCGCATTCGGGTCGGGCAGCTGCTGTGCATTCCGGGAGCAGCCGAGCCGCCGCCTCCCGTTCCCAGGTCTTCAGCCGCTCCGCCAACTGCTCCCCTGCCCCGGCCGAGCGTGACGAGTTATACCGTTTTGGGAGGCGATACGCTTTTTGCCATTGCTCGGGCCCATGGGGTTTCTGTTCGGGAGCTGATGGATGCCAACGATATTGTGGATCCAAGAACGCTGTCTCCCGGCCAGACATTGCGGATTCCCGGTCCGGGTGTTGAGGTCGTGGTCATTCCCGCGCCTGTTCCTGCCGTACCGGTTGCACCTACCGGCAGCTTTACGGTGCGGTATTTCAACAACCTGGCTTTTTCCGGCACTCCAGTCTTCACACGGACAGAAGCACCGGGCACCCGGCATGATTGGGGCTGGGGCGCTCCCGATCCCAGTGTCAACCCCGACAACTTCACTGCGATTCTCGAGGGGCAGTTCGAATTCGAAGACGGTCTGCACCGATTCACTGTGACAGTTGACGATGGTATGCGACTGTATGTCGACGACAATTTGGTTCGCGAAGCATGGCATGATCAAGGGGCAACCACATATGAGGTTGACGTTTACTTGACGGCCGGGACCCACCCGGTGCGCTTGGAGTACTACGAACGCGCAGCCGCTGCCACTCTTTGGCTTCGTTGGCAGCGGGTGCCTCACGGAGTTAGGGCGCTTCCACCGGTTGCCCCGGCGGTTCCTGGGCCGGTTCCGGCACCGACGTCCGGGGATTTTCGCCTGCAGTTCTTCAACAGTGTGGATCTGAGTGGTCCACCTGTGTTGACGGAAGTCGTCCCGTTTGGTAGCCGTTTCGACTGGGGTCGTGGTTCCCCGGGTCCCCAAGTCCGCCACGACGGTTTCAGTGCCCGTATGGAAGGACACTTTGACTTCGCAGAAGGACCTTACCGCTTCTCTGTAACCGTTGATGACGGCGTGCGGCTTTATATTGATGGTGCACTTGTACTTTCTTCATGGGCGGAGTACCCGGAGCGTACCAGTGTCAAGGATGTTGAGATGACGGCCGGTTCGCATCACGTGCTCCTGGAATATTTTGAAAGCGGAGGCTTGGCCGTACTGTGGTTGCGCTGGCAACCTCTGTTTCCGACAACCATGCAGGTTCCGCGGACTGCCCTGTCCCCTCCCGCACCAGGGTCAGGTTTTTACACATACGAGTCCAAACGGACCCTATTCCACGCAATTAGCCAGGATGACGTAGGTACAGTACGCGAGCTGATAGCGAGCTTGGGATTTCCACATTTTCACTTTGAGCACAATCAGACAGCTCTTCACGATGCGGCCGCTTCGGATGCCTTGGAAGTCATGACCTTGCTCCTGAGTTACCCCGAGGCGGATCCCAACGTACTTTATAACATCCCCGGTTCGGGTTCTGGGAAGCGCAATCGAACGCCTTTACATGAAGCATCCAGGAAAGGGAATGCCGGAATGGTGGAATTGCTGTTGTCGCATGGTGCTGATCCTCGGCAAGCGACCAGTGATGGATTTACAGCGCTGCACTTTGCCGCAATGTTCAATCACTGGCAGGCTATCGAGATACTATTGAGACATGGAACCTCCCCCAATGTCAGGACAGACGACACAGGTGACACGCCCTTGCACGAGGCCGTATCCTCGCTTCACGGAAGCGAGGCGATAGAAGCCCTTTTGCGCGACCGGAGAATCAGACCGAATATTAGGAATAAACGTGGACGCACTCCTCTCATTAGTGCTGCTGACTGGGGACACACTGCTCAAGTTGCGGCGTTACTAAACCACCCGGATACGGATCCCAACGAACAGGATGATAGAGATAAAACCGCGCTCTACTGGGCAGTGGCGGAGGGCCACGAAGAGGTAGTGGAGGAATTGCTGGACCATCCGGACATAGACCCCAACATCGACGACTGGCAAGGATGGACCCCGTTGTTCAGGGCCATCTATGAGGATGACTTGGACATGGTCAGGGCACTGCTAAGGCATGATGACACTGATACCGAGATCAATACCAATAAAGGCACGTCGGGACTTTTTTATGCCGAAACCGAGGGGTACGACAGAATAGCGAGATTGTTGAGGAGGCACGGAGCCACCGGAGCGCTGGGTTAGCATCAATTGGTGGGCTCTTTGTGGTTCGAATTTCCGGTTGGAATATGTTCCTCTGCTTTACGGCTTCTGATAACACTCCCGTTTGAAAGGTGCGAAGTTTCTCTTTGCACCGCGTTCCGACGCCTCCGATGGCCTTCCTGCGTGCGCCAATTGTCTGGCAAGCCCAAATATCATCGTTGAAAGAATAGTGTTTTCGGGTCTTCTGTGGCATTTGGGATCCTGCGGCTTTGGTAATAATTGCCACATAGTGTTCGCTGAATCTTGAGTGCCCACTACTTATCCTAACAGGCTGCCAAAAAACGGTTTCGGCCAGGATACAGGTATCCATTCAGGAGGTATTCCCGATGCGCTGGCGATCCAACACCCAACGTACGATGCTGGCCATTGTGGACTTGGAGGAACGGGTGTCCCAAGACTCGCGGCCGCTCGAGAGTCTGTTGAAGGCTTCGGATCGCCTTGTACTCGGTGTGCAGCGCACGTACCTTCTGGGAGGAATCGGAGTACAACCTACTCTATCGCTAGCTTTTGGACATGGGCTTGTTGGAGAGCAATTTCAGTGGTACCGTCTCCACCCAAAACCGGCATGCAGTTGCTGGCGCACGACGTGGGCCAACAACTGTTCGACAAGGTGGTGTGGGCAGCCGATGCGTAGGGCTTGTTGTCGGACAAGCATTTCAGTGTGGACGGGACCCTGATCGAGGTAGCTGCTAACCTCAACAACTTTCGTTCCGAGGAGGGACCGACGTCCACGGACGACGATCCCAGTAACCTGTCCGTGGACTTCCGGAGTGAGTGCCGAAGTGCGATGCGCGGCAGTCGGACTGAGGCCGAGGAGCGGATGCCGCGCAAGGGGTGGGGCCAAGAGGCCCGACTCACCTTCATGGGTCCTGCCCCAGTCGAGAACTGTCGCAACCTGCCGATGGACTTCGCGGTTGGTCTGGCTAGCGACCAGTCCTATAGCACAAAGGACTGTATGAATGACATGCGCGCCCAAATCGCGCCTTGAAGGACTGCAATTGCCACTGTCTGCTGGAGTCCGCCGGATACCGGGCCTTCCGCGATAATCACATTGTCGCAGAAACGCAACCCAACATCCTCTGGCAGCAGTTAAACTCTACCCTTCAGCAGCAGCCTGCAAAGACGGCTCGTTGGATTGTTACACACACCTGCAGTCAACTCTCCAACGATTGAGCAAGCCTTGCTGATAGCCGGTTGATGTCTATATGACCATCATGGATGGCGTGTTGCAACAATGCTTTCACGTTGGGCCTGGAGACGCGGACCACGTCTTCTGCAGTAATAGATTTCATGAGGGCGAACACTCCGGCCGCAGTCAGATCTTGGATATCATAATGCAGTTCGTTTACCGAACAGTGAAATGTTTCCCCACTTACTTGCATTGTTTGCAAATGCAATTGTGAGAGAAGGTCACCTTCGATTAACACATAATCCAAGTTGGCCAGATTATCTCTGTTGGCAGCAAGCGCAGCCACTACTTGGTTGACTCGTTCTCCAGTATCCGCCAAGTATACAGATAACACATTGTGTGTAGTAGAAAGGTCGCCTAAGGCATCACCCTGCCACGCAACCGTGGTGCCGACAATCCATTTGGGGCGGTTCCAACGAGCTTGGCGAACCATCCTCAAGTACCGCGTCATGCAATAGCTTCCAGTTGGTTTATGACCAAATTGAGGTTTCTCCGAAGCCATGATTCGGTTTCAGACTGATAAGCTACCCGCAACGGACTTAGAGCATTAGGATCATCTAGGAATGACAGCCCCAACCCAGCAGCGTCCCGTATCCTGGGATCTGGCGAGTCAAGGTTGTCTATCAGCACGTTTAGCCGTACCTCGTGGGACGGAACATGTTGAAGTAGACCCAACTGGCGAAGCAACTCTTCACCTGTTTCATAAACATTACCATAGCGATGCAAGACACGCTCCCAAGCGTAGACAGCGGCCAGTCCATTGTATCTAATAGATTCATGCACAAAAACTGCAAAGTTTGAACTCATGCCGTCCTCAAATTGCTCATTCCGGGCTGCCAGTACATAATATCCAAACTCCTCTACAAGATCATTTTCTCGTAACAGTTCAGCTTGTAGGGCAATACTAGTAAAATTGGATTGCGAGACTGCTACCGGACGCAGTGCAACATCAGTATTCTGGGAGAGATGCGGATCTGAGGTGCTAGCAATTGGAGTTAGATCAATTTGTTCCAATGAGGCGAAGGCATCCGACTGGAAAGCTACAAAATAATTGCTATATTCGAGCATGCAGAGTGAAAGGATAGAACTCACATTGAACATGAACTTTCTATCTTTGGTTGCTTGCACGGCGGGTAGAAATTGCCCTTCGAGATCGCTATTCTGCAACCATCCATTTGAAATTGTGGACTTAGTAGAACCGGCTGGCAAAAGTTGATCGTTATCAGTTTCCAAACGATCAATCAAAGCTGTGGTTTCAGCGACAGGAGTATAGTCATTTTTCTCAGTTACTGACCGTGTGCGAGCCCACACTTGGTTGTCTATGTATATCTTTGCAGAATTGTTTATTCGATCTTGGTTTCCCAAAGTACTCGCAGCAGTCATGGCATATCTCCCTGCTCTGCTATTTCCACAGCCATTTCCTTGAGCTTTCTGAGAACGCCCAATCGAGAATTTGGTGGAAAAACAATACTTATCTCTGGTCTGGTGTTAATGTCAAGCTCAAGCTGTAAAGAATTTCCTCGAACCAAGTTGGTCTGCGGCTCTAATTTTCCTGGATTAATAGCGACACGAAAGCTCTCAACTACAGACCAAGTTGCTAGGCGATTGATGGTGGTTGCAAGTGGTTGGTCTATTGGGCGTACCCGATTGATACGATATTGAAAGTCTGGTGTGTTTTCAGAACCATCAAAGTTTTCTACTGGTAATATGTGTGAAAGGGTTCCATATACTTCTTTCAGATCTGTAAATGGCAAAATGAGAATTGCTCCGATAGCCAATCGGTTTACCTGCATGGCCTTACTCAGCCACGTCCCTGCAAAGTCTAAAGATTTCTCTAATATGGGTTGATACGACGTACCCATGCTAGGTGTTGAGGGATCTGTCGCTGCAACTGCTCCATTATGGGGTTGGAGGATAAAATCGGTTCGTCCTGGACTGGCGACTGCCCTCAATTGGCCGATGTCTATAGAGCCACGAATCAAAGTCGAGTTTTCCCGTGGCATGGTTTCAGTTCGGTCAGGTAACTGATTGAATTCTGTAAACCACCAGTCACTCAGGTTTTCGGCTATCCAGTCGTCGGGATGGAATGCAGTGACCCGCGTCTGCAGTACCGACCAATTGAGGGTGGTCTCATTTTGCGGAGTGTTGTCGGTCACGTTGCGCACCTAACCTGGGTGAGATTTTCGAATTCGTGTCCGGCGGTTTGCTACAATGCGTGTATTGTGTCATTGTACTATGGTTTCGTTGTTTCTCATGTTGGACAGCCCTTTGGCTCGGGTTTGGCGTCCGTGCCATCCTTGTCGTGTCCTGCTGGCCTTGTTGCTTGGCGCGTCTGTCTCGTAGGCGTCAGGTTACAACATTGGGAATGGTGGGCTGTGCCCTCCGTTTGGCAACGGACATCCGATCCGGGAAGTCATGTGGTCGTGGTTTGTTGGAGCTTTTCTGGGTGTCTCGAATCCCACGGTGTCTAGGGTAAGCTGGTTTCCCCCATCAGATAGCGATCACACTCCCGGGCCGCCCCTCGGCCCTCGTTGATCGCCCACACCACCAGGCTCTGTCCGCGCCGCATGTCCCCCGCCGCAAAGACACCGGGCACATTCGTGGCGAACTGCCCGTATTCGGCCTGGGCGTTTGAGCGCGCATCCCGCTCCACACCCAATTGCTCGAGTACGGGGTTTTCCGGTCCCAGAAAGCCCATCGCCAGCAGGACCAGTTGGGCCGGCCACACCTTTTCGGAATCTGGAACCTCCTGCAACTGAAATCTGCCGTCTTCGCCCGTTATCCACTCAATCATGACCGTATGCAGTTCCTTCAGCTTCCCGTGTTCGTCGCCCACGAAGCGCTTGGTGCTGATCAGGAACGTGCGCGGATCCGCGCCGAAGCGTTCCGCCGCTTCCGCATGCCCATAGTCCACACGGAAAATACGCGGCCACTCCGGCCACGGGTTGTTGGGAGCCCGGTCCGGCGGTGGCTTGGGCAGGATTTCGAACATGTTGACGCTCCGGCAGCCATGGCGCATCGAAGTACCCAGGCAGTCGTTGCCGGTGTCCCCGCCGCCGATGACGATCACGTCCTTGTCCTCTGCCGAAATGAACGGATAGCTGAATCCCTCGCCCGGCACCGAACCGTGTTTGTCGTCCAGCAACTGCTTCGTGTTCCCGTGCAGGAATTCCATGGCATAGTGGACGCCGTCCAGTTCCCTGCCCTCAATCGGCAGATCGCGGGGGTTGGTCGCACCCCCACAGAGGACCACTGCGTCATTGTCCTCCCGCAACCTGTCCGCCGGGATGTCCTTTCCCACCTCGCAGTTGGTCACGAATGTCACGCCTTCGGCGCACATCAGATCCACGCGCCGCTGGACCGTCTCCTTCTCCAACTTCATGTTGGGAATGCCGTACATCAGCAGCCCGCCGATCCGATCCGCCCGTTCGTAAACGGTGACCGTATGTCCGGCCGAGTTGAGTTGCGCTGCGCACGCCAGCCCCGCCGGTCCCGAGCCGACCACTGCAATCCGCTTGCCCGTACGCACGGCAGGCGGCTGGGGCACGACCCAGCCCTCTTCAAATCCCCGGTCGATGATCGCGCACTCGATGCTCTTGATCGTGACGGGCGGCTCGATCAGGCCCAACGTGCAGGAACCTTCACACGGGGCAGGACAGACCCGACCCGTAAACTCGGGAAAGTTGTTCGTGGCGTGGAGGCGCGCCAGCGCCTCGCGCCAGCGATCCTGGTACACCAGGTCGTTCCACTCCGGGATGAGATTGTGGATGGGGCAACCGCCTTCCGGCATCGTCCCCGTATGGCAAAACGGGATGCCGCAGTCCATGCAGCGGGCACCCTGCTGCTGCAGATCCCCTGTCGACAGGTGCAGGTGAAACTCATCCCAATCCTGAATTCGTTCCAGCGGCGGGCGTTCCGGCACGGACTGCCGCTCGAATTCAAGAAAGCCGGTTGGTTTACCCATCGATGATCTCCTGACGGCGTATTGACGTGCAATACTCTGTGTCCCACAGTTCCTGCACAATACAATACTCAGTTGCCGCTGACCCGTGCCGCCAGGTCCTGGCTGTTGCGCTCGAATGCTGCCATCATTGCTTCCTCGCCCTCAAGCCCGGTGGCTTCAACCTCGGCGAGACATTGGAGCATGCGCTTGTAGTCTTTCGGCAATACCTTGACGAACGCGTCCACATAGGCATCCCAATCCGCCAGAATCCTTCCGGCCACCTCCGAATCGGTATGGGTATGGTGTCGTTGGATCATCGCGCGCACCTCGGCGCGTTCCTCCGGATCACACAGTTCTTCCACTTCGACCATCTCCGGGTTGACGCGATTGGCGAGCCAGATGCCGTCCACCGGCTCTTCATCCAATACATACGCGATGCCGCCGGACATGCCCGCGGCAAAGTTGCGGCCGGTCGGTCCCAGCACGACAACCCGTCCCCCCGTCATGTATTCGCAACCGTGATCACCCACGCCCTCAATCACCGCGTGCATGCCTGAGTTGCGCACGCAGAACCGCTCGCCCGCCATCCCGCGTATGTAGGCCTCGCCGCTCGTCGCGCCGTAAAAGGCCACGTTGCCGATGATGATGTTCTCTTCGGCCTTGAAGGTGGAGCCGGAGGGTGGGTAGGCAACAATCTTGCCGCCCGACAATCCCTTGCCGAAGTAGTCGTTGCCGTCGCCTTCCAGTTCCAGTGTCATGCCCTTGGGGATGAAGGCACCGAAACTCTGACCGGCCGCCCCTTGGAAATGCAACCGGATGGTGTCTTCCGGCAGGCCCTGCGGGCCAAAGCGCCGGGTGATTTCGCTGCCGGTGATGGTGCCCACCACCCGGTTCGTGTTGGCGATCGGAAGTGTCGCCTTCACATCCTGCAAGGGTCTTTCCGAAACGCCCTCGTGGGCACGGCGCACATCCTCGGCGCTGTTGTCCAGTGCCGGCCGGCAAAGTTCGAACAAGGTCAGGTTGTCCAGCGACTCGTCCAGGCCGTGATCCTGATCAATCTGGCAGTAGCGACCCCAGTCTTCCGGCACGTCCGGCCGGTGCAGGATCGCCGTCAAGTCAATCCCCTGCGCTTTCCAATGCTTGATCGCCTGCTGCACTTGCAGCCGATCGGTCCGCCCGACCATCTCGTCCACGGTGCGGAACCCGAGTTGCGCCATGTATTCGCGCAACTCCTGGGCGATGAAGCGCATGAAGTTGACGACATGCTGGGGGTCGCCTGTGAACTTTTCCCGCAGTTCCGGATTCTGGGTGGCGACGCCCACCGGACAGGTATCCAAGTGGCAGACCCGCATCATGATGCAGCCCAGGGCAACCAGCGGGCTTGTGGCGAAACCGAATTCCTCGGCACCCAACATCGCCGCGATGGCCAGATCGCGGCCCGTCTTCAGCTGGCCGTCGGTCTCAACGACGACGCGGCTGCGCAAATTGTTGATCAACAGGGTCTGATGCGTCTCGGCCACACCCAGCTCCCACGGCAGGCCTGCATGTTTGATGCTCGTCTGCGGGGATGCCCCCGTTCCGCCATCGTGGCCGCTGATCAGAATGACATCGGCATGGCCCTTGGCAACCCCTGCCGCGATCGTGCCCACGCCCACCTCCGACACCAGCTTTACGTTGATGCGGGCGTGGTGGTTGGCGTTCTTGAGGTCGTGGATCAACTCCGCCAGATCTTCGATCGAGTAGATGTCATGGTGCGGCGGCGGCGAGATCAGACCGACCCCGGGCGTGGAGTGCCGCACCTCGGCGATCCAGGGATACACCTTTTTGCCGGGCAACTGACCCCCTTCGCCCGGCTTGGCCCCCTGTGCCATCTTGATCTGCAACTCCCTGGCGTTGACGAGATAGTAGCTTGTTACGCCAAAACGGGCGGACGCCACCTGCTTGATGGCACTGTTCTTGGAGTCGCCGTTCGGTTCCAGGACGTAGCGGGCCGGGTCTTCCCCGCCCTCGCCGGTATTGCTGCGCCCGCCAATGCGGTTCATGGCTATTGCCAGCGTCTCGTGCGTCTCCTTGCTGATCGAACCGTAGGACATGGCTCCGGTCTTGAAGCGTCTGCAGATCGACTCCACCGGCTCCACCTCTTCGATGGGTATGCTCGGTGCGCCGTCCAAGTCAAACTCCAACAGACCGCGCAGGTTGCACCATTCCCTGTTCATAAGGTCGATGTCCTGCGTGTAGGCCTTGAACGAGGTGTAATCCTCGGTTCGAACCGCCTTCTGCAGCAGGTGTACCGTGCGCGGGTTGAACAAGTGCAGTTCGCCGTCCTTGCGCCACTGGTAGTCGCCTCCGGGTGCAAGCAGCTGGCCTTCCCCGTCTCCAGTCCCGTTTTTGGGCACATGGGGCGCATTGCCGTTCATCTGATCCGGTGAAAAGAGGCGCACGGGATAGGCCCGGTCGTGGCGCATCTTGATTTCGGCGCATATCTCCGGCAGGTCGATCCCCTCGACCCGGCTCGCGGTCCAGGTAAAGTACTTGTCGACCACACGCTGGCTGAGACCGAACGCCTCAAAAATCTGTGCACCGCAATAACTCTGGATCGTCGAAATGCCCATCTTGGACATCACTTTGACGACACCCTTAACTGCAGCCTTGACGTAGTTGTAGACCGCCGTGTCGTGGTCGATCCCCACCAGCAGCCGATTCTCAATCATCTGGGCCAGCGTTTCCATCGCCAGATACGGGTTGATGGCCGTCGCGCCGTAGCCAATCAGCAGGGACAGGTGATGCACCTCGCGCGGTTCGCCGGATTCGACCACCAGCGCCACCCGCGTGCGCGTCTCGTTGCGAATCAAATAGTGGTGCAGTCCGGAGGTTGCCAACAACGCCGGGATCGGTGCCGTGCCGGGACCAACGCCCCGGTCCGAAAGGATGAGGATGTTGACGCCTTCGTCAATGGCCTGCGTCGCCGCCTGGAACAGATCCTCGAGTGCCTGATCCAGCGCCGCCTCCCCGCCGTGGATGTCAAAGAGAATCGGAAGGGTCCTGGCACGGAATTCCTGCACACCACTTTCTCCGATGTGGCGGATCTTGGCCAACTCGCGGTTTGTTAGGATCGGGTGGCGCAACTTGAGTTGACGGCAATTCTCCGGCATGGTTTCAAGCAGGTTCAACTCCGCGCCCAACATCACTTCGGTGCCCGTAACCAGTTCTTCGCGGATGGCGTCGATGGGCGGATTGGTCACCTGGGCAAAAAGTTGCTTGAAGTAGTTGTACAGCAGCTGTGAATGATTGGACAGGGCCGCGGCCGGCGTATCGTTGCCCATCGCACCCAAGGCTTCCACACCGTCGGTCGCCATCGGTGCCAGTAGGATGCGCAACTGCTCGAACGTGTAGCCGAATACCTGCTGCCGTTCGAGCAGCGTGTCGTGTTCCACGCCCGGCACCTCAACATCGGGCTGCGGGATTTCATCCAGGCTGACCATGTGCTCGTCCAGCCACGCGCGGTAGGGATGGACTTGGGCCATCGTCTCCTTCAACTCCTCGTCGGAGATGATGCGGCCTTGATTCGTGTCCACCAGAAACATGCGCCCCGGTTCCAGACGCGATTTCCGCAGGATGCGATCCGGTTCCAGCGGCAGCACGCCTGTCTCGGACGCCATGACCACCATGTCGTCCTTGGTGACGCAGTAGCGCGAGGGACGCAGCCCGTTGCGATCCAACACGGCACCCACGACGGCGCCATCGGTAAAGACGATCGATGCCGGCCCGTCCCATGGCTCCATCATCGTGCTGTGATACTCGTAAAATGCCTTTTTGGCATCGCTCATTGATTCATGCTGCGGCCACGGCTCCGGGATCATCATCATCATGGCGTGCGGTAAGGAACGGCCCGCCAGATAGAGAAACTCCAGCGTCTCGTCGAACTTGGCCGAATCGCTGCCATCCGGGTGAATGATCGGCAGGATTTTCTTGATGTCGTCGCCAAACAACCCGCTGCTTAACTGGGACTGGCGCGCGTGCATCCAGTTCTCGTTGCCGCGCAGGGTGTTGATCTCACCGTTGTGAATCAGGTAGCGGTAGGGGTGGGCGCGCTCCCAGCTGGGGAAGGTGTTGGTGCTGAAGCGTGAGTGGATCACGGCCAGGGCCGACTCCATATCCTTATCCAGCAGATCCGGGTAGAAGCCCTTGACCTGCTCCGACATCAACATGCCCTTGTAGACCACCGTGCGCGACGAGAGACTAGCAATGTAGAACGCACCTCCTTCACGCATCCGCGAATACCGAATCTGGTTCTCAGCCTGCTTGCGAATAATGTAGAGCTTGCGCTCGAATGCCAGGTCGTCGTTGCCGGTCAACCGCTCCGGATTGCGGCCGATGAACAGTTGACGCACAACCGGTTCGCCCAACCTGGCCGTGTGGCCCAATTCCCCATTGGCGGTGGGCACGGTCCGCCAGCCGAGCACCGTCTGTCCTTCGGCGCGGATGATATTCTCGAAGACTGCCTCGCACTCGAAGCGGAGGTTCTCCCTCCGGGGCAGGAAGACCATGCCCACCGCGTACTCGCCGAGGGGCGGGATTTCGATGCCCGCAGCCGCGGCGACCTTGCGCATGAACCGGTCCGGCATCTGCATCAGGACGCCGGCGCCGTCGCCTGTATTCGGCTCGCATCCGCACGCGCCCCGGTGCGCTAGGTTGAGGAGTACCTGCAGCCCCTGCGCCACAATGGCGTGGGACTTCCGGCCTTTGATGTCCACGACAAAGCCGACGCCGCAGGCGTCATGCTCGTAGCGCGGATCGTAAAGGCCCTGTTTGACCGGCAGACCGAGATTGGGCGTGGCATGATACGCACCGGAGGGGGCCAGGGTAGTTTCAGACATAACGATGTCTCCTCGGAATAGCCTCTACGTGCGAGTCATGCGTGCTGAACAGGCGGCCGAACGGTTACGTTGTCGCCTGCGAGCCGCCGCGGCCGACAACCGATGCGCAGCAAGGGCGTCTGTGCAGACGGACTGACGTCGTTGCCTACCTTGCGTTCAGGCCTAAATTAGAGAGAATCCAAACCGATATCATATCAAATAACCGACGGGGTAAGCAAAATTGATCCAAGTTGTGAATTTGTCGGTTCTTGTAAGCTTGTCGGCATGAAATTCAGAACAAGTTATTTTCTGTTCGTAAAATCTAGTTCAACTTGGCGATTTCATTAACAGAGAGCCTGTAGATGCACCGACGATTCGCCTGTCTGCCGTTGAGTGTGCATCATGCATGCCCCTCGGACAGGGAATGGGGTGGGATCGTGTCGCACGGCCCTGGACGGCTTCACGATGCATGGTCAAGTCCTTGACTCTATCGGTAAGAAGGCTGAGTAGCCAAAGATGGAATCCGACGGAATCAACGAATCCCGGGCAGTTGACCGCGATCCTCTCGTTTGCGGGTCGGGCGTTGGGCCTCCCTGAGCCATCCAGTGCCTCATTCCATACGGTACACAGGTTCGGGGCAACGCGATTGTGGCACGGCTCGTCTGTGTTGGAGCCCGGGAGCCTCGACGGGCCTGCCATGGTTCGCGCATCTTCCCGACCTTGGACACGCTCGGCACCCCGTTCCGGATGCGAACGTCACAGGAAATGCTGAAGGAAGGTGTGAACTTGTGCCGGCCCTTTTCGCGCCGGGAGCCCGGCATCGAACTGTGCCGGGTTGAAGAAGGCTTGTTAGGCCAGCTTTGGATCCTTGAACGACTGCTTCACGTTCCTGGACGCGTAGTCCTGAAGCCAGGTGCAATCGTCGATGTCGGGTCGCATCTGCCTCAGTACCGAGGCGAGTCAGGCATCCGGCTTGCCCTTCCGGATCTGCGTGAAGAGTTGGCCCAGGGTGAAAACGAGCCGGAGGGCCTGGGGCCCAATGGGTTCGCCTGCCACGTCCGTCGGCGCAACTCGTTCAGGAACCACGAACAGGTTCCAAGTGAAGGGGACTGTAACTAGGGGTTTACGATTGCCCCTGTCTGTGCTACCGTGCCCTCCCACAACAACGGAATACGCTGCCACCTTGACGCTGGGGGTTGTGGGCAAACACTGGTCCAGTTGCACAAGGGGGCATCCTATGAAGGAGAGTACTTGGTTCCGCACCATCGGTGCGGCTATTGCGTTGACGACCGCCACCCTCTTGATTCTGTTCGTCATGTGGAACCTGTGGCCCGGCACGTCATGGGCGCATTACTGCGATGACAGCCACTTCACCCAGCAAGCCCGCGAAACCTGTTGGTGGCACTACTGGAATAGTCTGTCGAGCCAGCAGGACAGGTGGAAGAAGGCCAAGCCGCGACACACACCCGTCCGCTGGGTTCCGCAGGTACCGTTGCCTGCCAACCCGCCTCTGGACGGCAGTGTATGCGACATCTATTACCGGGAACAGGAGGACCGCGCCAACTGCTGGTGGAGACACAGCAATGGCCTGCCCCTGTTTGCCCTGGCACCCTTCATGTCGCTCCCAGCCCATCCTGCAACGCCGGCCCATCTGCCATCGGTGCCTGCCTACCAACCTGTGCCCGTGCCGAAATCCACATTCCCGCCACCACGAGGGACTGGCAGCCGTTGCAGTGACTTTGATACCAGGGCGCAGTACGAAGCCTTCTACACCGGGCGCACAAAGCCGAGCAGACACGACCGGGATCGGGACGGTTTGTACTGCGAACACCTGTAATCAGGGACAGGTTGTCGGTCTTAAGCACGAAGCCCCGGATTTTGATGCCGGGGCTTCGTGCTTTGAAAGGCGGTAGACTCGCGGGTACGCAGCGCGGGGCCGGTGGCAGAGTGATTTACATGCGCCTGACCGCTACACATTCATGACCGGGCACCGGCAGCCAGTCCGTTGTCGGCAATCAGGGTGTGATACGCAATCGCTTGCCCACTATGCCCTTCACCAGGAGGCCCATCCGGGCCAGTGTGTCGGACTGCCGGATGCGCATAGCGCAGGGGACTCCCAGGGTTCAGGCGCGGGCCCCACTTACCGGTCCGGCCACCTCGGCGGAGAAGGCCGCCCGCGTCCGAGCCCGATAGTGCGGACAGCGCACCGCATGTGCTCGGTACTCGGTCCCGGCAGGGGCTGCAGCCACACCCGAGACCAGGTGTAGCCGCGGTGTAACAGGCGCTGGGCCTGGAACCAGCCCAGCTGAAACAAGCTCAGGGGCCGGTCCCGGGCTGTTGCGTAGTGCCCAGTTATGGCCACAGTAGTGGCAATGGTAATGCTGGATGATGATGCGCGGCAGTGCAACCTCGTAAGGGGCACAGTCAGCGCGTCCAGATTTTCGGGTCGCTACGCTCCTCGCCATGACAGACTGGGTATGCGTGAGTACTGTCGCCAAAAGCAGCAGGGGCGAATGCTCATTCGCCCCTGCCTGGAAAAATCGCTTTGAACACACCGCGATGGCGCGGACCTAACGTTCCGTGCCGTCGGCCGGTTCACTCACCACCCGAGTCGATCCTGGTCAGGAAAACTTGATCCGACCCCTGATTGTCCCCGGGCCCATATTGGAGTTGAAGGCCGTCGATGTCGATGGACGTGGATTCACTGAACACATTGAGGAAGCATTCCCGGGTGACATCAGGGCCGCACTCTTGCAACCGCGCAATAGCCAGACGTCCCGCGATATACCCTTCCAGCGAGATGGCCTCGGGTTCTGCCTCGGAATCGTATTCGGACAGGGCAGCTCGATATTCGGCAACAACCTCGCTGCTTTCATCACTGGGCAGAGGCACAACCTCGGTCACGTAAACGTCTGCCAAGGATTGGTCGAGTTCCTTGAGGCGAACCTTGAGCGCGCTGCTGCCAACGAATGACACGGCCATGAAGATGGGATCATCCATAAGCCTCAGGCGCGCGTACTTGATGAATTCGGCTGCTGGGGCGTATGACCCGATGATGATGACCGCATCCGGCTCGGCATTGGCGATACGATACGCTGCCGCCTTCACGGCAGTGGTGTTGCGGATGTAATACCAGGATGCCACCAGACGCATACCATCCCGCTCATGCAGCGCCTTTTTCACCCCTTCCAGCCCGTCAAGGCCGAAGGAGTCGTTCTGATACAGCACCGCCACCCTGGTTTTGCCCGTCTTTTCCAGGTAATCCACCATTGTCTCGGTTTCATCGTGGTACGAAGCCCGTACGTTGAGCACGTTGGTCTGATCATCGCGCCGTAGCAGCTGCGCTCCGGTGAACGCACCTACGAAAGGAACATGGCCGATTTCCACCGACGGCAACGCCGCGCGAGCAGTCGGCGTGCCCACCGAGCCAATCAGCCCGAATACACGGTCCTGCCCAATCAGCCGACTGGTGCCGGAAAACGCAAAGAAGGTTTCGTAATAGTCGTTGATCGTCTTAAGCGTCAGCTGTCGGCCATGGATGCCGCCCGCCTGATTTGCCTCGTGGAAAGCGGCCAGGATGCCGAGTTGCATCCCTTCACCCAGGGCCTTCGAAGGCCCTGTCAACACGGCCGACTGCCCAAACTTGATCTCACTGTCTGTAACGCCGGGTACTCCAGCTTCGACCTCGGGCATTGTTGGCGGTTGCGGTAAGCCTTGGACCTCGGCCGCCAGATTGTCAATTTCATCCAGCAACTGTTGTTGCAGGTTTGCGACTTTCGCAACCAAGATTCTTTCAGTTGTTAACAAACCGAGCCGATGATACAAGCCGTCCCAGAGGTTGTTGTCCCCCTGCCCAAGGGCGAACATTCGCTGAATGAGTTGGAGCACATCCTCCAATTCGGAGCCTTCAATCTCCGATAGATATTCAATGTCTCGCTCAGCGGCGGCAGCCCTCCCGTCGAAGAATTCGTGGAGTTGCCCTGCCAATGCAGGATTATCCTGCGTGCTCGCCCCTAGGAGCGTGGGAGTTGCGAGATCCAAAGTTGTCACCAAATTTTTCAAGTGGGCATAGCGAAGCAAGTCGTCCGTGGCTAGATTGTCTAAATCAGCTGACCCTCCGTCATGACCACCGCTCACCAAGTGATAGAATTCGTCGTCCAGGATGGTCTCGGCGGCAGGGACTACTTCTATGGTACTGGTGAGAGATACATGCTGCCTGTTTCTTATTCCTTTAAGCAGCTCGCTCAGCAATGAGCTCCTTCCTTGTTGGATGAGCTCCACGTTGGATCCCAGATCGTTGACCAATCTTGTGATCGCGCCGGCCCGTTCGCCATAGCCGGTCTCGGCCAGGATCTCCAGTTGCGCGGCCAAGACGGCCTTGTGGTCGGCTATCTTCGCCGCAGATTTGATGAGATCTTCCTTAGTCATCACAACGGTGGTGGGACCAGATAAGGCTACCAACTTGCCGGCGTGCCTTGAAATACTCAAGGCCGCGGCGAGAGCCTGAACGTCCGGATTGGCGTCTCCCTGCACGTTGGCGGAGGCAGACAAGCTCGGTTGACCCTGAGCCGTGCTATCGAATACGAGGCCGCCACCGATTGTCAAGATGGCAGCGGCAATAACCGCGATGACCGGATGTGCAATGCGTTTCATCTTCATCCCAATTATCTCCACTGTTGCTCACGGTAACTAAACAATGCGCAATGCTAGCAGGTTAAACCGGCCAATAGAGAAAGCGTCAGCATCATGCAGTTAATCACTCCAAGGCAATCACATTCCTGTTTCAAGTCAAAGCCACGAGAAAAATATATTAAACGATTATGAGTGCGACAATCGAACATCAATTTTGGTAACGAAACAAGCAGGCGTTCGACACCTTCTCGCACAAATAGAATGGTATAACGTCATAAATTCAGATGGCCGGGGGCTGAGGACCCATGGGGATAACAGGACAGAACTTCCGAAGCCGGGCGCGGCAAGTGCGTACTAGGGGCCATGGGGGATCGGATGCAGTTCCACCACGAGGGCTTGGCCGACGGTAGGCGAGATGACACCACGCAGAGGCCTCGGTAGCCTGCTCGGATCCGGGTTACCGCGTGCCATGGCGATAGGACTTCCGGCAGACAGCCCCGACTCTACGCCCACGGGGCCGGACCCGCTTGGCCATGATGCCTCCGTGGGCGTGTGCTCCCGGCTCCGAGGACGAGTTCCGGCTTTTCGATGACCCGCCCTGTGCCCAAGTGCCACATCCCCAATCTGAATGCGATTGACCTGTTGACCACCCTTTTTTCCGAAAAGAATCGGCCGCGGCAAGGTTTGAGTTTCTGGTATGGCCGGATGGCCGGATTGCCCTACTGCTGCACCGGTTGCCGGGAGACATTCTCCGTCAGGATCGGGACGGCGTTGGAGCGGTCCAAGGCCACACTCTGGCAGTGGGTCTTCGCCACCCACCTGGAATAGACCAGCCTGACAGGCGTGTCGAGCACTAAACTGAGTACACCGGCCGTCGTTGGCTCACGCGCTTGAAGTCCAAGCTTGGATGCCGGGGATCCAACTCGATGAAGCGATAGGCTTCTCTTGTCCGTTGTTGCACTTGCGCTGGAAGTTGCCGGTACGCATCCCAAAAACTTCGTTCAGCAAAGGAGCGCACGTTTACAGCTTTTCCGGGCCAAGTGGCGAGGTTAGCCCAGCGTGGTGGTCGGACAGAGCCTCATCAGCCATGTGTTCCAGCAAATCCTCCGATTCAGGGCGGGAGAACAACCCTTGCCATTGACGGTTCACCTCCAGTTCGGCGAGCAGAAAGCGAGCGAATCTGGTTTGATCGGCTTCCGGCTGAGACGCCTTTTGAACAGCTTGCTTCAGCTGTTGGTTCATTCGTAGCTCTCCGTTTTGTTCAGCAAGTTGATGGAGACAGTCCGTCTGTCCTTGCCTGACGTGTCTCGGGAGGCAGGGTTGGCATTCGTTGTTTTACTCTTCGACGGCTCGGCCGGACGTTGGGTTCCTCACCGGATGAGCGGCGACTGGGATTACAGCCAGCGTTCTAGTCAGACCCGACAACCAGCCCGTCCTGGTGTCGGTGTACCACCGCTGTTAAAAATCGGAGGCTGGGATGTTCGGCCCAGGTTCTCCTTGGTGAAGGCGACAATGCCAACGTGGATGCGGAGCAATGCGGATCTACGGTTGATTGCTGCCAGTTGCAGCCTTGCCGAATCAACTTGGGGGATCAAGGGGCTGCCGGAAGGCATGCCAGCCACGGAAATGGACAGAGCGCACCGCGTTGCCATGGAGGGTTCGGGGTACCCTCAGCCAATCGCTGGCACAGACTCGAAATGAACACCACGGTGCTCAATCCAACTCGGATTTGCTGTGGTACGATCCCGCGGTTTCGGCAGAATTTAGGTTGATTCCGGCTCCTTCACCTCCACTCCAATGCCTCGCCGCACCGACATCGAATCCATCCTGATCATCGGATCAGGTCCGATCGTGATCGGTCAAGCCTGCGAGTTCGACTACTCCGGTGTCCAGGCGTGCAAGGCCCTCCGCCAGGCGGGCTTTCGCATCATCCTCGTCAACTCCAATCCGGCCACCATCATGACGGATCCGGAGATGGCGGATGTCACCTATGTGGAGCCGCTGACTGTCCCCTACCTGGAGAAGATCATCGAACGGGAACGGCCGGATGCCCTGCTGCCCACCGTCGGCGGCCAGACGGGACTCAACCTGGCGGTCGACTTAGCGGCGGCCGGCGTCCTGGACCGGTACGGCGTGGAACTCATCGGCGCCCGCCTCGAGTCGATGCAGCTGGCCGAGGATCGGGAGCTGTTCAAGAACGCCATCACCGAATACGGGCTCGAGTCGCCCCACTCCTTCCTGGCCACGACCCTGGAGGAGGCACGCAGCCACGCGGAAACGATTGGCCGATTCCCCATCTTCATCCGTCCCAGCTTCACCCTGGGCGGCAGCGGCGCCGGCACCGTCCATACCCCGGATGAGTTCGATGTCAAGGTGGCCTGGGGCCTGCGCGAAAGCCCGGTCGGCAGCGTCCTGATTGAGGAGTCGCTGATCGGCTGGAAGGAATTCGAGCTCGAGGTGATGCGCGACGGCGCGGACAACTTCGTCGTGGTCTGTTCCATCGAGAACCTGGATGCCATGGGCGTCCATACCGGGGACAGCATCACCGTGGCTCCGGCCCAGACTCTCACGGACCGGGAACTGCAACGGCTGCGCGATCAGGCACGCCTGGTCATGCGGGCCGTAGGCGTTGAGACCGGCGGGTCCAACGTTCAGTTTGCCGTGCACCCGGAAACCGGCCGGGTCGTGGTCATCGAGATGAATCCACGGGTCTCGCGCTCGAGCGCGTTGGCATCCAAGGCGACCGGATTCCCCATCGCCAAGTGGGCCGCCCTGGTGGCGGTGGGCTACAACTTGGACGAGTTGACCAACGACATCACGCGGCAGACCGTGGCGGCCTTCGAGCCGTCCATTGACTACGTGGTCGTGAAGATTCCCCGCTGGGCCTTTGAAAAGTTCAGCGGCGTGGAGTCCAGCCTGGGTCCGCAGATGAAGTCCGTGGGCGAGGTGATGTCCATTGGCCGCACCTTCAAGGCAGCCCTGCAAAAGGGCATTCGCAGCCTTGAAATCGGCCGCAACGGCTGGGGATCGCTGGAAGGACCGGTCACCGACAACGAGTTGGAAGACCTGCTCCGAACGCCCAACCGCGATCGGTTGTTTGCGGTGTATACCGCCTTGGAACGGCAGTGGGATCTGGAAGCCCTTGCCTGCATGACCGGGTTCGACATCTGGTTCCTGGACCAGATGCAGCAGTTGTTTGAAACCGCCGGCCGGGTTTCCGGGGCGGACGCTGAAAGCCTTAGGGAGGCCAAGCGCCAGGGCTTCAGCGATTCACAACTGGCCGAGTTGCTCTCGCACAGTCGGTCTGAATCATGGTCGGAGTTGGATGTCAGGGAGGCGCGCCGTCAACAGGACATCCGACCCACCTATCACCAGGTGGATACCTGTGCCGCGGAATTTCAGGCCTTCACGCCCTACCTGTACAGCAGCTATGACGAAGGCGACGAGGCCTTGCCCACCGATCGCCGGAAAGTGGTGATCCTGGGCGGCGGGCCCAACCGCATCGGACAGGGCATCGAGTTCGACTACTGCTGTGTCCACGCCAGCTTCGCGCTGCAGGAGATGGGTTACGAGACCATCATGGTCAACTGCAACCCGGAGACGGTGAGCACGGACTACGACACCAGTACCCGCCTCTACTTCGAGCCACTGACGCGCGAGGACGTCCTGCACATCGTCCAGCGGGAAGCCGCCAACGGTGCTCTGGCGGGGGTCATCGTCCAATACGGCGGACAGACTCCGTTGAACCTGGCAACGGACCTGGAAAGGGACGGCGTGCCGATCCTCGGCACCTCGCCCACCAGCATCGATCTGGCCGAGGACCGGGACCGCTTCAGCGACCTGCTGGCGGAACTGGATATCCCCGCGCCGGCCCACGGTCTGGCGCGCAATCTGGAGCAGGCCCTGGCGGTGGTGGAGACCATCGGCTATCCGGTGGTGGTGCGCCCTTCGTTCGTATTGGGCGGCCGGGCCATGGCCATCGTGCACGACGAGGTTGATCTCAAGACCTATATCCAGGCCGCGGCTCAGGTGTCCCCCCATCATCCCCTCTACGTCGATCAGTTCCTGAATGGGGCGATCGAGGTGGATGTCGACGCGATTTGCGACGGGCGGCAGGTGGTGATCGGCGGTATCATGCAGCACGTGGAGGGTGCCGGAGTGCACAGTGGCGACAGTGCCTGCGTTCTGCCGCCGCATCGGTTGTCGGCCAACGTCCTGGCCCTGTTGCGCAGCCATACGCACCGGCTGGGCATGGCCCTGCACGTGCGAGGCCTGATGAACGTGCAGTACGCCATCCAAGGTGATCAGGTGTATGTCCTGGAGGTGAATCCGCGGGCCAGCCGCACCGTTCCCTACGTATCCAAGGCCACGGGTGTGCAATTGGCCAAGATCGCCGCCAAGGTCATGCTGGGGTCCACGCTGGAGGAACTGGGTTTGACGGAGGAACCGACGGTGAGCGGCTTCTTTGTCAAGGAGGCGGTGCTGCCTTGGAAGAAGTTCACTGGTGTGGACACCATCCTGGGACCGGAAATGCGCTCCACCGGCGAGGTGATGGGGCACGCACCGGACTTCGGCAATGCCTTCGCCAAGAGCCAGGAACAGGCCGGATCGCCGTTGCCGGTGCGTGGCGGTGCGTTGCTGACCGTCAATGATCAGGACAAGCCGGATGCCCTGTCCATCGCCCGCGAACTGCATGTGCTCGGGTTCCGACTGCTGGCCACTCAGGGCACAGCGGCGTTCTTTCAGGCGGCGGGCTTGGAAGTCCAACAGGTGCGCAAGGCCGGAGAGGAGGGGCGTACCGTGATCGAGGCCATGCAGGACGGACAAGTGGACTTGGTGGTCAACACGCCCAAGGGGCCGCGCAGCCGGCGCCACGGTGCCCGAATCCGGGCCTTGGCCACCCGGCTGGCCATTCCGATTCTGACCACCATGCCCGCGGCCGCGGCGGCCGTGACCGGCATCCGGGCCCTGCAGGAACAGGATGCGGATGTACGCAGCCTGCAGAACTACGCCATGGCGGAGCCGGTCCCATGAATGGACAGCGCGCCCATCTGGTGCTGTCGGACGGCACTGTGTTCGTCGGCCAGGGGTTCGGCGCGGAGACGGTGGCGGTGGGGGAGGTGGTGTTCAACACCTGCCTGACCGGATACCAGGAAGTGATCACGGATCCTTCCTATCAGGGACAGATGGTCTGCATGACCACGCCCCACATCGGCAACACCGGCATCAACGAAGAGGACATCGAAAGCGCACGTCCCCGCCTGACGGCCCTGATCGTGCGCGAAGTCAGCCGCAATGTGTCCAGCTGGCGGGCTACGCGGTCCCTGCCGGATTGGCTGGCCGAAGCCGGCGTGCCCGGTATCAGCGACATCGACACCCGGCTGTTGACCCGTCACATCCGCGAGCAGGGAGTGGTGCACGCGGCCCTGTGCACGGACGGTTCCTTAACCCAGGAACAGCTCCTGGCTCGGGCTCGGGACTTCGAGGGACTGGAAGGCCGGGACCTGGTGCGCGAAGTGACCTGCACCGAACCCTATGCCTGGGCTGAGACAACCGATTCCCCTTGGGAGCCGGTGGCTTCGGGGGAATTGCCGGAACTGGTCGAGATGGAACGGCAGCCTTTGGTCGTGGCCTGGGACCTGGGCATCAAGTACAACATCCTGCGCCGCCTGGCCAGCCAGGGCTTCCGGGTCGAGGTGGTGCCGGCCTCCACCTCCGCGGCCGAGGTCCTGGCGATGAATCCCGATGGCCTTTTCCTGAGCAACGGCCCGGGCGATCCCGGTGCCCTGCACTACGTGACGGAGACGGCCCGGCAGTTGATTGAGAGCAGGGTGCCCCTGTTCGGCATCTGCCTGGGCCACCAAATCATTGCCCAGGCGCTGGGCGCGGAGACCTACAAGCTCAAGTTCGGCCACCACGGGGGCAACCAACCGGTCAGCGACCTGGCGGCCGGCAATGTTCAGATCACTTCGCAGAACCACAACTACAGTGTGCAGCACGACGGCCTGCCGGACAACGTGGAAATCACCCACTGGAACCTGAACGACAAGACGGTGGAGGGCCTGCGCCTGAAGGACAAGCCCGTGTTCAGCGTTCAATACCATCCGGAGGCAAGTCCCGGACCGCACGATGCTGATCGGCTGTTTGCGGAATTCGTGCACCTGGTGCGGTCCCGACAGCTAGCCGCCGGCTGAAACCTGCCCCAACCCTTGCTATGCCCATACCCGGCCTGCAGGTCGTCTGGATCAAGACCAACGAACAGGCACTGAAGGGCATTGAGGAAGGAATCGGCCGGCTGCAGGCCAACGATCCCCTGGCCGAGGTCTGGGTGCTGCTGCCGCCTGCACTGGAGGTGGTGTGGTGGAAGCGACCCGCCAAGTGGCTGAATGTACACTCCTTCAACTTTGGCAGGCTGACGGCCCAACTGCTGGACCGGGCCGGCCCCGATTTCGGGATCCTGCAGCCGGGAGACCAGTTGCTGTTCGTGGAGACCCTCGCCGAGGAGGTCCACGCCGAGGGACTGGATAGCGAGATTCAGGACTCGCTGCTCCTGCCGGGCTTCCAGCGCCGACTGCTGGCCTGGTTCCAGGAGATGCAGCATCAGGCCATCTCACCCGACGCCTTCCGGAACTGGGCCGTATCCGGTGTCGGGCCGCGGAACCGGGATCTGGCCTCGCTGTACGACCGGTATGTTGAGCAGCAGGTGCGGACCGGGCAACTGGATCCGGCAGTTGCCCTGACCCGCGTGTGTTCGCTGTTGCAGGCCGACTCCGCCGGCCTGGATCCCGGCATCGGCCTCCTGGTGGCCGGCTTTGCCGGGTTCACCCCCTTGCAGCGGCATTTCCTGCAGGTGATGCAGCGGCGCGGTACGGAGGTCCGGGTGTTTCTGCCTGTTGGCCGATCGCAGTTGGGCCGTGCCCGGTCCGACAATTTGGCCAGGGAGTTTGGGGAACCCGGCAGTCCCGCGACGGCCCGCGAACCCGCGCCCGAACACGCCTTTGAAACGGTCGAGTTGTCCACGGCCGAGGACGAGGTGCGCTGGGTTCTGCGCCGCGTCAAGCAGATGCTGCAGACCGGCTTCACCGGTCTGCAGGACATCACCCTGTGTGTTCCGGCCATGCGCGACTGGAATTCCCTGCTGCGCCGGGTGGCAGAGGAGTATCGAATTCCGCTGCACTTGCCCCTGCCGCTCCCGGAACACCCGTTGTGCCTGGCATTCCGGCAGGCGCTGGGGGCGGCGCCCTTGTTTCCGCTGGCGGAGACCTGGGACCTGCTGCTGTCACCTTGGCTTCACCACCCGGGCGCGAAGCATGACGGCCTGGAATACCTGAGCATCCTGACCCATGCCTTTGGCGTGATCCGGGGGAGGGAACAGTGGCTCAGTCCCTTTCACGCGGATGCCGATTGGGATCGGCATCTGCTGCGGGACATGGGCCTGAAGGAAGAGCCGACCGGACTTCGACAGGACTTGGAGGATTTCGCCCAACGCCTGTTGGATGGATTGACGCCTCCGGACACCGAGGATGAGCGCAACCTGCTGTCCTGGGTGAGGGGCCTCTTGCAGCCTGAAGGTGTTGGCATCGGCATTCCGGAAGGCACTGCCTCCCCGGATCAAGCCTTGGCCAAAGCGGTTCGCCAGGCACTGGATCGCATGGTCACCGACATGCTGCGCGCGTCTCCGGCCACTCGGCGCGTACGGTGGCCGGATTTGAGGCGTCGCCTGCTGGATCGAATGGAGAGGCTCTCCGTCCCCCTGTACGAACCCAACGAATCCGTAAGGGTTCTCGATTTCGACAACGGCTGGATGGTGCCGACCCGGCATCTGTTTGTAATGGGTCTCAACGAACGGTCGCTGCCGGCCGGGCCTCCGACCGACCCGGTTTTCTCGGTCCGTGAACGGGACAGCCATGCACTTGACCTTCGCACCCATGATCATCGAACGGCCTGGCTGAAGTGGGACATGCTTGTGGCCGGATGCGCGGGTCGGCTTCGCCTAAGCCGCGCCCGCAGGACCATTGCCGGCGGTGCGCTGGAGTCCGGCCTCGTCCCGGCCTCGCCCTTTTGGCCGGACGGCGAACATGCCCAGCCGGAACCAACACCTCCCGCCTCCGAGCGGGAACTGCTTCGGTTCGCGGTCCAAGGCGGGGAGTCCAAGGTGCCGCTGGCCGTTGCAGCCGGCATGGGAGCGGACATGGAACGGGTCGCGGACTTGGCCCGTGTGGACGCGCTGCGCACCGGCACCGCGGCGCCAACCTGTTACGAAGGCATCCTGTCCGGCCCGGCGGTTCTGAGGCGGCTGCGGAATAAGTTCGGCGTGGACTACCGTTGGAGTCCCAGTGCCCTCGAGAACTTTCCGGTCTGTCCCTTGGGGTTTTTCGCCGAAAGGGTACTGGGTCTGAAGCCTGATGAAACTCCTGAGGAAGGGATGCCGCCGGTCGTAGAAGGCAACATCTACCACGATGCCCTAGAAGGCATCTACGGCAGGTTGAAGGAAGGGAGCTTGGCACACCTGAGCCGGGAACAGGTTGAGGCTCTGGTGTCTGAAGTACTGGCCGAGGGCGAGAGTTCCCGGCATGTCCGGTTGAAGTACCAGCCCTATCCGCTGGCACGCCATGACTTGGAAGAGATTCGACGGAACCTGGTTGAACTGGTGCTCAGGGACCGTGAGGAGGCAGACCATCTGGCCGCGGACGCGTGGATACCCATGTACCAGGAAGAGCGCATGGAGTGGACCGAGGACAGCGACCTCCTGAAGGAGACCGGATCCGTCCGGCTGCGGGGCATTGTCGACCGCATCGATGTGGACAGCGCCGGCAACCTGCGCGTGATCGACTACAAGCGTTCCGGGAAAACCCAACGCGACGTGGGGGAGGGCAAGACGCTGCAGGCGGTCCTGTACGGACGGGCAGTGCACAACGCAATTGGGCCGGTCACGTACAGCGCCTACTGGAATGTCCGCAACTTGGAGCCGCGGGGAGCGCGCAGCGGGACCCGCAAGACCAGCCCGGAGATCGCGGAACCGCACAACGAGGGTGATCCGCTTGTCGAGGCCGTGCTGGAACAACTGGACAACGTCGTGGCCGATGTCACGGCCGGCAGGTTCCCAGGCGCGCCGCGGCGCATGGACCGGGAGACGTTCTCCTGTGCTCCCTGGTGTCGAAAGGCCGAATTCTGTCAGCCTTCGTGGCGGAGCCGCTACAAGGGGCGTCGCCGCCTGAAGTCCATATGAGCATTACGGCGGAACAACAATTGGCCATCACCTCGATGGACCGCAACCAATCCGTGATGGCGGGAGCCGGAACGGGCAAGACTCTCGTCTTGGTCCAGCGGTTCCTGCATGTGCTGGAACACAAACCGGACTGGCCCCTGCGCTCGGTGGCGGCGGTGACGTTTACGAAGGCGGCGGCCATGTCCATGCGCCAGCGCATTCGCCGGGAGATAAGGGCCAGGGCGGACTGCAATCCCGGGGTGTGGCGACACCGTCTCGATGAACTCGATGCGCTGCAGGTGGCCACGGTTCACAGCTTCTGCCAGCGGTTCTTGACCGAACATGCGGTGGAGGCCGGCATCGATCCGGATTTCGCGGTCGCTGATGAGACGGAAGCATCATCCCTGCTCGACGAGGCGGTGCGACGCTACTCCCACGAGCTGGATCGTTCGGAGCCACCCGAAAGCGAACTGGTCGTTCTCTTCCGGCCTGCGGTGTTCCGGCAGGTCCTGGCGGATCTGCTGACAAAGGAGCACCTGATGGTCCAATTGGAGGCATCGGGATCGGTCGAGGGGTATCTGCGCAAGGCCTGGGAGGCAGCCCACGCCGAAGTGGAGGCGGCGGTCACCGCGGAGATCATGAGCCGCCAACCGGAATTGGCGGAAACGCGGAGGGTTTTGCAGGCCGCGATCCGCGATCCCGACGTCAAGGGGGCGCTGGGCACGCGGTGCGGCTGGGCGTTGGGGACGATGGAGCACCTGATGAACGGTGATTGGATCCGGGCGCGGGCGGCTTTCAACGCCGAGACATGGCCCAAGTCCATCCGGGATGTGGGCGGCGGCAAGATGGGTCCGGATTTCAAGCGGCTTTGCAACAAGGCTTGGCGCCTCGTACATGAAACGTGCAATCGCCTCGAACGTGTCCGGGCCGGCTCCGTCGGCGAGGAGCCGGACCAACAGGACCGGAAGGCGCTGCGGTTGCTGGGCCTTTGGCACTCGGCGTGGAAACGGGCCAACCGCCATCTGGACGACATCAAGCGCGAACGGAACCTGCTGACCTTCGACGACTTGGAACTCAAGGCGTTGCACCTGCTCAAGGTCCATGCGGCCCAGCCGGCCTCACGGGTTGGATCCGCCATTCTGGGCATCAACCACCTGTTGGTGGACGAGTATCAGGACATCAATCCCCTGCAACAGGAAATCATCGGCTGTCTGGCGGCCCTGACGGGCCATGTGGTGGCGGAAGGCAGGCGTCAGGGACGGCTGTTTGCCGTGGGGGACACCAAGCAGAGCATCTATCGCTTCCGGGGTGCCGAAGTATCGGAGTTCGTGAAGCTGGCTGAAGGCATCCGGAGTCGATCGGCCCAGCCGCTGGGCAACCTGTCGGAATCCTTCCGGACACACCGGGAACTGATCGCGGCCACCAATGCGATTTTCGACAAGCTGTTTCGGCCGCTGGGCAAAAACGGCTATCAGGACTATGAAGCCAAACCCATGGCTCTGAGGTCCGGCCGGGAAGCTCCTGCGCGGCAGCCGTCCCTCGAGGTGCATACATTTTCGCAAGCCGAATCAGAGGAACCGGCGGATGCCGGTGTCCGTCGGAGACCGTCGGACGATACCGCGGATGCGAAACGGGTGGCCGAGTTTGACCTCATCGCGAGCCGCCTCCGGGAAATCCGGGAATCCGGGCGCCGCGTCGTGGATCTGTCCCATCCGGTGGAGAGGGATGTCCGGAGCTTCCGCTACAGCGATGCGGCCATCCTCCTGCGGGCCCGCACCCATCTCTCGCTATTGGAGGAGGTTCTGCACGAACACGGGGTTCCCTTCCGGGTGGTCGACGGCACGGATCTGAAGGTTCAGGCCCACATTCGCAGTGTGGTGGCCCTGTTGCGGTGGCTACATCGGTCCTCCGATCATTTCAGCTTGGCGGCGGCCCTGCGCTCGCCGCTGTTCGGCCTCAGCGACGAGACCCTGTTCCTGCTGGCCGGAAACCCGGCCCATGCAGGTTTGTCGAACCTAGACGGTGCTGCGTTGTCGATTCCGGATGCCGAGCAACAGGACAGGGTTCGGCACGCCCATCGGGTTCTGTCCACGCTCCGGGGCAAGGCGCTGGTGCTCTCCCCGGATTGGCTGCTGGCGGAGGTCCTGTGCGAGACCGGGTACGAAAGCGTCCTGCTCGGCAACAGGGACACGCTCCGGGCCAGGGACTGCCTGGACGATCTCGAGTCGCTGCAATGGTTGGCGTTCCAATGCCGCACAACGGGCATGGGCGAGTTCCTGCGCCGGCTGGCAGCCCAGGATCGGCAGGCCAATCAGCGGGAAGGGGGCACCGAACCGGAGGATGGGGAAGCCGTTCAAATCATGACGGTCCACGGGGCCAAGGGGCTGGAGTTTCCCGTGGTCTTCGTGCCGAACCTGGAGTATGACTGGGCTAGGGCCGGACCCCGTCACCGCCCGCCGGTCCTGGCCTTCAATCCGAACAATCTGGTCTGCAAGGTTCCGGACGAAAACGGGGAACTGGCCGAGCCCTTCAGCTTCCAATTGGCCAAGGACATGGAGGCGCGGAGGCAGCACGCGGAGAGCCGGCGTCTCTTCTACGTGGCCTGCACCCGCGCCGCGGACCTGCTTGTTCTCAGCGGTTGGGACACCAAGAAGGACTCTTCTTGGTCGATGGAACTTGCGGACGCCTTGGCACAAGCCAAGGAGCAGGAACAGGAGGACCCACAGCCGCACCCACCGGCCATGCCGCTGTTTGCTACCGCCACCCCGGTGATTCAGGAGTGTTGGCATGAATGTGACCTGGCCGACTACAGGGATCTCCGGGAAATCGAAGCGGCCCCATGGTTACCTGCGTCGACGGAACGGCCGGGCGCCGAGCCCGACATCGCAATCGACTTGAAACTGGCGCGGGAACCGGCCGTGGCCAACAGCCTGACCGTCCATGCCAAGGCGGCCGTATCGGATCGTGTCCTGCCTGAAAGCCCGAAGCAACAGCAGCGGGGCGATCTGGCCCATGGGGTCCTTGGCCAGTGGCACCGATGGTTCCCCCTGTCCGAGGACGACCTGATGGATTTCATCGTTTCTCGTCTTTCGGGCCATCCCATGCTTGCAACCGCGGACGCTAGGGACATCCATCAGTGTCTGCTGCGATTGCGGGAACTTCCGTTCGGCAAGCGGATCCGTGCAGCCCGGCGCCTTGTCACAGAGATGCCGATGTCCGTGGCGACGGCGGAAGGGGCCCGCAACCTGAGGCTGGATCTGCTCTTTCAGGATGAGCGCGGGGATTGGCACATCGTGGACTGGAAGACCGGGGACTGGTCCCGACGGCCCGACGCGGCGCGGAAGGTCTTCCGGAAGCAAATGGGTGAATACGTCCGGGCTGTTGCCGAAGCCTTCAACGGCGTTCGGCCAACGGCTTGGTTGGGACTGCTGGAACCGGAACCGACCTTCGTGGAACTGACCCCGGAGGAACTTGAACCCGCAACCTGAAACGCGGTCCGTCCGGGACAGGGGTCGGTCTGACGGAAACTCATCTCGGTATCTGAACATTCATGAGGAATGCATTCATGCAGGCCGTCAAACACGGTTTCGCTCAGATAATCAATGGCCCCAAGCAATTTGTGATTCCGGTATTTCAGCGGGATTACGCCTGGGGACCGGAGCAGTGCGACCGGGTTCCCGGCAGGAGGACTCACCGGCTTGTCGCCGTGTTGTCGGGCGCGGTCCAATGGAAGAGTTCAGCGGCGGCGACGGCCGCCTTGACCGGTCCCCCTCGGGCAAGGTTTCCCAACCCGGTCGCGAACACCACCAGCTGACCGGCCTCCGGTGTCAGCGGCAGGATCAGGAATTGTTCTTCGTTGATGGGGCCCAACCGCGCCCGTGCCTGGCGCGCAGCCTGATCCGATGGCAGGACCGAGGCCAGGACGGAAGCCAGTTCGTACAACTCCAGAATGGGAATGGGCGGTTCGGTTCCCAGACTGCCATCGCTGTCGTGCCAGAGCTGCCACTGGCGCCCGGTGGCGCCGTTGGGCAGGTGGTCCTGAGCTGTACCGGTGGCCCAGCCTGGTCCGCCGGAGGGGCCCAGGGACATCTGCAGCTGATTGCTGTGCATCCGGATGGTCAACAGGCGGGAAGGCAGTGGTTCGGCCGACACGTCCAAGCCCACGGCAGCCAGATCGCCCACGATCCGCTCCGCAATCCGGTGCAAACCCGACTCCTCGGCCGCGTAGGCCAGCGTCAGGGCCGCGGTTTGACGGCTGGGTCCCATGCGCATGCCCTGTTCTGTGCGTTCGGTCAGCCCCATCCCGTCCAGCAGGCGGTTGGCCGCCTCGGAATCATGGACGGTGCCGGCATCGGGCAGGGATAGGGCCGCAGCCAGTCCCGGCCGGTTGATGGCCAGGGGCAGGGCTCGCCCGAAGTCGGGTATGGCGACCAGGGCCTGCCAACGTTCGCCCTTGCCCGTGTGGTTCAGGTGCAGTGCGACCGGATCCTGCGCACTCTCCAGGATGCGAATGCCGTGTCGGCCGAGCTCGCCCAGTGCGAGATAGTCGGTTCGCCTGTGCCAGCCGTCCGCGGGCGTGGCCAGATCGGCCCCAAGGGCCGCGGTCGAAGATGGGGACTGCGGGTCCGCGGGTGGCAGCACTGCCAGTGTGTCAATGTAGGGCAGCTGCCGGCCGGCCGGATCCACCTTGAAGTACCAGGGATTGCGTTCCAGGCGGACGGTGCCGTCCGGTTCCACTTCGGTTTGGATCCAGGGCTGCAGCCCTGGAAAGCTGGTGCAGGCGTCCTGTCCCAATTCAGGGGGCTGACAGTCCGCAGCCTGCAGCAGCTCCCACGCGTACTTGGTGCCGGAGGTTTGCATGCGGGAGCGCAGATCGGCGGCGGCGGCGTAATCGGGATGGAAGTTGGCCAGGTGGTGAGCCGGTTTGAGGAAGTCCGTGTAACCCGCCGGGTGCAACTCGGTCAAGGCGCGTACGAAACCGCCGTAGGGTTCATCGAACTCCAGATAGAAGACCACGTCGTCCTGGATGCGCAGTGACACTGGCGTGCCGTTGCCGTCTCCACCGGCGCGGATCACGTCCGGCATGCCCAGGAAGTTCATCTCCGGGTCGAGCCAGAGATCGTTGAACGCGAAGGCAACGTCGCGCGTGGTGACGGGTACGCCATCGGACCAGCGCAGGCCGGTCCGGAGTTCGAGGCGGAAGTGCCGGCGGTCCGGATGGACATGCCATCGGGTGAGGATGTTGGGACGCGGGTCGGCAGGATCCCATGCCGGCGCGCTCAGGAGGTTCTCGCGCAATGCCAGTGCCGGGACATCGACCCGCGCGTACGGATCGCGCACGAGCACCAGGTTCCCGCCGAACTCTCCCGGTCTCATTCCTTCGTTGGCCGGGGCTGGGAACAGGGATGCCGGATCCAGGACCACGGGGTCCGGCGGCAGCCGGTCCTGGACGGTCTCCAGGTGCGGCGGTGCGGGCAGGAACGGAGACTGCCGGTAGGCCGTCTGCGTCTCAATCCCGGATTGGGCTTCGGCCGTCGAGAGGCCAGACAGGACCAGAACCGCTGCCAACACGGCAGCGACGAGTTTGCCACCGTTTCCTGGTCGGGCGGCTTGGTGTTTGGGCAGGGACACGGCGGAACGGGCCGGAGGACGGCTTCATGGGGAGGCACCCGTGCGGCCAAGCCCGGCCCGGTTTGCAGGGGCCAGGCTGGCGGGATTGCGTCAAGTGCTGCCTGCAAGCACCCGAATCCTAACTGCAGCCGGTGGAGGTTCCGCACACGGCCGGTTGGACGCGCTAAAGGGCCAGATGGGTTTCGCCGTTGTGGATCCCGTTGTTCACCACGGGATGGACCATGTCCTCTTCCTCATCCTCCTCGTCCAGTTCCGAGTCCAGCACGTCGGACTGCTTGTAGATGGCCATGTGTACGGCCGTCTTTATGGAACCGTCGATCTCGACTTCCGTGAAGCTGGGTACGGCCGCGAGATCGATGCCATCCTCCTTCAGGTAGTTGCGCGCCGTGGCCAGGGCCTTGACGGACTGGTTTACGGCCCCGGCCCCGATGGCCTGGATTTCGGCATACCCGCCCTTGCGCATCACGCCGGCAATGGCTCCGGCCACGGCCGTCGGACGGGAGGTCTTGGAGACCTTGATGAGTTCGGTCATTACTGCAGCCTCAAAGTAGGAGTGTGACGTATGGGAAGCTGACAAAGGCGGTGAATCGACCGCGGACGACTCAATACCCCTTCCATATAAGACGCAGGCGACTGCAAACTGTTACATCAATTGGCAAACTTCCTGTTTCTTTAACTGGCATACTTCAGCACCAGTGCGAGTCATTGGATCTCGTTTGATAGGGGTGTGTGACCTTGCAGCTCGAGTCCGGGTGGAGCAGGCTCCACCAGCGGCCTGGTTCGTTTCAAGAGCAAGGTCTTGGCCTCACGGCATGGCGTGTACAACTCAATCTCAGGGTCGTCCAACCGGTCCCGGATGTTGCAGACGGCGTTGACATGCGCCTCCCACAACTCCGTCGACACAGCAAAAACCGATTACCCCGGCGCGTGCCCTGAAGCAGGCCCGTCCGCGGGGCGATTTGCGATGTGCAGGCTGGATTGACAACCTCCGCGCAGAACCTTTGTGCAGGGACATGGCCTTGAGTGTGTCGGAAATCACGCCCTTCGTCCAGCCGCCCAGCTGGCGGCGGGTGTCCTTGCGGCGGTGTCGGGCCGCCCACAGATCCTGAGGCGCCGGACAGAGGATGCAGTCCGTCTCAAAGCGATGCTCGTCGGCCCGCACCCCGCGGTCTCCAGACCGAGCACGAGCGACACCAGCAGGCATAGCAGTCTCCAGCGCAGGCACCGGCTCATGGTCCTGCCTTCCCGAAAATTCGGGGAGGGGGGAGGCGCACACGTCCAGGACGCGGGTCTGTGTCGACATGCCAAAATCTCCTTACACACTCTTGGCCAAGAAGCGTCTCCGGGCTGGATACGGAGGCCAATTGGGCGGCGTTCAGTGGTCATGCCAGCAAAACTATCAGTGAGTATAGAGTAAACTTCGGGTGATTGAATTAGTGATGATTTCGGCCAATCCAACCGCCGGTCCCGGGCATTCTCACCGGCAACGACCAATCGCACGCCGCACCGGACCCGGGAGCCGGGATGAAGTCCACGGCAAAGGTCCCTTGTTGGTTCTTTTGGGGGAAACCCGATAACGCGGGGCCTTTCTCCTCACCGGGCTTCGGAGCAGCATCAACGAGAATGAAACAGTGTCGGGGTGGACGTTCCCCGTCGGTTCCGGGCTTGGTGTCATTCGCTGGAAAGCATCCTCCTGATTGCGAGCCCAGCCGTGATCTGTGGCACCGGCCGCGGGATCGAGGGGGAACTGTGTGATCGCCAGAAGCAGGTTCGGACGGAGATCTTCCTGGACCTGCACCATGGCCCCCTTGCAAGACACCTTCGGGCGCGTCTTCGCGCGGCTGGATTCCAAACAGCTGGGGGCTTGCTTCACGCGTTGTGTGCCATCGCGGGGGATGATCGTTCACATAGGGACAACAGCTGACACCGGGGATGTGATCCCGTTCCTGCGGGTCCTTGGCAACCGCTTTGGGAGCACGGAGGGAGAGAGCGCCGGCCGTGGTAGTCGAGCTGGCCATCCTGGACGAGTAGCCCCTTGGGGACCGCGGTCACCAAGGCCTAAGCCGAGCAGATGGGACTTTCTTCGCGCGCGGAGCCGAGGTCTCGAGCTCAAACCCGCATCAACGAAACCCAAACAGTCCCCCGGGACTGCGGTCCCGGGCAGGAAATACGGCTCAACTTGACCACGGCGGGGAATTGGGATTGGGTCCGCCGACTTGCCCCGGCAAACCGGTTTCGAGTCCCACAGCTTCGGTGCACATAGGTGGTATAGGCCCATGGTTACATTGGATTCCTTCAGTCCCACAGGTATCGTGGTGACAGGACCTCCGTAGACCTGTGAAGTTGCTTCCTAGCAACTGACTTCGTCGTTGAAATTGACAGTGCAGATGTGGGAGAAGACATGGAACTCTGCGGTCAAGGAGGTGATCGCATTCCCTCGCAACCACGATGACCGTGATCGTTGCCGTGTAGCCGTTCAGTCCCCAGGCCGCTGGATTGGGAGTGTCCCATATTATCTGTAGTTCGTCGTCTTTGCCGGCCCGTTCCACACGCACCCTGTTCGGGAGGCAAGCGCACAGCGGACAGGGTGTGCGAGTCCCACGCGCCGTCGCCGGAGAGAATGAGGCCGACCTGCGTCAGCAGGAACGGAAGGAGGATCGTCCGTCTTAACATGCGAATCGGAAGGGCTTGATCGATCCGGATCGGTTTTCACGGCGTTCCTAATGCTGTGACACGCTCACTCGGACACTGTCCTTCGCAGGCAGCTACGAGGGAACACTTTTGATGGAATTTAGGAGGAAAATTACGAATAGAGACCAACAAGCACTGCAATACAAATATATGTGAATTATAGGTGAAAAAAGAGTAATTATTTTAGTGATAATATAGGTTGCTTGCAGCCCGCTGGGGCAATTTACCGTGCTATACTGACTCCCGGAGTCAGTGCTACGGGCGGAGGGTGCCCTGAACCAAGCAGCGAAGCTGGAACCCGAAAGTCCAGCTCATGCCGGCAATCGCCTCGCCCGCATGAGCCAGAACAACATCCGCATCACCGAGACCCTGGACTTGGACACCATGCTGCAGAGCGTGGTGGACGAAGTTTGTTCCCTGACCGGAGCTCGTCACGGCGGCATCATCATCCTGGACGACAGCGGGCAGTTGCAGCACATCATCACCTCCGGCCTGACCCCGGAGGAGCACCAGTTGGTGGTGGCCCTGCCCGGCGGGTTGGAGTTCTTCGAGCACATGGGCGGTCTGCCGGAACCGTTGCGGGTTACGGACTTCTCCGCCTACGCGCGGGCCGTGGGTCTGCCCGCTATCGGTCCACCCCTGGGGCCGATGGCAGCCTTCCTGGGAGCCCCCATCCGGCACTTGGGACACCGGGTGGGAAGCCTCTACCTGGCAGGCAAGGAGGGGGAGGCTGCGTTCACCTCGGAGGACGAGGGGGTGCTGGTGCTCTTCACCTCCCAGGCGGCCTTGGCCGTCGCCAATTCCCGCCAATACCGGGAGATGCAGCAGGCCCGGACCGACCTAGAGACGCTGGTCAACACCCCGTTGGTGGGCGTGGCGATTTTCGACACCGGAACGGGAACACTGTTGTCATGCAACCGGGAGGCCCAGCGGATCGTGGGCGGGCTGCGCGACCCGGACCAAAGTCTGGAGCAGTTGCTGGAGGTGTTGACCTTCCAGCGGGCTGACGGGCGGGAGATCTCCCTGAAGACGTACCCGCTGATCCGGATGCTGAACTCCGGAGAAACGATACGAGCCGAGGAGATCGTCCTCAGGGTCCCCGACGGACGCCGGGTCAACGTCCTCATCAACGCCACGCCCATCCTCTCCGAGGAAGGCGGTGTGGCATCGCTGGTGGTCACCCTGCAAGATTTGGCACCCATGAAGGAGTTGGGCCGACAGCGAGCTGAGTTCCTGGACACGGTGAGCCAGGAACTGTTGACGCCCCTGACCTCCATCAAGGGTTCCGCCGCCGCCGTGCTGGAGGACCTGGCTCGACTGGACCTAACCAAAGCCCGCCAGTTCTTCGGCATCATCGAGTGGCAGGCTGACCGGATGCGGGGCCTGATCTGGGATCTGCTGGAGGCAGCCCGCATCGAGGCGGGAATGCTGTTCCTGACCCCCGAACCCACGGACCTGGCATCCCTGGTGAGCCAGGCCAAGGTATCGTTTCTGGGGGGCAGGGCCGACAATCCGGTGGAGGTGGACCTGCCCTTGGAGCTACCCCGGGTAATGGCAGACCGGCAGCGGGTGCTCCAAGTGCTGGAACACCTCCTGGCCAACGCCTCCGACTACTCCGCGGAGGGATCCGTGGTCACGGTGAACGCCCGCCAGGAGGATCCGCACGTGGCGGTGTGCATAACCGACCAGGGCCGGGGCATACCGTTCCAGCCCTTGCCCCTGCTGTTTCGCAGGTCCTCCCGGCGGCAGGCGGGGGACGACCGGAACGGGACCGGAAGAGACGCCTTGGGCCTGGCGGTGTGCCGGGGTATCGTGGAGGCCCACGGAGGCCGCATCTGGGCCGAGAGCGACGGGCCCGGCCTGGGGGCCCGGTTTCTCTTCACCCTGCCGGTGGCCGAGGAGACCGCGTCGCGCCGGTCTTCTGCCGGCGCGCGGCGAGCAGTCCGTGGGCAGGGACGCGTGTTGGTGGTGGACGACGACCCCCAGATGCTGTGGCACATACGCAATACGCTGACAGAAACGGGCTACACCCTGATCGTCACCTGGGACCCTGAGGAGATGGAGCGGCTCATTAAGGTGGAGCGGCCCCACCTGGTGCTGCTGGCCTCGACGCTGTCCGGGACCGACGGGTTGGAACTGATGCAGCGCGTGTTGAAGGTAACCGATGCACCGGTGATGGTGCTGTCGGAGCAGGGGCAGGATCCTGCGTTGGCCTTCGAGGCGGGAGCCGACGACTACATCGCCAAGCCCTTCTCGCCCACCGAGTTGGTGGCCCGGGTGGGGGCTGCGCTGCGGCGCCGGGAGGCGCCGGAAAGGGAGTTGTACCAGGAATCCTTCCGGTTGGGGGAACTGGTCATCGACTACGTCCGGCACCGGGTGACGGTGGGCGACCGGGTGGTGGAGTTGACCGCAACGGAGTATCGTTTGCTCTGCGAGCTTGCAGTGAACGCAGGGCAGGTGCTGAACCGAGAGCACTTGATGAGCCGTGTCTGGTCGGTGCGGGAGGCCGCCGATTTCAGCGTGGTGCGAGCCTACGTGAAGCGACTGCGCCAGAAGCTGGGGGAGAGTGCCGCCAATCCCAAGTACATCTTCAACGAGCCCAGAGCAGGTTACCGGCTGGGGCCGGCCAAGGAAGAGCGGGACGGGTGAGGGCTTGACCGCAGGAAGCGGTCGCCGATGCCGGGCCCTACACTTCATTGTTCATTGGTGCCGAGCCAGTTGGTCACTGGACCATCCGCCCTTCCCATGCTTCCGCATCCAGCGGTGCCGTTCGGACTGGTTACTGCGGGCGCGTTGTGACACGGACTGCTTGAGACGCTTCCCGGATGCTTCGCGGGCGGCGGCCCTGTTGCCCAACGCGTCGGCTGGTACCGCCTTGCCCAAGCAGGCAGGGAAGTCCGGGCTAGGCGCAGCCCTCGGTTATTCAGGCATCGCGGATGTCGTAGGCGGACGGGGGCACGGCCGACACCCTGCGGCACCGCCGCCACGCTCCGTATGTGAAGGCATGTTCGTGAAGCTGCGCCCGCCTTCCGGCGATAATCACTCCCCGTCGACGCTGATCCCGGCCACTTGGATTGTCGAGCCCAAACCCGGCCGCGATTTGCGCCACGTTCCGCGTGCCCGGCAGGTTGTGGCCGCCGCAGCGCAGATGCCCGGAGTGGCGCGCGTACTGCTCTTTGGCTCCCGTGTCCACGGCGACCCCGGCCCCGAATCGATCTGCCCGTCATTGGTCACCGCACGTCTGCGGTGGCCAATGACGGCCGCCGGGCCGCGCGGAATGTCTACACGGGGCATCTCAATCAGCATCCCAGCAGGATAGGAAAATGGGGTGGCATGGTGCTTTCCGGCACTGTTCCAGTTTTGTTGATGTTGGCCCGAGCCCGGCTTCATCAGTCGGACTTCCAGTTGGCGGCCGGTGACGTCCATTGCCGGTCGCTTGCGGTCCTCGAGCGTGAGCTAGGTGGTGGCGTTTGCTTCCCCCGCAGTCCAAGACCGACCAGTACCACCGATAGAGCCTGGTTGCTGACCGACAGCGCGTGCAGCAGAACCGCCGGCGACTGGGAGGACTGCGTGCGCTGCGACCGATGCGGTCATGCCCGGAGGGGTTCGGGAGTTTGTGTGCTGTCAGGTCTGGTAAAGCCAGCACTGAACCTTGACACCTTCCCGGACGACCCGCCAGCGCGCGAAGGAGCTGTGGCATTGCCAAACGTGGCGGCTACAGTGGGGGCAAACCTCGGGCGGACCGGGTTTGACTGGCGATCACCACAAGGATCCTTTGGTTTGGCGAGACAGTACAGGGCCCCCTTGTCTCTGGACTCGGACCAACATCAACGAAACCGAAACAGTGCTGTTGCCGCGAGTTCGAGGTACTTGCCACTTATGCCATCAAGGTTGGGGGATGGGTCACCCCCGGATGCGGTTGCATACTGATCTGTTTGTTGGGTGAATATTTGTTCACGTGCATTCAACACACTGTCACCGAACCGGATCCTGCGTCCCGACTCGACCCTTGCCCAGTGCCCTGGCCTCTTGTCTGCTTGGCTCATGGGTGCAACCGGATGCATCCGCAGTTGGTGTCCGGTCCGGACCCACGGGCCGGACCGGATGTCCTGGACCGGCAATGCATTCCGGGGCCGGTAGCGCAAGCTGGAGCAGGCGGGGTACATCAGGCCGGCATCGTCGGGTGCAGTGCCGTTGCGCCGGCACTTCAAGCAGGGCAGAGGCCGGCCGCTTTACAACCTCTGACGCCTGCCGGCAGGGATTGGTACCGGAAACAGTTCGATGCCGGGCCAGCAAAGTCGGAGTTGCCTTGGGTGCTGTCGCACCGTGGGGCGGTTCGCCATGCGGCTGCGATTCTGGAAGCCGGGGCCATCTGTTGTCCCTGGACATTCCGGTTGACGACCGGCCTCCGTCCAGTCCGGAACGGGCGGACGATCCGTGGGGCCTCTGTTCCGAGCCGGATCTGACGGTGTATTTCAGGGAACGCGTGTGGCCGTTCAAGGTTCG
This sequence comes from Caldilineaceae bacterium SB0661_bin_34, assembly GCA_009841145.1. GTDB lineage: Bacteria > Chloroflexota > Anaerolineae > Caldilineales > Caldilineaceae > Bin34. The sequence goes on along the minus strand of VXMJ01000063.1, from coordinate 44,193 downwards.
GCGGGACATCCGCTTGAGCCACCTGTCCAAGTGGGTCCAGTCCCTGGAACTGTTCCAGTGGCTCATGCCGGCCGCATTCCGCTTGGACCAACTTGAACGGCGGTATCGGTTAATGTCCGAGGCAAGAGTGCCAGGTCGGCTGCCTGATCATCCCGTGCTGCTTGCGTCCCTTGAAGGTTGGGAGGAGGGGGACAGGCATAGCCTGTCCGTATGTGTCGGGGCCACAACGCAGTGACCAGGCCCACTATCGGTATGGACGCGAAGGCGGGAGAGCGGCGCAGGAGGGGACTCCGATTTGTCGGAGGTTCGGCCCCATGGACTGAAGATTGTGGGGTACAGGTGCACCAATCCGACTGTCAGCCCATCGGGACGAGGTTTGGGATCGTCGGTCCGCGTCCGAATTGGTGGCTCAATGGGCCAACAGGCACCTTCGATCCGCGATGTTGCTGGACCACCTGTTCCGTGTTGAGGGCAACTCGGTTCCGGTAAACGACACGGACCCGCCCTTCATCCGTCCCGCATTCAATCCATTCACTTGGTCGTCCTGCGTGCGATCCAGGTTCTGCAGTCCACCAAACCGCCTACCGTTGAACCTCACTGTTCTGTGGTTCCTTCATAGGGTATTGCGATGGGCTACCGGGACAGCGACATCGCTTCACCTTGGAGCATAAAGAAACAGCCCCGGCTTTCGCCGAGGCTGTCCAACCGAGCCATGGGAGGCATTCGGCTCGAAGTTTGGAATGGCTACATGGCTTCCGAGCCACCGTCGCCATCGGGACAGGGGCCTTGACCCCTGAGGGTCTCAGCGATGTCCAGCTTCACCAATACGGGCTTTGTCCAAGTGCGCATTATGTTGGTCTCCTAGTCAGTTTTTGGGGTTTACTTCAACTGGTTGTTGAGATAGGCCACCATCTTGTTGTTGGCTGGTGCACCATCTACCTGCTTGTCGTTCTTGAAACGCTCGGCCTGCTCATCGATGCTTGTGAGTTCAGCAAAGACCGAATCGAGATACCTTTCGATGTCATCTACCTCGTTCACGTCCTTGGCGATATCCGCGTTGACCCGCGCGTACTCGTTATATGTCTGGTCAAGAGCCCTCAGATCACCCGGAGCCTCGAACATCACGGACGCGGTGTCGCTCATGGCCTTGTACTTGCCGCCGACCATGCGTCCCAGTGAGACGGACAGGGTCAGATCGCCATTCTCGGCGGTAAACACCGTCTGGAAGTAACCCCTACCGGTACCAGAATTCATCGTGAACTTGCCGTCGGTCTCCACCAGTTCGCTGGCCACGGTGTTGCCGTTGTCGTCCACGGCCTTGAACTGGTAGTGGGTATGACCGCAGTCGCCGCCGATATCATCAGCATCGCAGTGGTTTTCCACGTCGCCGTCCTTGTCAAGGGATAACATGTCGGCCTGCTTGTTATCCTTCTTGGCTAGGACATGGTCAAAGGGACCGTAGTCGCCGGGGTTCAGCCAGCGGAAGTAGTGCTGTCCCGCTTCGTCCTCTGCATCGTAGAACGCAAAGTGCGCGCCCTGATAATCCTTGTCTTCCAAGTCAACATCCCACCAATCGACGGTTTGGCAGGCAGAGTTGGCCGCTGGAGTTGCACAATCAGTCAATGGAACGTCAAGGGTCCAAGTGGAAGCAGTATCTTCAGTATGAACAGCCCCTCTCCCCACCTCGAGTGCCCCTAGGAACGGAGCACTCAGCAGCGTCGTGGCCGAACTGCTGTCTTGTGCACGCTGGTTCGGGCTGATTTGCACCGTATTGTGGTTGATGGCATAGACCGTCACGTAGTACTTCGTGCCGGGCTCGAGGTTCAGAATCTCCGTAACCGTGGAACCGACAACGGAGGGTCGTGCGATCAGCGAAGAAGTTGTGTAGGCGGCCACCCCCAACGCTTTGGAGTCGCCGGGGTCATCGTCGCCGGGTACAGCCTCAATGATGTAGCCATCGAAGTCGAAGTCGGTGGGAATGTCCTTGAAGCTGACTTCCAAGAGCCCGTTCTCGATGTCGCCGTCATAGTCGAAGTTCACCAAGTCCTGGGCGCTCCAGACAGCCGGAGCTTCCTTGGCCGCAACACTGACGATCTCAACTTCATCCAACATCTGGCTGGGGCTGCACTTATCATCGGCCGCCGAGGACGGCAACGCCATGGCTACCATCAACGTCAGGGCTAGGAGCGCCAGCGAGGCACTCCTGAGCAAGTAGCGAGTTCCCTTGATCACAATGTGTCTCCTCAGTTGTACTGATTCACGCCGACGCGGGCACCACCACAATCCTCCTCCCCAGTGTGGAAACCTGTGATTGCCCTGTGGGGGCGGGTCGGATGGGCATCCAATAATCATTGTAGCATGAATGTGAATTTGAGGTGAACAACAGGTGAAGACAATCGTTGCAAAGTCGTATATGCTGCCCTGAAGCCATCATATGGACTCCATACGTGACAAAATCCTGCGCAATGGTGTCAAGACAACGCCGGTCCGTGTACCGGTCTCTCACGGTCTCCCACCTGGTTGCCGGGGTGTCCTGTCCATGGGTACATCGGTGCACAGGCATTCCTGCCACTCAACGGCAGGGCCCTTGACTTGGAAGCCTCATCCGGCTGGCCTGTTGTCGGCGGCTCAGTGTTGCCGGAAACATTGGGCATCCTGTTGGAACGGGGTGTAGCACGAGCCGGACCTCGCACCCGGCAGGCCACCTCCGGGCGCGACCACTCGCCGGATGGCGGAGTCGGCGTACTCGGTACCGCGGTCGCCATCCCGCACGCGGCGGCGCGTCCAAGCATCCGCGCCCAGCCGAACCGCAATCGTCCGTGCCTCGGGGGCCGCTGGGGACTCGGGTGCCAGCCGAAGCCGGATGCGGGGTACCGCGGTCTGCAGTCGTTTCAGCCAGAGCCGCGTGTCGCTGGGCACCTCCACCATGTAGTCCAGGCCCAAGGCCGCCACCCTGTCTCAAAAGCCGACCGACTGGCCGTAGCCCTCGTCACAGTTCACCAGCGCGCTGTCGGGTGCCAGGACCGGTCAGTAGTTTCAGGGCCAGTTGCGGCTGGATGCGGAAGGTCGCATCCGCCGGCGTGCCGCATTGGCCGCGTCTCCAGCCCAGGACTTGGTCTGGAACAGCTGCCGCCGGTGGATCAGCAAAGCCCCGTCTGGGAGTTGGCGATCTTGCCCAGCCGGCCGCAATACAGCTGGGCTACCAGTTGCTTGGAAGGCCTGCGGGCACTGGCGGGAGGTTACCCCGATAACCCAGACTAGGTGCCAACGCGGCAGGCCTTGCGCGGTGGGGATTTGGAGGCTGCCCACCACTCCGCCGCAGCCCTGATCGTGTGCCTGTGGGCTCTTCCGGCCCGTTGTCGGTGGCGGGAACGGCGGGGCGGCTGTGTCCTACCGGGGTTCGCGGGGAGGAATGGCGGGTTGATGTTCGGATTCGTTCGTGCCGGAGCCTGCGAACGGCGTGGCCAGGAGTTCGCGCCAGCGGTCGGGCTCGCCCTGCAGGGCCAGGATGCGTTGCACGGCCGCGGCGGGCAAGCCGGCCTCCAGCCAGGAGGCTTCGATGCGCGCCCTGTCGGTCGGGGACAGGGCGGGCAGGACGGCATCCAGCACCTGCAGGGCGGTGTGGACTTCCCCTCGGCGTTCGATGCTGCCCTCGTAATCATGCCAATGCCGGGTGTCCGGATCCCGGCACTGGAACACGGGCACGTTGCCGGGCACCTCCGCGGGCCGCAGGCGCATGGGGACGCCGCAGGCGGTCAAGGTGAGACCACTCTCCGCCATGCGGTAGGCCCCGTCCGTTGCGGCGCGCCGAAACAGCCACATGTTGGGGTCGGTCTTGAATTCCCCGGTGTCGATAAGCAGGTATTCGGGGATGCCCAGGGCCGCATACAGGGACAGGTTATCCTCGAAGTCCTTGGCTTCGGTGGAGCGCGGGACCACTTCCACGACCAGTTCCGGGGCCGGGTCGTCCCCATCCATGCGGATGATACGTTCGTCCACCGTCCGCTCCCGCGCCTCGCTGAGCGTCCACGATGGAGGCATGACCGCCAGATCCGGAACGACAAGCCTGCGGGGCTCTCCCCTCTGGGTCAACAGACCCAGGTCCTGGCCCAGCCGGGACGGAAAGTGCAGGTCCGGCTCGCGGCACACACGACTCCCCAGGACCAAACACAGGGTTCGGAGACCAAGGTCGATGAACCGGCTGTGGAAACTGCCAGGCGGGATTAGGTACCCCTCCCTGTCAAACCGGTACAGGCGCACCCCGTCCCGGCGGTAGGTGGGGTCCGTGGTCCAATCCTCCTCGTACTCGCGCCCCGGATCGTATACGTGGTCCGGGTCGTAGTGTGAGAGGGCTTGCAGACATGCCTGCCAGGCTGGCCACACCTGCACGCGGGCCCGCGCGCGCTTGGCGCGCGCGGGATAGGAGGCCGGCGTGTCCGCCCCCGGCCAAGTGGACGGAGCCAAACTCCAGTGTGGCAATGCCTCCTGCGGAGCCGCGTGGGCGCTCTGTGGCTGCGCGGTTTCGGTTGCGCTCTTGGCGACGTCGGACAGGCGGCCTCCTGCTGCCTGCTCCATGTGCCCACATATAGCCACCGCAGGCAGGGCCGGAAGTCCATGGGCAAGGTTTCAGTCTCGTCGATGCAGGGACCGCTTTGGAGAGGCCGGTTGTCCGGCCCACCGCGTCCGCTACCGTCCGTTTTCGACGACATGTCGGCACAGCGTGACCATGACCGCCTGTCGTCCCGGACCCGTCATCAACAGATCTGAAACTGTACTGTGCCAGTCATTGCTCCGGTCTCCAGAACCTATGGCAATCTCAATTTCCTGCGTACATCGGGAGGGGACTGCCTGTCCAATTGACGTTTTGTTGACCTTGGCGGGCTGATGTTCCGGTCCGTCTTACGAGTCTCTACATCTGCGACGACCGACCTGGCCGCCGAAGTAAACGCCTGGATGTTCCGGGCTGCGTTCTCGTCCTGATCGCACGCGAAGCCACATTGCCGACAGTGGTACGTGCACTCCGAGAGCAGCAGCGACTGCTTCACGGGGCGTATGGCAACCGCGATGAAGACGGTACCATGACACCCACTGCCCGCGGATACCCACGGATTTCAGCGAGCCGTTACTACCCCCTTCCCGATTCGTCAGGATGCAACCGCTACGAACCGGGTTTCGCGGATCACGGTGACCTTGATTTGACCCGGGTACTGCAAGGTATCGTGGATCTGCTCCGCGATGTCTCGGCCCAGTTCCACGCACCCCTTGTCGTCGATGTCCTTGGGCTGCACCAGCACGCGCAGTTCGCGGCCGGCCTGCAGGGCATAGCTCTCCTTGACAGCGTCGTAGCCGCGGGCCACATCCTCCAGTTCCTTGATGCGCTCGTAGTACCGTTCGACCGAAATGCGGCGCGCGCCGGGTCGGGCTCCGCTGACGGCATCCGCCGTGGCCACGATAACGGCCTCCATGGACGCCATCTCCACTTCGTGATGGTGGGCCTCGATGCAGTTGGCAATCTTTTCGTTGATGCCGTAGCGGCGTGCAATGGCGGCGCCGACGATGGCATGGGGACCCTCCACCTCGTGGCTGACGGCCTTGCCGATGTCGTGCAGGAGGCCGCCGATGCGGGCCGTCTGCACGTCCCCGTGCAGTTCCTCGGCAATCATGGCGGATAGGTGGGCCGTCTCAATGGCGTGGTACAGCTGGTTCTGGCTGTAGCTGGTGCGGTAGTTGAGACGCCCGAGCAGCACTTGCAGTTCCCGGTGCAGCCCCGGGATGCCGACTTCGAGCATCGCCTTCTGGGCCGAGTCCAGGATGATTTGGTCCACTTCCCGTTCCGCCGCCTTGACCTCGTTCTCGATCCGGGCAGGGTGAATGCGACCGTCCTGGACGAGGTTGGCCAGGGCCAGACGGGCGATCTCGCGCCGGATGGGATCAAAGCATGAAATGACGATGGCCCCCGGCGTATCGTCCACGATGATGTCCACGCCGAGCGCCATTTCCAGCGATCGGATGTTGCGGCCCATGCGGCCGATGATGCGCGCCTTCATGTCGTCCGAAGGCAGGGAGATACTGGAGGCGGCCTGGTCCGGCACGCTGTCGTGCGCCACGCGTTCCATGGCCAGGGTGATGATTTCCCGCGCCCTCTGTTCCGCCATCTCCTGGCTTTGGGCTTCGATGTCCCGGATGGTCCGGGCCACCTCCTGGCGGGCTTCGGTCTCGGCGCGGGCAACGACCTCCCTGCGCGCCTGCTCCCGGGTCAGTTCGGCCAGGCGTTCCAGTTCCTGGTCCTGGCGTTCCTTGTGGCTGGCCAGCTCGCGTTCCCGGTCCTCGAGGCGCTCCATGTGCTGTTCCAGCTCCTGTTCGCGCTGGTCGAGGGTCTCCTGCTTTTGATCCTGGCTGCGGCTCCGGTCCCGCAGGCTCTGGTTCTGCCGGGCCGATTCCTGGTTCAAGCGCGACCATTCGGCCTCCAGCTTTTCGTGCTGCTGGATCTCGTGTTCGTTCAGCGCGAGCCGTTCGCGCTGAATGGCCGCGACGCCCTCCGCCTTCTCCTTGGCGATGGCTTCCCTTTGGAGCTGCAGTTCCTTGTGGATGCGCTCCTCACCGATGTCCCGCTCCTGGCGGCCCCGGCGGTAGGCAAACCAGCCGATGACAGTTCCCGCCAGGATTGCACCCAGCAGAAAGACGATCAATACATGCCAAATCGTGAGGTCCATGTTGCTTTCGGGTTCTGCTGCACCCGGCTCCGAACGCTGCGCGCGATTGCCCCGGCAACGGGGCAACGACCGGGTGGGTGCGGTAAGCGAAAAACGGCTCCGCCGACCGCGGACGGGCAGGGAAACCGGCACCGGAACCGGTCCGGTGCCGGTTGGTTCGCAGGTTAGGCGCCTGTGTCGCCGTCCGGGGATTCAGGCGAGGTCAATCCGACTTTCTGGCAAATCAGGTCGCGCAGATGCGCGGTTAGTTCCGGTTGCTCCGACAGACTGTTCACGGCCGCCGCCCGTCCCTGTCCCAGCAACTCGTCGTTGTACCGGAAGAAGGAACCGCGCTGATCGATGAGATCGTGTTCGATGGCCAGGTTCAGGATGTCCGCGTCGGAACTGATTCCCTGATTGTACATGATGTCGAATTCGGCGATTCTGAAGGGCGGCGCAACCTTGTTCTTGCGCACGGTGACCTTCGTCTTGTTGCCGATGGTCTCCGTGCCGTCCTTGATGGCCTGCTGCCGCCGTATCTCCATGCGCACACTGGCGTAGAAGCGCAGGGCCATTCCGCCGGACGTGGTCTCCGGGTTCCCGAACATCACTCCGACACGCTGCCGAATTTGATTGGTGAAGATCAGGGTACAGCCGCTGTTCTTGACCGGAGCCGTCAACTTGCGCAGGGCTTGGCTCATGAGCCGCGCCTGAAGGCCCACGTGGGCATCGCCCATTTCGCCGTCGATTTCCTGCTTCGGCACCAGCGCGGCCACGCTGTCGACCACCACGACGGCCAGTTCGCCCGAGGTGACCAAGGCCTCGGCCACTTCCAGCGCTGCCTCGCCGGTGTCCGGCTGGCTGACATAGAGTTCGTTGACGTCGACCCCGATGCGCTTGGCGTAGTCGGGGTCCAACGCATGTTCGACGTCCACGAAACCGCACAGTCCCCCGGCTTTTTGGGCCTCGGCGATGACGTGCAGACAGAGCGTGGTCTTGCCGGAACTTTCATGGCCGTACACCTCGAGGATGCGGCCCACCGGCACACCGCCCACACCCAGGGCAATGTCGAGGGAAAGGGCTCCCGTCGGAATGGACTCCACCTTCAGGGCGGGGTTCTCGCCCAGCTTCATGACGATGCCGTCGCCGAAGCGCTTCTCCAGATCCTGCAGCGTGTGGTCGAGGCTGTTTCTTCTGGATGCGGACGATCTCTTCATTGGGGTTTCCGTGTTCGCAGGCGGGATGGCAGGTTTCCGGCCCCGGATGCCTGAAGGGCGGGGCCGGACAACACATTTAATTGTATGGGGATCTGTACAACCTGGCTAGACAGCCGATACATTGGGCACTATTTCAATCTCGTTGATGTTCCCCGGGCACCATGGAAGCCGCGGGTCGAACAGGGCAGGCGCGCCCGGCCAGAGCGGCCCTGCGTTGGGTACGGCGGTCCGAGGACGGTGTCGGACTTGTGCTACTCCGGCTCCGCGTCCTCTTCCGGGATGTGCGGCAGCAGGGCCCAAATTCGCTCGTCGGGTACCCGTGTTGGTCCGCCACCATCCCGGATGGCGGCAAGCAGACGTGCGGCATCCGGGATGTCGTCCAGGTCGAAGCGGACGCCGCGCCGGGCTGCTTCGACGATCCGGTCGGCATGGGTCTCCACCTCCGCCGCGAGCCGGGGGTCCAGGCCACTGTCGGCCAGGGCGCGCCGGAAGCTGATCAGCACTCCCACAATCTCCCCCTCGGCCCGTCCTGCGGTGTGCCGTTCGTCCATAAGACGATTGAAGCGTTCCTGAATGGTCTCCATTTCCCTCTCCACTTCCTTGAGCGAACGGCGGTCGTCCAGGCGGCCGTCATCCACCAAACGCCGTCCCCGGGCATCCCTGAGATTGATCCACTGCCGCATTTTATCCGACAGGAACCGCGTCATGAGCGCGTACGCCTCCTCGTCCGGCAGGGCCCGGACGGCCTCCGCCACCGATACGGTCTCGCCCGGGTCCCCGGCCCGCTCGATGGCGAAAACCAGGCGCAACAGCGGCTGTTCGGGGTCCTCGCGGCGGTCCATGTGGTGGATGTCGTAGTACCGCAGCGGGAACTCGAACCGCATGAGGGCCTGGGCCACGGGGCTGAACAGGTCCGACAGCGAGGGCATCCGCCACCGGTCCGGCCCGGTGTAGAGGACGGCCACGACCACCGGCGGCAGGCCCCCGGCCGGGTCGTACCGCTCCCGGTCCTCGCACAGCTCGAGGAGGCGGTCGACGACATAGCGCAGCAGGCGCACGGCCAGATGGCGCTGGCGCGCGGACTGGGCCTCGACGATCATCATGACCGTGCGCTGGCGCTCGGTGTCGAAGGTCCAGGCGGCGTCGGCGATGCGTTCGCGCTCGGACTCCCGGACCGAACTGGTGGGACCGGCCTGCAGGGAGGGCCGTGCGACGGTGCCGAGGTTGAACTCGTCGGCCAACAGGCGGGCCACGTCGTAGGCAAAGACGGGACTGGTGAGAATGCGCTTGTAGCGCCTGTCGTGCACTGCCATGGCTGAAGCAACCACCAGACTGCCGCGGTTCCGAAGGTGCGATTCTATGTGCGGTTGGTGCCGATTGGCAAAAAACAGATCAAAGTTGCAATGGAATGAAATCGCGGACGCGGGTGTCACCGATGGCGGTCCGACCGGAATGGAGCACCCACCGGTATTCCCCGGGAGTATTCGGGGCGGGTGTTCCGTCCTGGTGCCGATGGAGACGGCTTGGCGCCGTCCCAGCCCCCTTCTGATGCGGACGCCGGGGAGCACAGCGGCCATCGGGCCCGGGCGGGGGTGCAGAGGCCACGATGTGGACGCCCTGGGCGGCGGGACGGTGTTGACTGCCGACCCCGGACAGCCCGGGAACAGTGCGCGGTCCTGCAGGACGGATAGGCACCGGGATGCAGTCCGCGCCGAGAGCTCCCTTATCCTTTTCGGGTCCGGACCCAAATCAACGAAACAGCAACAGTGCTCGGAGCATCCGGTGGCTGGTCTCGGGGGCTTGTGTCATGGAACCGGACTGGTTGGCCCTGTCGCATGTCCCTGCGCTTGACGGGTGAAAGCCCGGTCACCGTCGGGATTTCGCTCTTGATTGCGTACGTTCAGCCCGGCCCCCAACTACTCGCTGCCACCCAATGTCAATGAGATTGAAACAGTGCCGACACATCGTGTTCACGGATCGTTGGAGTCGCTGACGGGAACGCCCCTCGCCATGCAGAAGCTCCGGTCCCGCGGGCCGTACGGGTTGGTGGTGGCCACCGGGCCAGGATGTTGACCGCTGCCTTGTGGTTGGCATGTGCCCGGTACCCACAGGCTCCGCACCCAAACACCGCCTGCGATGACCGGTTGTCCCTGTGAATCTGGCCGTAGGCCGCACCCGGTCTGCGACGTGGAGGCTGGGTCCACCTTGGCTAAATGGCCCCATTTGTAGGCCAGCCGCTGTTCCAGCCGGTCGCCAGGATCTGCCGGTTGAGATCGGTCTTGGCCTTGAAGTTGATGCTGGGGGCCGCCACCGTGCTCCGGGCACTGCGCGTCATCGCCATTGCAGCACAAGTTAGAGTGACTTCAGGTGCGACCGATGCTGGTTGTGCCAGTTGCCATGTGCGTGGGAATCGATGCAGTGGCGCGCGCAGAGGTCCAAGCGATCAGTTGTGGGTTGTTCCATACCATCACCGCTCGGATTGACTTCCCATCACCACCATTTGCACAGTTGCGCGACGCACTGTTCGCGGATGAAGAACCCACCCCGGTGCTGGATGGCACTCCACAGACGGTGCTCCGTTACGGAGCACCCATAACCGTACTGCGGCCGCAGGCGATCCGGAAGGGGTACGCGCCCGGGCTGCTGTAGTGGTGCCGCAAGGCAGTCGCGGTCCGATGCCTCCCGAGGTCGGCTCCCGTCCACAGAACCGTGGACGGGACGGCCCATCGGTCGTAGCGTCCTGAGGCGTGACATGTATCCGTGAATGGTGCGTCACAGGCAGTGAAAGGGGTAACGACCCGCATCCTGTCGCTTGGCCCCCTTTGCACGCCGCTGCACCCATTCTCCGTACCTTGCCACCGTTCCGGATCCCATTGGTAATTTCAATCACCTACTTGATCACTAAATCATCACTTGGTATTCACGTAGACTTCTGCTATCCTTTTGCATGCAGGGCCTGTGCAGACACTGCCCGAACGGTTCTCGTATCCGGCCCCACTGTTTGACCGCCCTCTGAGCAGGAGGCAATTCCATGGCTCACTCCTTTCCCCAGTTTCTGAGTTCCGCACCCGGCAAGTGCTTGGCCAGGCTTTTCCTGGCGCTTCTGGCGTTGGCCGTGATCAGTGGCGGCAGCTTGGCGGCTGGCGACCTGTTCGACAACGACTACAAGGACTGCCCCCATAAGACCCGTTTGCGGGATGGTCAGATTTCAGACTTGTCCGTGAACCGCGACTCTGATGAAGAGGATGAGGTCAACGTTTCGTGGGCGACCACCGATCCCGAAACCTGGGGTTTGGGGCCCAACAAATTTCGCACGTCCCTCGTAGTGATTCTGGACGACGGCATCTCCCATACCGAGTCCGAGTCGCTGGGTACGACGAAGGTCACCTTTGATAACGTTGACACCGGCAGAGTGGTGACGGTTCAGATGGCGATCGTGGTCGATACCGCGGATGGCAAGTACCTGATCAGCGACATTCTGGAGAAGCGCATTAACCAGAGCCTGACCGAGCCGGCCTTCTCAACCGCATGGCGCCAGGTGACCGGGGTGACACTTCCCACGAGGACAGGCAAGGCCGGGGACCTCAAAGTCAATTCCCAAGCAGTGGCCGGCATGCTGTACTACGTCGGCTACAACGAGAACTTCGGCAACTACAAGTCGGATGACTCCGATATGGTGACGACCCCGTCAACCGCGCGGCTGAGGATTGGCCTGGCGCACTCCAGCAACGAGACCGATGTCGAGCGGGAGGACGTGGAATTCGACGCCTACATCATCCGCATCGAGGACGAAGACGGCGATGTGGTGAGTGAAGGTGACGACGTGGCCACGGTGGCGAGCAGCTACAAGAGCGACAGGGATGCCGTCGAACTCAACCACGATGGGGTAGACACGACCGACGCGTTCTCACTCAAGACGCCGGTGGCACTGTTCCTGTATGGCGTGACCCAGGATCCAACGTTCGCGACATCGGACAAACCTGAGGAGCGCACGATAAACGACTACGCTCTGAGCAACGTTCGGATCGTGGACGGTGATGACATCACGGTGGCGGCGCACGTCAGCAGTGCGGTGATTAACCGGAATGGAGGACTGGTACCGGGCTATCTCTCCATGGTCAAGGTTGACTCCTTTGATCTCGCTAACACTGGCACTATCACCCCCGCTGTCCCCGACACTAGTGCCCCTGACGCAGATGACAACGGCAACGACGCCTCTTACGCTCTAACTACTACGGCGGCTGATATTGACGGCACCGTGTTTGCGGAAGCACCGAACGAGCATCGGGACTTCCCCATCGACACGTTCACAAGTGACACGACCTATACGATCACGGCTTGGGCGATCAACGAAGACGACGAGGTCATCAGTCCGGTGGCCACACTGAAGGTGCGGCCCAAGGACACCGAGCGCAGTGGTACTGTCACTGTCACGGACTACAAGATGACGGCTGCGGGAATTGACGGCCTCACCACCACCGAGTTCACGGTGTTGAAGTAGCTGTGTTGATGTGAGGTTTCATGAAACGGTACACCTCCACTTGGAAGTGTACCGTTTGGGGTGCCCGGCGTGGTGACAGGCGAAAGTAGTGCGTCTCCTCGTGGCTGCGTTCGGGCATCCCAAACGGTTGTTTTGATTGGCCTGCCCTAATCACCACAACCCGCTTGTTGAATGCCTAGCTGGTGTGGTGGTCGTTGCGGATCCAACTTCCGAGTGTTGTGTGGCCGATGCGCCCGATGTAATGTGACTGTGGCGGCCTTGATCAAATCAAGGCGCCCGCAATCGGGTTGTTGAAAGAAATCCATAGTGTGGTGATGTACTGCCCATTGGGGGGCTGTCCGTTTCCCGGGGCCCATCCGTCCCACTGCCGCCCCAGAGCAATCGTCTTCCAGTGTGACGGGCTCCCAACAAGGCACTGGTCGCTCCAGCCGGCTTGTTTGTGCTTAAGGGGAGCGGCTTCCTTGGCGATGGACTCCTGGCGGCCGCTGCATGTGGAAAGCCCGGTCGTTCCTCCCTCTTCTATTCGACAACTTTCCATGGGGGCGTGGAGGGCGGACGTTGCAGGGGGCGCTGTGTTCGTGCAACAGGCTGTTCTCCCACGTGCGTGCAAGAACCCTAATGCGGGAGGTCGCTGAGTTCCGAATACCGACCGGTGGGCCTGGACTGTGGAGGCGGACAATCGGCCGGCTTGACCGTGACCGGCTGTGCCGGTCGTGCCACCGCGGGTTCAGCGGCTTGCTGGGGACCTCGCTGCGTCCTGTCCGTTCCGTAGGAGATGGCGGTCCTTGGTGATCAGGACATCCTGGCGCGGGTCGTTACCCACCGGTGCTCTCCCAATCTTCCAATACCTACGCTACTTGCCACGGCCCCATGGTTGTCAAGTTGGATAGTCCCACTGCATATACGCTGCCGGGCGTAGGGAATCCCGCCAGTGCGATTGGACCCGGATGCGGGGAACCGGAACGCGTATCCGTCCGCTCCCGTCGGCAGGCCGGTGCTAACATCAGCGCCATGGCCTACTCGGTACCGCCCCTGGTGCAACGGAAGCTGGACGAACTGCCGCGCGCGCCCGGCTGCTACCTCATGCATGGATCCGCGGGCGAGGTCCTGTACGTCGGCAAGGCCAAGGTCCTGCGCTCGCGCGTGCGCAGCTACTTCACCCCCAGCCAGCGCGGCGATCCCAGGGTTGAGCGTCTGGTGCCGGAAATCACGGACGTGTCCTGGTGGATCACCACCAACGAACTGCAGGCGCTTACGCTCGAAAACAACCTTATCAAGGAGCACCAGCCGCCCTTCAACGTCCTGCTCAAGGACGACAAGACTTTCCCCTATCTGAAAATCAACTGGCAGGACCCGTTCCCCAAAATCGAGGTCACGCGCACCATGCGCAAGGACGGGGCCCGTTATTTCGGCCCCTACACGAATGCCCGTGCCATCTATCGGACCCTGGAGGGCATCCGGCGCATCTTTCCCTATCTCGACTGCGATCGAAAAATCACCGGCCAGGATGAACGGCCCTGCCTGTACTACCACCTGAAGATGTGCGGCGGGCCCTGCATTGGTGCCCAAGGCTCGGAACAGTATCGCGACAGCCTGCGCCAGATGATGCGGTTCCTGCGGGGCGACACAGGCCAGGTCATGCGGTTGCTCAGGGAACGCATGGAACAGGCCGCCGAGAATCTGGACTTCGAACGCGCGGCCCTGATCCGCGACCGGATCAAGGCTGCCGAACGCATTGTGGGCCAGCAGGTACTGATTGGCGCCCAGCCGGACAACGAGGACTGCATTACCACCGTGCCCGATCCGGAATCGGGTACGGCGGTGGTCCAAATCATGTTTGTGCGCCAAGGACGGCTGGTGGGACGCGACCACTACCGCCTGGAACTGGGCAAGTCCCAGGAGCCCGGAGCCGCCGACGAGCGTCGGGGAGACCTGATTGGTTCATTCCTGCAGCAGTTCTACGCCAAGGCGGCCTATGTGCCCTCCCTGATTCTGGTGCAGGCCATGCCTCCCGATCAGGCTTGGTTGGAACAGTGGCTTTCGGAGCAGCGCGGCACCAAGGTGCGGCTGAACGTACCCCTGCGCGGTCCCAAGCGGCGCCTAATGGAGTCGGGACTGGAAAACAACCTGGAGTACCTGCGGATCCAGCAGGCCACGGCCCGGACCGATACCAATCGGCAGCAGACCGCAATTGCCGAACTGGAAGAAGCCCTGCAACTGCCGCGTCCACCGGTGCGCATGGAGTGCTACGACATCAGCACGCTGCAGGGGAACCACACATCCGGCTCCATGGTGGTCTTCGCCCGCGGCGTGCCGCGCAAGAGCGACTATCGCCGCTTTCGGATCCGCGGCGCCGGCGCCCGCGGCGTACCCGACGACTTTGCCAGCATGCGCGAGATGCTCGACCGCCGCTTCGCGCGCGCCGGCGAAAAGGGCCTGGACCCGGGGCGCAAGGGAAAGACCGCCTGGAACGTGCTGCCGGATCTGGTGATTGTGGACGGGGGCAAGGGACAGCTGAGCCAGGCCGTGGCCGTACTCCGCAAGTACGACCTCCTGCATGTCGTCCCCGTCGTCGGTCTGGCCAAGCGGAGCGAGGAGGTCTTCGTACCGGGGAAGCCGGAGGCAATCCTGCTTCCGCGCGACAGCCAGGGACTGTTCCTGCTGCAGCGCATTCGGGACGAGGCCCACCGTTTCGCCATCACCCACCACCGCACCCTGCGCGGCAAGGCCATGACACGCACGGTCCTGGACGACGTGCCGGGAGTGGGGCCGGCCCGGCGCAAGGGTCTGCTGGCTTTCTGCGAGGGTGATCTGGAGCGCCTTCGCCAAGCGGACTTGGACGTTCTGGCCGGTCTGCCTGGCATGACCCGCAAAGTGGCGCAGGCCGTGCAGGACCATCTCGGGTCCGGCTCTACCAGCCGTAGCTGAGGCGGTCGATCAGAATCCGGGGCAGGCCGGCCTGTTGCATCTGGGTCTGGGTCAGTTCGATGGGATAGTCCGTCCGTTCGTAGTGCCAGATCAGTTCCGGTCCGTCCTGCACCAGCAGGGCGAAGGAGGCGCGCTTGTTCTTGTCCCGCGGCTGGCCCACGCTGCCCGGGTTCAGGATGACGCGGTGGTTCAGTTCGGGCTGCAGGTTGACCGGCGTTTCGGGCCGGGCCCGCATACGTTCCACGCGGGCTTCCCGTCGGTCTGCATCGTCGGGATCCGCTTGGGCCACGCGCAGGCGGAAGATGTCCGGCAGATGGGTGTGCCCCACCAGGCAGAACTTGGCGGCGAACTCGGGTCGTCGCCAGTTGGCGAGCGCCGTGTCGATGCCGTCCATGTACTCAAAGACCGGATCGCGGGGCGAGGCGTGGGTGGCTAGTAGATCCAGGCTGTCGACCGGGACCGGCTCGGGCAACAGGGATTCCAGGTAGGCGCTATTACTGGTGGTAAGTTCGGCGCGGGTCCAGTCGATCGCCTCCCGCGCCATGTCGTTGAACTGGCGGCTGGTGTTGTCGTCGAGAACGGCCCGGTCGTGGTTGCCTGGCACACACAGGCTGGCCTGCGCGCGAATCAGGTCGACGCATTCGTTGGGACGCGGGCCGTAGCCGACAATGTCGCCCAGGCACCAAAGTTCGTCCCAACGGTCCCTGGTGCGGGCGATAACGGCCTCCAGGGCGGCGAAGTTGGCGTGGATATCCGAAAGGACCAGAATGCGCATGTCGCGCCAACCGGGAGAAGGGCGCGGCCCCGGCGGGCCCGGGCACCAAGCATCGGCAAGTATAGCAATAGGGGGCGTGACAACCCGGCGACCACCGGGGTCCCGTCGGGTTGGGACAAAAAGGACACTCCCGTCAATCTACAATGTTCGTCATGAACGATGCGTTTCTCGACGGTCGGGTTGCGACCCGGTCTCCTTTCGCCGCCCCTTGGCGCAACATCTGCGTATTGCATCATCCGCACAAGGCGGATGCGGCCCTGCTGGCCTCCGAGATTGGGGACTGGCTAACCATGCAGGGTCTGTACGAGGTGTGCCACTCGTCCAGTTGGGAGCCCGACACCCTGAGCCCACGTCTGCCGCACGTCGATGTCATCGTCGCCATTGGCGGCGACGGCACCATGTTGCGGGCAGGCCGCAGCGGAGCCGCCTGGGGGGTTCCGGTCCTGGGCATCAACATGGGCAAGGTCGGATTTCTGTCCGAAGTGCAGCCGGATCAATGGCGCCCTGCCATCGAAGCCATGCTGGCCTGGAACTGCTGGCTGGAAGAACGGCTCATGATCAGCGTGCGCGTGGATCGAAAGGATCCCAGTACCGGCGGCTTGCAGACGGTGCACACCTTCGCGGCGCTGAACGATGCCGTGATCAGCCGCGGCAGCCTGGCCCGCGTGATTGAGACCCGCATCCGACTGGATGGCGAGAACCTGGCTGCCATTACCTGCGACGGCCTGATTGTGGCTACACCAACCGGCAGCACCGGCTATGCACTGGCGGCCGGAGGGCCGATTCTGCCGCCGGAACTGCGCAACATCGTCATTGTTCCGGTCGCACCCCACCTGTCCCTGAACCGACCACTTGTGTTGTCCGAGGGCACCGAGGTCCGGGTGCGTGCCACTTGGGATTACGAGGCCATGCTGACGGTGGACGGCCACTTCCATCTCGACATGGAGGAGGGGGACGAGGTGACGGTGGTGGCCAGCGAGCATCCGGCCCGCTACGTGCGCACCGGCAGTCGCCAGAACTTTTACCAGACCCTGGTCGGCAAGTTGGGCACGACGTACTGATGGCCGACTCCCACGCCCTGCAGCCCCCAGTTGTCGCCCCACTCCGCTGCAAGCGTCATCCCGAGGTTGAAACCCGGCTGCGCTGCAACCGGTGCGACGAACCGATGTGCACCCGCTGCGCGGTGCATACGCCGGTCGGCTACCGCTGCCGGGACTGCATCCGCGAACACCAGGATCGGGCCTACAACATGGAGCCAGGCGATCCTTGGATCGCCATGGGCACCGGAATGGTACTGGCCGCGGTCGGCCTGCCCGTGGCCGGGTTCGTGTCCGGTTTGGTTGGAACCTTCCTGGGTTTGTTGATCGCTTTTCTGACCGGCGGGGCCGCCGGTGCCCTGCTGGCCCGGATTGTGCGGCAGGCCGTCCAACGCCGGCGGGGTCGCCGGCTGGGCCTGTTCGCGGTGGTTGGTGTTCTGTTGGGCTGCCTGCTGGGCAGCGTGGTGCTCTTTGTGCTCACAGGGCGCCTGTTCCTGAGCCCGGCCCTTCTGGTGTTCCTCGTGGTGACGCTGGTGTCCGCCTGGCCGCTGCTCAAGTAGCGTCCCGGTGCGTTCCGGTTGAATTCCCATGGAGTTGCGTTCGGTTCGTTACACCAGCCGCCGGCGCTGGCGCGTCCCCATGTGGGCCCTGGCGCTGCTGGTGTTGGCCTGTATCAGCTTGTGGAACCGGCGCGAACTGCTCGTGGAACGGGCCACCTTCGTACTGCCAGATCCGACTCCCACACCCAGTGCCGTGAATCCCTTGGCCCAGGCCCGCGTCCATGAATCGCAGGGCGACCTGCTCAAGGCGGCGGAGTTCTACGGGCAGGTGGCCGCAATCGAAACCTGGAACCCACAGCCGCTGGTGGACCAGTCGCGCCTGTACATCCTGCTCAACCAGGTGCCCAAGGCACTGGCTGCGGCCGAGGAGGCGGTTCGCCGGGACGACCGCCATGTGGACAGCCTGAATGCGCTGGCGCGCGCCCTGGACTGGTCCGGGGAGTACGAGGAGGCGGTCAACACGGCGGTGGATGCTCTGGTGCTCTCCCCGGACAACAGCCGGACGCTGGCCATCCTGGGGGAGATCTACGCCGACGTCGGAAACTGGTACAAGGCCGAGTCCTACCTCGATCAGGCGGCCGAACTGGCACCGCTGGATGTCCTGGTATGGCGCAACAAGGCCCTGCTGCACGAATACCGCGGCGAGTACACCGACGGCTTGGCCGCGTTGGATCAGGGTCTGGCCGTGGATCCGTCGGCCTGGTACCTGGAGCTCCACAAGGGGCGGCTCTACGAGGCATTGTTCGAATGGGAGAATGCCCTGGAAGCCTATGAACGGGCCCTGGAGCTGAACCCGAATATCTCGCTCACGTGGGATGCCCTGGGCTACGGCCACTTCAAGGTGGGCAACGACCTGGAGGCCCGGCGCAACTTGGAACGGGCCGTCGAGGTCAATCCACAGGACGGGCTGGCCATGGCCCACTTGGGCACGGTCTACTACCGCATGCGCAACTACGAGGGTGCGGTCGGCATTCTGTCCGAGGCCCTGGAACTGATCGAGGGCACGCCCCGCATTGAGTTCCTGTACCAGTTGGGTCTGGCCTATGTCTACAAGGATCCTTCCGAGTGCGACAAGGCCAAGCCCTGGTTGCTGGCCGCTCTGGAGATCGACCCCGAAAGCGGACCGGCCCTGGAGGGACTGGAGAGTTGTCCCGTGTAATACGCGGGCGGCAAGCGATATGGAGCGCCAGGCGATCTCGTCGGAAAGAGACATTCGACACAACCTCGGCCTGTACCGGCTGCGGGGGTTCAGCGGCCGGCGTTCGGCCCTGCGCCAGCTGCAGGGCCGGCTGGGCGATCCCGGAACCACGCCCGTGATTGCGGTGGTCGGCCCGCCCGGCGTGGGCAAAAGCGCCCTGGTGACCGCGGCTGTGTGGTCGGCCATCAACGAATTTCCGGACGGTTGTGTTTGGGCGGCGGCCGCCGGCCTGGAGCGTTTCCGTTTCCAGGACATCGTTCACAGCCTGACGTCCGTGTTGGGCTTCGACCATTCCTGGCATATCCGGGCGCAGTGGAGCACTGGCATTCGGGAACTGCTCTACCGCCGTCGCCGAGTGCTGGTCCTGGATGAACTCGAATCCGTTTCGGAGGCCGACCGCCAGCTGCTTCTGCAGACGTTCCGGAACCTGGAGACCGCCGACACACCGTCCCGCGTCGTGCTGATCGCGGACCGGCTGACCCCGGAAATGGAGGAACTGGCCCAGGAAACGGTTCTGCACCTTGGCGGACTGAGCCGATATGACACCGAGGTGTTCTGGCAGGCGTTGCAGGCACCGGCCACCGATGCGGGGACGGTGCACGACCTAACGGGTGGTGGGCCCTTGGCCATTCGCCTGTTGGCGGGCCTGCTCAAAGCCCGTCCGGCATGCCTGGAACAGGTGATCCGCGCGGTGGAGACCAGTTCGGAGCCATCCCTTGATGTGCTCATTCGCCTGGCCGCGGACCGCGTGGCGCAGGAAAGTACCGACGCCATGCAGGTGCTGGAGCGTCTCAACATGGCGTCGGGAGGTGCTTCCTACCTGGCCATCCGCGACCTGTTCTGGCCTGGCGACTCGGACATGGTTCTGCACGTGGCGGAGGCACCCCAGTGGACCGTTGGTTCAAAAACTCAACTGGGGCCGGGATTGCAGCGCGTCCTCGAACTGCTGCAGGACAGGGCATTGCTGGAGGATGTGCCGACCCAGGCCCGGGTCGTGATTCATCCCGCCGTGCGGCGGCGGCTGGAAGCCGACCGCCACGCGCAGTCCCGGGACTGGCGCAACGCCCATGCCCGTTACTACGTGCGGTTCGTGTCCTGGTTCGAACGTCCCGATCAGCTGTACTGGTCGGCGCTCGAACCCGAGTGGGGCAACATTCGCCAAGCCGCGGACTGGTGCGTGCACATCATGCGGGAGGTCTGCGGCGACGACCTGGAGACGCTGGCCGCCTCCCTGGCTGCCACCCCCGATCTGACCCGGTTCAAACTGAATGTGTCCCCGTCCCAATTGGAACTGGTCAGCCGCTATGCCCGTTCCCTGGTGCTGCACGCCCGATGGCGGCACATGCCGCGGGGCCTGTCCTGGACCGCGGCCGGCGCCGTGGCCAGCGCGGCCCAGAGCCGCCACGAGGCTTTCGGGCACCTGCTGGTACAGATGGGGCGTCTGCTCTACCACCGCGAGGAGCACGAACAGGCCCTGGCTTGGCTGGAACGGGCCCGCGTTGTGCTGGAACGGCGCGAGCTGGTGACCCAGTTGGCGATTGTGCACACCGACATCAGCACCGTGTACAGGGAACAAAACCAGCTGACGGCTGCACTCGAGCATTGCGACAAGGCCTACGAATACCTGTCCCAGGGCAGTACCCTGACCGAACTGGTGCGCGCCTATCGCAGTCTGGGCAGTCTCCATCTGGCCCTTGAGAAGTATCCGCAGGCCCTGGCACGGCTGGAGCAGGCGCTGCTGCTGGCGCGGCGCAACGACAACCGACACCAAATTGCCAACATCTACAACAGCATGGGGTTGGCCCTGGAAGCACTGGACCGTACGGAACTGGCCCGCCATGTCTACCTGAACGCGCTGGAGTTGTACCGCTATCTGAGGCAGGTGGACGGTGAAGCTACGACGCTGACCAACCTGGGCACACTGGCCTTCCAGGTGGAGGATCTGCCGGCCGCCGCGGATTGGTTCCGGCAGGCCCTGGAGCGGCATCAGGACCAGGAGTCGTGGCTGGATGCGGCCACCGTGCATCACAATCTGGGCCAGGTCTACCAGGGCATGGAGGAATGGGAAGCCGCCGCCCTGGAATTCGAGGCCGCCCTGCAGACGTACACGGCCTTCCAGTTTCCGGACTTCGCACGCGAGGAAAGCCGGTTTTTGGATCAGTGCCGGCAACGGCTGGCCGGAGCTGCGTCCCGGCGCCCGGACCGTACGTCCGACAAACGTTAACCAAGATCCAACACACCGCCGCCGGGATCTGGCGTAGCCTATGAGCCCATGTGAACACGCGCCTCGCGGGTGCTGTTCGCCCACCGATTGCCGCCACCGGAATCTTGGGTTCCGGCCCGGTACTTTGGTAACCTGTCCGTTGGCACTCGGACAGCGAGAGTGCCAATCCAGGCAAGGGCGGCACCGGGGTGCGGCCATCAAGCAGGAGGCAAAGTAGCGATATGAACCTGAAACCGTTGGGCGACCGTCTGGTCGTTCGTCCGAACGAGGGCGAGGAGCAGACCTCATCGGGCATTTTCCTGCCGGAGACGGCCAAGGAAAAGCCTCAGGAAGGCACCGTGCTGGCGGTTGGACCGGGAGCCCGGGACGACAACGGCGAGCGCATTCCCATGGAGGTTGGCGTGGACGACACAGTGCTCTATGCCAAGTACTCCGGCACCACCATCAAGGTGGACGGCGAGGAAATCCTGATTCTCAAGGAATCCGACGTGCTGGCCCTGGTCGGTTAGTTATTCCCGGCGGCCCGCGTGGCTGTCGATGGTTTACAGAAAAGGAGCAAGACAACAAATGGCCAAGCAACTAGTGTTCAACGACGAGGCGCGCAAGCACCTCAAGAACGGTGTGGACGCCCTCTCGGAGGCCGTCAAGACCACCCTCGGTCCCAAGGGTCGCAACGTGGCCCTGGACAAGAAGTGGGGCAGCCCGACCGTCACGCACGATGGCGTGACCGTGGCCAAGGAGATCGAGTTGGAGAACCCCTTTGAAAACATGGGGGCCCAACTGTTGAAGGAGGCGGCCACCAAGACCAATGACGTGGCCGGCGACGGCACCACGACGGCGACGGTTCTGGCGCAGTCGATTGTGACCGAGGGTCTCAAGAATGTGGCTGCCGGCGCCAATCCCATGCTGCTCAAGCGCGGCATCGAAGTGGGTCGGGATGCGATCGTGCAGTCGATCTCCAGCATGTCCACCCCGGTGACCGATCATGAGAAGATCTCCCAGGTGGCGAGCATTTCCGCGGCCGATGCTCAGATCGGTACCCTGATCGCGGACGTGATGGACAAGGTCGGCAAGGACGGCGTCATTACCGTTGAGGAGAGCAAGGGCCTGGAGTTCGAGACCGAATACGTCGAGGGCATGCAGCTGGACCGCGGCTACCTCTCCCCCTACTTTGTGACCAACAGCGAGCGCATGGAAGCCGAGCTGGAGAGCCCCTACGTCCTGATTCACGACAAGAAGATTTCCAGCGCCCAGGACCTGGTTCCGGTCTTGGAGAAGCTGATGCAGATGGGCAAGCGCGAAGTGGTGATCATCGCCGAGGATGTCGAGGGCGAGGCCCTGGCAACCCTGGTGCTCAACAAACTGCGCGGCACGTTCAATGCCCTGGCCATCAAGGCTCCCGGCTTCGGCGATCGCCGCAAGGCCATGCTGCAGGATATCGCTATCCTGACCGGCGGCCAGGTGATTACCGAGGAGCTGGGCAAGAAGCTGGAGAGCACCACGATTCAGGATCTGGGCCAGGCCGATCGCGTGATTTCCACCAAGGACGATACGACCATCGTCAGTGGCGGCGGTGACAGCAGCGAGATCAAGGGCCGGATTGATCAAATCCGCTCCGAGATCGAAGCCTCCACCAGCGACTACGACCGGGAAAAGCTGCAGGAACGTCTGGCCAAGCTGGCCGGCGGTGTGGCCATTCTGCGGGTCGGCGCGGCAACCGAGACTGAACTGAAGTTCAAGAAGACCCGCGTCGAAGACGCCCTGAGTGCCACGCGCGCCGCGGTTGAGGAGGGCATCGTGCCCGGTGGCGGTGTTGCCCTGACCAACGCCATCGAGTCCCTGGACTCCCTGTCCACGGACGAAGCGGATGCCGACACGGGTGTCCGTATCCTGCGCCGGGCTCTTGAAGAGCCCATGCGCCAGATCGCCCACAACGCCGGTCTGGACGGAGCCGTAGTCGTCGAAAAGGTGCGCACGGCCCATGCCAACGGTGGCGGCAACGCCACCGGTTACGACGTGGTCGAGAACAACTACGTGGACATGCTGGCCTCCGGCATCATCGATCCGGCCAAGGTGACCCGCAGTGCGGTCGAGAACGCCTGTTCCATCGCCTCGATGATCCTCACCACCGAGGCTTTGATCACCGACATTCCCGAACCGGATCCGCCCGCACCCGCCGGCGACCCGGGCATGGGCGGCATGATGTAGTTCACCCGGACCATCAGGTCGACAGTTGGAAGAGGGGCGCTTTGGCGCCCCTCTTTTGTTGCCGGCACCGATTCGGGGACGCGGGTACTAAAATGACACGGTCGAACGGAAGTCAATTTCAGGATGCGATTCCATGTCCCTGCCCAGCCGCACGGAAGCCAAGGTCCTGCTCGAGGAGTGGGTCGAGAACCAGAACCTGCGCCGGCACATGCTGGCGGTCGAAGCCGCCATGCGGGCCTATGCCCGCCATTACGGGGAGGACGAGGAGTTGTGGGGCCTGACCGGCCTGTTGCACGACTTGGACTACGAACGCCATCCCGAAATGGAGGACACCGAGAACGGCCACCCGCGCTCGGCCCTGCGCCTGTTCCGGGAACGCAACTGGGACGCCCGGTTGATTCACGCTGTGGAGGCCCATGCCACGTTTCTGGGGGTGCCCTGCGAGTCCAGGCTGGACAAGGCCCTGTTGGCCTGCGATGAGCTGACGGGGCTAATCCTGGCCTGTGCCTACGTGCGGCCGGACAGGGCCCTGGCATCGGTCAAGCTGCGGTCCGTGCGCCGCAAGTGGAAGGACAAGGCGTTCACGGCGGCCATCGACCGGGACGAGAACATGGCCTACATCGAAGCCCTGGGCGAACCCTTCGAGGAGCACGTGCAGCGGGTCCTGACCGCGATGCAGGAGGCCGCTACCGAACTGGATCTCGCGGGCGTCTGAGCATTCCGCCGTCCGGGCGGCGGGTACCGGACATGATTGCGGTCCCGGCGCCGGGACCGTCCCGGCCTCCGGGCTCTACCTTAGCGTTCCCGATCCGTTCCGTCGTCCTGCGGCAGGCGCCGGCGACTGCCCAGCCGGCCCAGGAACATCTGGCGCATGACACCGCCTGCCGAAGTCTCCACCACCGGCGCGCGGTCCTCGCTCCAATCCTGCAATGAGGCGCCCTTCAGCCACCGGACGCGGGCCTCGTCCTGATCCTCCAGGCGGGCCAGCAGTTCGTCTCCGTCCCCGGTCAGCAGCTGTTGCCACTCGGCCAGTTCGCGCTGCATGATGGTCAGCCAGGTGGAGACATACTCCCGGTTGGCCAGCAGTGTCGCCTGCAGGTGCTGCGGGCTGAGTGTGCTGTCCGTGGCCTGATGAAAAGCCCGGCCGGCCAGCTTGCGGGCGTCCGACCAGCCGGCACCGCTGGCGGCCGCGTGCATGTAGGCCGCGGCCAGAAGGTGGGCCGTGTGTTCCACGCCGGCCACCAGGCCGTCATGCTCCAGGGCGTCCACGTAGTGCGGCTTGGCTCCCAGGTGCTCAATCAGGTTGTGGGCCACTTGCATGGTCTCCGGGGCCGTGTCTCGGCCGGGAACCAGACAGAACAGAACATCCTTGAAGAGGTCCTCCCGTTCGCGGACAGGGGCATTGATGCCGGTTAGCACGGGGTTGGCCAGCACCCAGGCCACCTGTTCGGGCAGGTGCTCTTCGGCCAGGGCCAGGACCGGCTGCATGGCGGACGTCAGGATGACGACCAGACTGCGTGGTTTCCAGGTTTCGTCCAGCAAGGGGAGCAGGTCCGGCAGTTCGGAGCCGGGCACCGCCAGCACGGTCAGGTCCGCCGGTTCCACCGTGCGGTGCAGGTTCCAGTGGGTCTTGTCGACCGCACCCAGCTTGCTGGCCACCGCCAGGCGGCCACGGTCGCGATCGTGGCCCAGCACATGGAACTCCGTGCGGGCCTGCTTGAGGGCCAGACCAAGGCTCGTTCCGGTCGTTCCCAGACCAACAATCGCGGCGGTCAGTTCGGGCATGGCGGAGTCGGGGTTCGGGAGGGTACTGCGGTTCAGCTAGGCCAGCATCCTGGCCACGGTATTCATCTGATCGTAAAGGACGTCGGCCGTGTCGCGGATGAGGCCGGGGGCAAACCAGACAATGAACATGATGACCAGGATGCCGTACTGGCTGAGGACGAACTGCAGGTTGCGGGCGCTGGCCGGCAGCAGGGCGAAGAGTACATGCGAGCCGTCCAGCGGCGGAACCGGGATCAGGTTGAAGACGGCCAGCAGGATGTTGATTTGGACAAAGGCACTAACGACGATGGGTGTCAGGTAGGTCCAGGCGCCGGTGCCCACATTGTCGAAGACGCCTTCGTGCAACAGCAACAGGGCAATGAAGGCCATCAGCAGATTGCTCAGCGGGCCGGCCACGGCGACCACGACGGTGCCGATCCGAATGTCCACGTTGATGCGGGACGGATTCCAGATGACGGGTTTGGCCCAGCCCATGCCCACCACGAGCAGCAGGATGGTGCCCAGCGGATCCAGGTGGCGCAGGGGATTGAGTGTGAGCCGACCCTGTTCCCGGGGTGTTTCGTCCCCCAGCCAGACGGCGGCCGCGGCATGCGCTGCCTCGTGCACGGGCATGGCCGCCAGGATGACGATCAGGGGGGCGAGGAAGCGGCCGGCCAATCGAATCAGCGAACCCTGCCCTGCGGCCAGGGACGAGAAGCTGTCTCTGAAGAACCAGAATCCCAGGACCGCCACCACCAGAATCAGGATCCAGGTTCGCTGGGACCAACTGCGCCAGCCGCGCTCGGGCCGGCGGCCTTCAAAAGGGTTGCTGGGAGGGGAATACATTATGTGCTCGGGCGGGGAACGAGGCAGTATAGCACCGGATCCGGCGCGGATTCCGCGCCCGCGGCCTAGTTGATGCCATCGACTTGGGCCTCTTGATTTGTGACGGCAGCTGCATGGCCCCAGTTGGAAACGGGGCCTGGCAATCCACAGGAGGCAATTGGAATAGCATGCAATATCCGGGCTACTGGGCATTCACCGACGGGTCCTATCGGAACGGCACCACAACCTGGGGCGTGGCCATTGTCCGGAACGATAGGGAAATCGCCGTCCTGAATGGTCGCCTGGAGGATGCGGGGGATGTTTTCGGCCGCGATCTGGACGCGGTTCTGGCATCCGGCTCCCATCAGATCGGGGGTGAGGTGGCGGCGGTCTACCGCGCCGTGCAATGGTGCGTCCGATACGGAGTGGCGGACGTGACCATTGCCCACGATCTCAAGGGCCTGCCGCTGTGGGCCCAGGGCAAGTGGAAGGCCAACGTTCCGGCAACCAGAGCCCTGCGCCGCGACGCCCCGCACTGGCCGGTCAGGATCAGGTGGGTCAAGATCAAGGCCCACAGGGGCAATCGGTTCAATGAAAAGGCGGACTCGCTGGCCAAGGACGCTCTGGGTGAGCCGTCCGCGGACAGCAGGCAGGATGCGGTTCGGGACCTCCAGGCCGTCAAGGCGGAGGCCTTTCGCGAAATTCTGCGACGTCACGGCCTTGGGGTCGAGCCGGTTACGGTGCACGACATCTATGCCCGGGTCAGACTGGTCGACCTTCCCGGCATGGTGGACATTTACAACACAAAAAAACGGAGTTGGCGCAATCCGTACCTGCACGGCTTCCGGGACCGTGCCCTCCAGCGCGACGTGGAGCGGCTGTGGCAGGAGTTTGTCGCGGCCGAATCCTGAGCAGCCGAGTTCAGGAAGCAACGGCCGGCTGTGCCGGCAGCAGCCATTCCGGTTCGGGATGGCGGACCGATTGCAGGATTAGCCGGAAACGGTTGTCGGGGCTTGGCAGCGGCTGCATCTTTATTCGGACCTTGTGCCCCGGCGGATCCATCGTCACTTCATAGTGGCGGAACAGGGTGGCGGTCACGATCAGAAACAGAAGGTCTGCGGTCGACGCACCCAGGCATGTGTGCGGACCGAGGCCGTATGGCACGAAGGCGTTGGGCTGCATGTGTTCCCGGCGCTCGGGACCAAAGCGCTCGGGGTCGAAGCAGTCCGGGTCCTTGAACAATTCGGGCAGGCCATGGGTAACGGTGTGGGCCAACATGCAATGTGTGCCGGCCGGAATATCGAAGCCCGCAAACCGGAAACCTTGGCTGACACTTCGGGACAGGACGGTTGCCGGCGGATACAGACGCAGCGTCTCCATGGCAGCCCAGCGGACCCGGATCATGGATCGCAGCGAATTGCGATTGGGCACCCCATCGGCAAACACGGCATCTGCTTCCTCAATGGCTGCGGCCGTCAAGTCACGGTCGGCCAGAATGTGATAGATCAGAAACGAGATCGTGCTGGCCGCGGTGTCAAGGCCGGCGATGAACGGACCGTTGAGGGCCGCTATCGCATCCCGCTCGTTCATGAGGTCGGGGTGTTCTTCGTGAAAGCGCCGCACGACATCCACGAAGTTCCCACCCTCCGGCACCATGTCGTCCATATATGTGTGGTCCAACCAGATGCGCCGGGCCATGTCGAGAATAGCCTGGCGCGATCGCGTGTATCTGGGCAGGTGCTGCATGAACGACGGACGGGTCTTGAAGACGTGGATTTGCAACATGGCCTTAAACAGGTAAATGAAGTCGTCCATGACGTCTTCCGCCGACTCGTTGGTCGCCATGTAACCCAGCAGCATGGCCACGAGACGCTTTACTTGCGGGAACACGGTCAGCGGCTGGGCACGGGGCCATTGCCTCAGGAGGTCCAGCTGGCATCCGATCAGCTTGACCATGCGGGAGTAGAGAGGTCCTGCGGCATAGCCGGGCTTGAGGCCGCGGCGCACGATTGCATGGCGGGGTCCGTCCAAGGCAATCATGGATGGATTCTCCCCACCCACAGCCTTGGTGACGCCATCCCAAATTTCCTGCGCCACGAAATGGTCGGTGCCTTTCCGTGTCACGAACTCGTTGGCCTCGGGTCCGGCCAGCACGACGTACCGATGGTTAAGGACTGAAACCCGAAAGACCGGGCCCAAGGCCAGGTACTGTTCGGTCAGAAAACTCCGCAGATCGGACGTGAAGGCGTGCAGGTTGCCAATTACCGGTGCGCCTGGTGCTTGAGGAATGTTGGGCATGGAGCAGAATGAGCACTGAAGGGGTAGGACTAAGGACGCTGGTCCGCGCACCTTGAATACCGGGGTCAACCCGACTCCGGGTTGGGAACGTCGGACTCTCAGGTGGCGACAGGCCTGCCCAAGATTACAGGAGGAACCAGCCATGCAACGGGATTCAGTTACCGTCGGCATTGTGTCGGACACGCACTTTTGGCTTGACAGCCCCAACGGATTCGGCCAACAGCTCCAACAACACACGCGGCATATCCAGGCCGTCCTGTTGGAGGAACTGCAGGCTGCCCAGCTGGATCTGGCAGTGCATCTGGGAGACATCACCTGTGGAGGTGGGAACTTTGGCATGTCCGCGGCGGAGTTCGACAGGACTCTGGACTGGTATCTGGAAGGCCTGCAACAGTTGCCCTTTCCGGTCCATCTGTTGCCTGGCAACCACGATGCGGTGCTGGGCCAAACCTATGACGCGGTGTCGCGGGCGCTGGGCCTTGAACCCGGACTGGGCCGGACCGTCGAACTGCCTGAAGTCGGAGCCCAGCTGGAACTGCTCCATAGTCAGGGGCACGACGCCGACATGATCAATGAGGCCCTGCCTTTGGATCCAACGTACGGGTACGTGCAACCGGAGGAGCTTGCGCGTTTCGGGGCTGCCCTTTCATCGGCCGGGAGTCGGAATGTGATCGTGTTTACGCATCAATTGCTGATGGAGATGAGCAATGCGAATTCGCCGACGGCTTCTTCGAAGACCACTGCCAACCGTCGTTCGGTTCTCGACATCCTGGAGCGTCATGACAAAGTGCGGGCCGTGTTCCAGGGCCATGTACACGTCTACGATGTGCATCCGGTTGGCGGTGTGACTTTCGTGGTGGCTCCGCCGATCATCGTCAGTCCATATGCTTGGCTTGAACTCCGCTTGTCCCCTACCAACGCCACCCTACAGCCGCATATCCTTCCGCTGCCCGACTGGGCGGATCAAGGTGCAGGCAATCCCTGGCCCGTTGATTGGTCGCCGCTGCACATGCCTTTTTCGGTTGTGAACTGACGTCTCGAAACATGTTGCCGGACAGCACGGGATGCATGGATCGCTCATTGTTTGTTCCGCGATGGTCGATCGCTGGCCCGGTGCGGTCGCCCCCCGTGGATGACAGGTATTCGCCGGCGTGCCGTCGGACCGAGAGTTGGGAACAACCGGGAAAAGCTGCCCGGATTGCTACCATGGCGCAGAGACAACGGATGGCAAAGGTGCGGATATGGCCAATTCGGATTACCGACGCTTGCGCGCCGAGATGGACTCACAGGGCATTTCGGTCGTGGCAATGCTGGATTTGTACGGAGCCCTGGGACTACTGTTCAACGACTTGGATGAGCTTCAGGCCATGGCGTCGAGGTTCGACGACTCGCGGACGCGTCGAAAATCCGAGGAAGTAACGGCTTCGGGATTGGTGGAGGCGTTCCGGTTCAGCGTCATGTACTTCCTGGAGGGACTTCTGCCGCTGTGGGACGACGACGAAGAAGACGCAGCGGACTTCGTTTACCCCAAGACGGCAAGGCACCTGGAGGCAGTCCGGGCTGAAGCGAAGGCTCAGGTTCTGCGTTTAGCACAGTTTGTCGAGCAGGATGCCGACACCCAACTAAAACTAAAAGAGATCGACGCCGAGGAGCTGTGGGCGGCCATGAGCTTGGCGGAACTGGTTCCCCACACGGAAGAACTGGACCCCCACACGGAAGTGGAGGAACTGACGGACGAAATTGCCCGGAAGTTGCGAGGCGACGATCCGTAGGAGGCGCCGAGATCGGAACGGGAGTGCCGCGCGGTTCGGGCAACGTTCACGAAAGCATCCGCGCAGGGTCCCTGGCATCCGGAACCGCGCGGTTGGGTTTGGCAGGAACTTGTTTGTGCCGAGCTGGCTGTTCAGGGGGTGGCCAGCCCCTCGTACACAAGAAGCGACCGAACTTCGGCAGCCTCCGACAGGACCGGTGCCGCTCCCGCAGCTTCGTCCGCGGGCGGGTCCCGCAGCTGGGCCACGACGCACTTGATGGGCTGCTCGGCCCGGATGACCATCGTCCCGTCGTAATTGTTGGGCAGGAGGTTCTCCTGAGCCATGTGCCGCGTGATGGAGTGGCCGGGTTCGGCGTATTTGATCCGGGCAAACCGCCCGACGTGTTCAAAAATGACCTCGGTGGCCTGGTCGCCAAGGTTCTGGCAGGTAACCATGGAACTGAAGCCGTCGCGGCGCCGCAGGATCAGTGGCGCACTGACCTTGGTGCCGGCCTGCTCGGTGGCCGTCAGGACGGCGATGCTGCCGTTGGTGTGGCGCGTGTGCGCCTGCATGGCGATCGGATGCGAGGCGGTGATCACCACCGACGCGACGTAGGAACCTTTCGGCATGAACGCGGGACGGCCAATGGTGGTAACCCGTCCCGGGGTCAGTTCCCACTCCTGCGTGCCGAATCCTGGATATTCAACCGACAGGCGGACGGGTTCGGATCCCAAACCCAGCACCTCGAAGGTGGTGTTCAATTCCTGATAGTTCACCAGCATGGCCGGGTAGGCGAAGCGCGTTGCCGTTGCGTGGGAAGGCACAAAGGCGGCCCGGGGGAAGCGGAAGGCGGATCCGTCGTTGTCGCCGCCGGCATCATGGTGAAAGACCAGGACCGCGGACGGGCCTGAACTCGCCACCTCGGCCCGCACGGTCTCATGCTCGGCCAGGGCAGGGAAGTCCACCAGGTCAGCTTTAGTCGCTGACCAGGCCGGAAGCCCGGACAGGCTGATCGTGTGGATCAGGCTACCGTCCCTGCGGGACAGGAACCGGATGGTCAGGTCGTTCGGTTCCGCACCTGCGTTCTGGACGATGATGCTGGAGGCAAATTCGGAGTTCCCGGAGCCGGTGTGGACCTCCAACACCTGCCATTTCCGGGATGTCTGCTGTTCGTCCGTGCCGGCATAGGCGGTATAGATGCGATCGCCCGGTTCACCGTAGATGAGGACCGTAGAGACAGCATGGCTGCAGTCCAGATAGCCGGAGTAGGCCCCGGTCGCCAGGCTGGGCAAGTCGTTCAGGTCCACAATCTCGGTGACGCGCGGTCTAAGGCGGACGGCGAGGGACTGGCCTGCTTCGGTGCCGACACCGTCAATCAGAGTCAGTTCGCACGCGACAACCTGAGCCGGGTCCGGGTTGTGGATGCGCAGTCGGGAGACGTACGCCAAGTCGTTGGCAGGCGGCACGGAATTGGTTTGGGCGAGGCCCAGACGCGATTGGAGCGACAACACTGTTGCGGCCACCGCCAGGCACAGGACGAGCAGACCCGAACGGCGCCAAACCGGAGTGTGCCGGGTCCGTCCCGGTGCGATGGGATGCAGGGGCATGCGCTTGGAAGGAAGGTTCCGGGCCGTGGTGGACTTGTCGCCGAAGTTGCGGCGGCTGGAAGTCGAGGGTATGGATTCAGACTACCAGATTGGGCAGTCCGATGCCCGTTGCAACTCGGAGAATGGGTTCGTCCGTTGCGGTTGCCAATCCTGCAACCGCCGGGTCGCCAAGGGCGTATGTACAAATGAGCTTGCGTCCGGTGCAGGTCTCCAGCACAATCGACGACGGCGGATGATTGCCCCGCAAGCGGGATTTCCAGGGAAGGAGCATAGGATGGACACGAAAGAACCGATCGAGGAAAGTGCCTCGCAGTCGGTGGAAGAGAATGCGGCGAACCCGGACGCTACGGAAGAGGTCGGGACCTCCGGACAACCTGCCGATCAGCCGGTGGAACCGGAGCCTCGGGCCACTCCCCGCCGTCGCTGGATGCGACACCCTCGCAAGAAGGTGTTCGGTGGCGTATGCGGGGGCATGGCCGACTACCTGTCGGTGTCGGAAGGCATCGTGCGGCTGATTTGGCTTGGCTTGATTGTATTCTCGATTGGCAGCGCCCTGCCCCTGTACATTCTGTTTTGGCTGTTCCTGCCGGTGGGAACGTCGGAAGAGGGCATCACGGCTCCGGCCACCGCCAGCCTCAAGGCGAAGCACGGCGTGTGGGTTGCATGGGGTCTGATTGCCGTCGGGATTGTGCTGCTGGCATCCAATCTCGGCATCTTCGACTTCCTGATCTCCGTGGGCAGCATGACCATCGGACCGATCCTTCTGATTGCCATCGGGTTCTATGCCCTGAAGAAGTTTCGCAATCGCAGCAATGGAGAGACCATGCGCGACCAGGTGGCGGACTTGGGAGCCGCCCGGCAAAAGGTCGGCGCCAAACTCCACCGCTTCTCCGGTCTGTCCCGTTCCCGCAAGGATCGGGTGCTGTTCGGTGTCTGCGGCGGTCTGGGTCAGTCGCTGGGCGTGGATCCGGTGCTGATTCGCATCGGGTTTGTGCTGCTCGGTTTTGCCACGGCCTTTGTCGGCATCGGCTTCTTCTACCTGCTCCTGGCCATTGTGATCCCGGTCGAGGATAATATCGAAGCGGAGGCCTCAACGGAGAATGCCTCTGCTCCGTCGGCCACCAGTCTGGAGGGCCTTACCGACCGGTTGCGGGCCGGTGCTTGAACATGAGGACCGTACAGTTTCTGTTTTGTGTGGGCGTAGGTGCGGCCGTGGGCTGGCTGGTAGGCCATGTGTTTGGTCCCAATCCCGGCACCGCCTACGACAACACCTACCAGTCGAGGCTTGACAAGGCCCTGAAGGAAGGGATTGAGGCGGCCAACGGCAAGACCAGGGAACTGTGGAGGGAATTCGACAACAAGCGTCGCCCAGCCTGACCTTCGTCCTGCCGGACTGCCTTCGAGGAGACCCGACCAAGTCGGGTCTCTTTGATTAAGCTCTCTTTGATTAAGCTAGTGCACCGTTGTGGAAGTAGTTGGGTTAACATGATGGTGGTCTTGCACCCCCGTGAATCCAGGCCGGCAAACCTCATGGCCCATCCCCGCGGCTTGACCCTTCGGAGCGGCGACCGTCCGGTCCTGGAGCAGTGGGCGCGGTCTCGGACCCGGCCCCACCGCCAGGTGCAGCGGGCGCGCATGCTGCTGGGGCTGGCGGACGGCCGGACCCTGGCGGCCGTGGGCGCGGCGGTCGGCGCCACCCACGACACGGTGGCCTCCTGGCGCGACCGCTACCTGGCCGAGGGCCTGGCGGGGCTCGAGGACCGCCCCCGCCGCGGTCGGCCGCCGGTCTACACCGAGGCGGACGCGCTGGTCATGTGGCGCACGCTGCGGTCGGCGCCGCCCGACGGGCGCACGCATTGGAGCGTGAACCTGATGGCCCGGGAGACCGGCTTTTCGGCCGCCCGCATCCACCGCTGGTGGCGGGAGGCCGGCCTCCAGCCCCATCGTGTGCGCACCTTCAAGCTGTCCAACGACCCCCACTTCGAGGCCAAGCTGCGGGACGTGATCGCGGTGCTCGAAAAAAAAGGGAGCCCGGTGTCGTGAGGTTGTCCTTCGACGAGAAGCCCCAGATGCAGGCCCGGGCGCGCACGCAGGCGGGCCTGCCCGTCGTGCCCGGCCACACCGCCACCCGCACCCACGACTACGTCCGCGGTGGCACCCTGGCCCTGCTGGCAGCCCTGGACCTCGACACCGGCAATGTCTACTACGCCTGTGCCCAGCGCCACCGGCATCAGGAGCTGCTGGCCTTCCTGCGCCAGCTGGCTCGGCGCTTCCCCACCCAGCAGGTGCACCTGATCCTCGACAACTATTCACCCCACAAGCACCGCAAGGTGCGGGACTGGCTGGAGGTCAACCCCCGCTTCCACTTCCACTTCACCCCCACCGGTTCCTCCTGGCTGAACCCGGTCGAGCACTGGTTCAGCGCCTTGCAGCGGCAGGTTCTGGCCCGCGGCTCCTTCGTCGACGCGGCGGCGCTGAGGGCCACCCTCGGCCGCTATGTGCGGGGCCGCAATCGCCACGCCCTGCCCCCGCGCTGGAAGAAAAGTGCGGACGCCATCCTGGCCCGCATTGCGCATGCCCGAAGAACTTACGAAATGGTGCACTAGGTGCATGGACACCGCAGGCTTCGACTTCGAGCTTCCCGCAGGCTTGATTGCCCAACAACCTGCGGAACCGCGGGACTCTAGTCGGCTCCTGGTGTTGGATCGCCGCACGGGATCCTGCCGGCACCTGCGATTCAGGCAGCTGCCCGGCCTGTTGCGGAAGACCGATCTGCTGGTGCACAACAACACGCGGGTCTCGGAGTACCAGTTCCGCGCCCGCCGGGACACCGGCGGGCATCTGTCGGTGACCCTGCTGGAGGCCCTTGATCCGGAACGCCGGACATGGCGGTGCCTGATCCGCGGTTCGGTGCCTGCCCAGGGCGGAAGTCTGTCCCTGATTGGCTCCGACGGGATCGAGATGCCGGCTGTAGTGCAGGAGATCGGTGACGACGGCACGCGCATCGTCACCATGTCTTGTGCCTTGGACGCCGCTGTGCTGGCCAGGCATGGAACCGTGCCGTTGCCGCCGTATATCAAGGATTTCACCGGGGACCGGGAGCGCTATCAGACCGTGTACGCCCGGGAAGCCGGCAGTGTGGCGGCCCCGACGGCCGGCCTGCATTTCACCAAGAACCTGCTGGACGCGGTGGCCGCCGCCACCATGGGAGTGTGTTCGGTGACCCTGCAGGTTGGCAGGGACACGTTTGCCCCGGTGCGGGCCGACGATCTAACACAGCACACCCTGTCGGGGGAGCCCGTGGAAGTCCCGGAGGCCACCGCGCAGGCCGTCAACTGCTGCAGGAACGCCGGCGGACGCGTTCTGAGCGTGGGAACGACGACGACCCGAACGCTGGAATGGGCAGTCCGGCAAGGCGGGGCCGATCCCGGAAGCCGGGAACTCCGGCCGGCGGCCGGGCTGGCGGACACCTACATCTATCCCGGATTTCGGTTCAGGGCGGTGGACTGCATCCTGACCAATTTCCACCTGCCGCGGTCCACGCCGCTGTTCATGATCAGCGCCTTCATCGGAGAGCTGCATGCGGACCCCGACCGCGGCCGGACGATGTTGCTGGAGGCCTACGCCACAGCCATACGCGAGGGGTATCGGTTCTACAGCTTCGGAGACGCCATGCTAATCGTGTAGGGGCCGATACCTCGACGCGCACGGTTCCCTGAACAGGCGCACGGATTTGGTTCGCCAGGCCCCTTTCGGAACGTGGATTTTGTTGTACAATCCCGCCCTGTCTCGACCAAGGGTCACAGGGGGATGAACAGGCTTCGACGGGGCAACTGGATCCGCGAACCGCAAGCCGTGGAGCGACTCCCACGTAAAAAAGGCGCACACAACATACAAGTGCCAAGAACACAGGTATGAGCTTCAACTTTGGCTTCACCGCTGCTCCCGCCCTTGGCGGCGTGGCTGCGTAGACCAAAGTTAGGCATCCGGCCCAACTCCGGTTGGGTCTCGGTCCACGGGAATGCCGCCCGCAGGTTTCCGTGAGGCCGTCAGACACTGGGGGATGCAGCAGCCGGATGTCGATAGGGCTGCCCAAGACCATCGACTCGCCCCTTCGTCCCCGTCGCCGGGGATACGAAGTCGGCTAAAGCCACAATCCGGCGACTAAGCTTGTAGACGTTTTCGGGACACTGTTTCGGACGCGGGTTCGATTCCCGCCATCTCCACCTGATTGTCGTACCAAGACAGACTGTTTAGGGCTTGATTGCCCACGCGAAACCGACCGGAATCCCCTCCGGTCGGTTTCGCGTGGTGCCGCCTGGTACCGAATGATCCCGGTTGTCGCGTGGTACAGGCGGATGGGACAGGGACGTTGGGCAAGTGGTTTGGGCCCAGCCGAGGGAAATCGACAGATTCAGGCGATATCGACCTGGTTGTGCGCAGTGGACGGGATCGGGTTCTCGTCCTCAAGACAGTGAGGGGTTCCGACACGAGCGGGAACACCAAGATGGACTCACGAGTTCATTTTCCTCAGTGGGTGGGACCGGCAACCCTTACAAAAGCACTTCATTGAGGAGGCCGCGTGAAGGGGACAAAACGATCGTAGCATTGGCCATCATGGGTACAATTGACTAGTCCCTATTACAATTGTACCCATTAGCGATGATCAAAAGAGACTTGGCTCGATACCTGAAGCCGGCCTTTCAGCAGCACCCGATTGTCGCTGTGACCGGTCCCCGGCAGTCGGGGAAAACGACACTCTGCCGGGCCACATTCCCGGACTTGAAGTACGTCAACCTGGAGGCTCTGGACGAGCGGGAGTTCGCCGAGTCGGATCCCAGGGGATTCCTGGCCCGGCTTGATGGCGGTGCCATCATCGACGAGGTGCAGCATGTGCCGGGGCTCCTGTCCTACATCCAGGTGGTCGTGGACGAAAAAGGGTCGAACAGCTTGTTCACTCTGACAGGCAGTGCGCAGTTCGAGCTTTCCCGCAGGATCAAGCAATCCCTGGCCGGCAGAAAGGCTACATTTCACCTGCTGCCCTTGTCGTTGACAGAACGTCAGCAGGCGGGTGCCGGTGACGCAGTGGACGACATTCTCTATGCCGGCTTCTATCCCCGCATCATCGACCAGAACCTCAATCCCACCCAGGAGCTGGCCGAATACGTCAATACCTACGTGGAGCGTGACGCACGCCAGTTCGCAGGAATACACAACCTGATCGACTTCCGGCGTTTCGTGCGCCTGTGTGCCGGACGGGTGGGGCAGCTCGTCAATTACAACTCGTTGGCCGACGATGTGGGGGTGTCCCGCACCACTGTGCGGGCATGGCTCTCAATATTGGAGGAGAGCTACATCGTCTTCCGG
The DNA here is from genome assembly GCA_009841145.1 of Caldilineaceae bacterium SB0661_bin_34. Classification (GTDB taxonomy): domain Bacteria; phylum Chloroflexota; class Anaerolineae; order Caldilineales; family Caldilineaceae; genus Bin34. Next base: position 7,241 of record VXMJ01000063.1, on the reverse strand, counting down.
CTTCCTCCCTACTTCGCCAATATCAGGAAGCGTCTGATCAAGTCCCCCAAGCTCTATTTCTACGATGTCGGACTGGCTGCCTACCTGATTGGCATAGAGAGTGCCGACCAAATTGCCACCCACCCCTTGCGCGGTCCCCTCTTTGAAAACGCGGTGGTGGCGGAGGCGGTCAAGCATCGCTACAACCGCAGAAAAAGAGCTGACAACCTGCACTTTTACCGAGACGTGAAACGGTTGGAGTGCGATCTTCTCTATCCCGCCGGGCAAGACATCGCCGCCTTCGAGGTCAAGTCGGGTGCGACCATCAGTGCGGGCTACTTCAAGTCGCTTCACCGCGTGGCCGAGCTGGTGCCCAACGTCACTTCCAAGTTTGTAGTGTACGGCGGCACGGAGGCCCAGTCCCGCAGTGACAGCGAAGTGGTACCGTTGGCCATCTTGGGCGGAACCCTGGCCAGGCTTGACGAGAGCCGCGAAACCGCCGCCTTCGTGGACAGAAACAAGGGGCCGGCTCCCGATGAAGCTGACGTCAGGGCTTTGGACTTGGCATTCACGCGATCCATTCGACCGATCTTGGACGAACTGGACACGGAACTGGATCAAATCTCCGAGCTGTTTCGCAGAGTCGTTTCGATCTCTTATGTATCCATGGATGGCAGCGAGAGCAATTCCAGCGAGCTGTTGAAAGCTCATTACTGGCCAAAGACGAAGACGGGCATTGTTGCCGACGGTTTCAAATTGAGCAGTACAAGGTCATTGGAGATTAGGCATGCCTACAGATTCGAGACATACACCGGCAACACAGCCCGCGGGTTCAGTGTGGAGTTCTCCATGCTGTGGCGACTTGACGGCGCAAAGCTAACGCAGTCTGCAACCATCGATCTGGACCCCATCGCTGAACTTGAATTCAGTGTCGGCTATCAACAGCTGGGTAACCGAACAGTGGATGTGGGCCTGGCAGTTGCAGTTGCCTCCAGGCGCATCCGGCAACGGATTGGCGAATTATCTACGGTCTCCGGCGGTGAACCTTGAAGCGCCGCACTGCAGCGCATGTTCACCGAGGTCGCCTCCGCGTGCCAATAGGCACCGATCCGACTGAAAACCGTCGAAGCTTCGGAGTGCCATAGGGCGCAGGACGCCTGAATGCGGCCGTCTCGGCCTTCCTAGGTATGCCGATTTGCCGGGAAGCAGGTGATTCCGTCAATTCCAGGTTCGATGCGGGCCTTCGGCGGCGGAGCCTTGTCCACCGAATGGGCGCGCTGGTCACGTGCGGGCGATTCGGAGTAGATCCATAATGCTTTCCACGGATGGTCCCACAGTGTCGAAGTCTCGTCGCAGTTGTATTAGGTACCTTGTCAGCGGGATCCTGATCGCAGTCGTCGCCTGCGGTCTGGGCCTTGGATTCACACGGTCGACCGTGGTGGCGACCAAGGCGACGCCACCGGCCCCGCGGATGGAGTGTGAAGGCGAGCTTCAGTATGTGTTGCAAGGCTCGATACCGGCGACGTTCAACTACTCCAGCCGGGAACTTGAACCCGGGCTTCAGGTCTGCGTGACGGGGAGGTCGGGAGGCGGTGCCGGATGGACGCTTCTGAAGCTGAAGACCGAGACCGGGGAAGTCGGTTGGATCATGTCGCGCCACGTGGGGGGCTGGCAGGCGTACCTGGATTCAATCGATCCGTCGGTGCCGCTGCCAACGGCGACGGCACGTCCTGTGCGCTCGCCCACACCCATTGCCCGCGCCACACCCACCCTCGCAGACGCCGTGCGGTCGATCATGGATGCGCTCGCCAAGACCGCGGGCCCGCCACGGCAGGCGACGATCATCGACACCGGCATCGTAATCCGGAACCACGACTACGCGTTCGCGGTCGACATTCCCGCCGGCTGGACACGGGAGTGGTCGTACGTCGCCGATTCGGAGTGGGTGGGCGACGGCAGCCTGCGACTTCGTTCGCACTCCCATCCGGACGGCGCCTCGCTCGACAGTCTGGCAGCAACGATACGGGCCAATCTGCGCGCGGACTGGCCGCATGCGCTGGTGTTCGAGGTCGAATCGTTCGAGAAGCGGGACGCGGTCGGCCGGGCACGGTACGTTCTCAAATACCGCGTGCGGGAAAGCCCCGGTGCGTGCCTGCTCGATGTCGAGGAGGTGATCATGGTGGGCGGTTCGCAGGTCGGGCCGGCCCGCGCCTTCCGCGCGCAGCATCGCATATGCGCAAGCGAAGAGGCCGACAGCATTGGGCGGTCGTTGCTCAACAGCCTGAGCGTGGTTGCGGTGCCGTCCTACTACGCGCAGTTCCTGCAACGCGGGGACGTGTGGATCAAAGCACCCGCCCAGGTCGACCCGCGGGCCCTGCACGCCGCGGGCGACCGGGTGGAACAGATGCTGGCCAATGTGCGACCCGGCATTCCCGACTGTCTGGCGGAGGCGGGTGCGGAGTTGGCGATCTACCCCGGCGACGGCTACGTGACCGACTTGCCGGAATTTGCGTATTTGAAGGGGCAGCCCGATGAGGTCGGGGACCCGTACGATACGTACCTCGGCCTTGGCGGGATTCCGGGCCAGCCCGTGTCCGGCATCCCGGAGGACAATCTGCTCGCCCTGTCGAGCGACACCGGCGCATGGTCGGACGTGACGATCCACGAGTTCGCGCACCTCATTCAAAACCTCTGCTTCACTCCGGCCGATCACGTGCAAATCGAGGCCCTCTACGAGCGGGCCCGGCGGCTGGGGCGCTTTGAGGGCACCTATGCGATGTTGAACGTCGAGGAGTTTTTTGCCGTCTTCACCACGCTGTACTTCAACGCCACCTGGAGGTTGTCGGATTTCGGCATGCCCGGGAGCTGGGGCAGGTTTGCGTTGCTGCAAAGGGCACCGGATGTCCACGCCTTCATGGAAAGCATCTTCAATTCCGGCTGACACCGCTCCCCGCCCAAAAGCACCTGCAATTGCCAAACAGAAGCCCCGCACAGCGGTGGGGACTGCTGCCGTTGTATTGGTACGGTTCGGTATGCTCCGAGCGTTGCCAAATTCCGGGGCGAATGGTAGCGGGATCTGTGGTGTCGAATTCTCAGGTATGGGGCTATCGGCTTGATTGCCGCATAAGCAACCCTATGGCCCAAGAACCCTGTATCAGAACCCTTGCTCGGTCAACCGGCGCTTGGGACGGGAACGGGCGCAGTGCAGGGCCATTTGTGAACGCCAAGAACGCCTTTCCCAAGTGCCGATCCGCCTTTGGGATCCCTGCAATTGGATACACACCAAGCTCTACCTGATCCAAACTGCATCGAATGCATGGAAGGGCCTCACGGGGAGTTCGACCAAGTGTTGACGCGCATGGTCCGCTTCCTGCGCATGGACCATACCCCCAGGACTGCCTTCGTACGTGGCGTACAATCCTCCGTTGTCGGTATCTCCTCCTTGCGAACGTAAATCGGAAACCGCAACATGGCCGCTGCTTTGGAACGATTCACCGCCGACCCGACGCAAGGTCATGGCGGCCCCGATCCCCGCGCCTTGGCGTTGGCGGGCGATCTGCAGGCAAGTTTGCCCGACGCGCAGGTGCTGCTCTTCGGTTCGCGTGCCGCCGGTAACTGGCAGTCGGGTTCGGACATCGATCTGGCGGTGATTGGCGGCGACAGGGATACCGCCGAGGAAGCATTGGCGCAAATCTGCGCCCAAGGGCAGCCGTATGCGGAGTTGCCCTCTACACAGATATTCCACTTCACGCGCGCCGAGTTCGACAAGTGCCGCACGTCGCTGCCCCACATCGCCGGGCAGGTGCAGCGACACGGAATGACCCCTGCAGGAGAACCGCTACCCCCCATGGAGCAAAACGATACTTGGGAAGGAGTCAGGGATCTGCTGCAAGCCGGACGGCGATATTTGAAATATGCGTTGGTCGCCTTCGGCTCCGACGAAGCCGAAGGCGATGCGGTCATGGCCGCACACAACGCGCTCGAACGATGCGTAAAAGCCGCGCTGGGTGCATTGGGCATCGATGTTTTCGATGTCGTCAAGGACAATAGAGGTCGGCATACATTGACGACGCTCGCCGGTCTGCTGCCCGCCGATCCGCACAGCGTCCTGCTCACTGCCGCGCCGGCGTCCCATCTGAGGCAGCTGGATGCCTATTACCAAACGTCGCGCTACAGCCAGGACTCGCAGGTGGAGTGGCCTACGCTGCCTACCGAAACGTTGGTTGCTGCGGCGCAGGGTGCCTGTCTGGCGATGGCCGACCACGCGTTGGCAGCGACGGGCAAAATGCCCCGCGAGGTGGGTTACAGCGAGTATGTGGGCGATGATGTGCTGGGAGGCTTCGGCACGCTGCCGCTTGCCCACTACGCCCGCCACAAACTCAGCGACAGGGAAAAGCAACAGTTTCAGCAGGAGGTGCTTGATGCGACCCACATCAACGCACTGCGGAAACTGCTTGGCAATATCCTGACGGATTCCCAGTTGACGCGCACCGAATCCCATTGGCAAAAGTTCGGTTCGCCCGCCGACGCCATAGATCGGATCGCTGTCGTGATGGCCGACCCCGCGGCTTGGCGCACCTTACTCGTTGAGCCCGAAGGTCGAGAGGTCGACGCGGACCACAGTACCCCTATGTAGACTGCGTTAGATAGCGCAAGGCGATCGGTTCTGAACGCTTGTTCTGCACCTGCTTCATCTTCCTGTGCCAGGCCGAACACTCCTTGCTCACCGGTTCGGTGGTTGAGACAGGGTCGAGATTGTAGTCAGTTGAGCCGACCTCAAAGCTTCCAACATTGAAGTTGGACTCGGCGAATGATTTGAGCTCAGGTGATGTACAGGTGGATATCACAGCTCAATTACCCAATCGCCGTATGCGAACAGCCAACCCGGATTCGGAAACCCGACATCTTGGATCGTCCCGCATTGCTTCAAGAGCAGCCACGAGATGAACACGTTGTGCTCGTTCCATCTGGGATGCCGCGCAATGAGCAGGTCGCCCAGCTTACCGTTCAGGACGGTTTCTGCCTGAGTGGCCGAAGGTCCGGTCATGCGCCTTCCCACTTCATCTGTGAGTGTGTATCCATGACAGCCGATCTTTCCCTATTGGTTGAGGCGGTATCGTCCCTTTTCGGACTCGCGATCGTCAAGGTGACGGCGAGAACGATGATGCCCAGGAACACAAGATCCACATCTTTCGCGCTTCAGGGCCCCGCGCCGGGCCGTTTGGCCGCCGTCGTTCCTAAACCCGTCCCGAATTCATCGTCCCGCCACACGCCCCCGGCATGTTTTTGGCACGGTACGGGACTGCAAACCGCGACAGGGGGGACGGGCTACGCCGATTGAAAGTCCGACCTGTCGATTGCCCAGGGGTCGAAACCGGCCTTCTCGGCACAGATGGCGAACAGGGTCTGCACATCGGCGCGTATGTCTGCAAGCAATTCGTCAGCCCCGACTTCGAGTTCCGGCGTGTCGTAAACATCACCGCCGGAAAAGGTGGTCAGCACGGCCAGGTTCGACCGGAGCGAGAGGCCGGGTACGTGCCGCTGCGCATGTTCGAGTTGTCCGCCCAAGGGATGCCGCCATTCATAGGCGTCGCCATGTGCGGCGATCACGGTCTTGAGGCCATGTTCCAAAACCCTTTGGGCCTGTGTGCCGACATTGATCTCCCACTGTTGGGGTCGCCGATAGTGGTCCGGTCCCAGCTCGAACAATCCCTCCAGGGCGTCGAGGTGGCCAACCGCATGGAAGGCACGTTCCATTGATTCCCGCCTTTGATGTTCCGGCAAGGCTGGTTCCCGGGGTTCGGACGGTGGCCGGTAGACATCGCCCATCGGCGTAATCCCTTCCCTGGCCGCATGGGCGGCCACATGGTTGATGCCGTGCTGCATGAAGTCGAAGTGGTCGGACGCCAGCGGCGTGATGTCGACGCTGACGGAGCGGCCGTACTCGCCGACTGTCGCCGCCTTCGCCGCCTGCACGCACGGAAGGAAGACGTCGCTTCGGGAACACCCCGGCGCGTACACGACCAACAGGTCGAGGTCTGAACCAGGCTGGAAATCGCCACGGGCGCGCGAACCGAACAGAATCACCCGTTCGACGCCCTCGACCTGTTCGACGACCTGCGCCACGCGGCAGGCGTGCGCGTCGTGGGCAGTGGCCTGTGCGACAACCTGGTTCATGCGTCGATTATAGGGGGTTTGCCGTTCCGTTATCCACACCATACACCGTTTTTGATACTGTCCGCGATCGTGAACGGTTCCGAACCACAATCCGCAGGGAGTTACAGATGAAGGTTGGCTACACCAGGGTTTCGACCCACGAACAAAACCACGATCTGCAAATCGACGCCCTGCGGGCCGCGGGCTGCGAACGCATCTTCGACGATACCTGTTCCGGGTCGGTCGCATGTGCAGACCGGCCGCAATTGCTGATCACGATGGGGGTAGTAACAGTTCTCTGAAATGGGTATTATATGGTAGTATACTGTCTTATGGCCAAGCATCAAAACCGACTGATACGCATAGGCGAGGCCGCCGCGCTGATGGGCGTGGGCGTGAAGACTATGCGCAAGTGGGAGGAGACCGGCGAGTTGCTGCCGGCGCGCAAGTCGGCAGCGGGGACGCGCTACTATGACCGCGCCGCGTTGCTGGGCACAAGCAACGAATCGGCCGCGACCGTCGGCTATGCCCGTGTGTCCGGCCCTGACCAAAAGGCCGATCTGGACCGTCAGCACGCCGCCCTGGAAGCGTACTGCGCGGCCCGGGGCTGGCGCACCGAGATCATCCGCGACCTGGGCAGTGGGTTGCAGTATGACAAGCCCGGCCTGCAGCGATTGCTGGACCTGATCCTGCGCCGCCGGATGCAGCGTCTGGTGCTGACCCACGGGGATCGGCTGCTGCGCTTCGGGGCCGAGTTGGTGTTTGCCTTGTGCGAGAAGCAGGGGGTCGAAGTGGTGGTGATCCATCGGACCGATCCCCCCTCCTTCGAGGAGGAACTGGCCCGGGACGTGCTCGCGATCATCACGGAGTTCTCGGCGCGTCTGTACGGCCGCCGGTCGCCCAAGGCGCGCCAGCTGCTCGAAGTCCTGAAGTCCGAAGACGGGCCTGCCACGGCCCCATGAGCAAGCATCTGCAAGGGCTGGGCAAGTCCCACCGGATCGCCCTGGACCCGACCGACAAGCAGGCGACGCGGATGCTGGAGCACGCGGGCTGGGCGCGGGTGGCGGCGAACTGGGCGCGGGGGCGTTTCCAACTGGCCTGGTTCG
>VXMJ01000028.1:24539-84848 GCA_009841145.1 Caldilineaceae bacterium SB0661_bin_34 | reverse complement strand
GAGGCTTGCGCACGGTCCGTGAAGCGTCTACCAGACAGCCAGCCTCCCTGTTCGGCGATTGCACCGGACTGTGGCAGGTTGGCATAGGTTCTGGAGACCGGATGCGCTGAGAGGGATTCGAACCCTGTGCCCCATTATCAACTCGATTAGGACGGAGCTATCGCTGACGAGAATCTTCATCGACACTCCAATGCATCAGTGCCAGCCATGATGCCTTCGATCTCGCTGACTTTCAGTCTGAGCAACTCCGCAGCCTTGGACACCGAAATTGCATGCTCCACCAGCGCTCTCAAGCAGAGGCACCGAAAACGGGTTGGGCACTCGGTTCGTTCGAGAGGACGTGGCTCCTCGGTTCTCCAGCCGCGTCCGATGCCGCTGACTATGTTCCGGACCGTGGCCTCCGTGATGATTCCCAGGTTGCGCATGTGCATGACCAAAGCCGCCGCGCTGATGCCGAAGATATGCTTGATTTCAATGAGTTCCTCGAAGCCGAAGTTGAGTCGGCGGCACCCTACTTCACGGACAAGCTCATCCCCGGGTGCCAGGAACGCACCGGCAAAGCGCTGACAGGCTTTTTCTGCCGGCACCGTGGGCGGGATGTCCAGGACTAGGTGGCCCAGTTCGTGAGCAATCGTGAACCGCTGCCTTTCGAACGACTTCCCGGTGGAGCAGACGACCACGGGAACGTCGTCCCCTTGGATCCGGTGCACCCGACAACTGAGCCCATCCACTGATCCGGGCAAACGCCATTTGAACACCTTGATGCCACGCTCTTCCAGCAGTTCGGTTATGTCCGGGATCGGTCCGCCTCCAAGGTTCCACGCGGTGCGAACCGACGTGGCCACATCCTCCGCATCTTCCACTGCGTTGATCCTGTAGGGAACTCCATCTGGTCCATCCTGTTCCGTGATGGCGAGCCCCAGGATCTCCTCAACTTGCAGATAGCGGTCCACGCGATCGAGGACCTCGCTCTCAACCGCCGCACGATCCTTGGCCTTGGTCGAGGCCAACTTCCGAAACTCAACATGCCCCAAGGACACGCGGGAAGGGCTCAATAGGTAGCTCAGGGGCACCTCCAGAGCCTTGGCCAGGGCGATGGCCACGGTTGAGCTCGGCATCATCTCTGCCCGTTCGTATTTGCCGATCGCCTGGGCCGAGACGATGCCGCCCATGGCTGAGGACAACGCCCGCAGAGAAAGGCCCCTGCGTTTTCGGGCGAGTTTGAGACACTCGCTAAACATTGGGCACATTCCTTCCGTGTGGTTTACAAATTATGATGCAACTACTCGATATGTAAACCGTGTACATGTGTCTGTCTGGATGAGGCTATGGAGCTTCTCGCACTCTCAGGAGAGGCTTGCCCAAGTCGTACAGCAGTGAAGACCCACTCGGTAGCCGCAGAGCCCGGGGAGCATTAGCTCGCCATGGGAAGCGACAATGTGTTCAACATCCTGGCTCTCGACGACGGCGGCATCCAGGGAGGCTCCGTCACGCTGCGGGCGGAATTTATGCGATGAGACGCAGGAGTTCGCCAACGCTTGGCGACGAGCGTGTACTTTGGTTGCAAGCGCAATAGTTGTTCACTGGCGCTGCCCCACCTGCTACGCTCCGGTTCCTACACTCCATAAACCTATTTGAGGCTCATATACCCATCAATGAAAGGGCTGTTTGCCTTGGGTTATATCATCGTGACCGCCTTGCTTTTCCCTTCGCCGTCCCTGCCCATGGCCCGTCACGCGCTGCGCACCGTCGAATTCAAGTTCTATCCCCGTCCGCTGCACCAGGATCCGGACAGGATTCCCCGCTGACCTGTGCTGATTCCCGCACGAGGTCCATGACCTCCTGCGTACGAAGATCCCGTGGCACAACCTGCCACTTCGCTTCTGACGCTGGAACAGCGTCTTTCGTCGCCATCGGCGCGGGTGTCAAACCAGGGTCTGGGCGCGCCTGCTGGCCGTCTGTACCAGGTGCACCTGGACACCACGCACGTACGCCCCTGAAATTGCCACAGACACCCCATGTGGCTTCAGGGGTGGTGCTTGGTTACAACCAAGGCTGTTACGCGTTGCCAGGGAACGGTTTGGTTGCCCAGTTCCTGCTCCATGCGCAGGGACAAACCTGCTAGGTCGTTGGACGAAAAACCGCTGCTACTCAGTGCGGCTCCCAGCGCACTCTGCGGGTTGAGCCAGGACCTGATTTCCTTGACCGAGACAAAACGCTGGTCGACCGTCTCCAGAAGTTCGATCTCGGCTGACAAAGGAAGGTGCGCCAGTAGATCACGGAGGTCTACTTCGGTCCAGCGCAGGGAGGGGTTGGGATGGTTGGCCCATAGGTTCTCCTCAACCTCCCGCAGGTGCGTGCCCAGTTTGTCCTCTGCCCGGAAGTCGAGGAGACTGTGAACCCGTTGGCCCATCAGCGGGAGGGACTGGCTGAAGGCCATGCGGCCGCCGTCGGCCAGAATCTTGGCCAGGACAGACAGGAGATCTTCGGCTTCCTGCGGTCCACCTAGCATGTCCATCCCCAACACGCGCTCGAACCGAAGGCTGGGATCCAATTCCCCCAGGCTTGTGGCCAGCACGGGTCGATCCAACTCGGGGAGTTCGCTGTAGCGGAGATTCAGTCCGGCGGCGGCCTTGGGTGACGAAACCTGGCCCCACACTCCGCCCTCCGGCACGGCGCGGCAGGCTTCGGCTAGAAGCAGGCCGTTGTCTGCGCGCACAACAAGCACCCGGTCGTGGCGCTGCATGCCGGCGCGCGTGCAGATCGCATCCCGCACCGTTCCCAAATGACGGCTGCCGGCGTTGCCGGCGCGTCGTAGCCAGTCCTCGCGGCCCGGATCGTCGGGTGAGTAGGTGATGCCTTCGGCGGGTACATCGGCTTGTTCCGGTGCCGCGGCCAGCAGTTCCTCCCTACGGCGCAAGACCTGGTCCCGAATGGCGGATTCGTAGCCAAGGGCTCCCGGTTCGAAGAAGACTCGGCCTTCCAGTCCGACCGGCAGGTATTGCTGGGCTACCCAGTGGTCGCGATAGGCGTGAGGGTAGAGATAGCCGGCACCGTGTCCAAATGCCGTGGCATCGCGGTTGCCGTCCTTGAGCGGGGTTGGTACCTCCTGGTCCTTCTCTTGCTCCACTGCCTCCAGGGCGGCGAACAGCGCCATCGCGGAGTTGGACTTGGGTGCCGTGGCCAGGTAGAGAATGGCCTGTGAGAGCGGATACAGGCCTTCGGGCAGGCCAATGCGGTTGAACAGGCTCCAGCAGCTTTCCACCACGGCGACCGCCTGCGGATCGGCCAGGCCGACATCCTCGCTCGCCAAAATGGCCATGCGCCGGAACAGGAAGGAGGGATCCTCGCCGGCATAGATCATCTTGGCACCCCAGTAGAGGGCTGCGTCCGGATCGGAGCCGCGCAGGGACTTGATGAATGCGGAGACAGCGTCGTAGTGAACATCGCCCTGCTTGTCATAGAGGACGGCCCGCCGCTGAATCGATTCCTCGGCCGTGGCTAGGTCAATCCGGATCACGCCGTCCTGGCCTTCGGCTGTGGTGTTTACGGCCAGTTCCAGGGCGTTCAAGGCGCTGCGCGCGTCACCGTTGGCCATGTGTACCAGATGTTGTCGCGCCTCGTCCTCCAACGCGACCGGCTGACCGCCGAATCCGTTCACCGGATCCTCGAGGGAGCGGGTCAGGAGCGTCGAGACCGCATCGTCGTCCAGTGGCCGCAACTGAAAGACCCGGCTGCGGCTGACCAGAGGCTTGATGACCTCGAAGAACGGATTTTCCGTGGTGGCGCCGATGAAGATGATGGCGCCGTTTTCCACGTGGGGCAACAGGGCATCCTGCTGGGCCTTGTTCCATCGGTGGACCTCGTCCACGAACAGGGTGGTCCGCTGCTGTCGATAGGCAAACCGGTGTCCGGCGGCATCGATTTCCTCGCGCAGCACCTTGACTCCCGCCAGGACGGCATTGAGCGTGACGAAGGCACTGCTGGAGGTGTTGGCAATGACACTGGCAAGTGTGGTCTTGCCGGTACCGGGAGGGCCGTAGAGGATCAGTGACGACAACTGGTCGGCCTCTATGGACCGTCGCAGCAACCGGCCGGGGCCAATGATGTGTTCCTGTCCCACATAGTCGTCCAGCGTCAACGGACGCATCCGGTTGGCCAGCGGCGACTGCTGCTGGCGGCGTTCGGCGGCTTCGGCCTGAAAGAGGTCCTGGGGATCTTGGTTCATCGGCCTGGAACTACATCCGGAGTATCGTCCGTCACGGTATGACGCCACTGTTCATGCATGGTACGACAACGGCGATTTTGAGGATGGCCAGGGAACCGGACATCCCGCCTCGGGGTCTGCCCATCGTGAATATGATCAGGCCAGAAGACACTGCACGTGACCGTGTCGGAGGCAGTGATCAGTTCCGCCGGCAGGATCCCATGCCACCGCTTAGGAAGAGCTTCAACTTCGGCTCAAACCCATGTTGACTCTGGCTCAGACCGGAAACATGCGCAGGCTGTGCTTGGAGGGGCGCAGCTTGGATTATCGATGGTTCGCGGCATCTGGTTCGCGCGAAGTCATCCTGTGTTCAGCGCGGCTCGCGATCGCCCTTGCCAATCCGCCGAATATCCAGGCGTGCACAGGATACAGTCCGTACCAATAGGCTAGACCGGTCAATCCCTTGGGAATGAATGCCGCCGTTTGCTCCAAATGGGTTGTTCCGTCTTGGGCTTCCCGCATCTCAAACTGGAGCCAGGCCCGGCCGGGAAGCTTCATCTCGGCCCTGAGGCGGACCAGGCGGTCGGCTTTCAAATCCTCCACCCGCCAGAAATCCAGGGCATCGCCGATGCGCAAGTTGTCGGGATGGCGTCGTCCTCTGCGTAGGCCTGCACCTCCCAGCAGACGGTCCACCATCCCCCTTAAACGCCATGTCCAGTTGGCAAAGTACCAGCCTCGCGCTGCCCCGATGCCGGTGCAAACCCTGTAGACGGCTTGGGCCGAAGCTGCCACCCGGCGACGGCGACGCTCAATGATCATTCCTTGGCGGGTTTCCAGCCGGACGGGATTATCTTGCTCTGGGGTCGTGCCTACGGCATCACTCCACGATGTGTCGATCCGTCCCTCGTCAAGGTCGTTGATCACGATGTCGATGGCCGAGGCATAGTCCTGCGGTTCGATATGAGGGAAGATCGTGCGAGCGAGATCATCGGTCACGATGACATCGTTGCGGAGCCCCTCAACAAGAGCAACGGTAATGTCGGATGGGATTGGAGTTAGCCAGTGCACCCAATAGGAAGAGAGTCGGGGCGTCAAGACGGGAACGGCCAGCAGCAGGCGCCGGAGGCCCCTTTTTTCGGCATAGCCAAGCATCAGTCCCTTGTAGGTGGTTGTATTCTTCCCGCCAATCTCAATGGTGAGACCCCGGCTTGCCGGTGTGTCAAGGGCGCCAACCAGGTATTCCAAGACATCTTGGACGGCGATGGGCTGGATGCGGGAATAAATCCACCTGGGGCAGATCATGACGGGGAGACGCTCCACAAGATAGCGAATCATCTCGAAAGAAATGCTGCCCGAGCCCACGATGACCGCAGCCCGGAATTCCGTGACCGGGACACCACCTTCCCGCAGCGCCTGCCCTGTCTCTTGCCGCGATCGCAGATGCTGGGAGAGATTGCCCTCCGGGTCTCCCAGACCGCCCAGGTAAATGATGCGGTTGACTCCTGCTTTTTGGGCCTCCTGCCCAAAGGCCCGGGCGGCTTCCAGGTCCAAATTGTGGAAGTTCGATCCCCGCGACATACTGTGAATCAGGTAGTACGCCGAGTCCACCCCGGCCAACACTTTCGCCAGCGTCTGGGGATCGAAGATGTCGCCGGTCAATATCTCGACCTGGTCGGACCAGGGACGTGAGAGCACCCGGACCCGACTGCGTACGAGAACGCGGACGCGGTACTCCTCCTGCAGCAGTCGGGGAACCAGCCTGCCGCCTATGTACCCGGTGGCTCCAGTAACCAGGATTCGTTCGGAACGGGCCATCTTGCTCCTCGAAGTCGACCGCGCAGGAACGGTGCGTCAATGCACCGCTTGTCCAATCCGGGGCGATCCTGACGGGTGATGCCGGGCCACCTGACCCCGGAACATCCCCTGTCGACGGTGTTCGGCGGCTTCGACCTGGAAGATGTCGTGGGGCTCTTGGTTCATCAACCGGCTTGTCCGGGCGGATGTACTGCGCGCGGATTGTAGGGGATGGGGCTTTCAGGGGGCGGTGGAAAACCCCGGCTATACCCATGGCGTACCGCAAGCATCCCTCTACCCAACAGACGAGATGTCAATAACGGTTGGACGGGGCTATGTTTGTCTCTCTGTGGAACCATTGTTGCCGTCGGCAACTCCCCCAAGCGGTCGTGTCCGTGCCGACCAGTGGCCACTGCCACCTTCGGACCACACAAAGATCCCGGTTGGGCCACAGGGATGATCTCGTCGACGTGCCATCTCTGACCATCCAGGGCCGCGTTCCTTTCATGGCCCGCAGGACTGACAACGGAAAGCGGTCTGCAAGAGGCAGTTCTTGGAACCCGTATGGCCCAACGGTGTGAACGGGCCGGCACCTTGACCTTCCAGCCTGGTCAATCCGACGATACTCCAGGCCCTCATTGTTTGTGAACCAGCCCACATTGCAATCCAGTCCCAGGATACCGGCCGGATGGTACGCGATCACTTGGACTGTCGGGATCGCATGGACCCCGGCTATCTGTTGTTCACGGCGTACACCAAACTGACCATGCCTGTCTTTGCATACACCCGGTGTCCGGTCAACGTCAACGCGATGCGCGTGAATGGGTCGGATACGAGTGGGACACCCTCGCCCAGCAGGATAGGTACGACACTGACTTCAACTGTGTGGGACTTATAGGTCGGACTGGACAGCCGGCCCATCTCGTTCACGGGTCGTCGGGGACCCCCACGGGATCGCCCCTCGCCGTGCAGCCGCCCCTGTCCCACGGGCCGAAACGGGCACGCACGGAAGTCCCGCCCGCACCAAAATGTTGATTGCCGCATTGTGGTCGGCGTTCGCACGGAACCCGCAGGCCCCGCACGCAAACACCGCCTGCGACGGCCGGTTTGACTTGTCAACATGGCCGCACCGGCTGCACGTCTGCGACGTGTAGGCCGGATTCACCTTCCGCAGTTCGCCCGCCTTGTACGCCAGCTTGCGCTCCCAGGAGCCCCAGCCGCTGGCCAGGATGCTGCGGTTGAGCCCCGACTTCTGCTTGACCTGCCTGCCGGGTTTCGCTACCGTGCCCTTGGCCGACCGGGTCATGCCCTTCGTGTTCAGATCCTCCACCACCACGGTGTGCGCCGTGTCCGCCAGCTTGCGACTGGCCTGGTGCGTGGCATCGTCGCGCTTGCGCGCCCCCTTGCGCTGCAGCTTGTTCAACTGCCCGTTCACGCGCCTGCCCCGGTTCGACTTGGGCCGACGGTCCTTGGGACCCCAGCCTTGCTTGCGGCTCAGCTCCCGCTGCTTGCGGGCGATCTGCGCGTCCAGCTTGTCCGTGTCGGGCATCGCGTACACGGTGCCGTCGCTGTCCGTGGCCTGCCCCACGTTGCGGTCCAGGCCCAACGCGCCGTCCGCGGCAGGCTGCTTCACCTGCTCCGCAGGCACGTCGTAGCAGACGTACGCATACCACTTGGGGTGCTGTTCCGTGCCTTCCATGCGCACGCGCACGGTCAGCGGTTTGCATCCGGCGTACAGGTTCGATCCCGCCAGCCGCAGCCAACCGACCTTGGGCACGTGCAGCCGGTCCCCGTCTATCCGGACGGCCTCGGGAATGGTGAACGCCGGCACGGTGAAGTGCCGGGCCTTGAACCGGGGCCTTCCCTCGTTCTTCGGGTCTGCCTTGTACCGCGCGTAGGCGTCGGCCAGGTACTTCAGGCTGTAGCGGACCACCGCGTAGGGGTATTCCTTCAGCCAGGCGTGGTCCGGGTCGTTGCGCAGTTCCGTGAACCGCTGGCCCAGGGTGAAGAAGCTCGTGGACGGACCGGGTCCCATCTTCCTGCGGATGGACTTGGCCCATGCCGTCTTGCCTTCCCTGACCTCCGGCCAGTTGAGAGCGGGCACGTGCATTTCCTTCCAGCGCGCGTACCGCCACTCGCAGTCGGCCAGCATATGGTTCCAGACGTAACGGCAGGCCCCGGCGATGGCCGTCAGCAGGATACCCGTAGCGGCATCGCCGGGATACAGGCGCAGGCGCACCGTGCGGTGGACGGTGTCCGGGGCCTGCGTTGTAGAATCGGGGCTGTTGGGCATGAAAGTGCAAGTTTCGTGTCCGGTGGAGAGTCCGGTGGCTGCCGGACTCTCGCATTTATGGACGCTATTATGCCACGAAACCCATCGTCAAGTCAGGAATATAATTTCCCTGAGTATCGATTGGACTGGTCGACCACATCCATTCACCAAAGCGGCCGTGACGTCCTCGTCCCAAGCCCATCCGGTTGAGGTCGCGACTGAGGATGGCATCCATCTCGTCTTGGGTCAGCGTTCCCGCCTCCACTGCCGCGGCCAACTGGGGCTCGATTTCAGTGTTCACTGCGGTTCTGACGTCAGCGAATTCCAGTCCGGACGCCTCCAGCAGTGCCTGAACACTGTCCTTGCCGGCCTGCACGGCAGATTGCAACTCATCTGGGTTGACCCCCAGGGCATTCGCCGCGGCCGCCTCGATGGCCGCCCTATCGATGAGATCGGCTTGCAGGCCGAAGTTGTCATGGCCGCGCCATGTGTGCCGCAGCCCCGAAACCGAATGGCCGGGGATGATGTGGCTGAATCGGGGGAGGTGCCGGCTGCCAACAGCCGCCACCGTGCCCGCACTCCCAACGGCCAGGAGTGCCACCAAGGCCAGGATGATAAGCCACCGTGTCTTGTGATTGAGCTTCATGAGTGATTCTTCTCGTTGCTTTGGTCCGCGCGTTGGCGAACCCGAACGAAAGTCTCCGCGGCGATTGTGAACACAATGAGAAGTTCACGGGGAAGGTTTATGAAGCTTGGCAGCGGTGTCTACGGAGTCGGCTTCCGGTTACGGTCTGGCACGCCGGCACCTGCCGTCATCGTCGAATTTCGGGCAGCAGGACGTGGGACGGATGTTCGCGGTCGTGGTGCACCGTCTGGTCCGCCAGCCTGAAGGTCCGGTCGCGGCCTAAAGGTCCCCCGGTGTTGGGGTTGACGTCGAACCGCGGGAAGTTGCTGCTGCTGATGTCAAGCCGGATGGCGTGGCCGGCCTTGAAGACGTTGGAGGTTGGGTACAGGTCGAACTCGATGTGGCAGATCTCGCCTTCTCCAATTGGGTCAGGCCGGGTCCATCCGCGGCGGTAGCGAAGGCGCAGGATGGAGTCGGTGAGATTGAACGCCAGGCCATCCGGGTCATCCGGCGTGGGCGGGACAACCTCGATGAGCTTGGCCGTGAAGTCGGTGTCCGGGGCGGAGGTTGAGACATGCAGCACGACCCGGATGGGCCCTGTGACTTCCAGGTCGTTTGCCAGCGGCTCCGACTGGAAGCTGAGCACGTCGCTGCGGGCGTTCAGGGGAAGGGAATCTGTGCAGCCGAAGAAGCGCGGACTGCCTTTCTGGTCGAAGCCGCCCGGCTCCATGATCGGGTTTGCGGCGGAGATGCCGCCGCCGATGGTGGGTACCGGATCGCGCGGATCGAAGGTGTACCGGCTGGCGGAGGGTTCGGGGTCCGGTTCTGCGCGGGACAGACATCCGTCCGGATGCAGGTACCAGGGTGTGAACGTGGTGTCCGGCAGGGGGAAGTCCGGCTCCTCGCGCCAGAAGCCGCCGTGGGCTATGTGTCCGGTGTATTGGCGCCGGTCGCTGCCGGTCCCCATCGTGAAAATCCGAACCGGTTGGCAGTCGGCAAATTCCGTGGACAGGCCCTTCAGGAAGTGGTCGAACCAGGCCAAGCGCAGATCGTGGTAGTGAATGTGTGAATCGATGCCGAAGTCCACATCGCCGGCAAAGGTTTCCTCCCAGCCACCGTGGGTCCAGGGTCCCATCAGCAGCATCTGGCGCGACTGTTTCAGCTTGGCCAGAGCCACGAAGTTCTCGCATGTGGCACGGGCATACGAGTCGTACCAGCCGCCCAGGTAGAGGGTGGGCACATCGGCATGTTCGGCGTAATGGCCGGCAATGTCGTAGCCTCGCTGTTGCCAGTACGGGCCGTATTCGCCATGGGTCAGGATATCCAGGACCCACTGTTCATAGGATGGGAGGTGCCGCAGGGCCGACGCGCCTTTCTTGAACGGAACCCTGCCAAACCATTCGCCGACGTTGGCGTAGGCCTCTTCCAGCAGGGCGCGCAAGCCCGCGTCGGCCAGGGCCTCCCGGCTGGTGGTTGCCATGCGAAATGCATAGATGATGAACCGTTGCTCAAGGGCTCCGTTCTGGCGCATGGAGGCGTGGTAGTAGCTGGCCGCCCCGACCGCCACCACCATGGTTCGCAGGTGCGGGGGATTGAGGGTTGCCAGGGCCGACTGGTCGCTGCCGCAGTAGGAGCCGCCCATCGTGCCCACCTGGCCGTCGCACCAGGGCTGGGCTGCCAGCCACTCGACCGTGTCGAAGCCGTCCGGGGCTTCCTTGGCGAACGGATACCACTCCCCCTCGCTCATGAAACGGCCGCGCACGTCCTGGAGTACGCAGACGTAGCCCCGGCGCGCGTAGTAGCGTCCCATGTCCGCGTTGCCCGGCGCCGCCTTGTCGTACGGGGTCCGTTCCAGAAGAACGGGAAATGGTCCCGGGGCTGGCTGCCCGGCCTCTGTCGGCCGATAGATGTCCGTGGCCAGGCGGGTGCCGTCCCGCATCGGGACCATGGTGTTGGCCTCCACCGAGACCTGCCAGGTCTGTGCGGAGCCGCGGTAGGGGTGGTTCATGTTGAAGGATTCCTGATGGATGGACCGGCCCGCGGCGGAGTCGGTTACAGTGTGGACGTGGCCGGACGGCTTCCCGGCACCGGAAGTTCGTTCGCTGCCATTGTGCAATCCCGCACGCCGGAAGGATTTTAGCCATGGACTGGCGCGCCTTGCTGTTACCCCGAGAGAAACCGGTGGCGGTCGGCCTGATCGGCCTCGGCAGCTTCGGGCTTTCGTTTTTGAGACAAAGTCTGCATGTTCCGGGCATGTCGGTGGTTGCCTTGTGCGACGCGGACGGAGAGGGCGGTCTGGCGGCGGCCGAGGCGGCGGGACTTCCCCGCCCGACGATCTGCGAAACGGCCACAGCCGCCCAACGGAGCCTTGAACAAGAGAAGCTGCCCCTGCTGGTGGACGGTACCGAGCTGCCGTTTGCGATGCTGGATGCGGTTGTCGAGGCCAGCGGCGCCCCCGAGGCCGGCGCGCGCCACGGGGAGGCAGCCTTGCGGAATGGCTGTCACCTGGTCCTGGTCAACAAGGAAACCGCCTGCACGGCAGGACCGGCACTTGCGGCCATGGCCCGCGCCAACGGGCTGGTGTACTCAATGGCAGACGGTGATCAGCCGGCCATGGTACTGGAAATGGTGCAATGGGCCCGGGTGCTGGGACTGGACGTAGTATGTGCCGGCAAGGCGGGCGAGGCGAATGTACCCGCGGCAGAGGTTGCTGCAGGCGGGAGCAGTTCGGTGTCCTCCGCAGGCGACTCGCTGGCGGCAACAGTGCGGAGCCGTTCGGAACGCATTCCGCTGCAGCAGAGGGTCAGGGTTCCGGACATCGCGGAAATGGCCATCGTGATCAACGAAACGGGCTTCGGGTGGAACAGTCCGGGATTGTTCGGACCGGCCATGCACTATGCGGAAATGGCGTCCATACTGAGGCACGTGGACGATGGCGGCCTGCTCAATTCCACCCCGACCGTGGAGATTGCCAACTTGATCACCCATCCTCGGGCGCCCAGCATGGCAGGAGGGGTTTTCATCGTGATCCGGGCCCGGGAGGGGGATGACTGGAGCCAGCTGTCCCCCAAGCGTCATCTCATGAGCCCGGATGGGCGGCACATCCTCCTGTGGCGGCCCTATCACCTGCTCGGCCTGGAAACTCCGCTGTCCGTGCTGGCGGCGGTACGACTGGGCGTGCCAACGAGTGGCCGTAGCGTTGAACACCGGGTAGACGTTGTGGCCCGAACTGAAGTACCGTTCCATGCCGGGCAGATTTTGTCCATGGACAAGGCTCACTGTGTGCAGGACCTGAAGGCGGAACTGGCTGCTCCGCAGAGCGATGGCCCGGACACCTGTGTGCCGTACTACGTGGCTGCCGGTCACAGCATGCTTCGGGATGTGCCGGCAGGCCGGCATTTGCAGTGGCGGGACGTGGACATCCCGTCGGATTCGAGCTTGCGAAGGCTTCGGTGAGGGTTCGTAACAGTTCGCTGAAATCTCTGTGAAGCGTGCACCACGTCTGTGAATTAGAGAGCCCGGGTACCACCGGACTCTCTCGTCCGCCGAGGTTCCGCCGACAGACTTCCCGTCCTACAACGTCAGCCCCCCGTGTCCGCCGGAATCCAGGCGGAACCGCAAACTGGGGTCAAACCCGGAGGCTTCACCCACCCATTCCACGCCCATCAGGCTCCCCAGTACCCACTCTGGGGCCACGTCGCCCATCGGACATAGGGGGTCCTTGCCGAGAATCATTCAACGAGATCCTTCGGAGGATGGTGCCTCTCCGTGAGGGAAAGTTCCCTTGTCCGCAGCAACGCCGATTGGGATTGGGCAGTGCAACCCGGAGTTTGAAAGTGGCTGGACACGGGGGCCTGGACGAGAACCCGTCCGGACCTTCGCCAAGCTGACGGACTCGCCGTATTGGAGGAGATGTGGAAGTAGCCCTCCGGAATCTGTCCCAGAGCTCCCTCGCCAGCTAAATGCCGCAACAGGGAATGAGCCATCTTCCACAAGCTACTGCACAAAAGTATGACACAATGTTGATAAGTGTAGAGGTTTATTTGTAAGTGTCTCATGTCCAAGTCTGAAATCGCACTGCGCAAACTCAACCGCCCACTGCGCGTGTCCGAAGCGGTTCGTCTCGGAATCCCGCCGGCCGCACTGTACGCCCTGGAAGCACAAGGGAAAGCCGAACGCCTTGAGCGCGGCGTGTTTGTGGCGACCGACCTGCATCCTCTCAAGCATCCCGACTTGGCCGTGGCCGCGCTGCGCGCTCCGCGGGCCGTGGTGTGTCTGGAGTCGGCCCTGTTCTTCCACGACATGGCCACCCACATTCCGAGTTCCGTGTCGGTGGCGGTCCAACGCGGCGACCACAGACCACGGGGTACTTCGCCGCCCGTGACGGCCTACAGTTTTTCGTCCAGGAGTTACGCTTCCGGCGTCGAGACGCACATGCTTGACGGGGTGTGCGTGAAGATCTACTCCCGCGAGAAAACACTGGCGGACTGCTTCAAGTTCCGCAACCGTGTCGGCATGGACATCGTGTTGGAGGCCCTGCACGACTACTGCAGCGGGCCGCGGCGTGTGGATGAACTGCTCCGCCAAGCCCGCGCCTGTCGCATGGAACAGGTGATGCGCCCCTACCTGGAGGCTGTGCTGTGAGCAGGGCCAGGAGCCTGGCGGCATCCGTGGACCATCAACTGCGGAATCTGGCCCAGGAAAACAGTCGCCCGATAGCCGATGTGCGGATTCGCTATGTGTTGGAGCGGTTCCTGGATGGCATCGTGGGGATGGGGACGACGAAGTTCCGAGACTACGTTGGAGTCGAGTAGATACACGGGATTACTCCACAGCCATCGGCACTCTACGGCGATGCCGCTGTCGTGGCGGCACGAGGTCGTCGGTCCGCGCTTCGAGAGTGAGGAGCGATTCCTTGAGGTTGGGCCTGGTCATCCGCTCCAGTCTCCGCCATTGCTCAATCGGAAGGAGCACCGCGGCTTCCACGCCTCGTCTTGTCACAATCTGCGGACCTTCGGCAAGGGCGGTGTCGAGAAGCTCGCTGAACCTTGACTTTGCATCCTGGACAGACCATTTCTTGATCATGGTACTCATCGGTTGATTGGTTCTGGCTGGTTCAAGACTGGCTTACAAGGCCACTCAATGTCAAGTAGGCCAGCGTTGTATACAGGACGGCTTCACGAAGGGTTCTCGACGCAGTCAGGCATCGTTGGTTGTGGTGGCTGACCATGACTCCAACTGTGCCGGCCATATGGGTGGCACCAGCTTGGAACCTCGGCGATGCATAGAAGACATGAGGTGCACCGTGACTTGGTGTTGAACTTGGATGGACAGACATGTGGCGAGGGGCGCGGACCGACAGCTGCTTGTGGCAAAAAGACCGACAAGACCAAGATCATGCCTGTACCGCGTCTCAATCACGCGTTCCGGCGCAGGTCAGTCGCCCGTTTGGTGTGGACGTCTTCCGGAGACTGACCAACAAGCTCTGTGCCAAGAGCCCGGGATCAATCTGCCCACAGCCAGTCCAACTCCGTGAACGCGAGATCCTGGCCAAAGTTGCGAATGTTGTCTTTGACGTTGAGCACGAGACACCGCTCATTGCCTCCATTCCTCACGCCTCGCAGACCCCTGCCAATCATTTGGAAGTACAGATTCGGACTGTACACAGGCCGGGCCACAACTATGGCCCGGGTCTTCGGCGCATCGAATCCCTCGCGAAAGACTCCGTAGTTGACCAGGACCTTGATCTCGCCTGACCTAAACTCCTGAACCACCTGGCGTCGGATGGAGGTTTCAGTTTTTCCGCTCACCGCCCTCGCCACGATCCCTTCCGCGTTGAGCAGGGCCGCCACGATTTCAGAATGCTCGACGGAGGTCGCGAAGATCAGGGTGGGCCAGTTCGGATTTACCTTGTGCAGGTATTCGTTCACGATACGTCGTGTGCGCACTTCGTCCCGCGCGATCCGCTCTTGGACGCTATCAGGGAGCCAAGGATTCTGCTCGGCCAACGCACGTTCGTCGTCAGACAGTTCGAATTCCCCTCCGGCGATAGTGGCGTGGTCTGCCATGGCCAGAATGCGGTCCGACTGAAGGAATTGTATGACCTCGTTTGGATCGTCCGTCGGAAAGACCCCGTGGTCCAATCGTCGCCTTCCGTAACGGATTCGGAGACGCCGTGTCTCCTCCTCGTTGATTCCCCGGTAGGGAGTTGCCGTCAGGCCGATCAGGATTGGTTCATGGTCTCCGAACCACCGGGTCAAACCCAATTCCTGCAGAAGTGAGGTATAGGAAGGAGCAATCGACCGGTGTGCCTCGTCAACTACCACAAGGTTGAAATCCGAGAGGAAGCGGTATTCTTCTGATCGCCTCGAGAACCGGCTGTGTAGGGTTTGGATCGAGGCCACAATGACATGTCTCTTGCCTGTAGGCAGTGGCCGCTTGTTTCCATGCCACAATCTCGAAATCCTGAGGGTGCTGGCTTGTTCTCCTTCGGAGGCCCAGACTGCCTGCCATGCTTCCACTGCCTGTTCGCACAATTCGTCCCGATCCGCCACCCAAAGGATCCCGCCATGTAGCTCGCCATCCCGCATCGATTCGACGATGGCCTGCACTGCGACCCGTGTCTTGCCGGAACCTGTTGGCATGCTCAACATCCCACGATGGGGTCCTGCGCCGTTGGATGCCACAAGGTTGCGCACTCTCTGTACAGCCGTTCGCTGGTATTCGTGCAATGGGGGCAGCGTTCTGGGACCGGTCACTTCGAGAAACGGATCACGCTTGGTGTTTCTATGTCCAGCCCATTCCTCATCAAATCCAAGGGACTGCACAAATCGGACAGCTCTTTCGGAGCCTGCCCACATGCGCGGAGGATGCAAGCGTTGGAAGTCGTCCTTGTATGCCTCCAGAGCACCGGTGTGGAACTTGGCCATCGCCGCCCGGGCGAGTTCGATTCCTGCCGTGTTGCCTAGCTGGCCAGCCAACATCCGCGGCAGGGAGGCTGGCAGATGTCGCTTGAGACCTTCGATACCCACTGCAGCCAGCAACCGTTCTTCATCGGTTCCACACTGCCTGATAGCTTCTATCTCCTCTTGAACTTCAAGCGGGTCCGAACCATTCACGATGTCGCTCAGGAGGGATTTGGTGAATGACTTGCCCAATTCGTTGAGGACAGCGGCAAGTTCTTCCGTCTCCTCGGCCTGCTGGGTCACGTACAGTGATTTGTCTATGCGGATACAGGCCAGTTCAACCTGTGCCATCGTCCCGTACCTATGACGAAACCCTTCGCAGCGCACAAGCTGGAGTGTCATCTCCTCCAGTGTCAAGTAATTTTTCAATGCAGGCCACACATCAACGATCGGCACCCCTGCCTCCTCGCCTATCGGTTCGATTTCCGCGGACAGGTCAACCTGAAGGTCGAATGCCTGTCTGATCTGGCTGGCCTTGCGGTGGGATAGGAGGGTCTCGACAACTTCCATATTGGCAGGTGACTTGCCAACGCCGTCGCTGAGCTTGGCTACTTCCTTTGCCGTCCGCACCAATCCATATTCGCGCAGTATGTCTATTGCTGGCGACGGGAAGGAAACATTCCCGTACTGATCCTGCGTCTCATGGGACATAGCCCATTCCGTGTAGGTCGCATCAAAGTCAAGCAGACGCCAGGTGTAGCGGATGCGACTCTCCTCGGACAAGGATGCCATCGGATCCAATGGCCCAGAGCAGACGGTGGCACTAAACTGGAGACGGTCCCAGCGGGGTTTGCGCCCAACTTTCGACTGCGCGAAGGTCTGGAATTCGGAACGGCAGGACGCCAAATACTGGTCAAAGTGATGGGCAGACAATTCCTGTTCGGCAACCGGTGCTGAAACCACACCCAGTATCTTCAGCAACTCGACGTCGTTACTGTGGTAATCAGTATCGACCGCGACGTCTGCATCTCGACTGCTGTTGCTCGGTACGATTTCACCGGGCAACAGGACATTGGGGAGGGGACACCAGAATCCGCTCTTGACACGCACTGGCAGAGCATCGCGCCAGTTTGCACGATCGTTCCTGATGATGTCGGCAGCCTCTTTGGGTGCCAAGAGTCTGGACGTGAACCAAAGTGTGCTGCATTTTGCGCCGACAGTGCTGACATGCTTCTCCCAGTCCGCATCTTGTTGCCAACGTTCGAGGTTCAACTGCCTTTTAAACCGTTCAAAGGAGTCCAATACAGTGGCTACAATTGTCTTGAATGTCAAACTCTTCGAACGTGGCTTGATACCCAGACATTCCAATGCCGCCCGCGTTGAAGAACACTTTTCAACCTCTGGATGGACCGAATTCGGTGCCCGATTGTCCTTGTCTCCACTCAAAAACAACCGCTCCGGGTTCGGTTCTGCCCAGGATCCGGCGGCCGTGAGCACAATGCTGCCCAATCGTTCAATTGGCTGTCTGCCGTTTGCAGCCTGGTAGTCCTGAACTTTGGACGCGGCCCGGATTGCTGTTTTAGATGCTTTGATTTTCTGAGATTGGCCTTGAGCAGCTTGTACCAACTGTTCCAGCCACTTACTGACTTCGGCTCTCGGCATGGGTTTCGACTTGCCATGTTCGTCCAACCGCTCAATGGCGGTCAAACGGGCTAGGCGGATACGTGTCAGCGCACTATGGTGAAGCCAGTGCGTGGGTCGTTGGTCAAACGTTCCCCAGATCTCCAAAGCCTCCGAGGCGTGTGGTCTCTCCAGAGTTAGGAACTCCGGTTGGTAGTTCAACTCGTACAGTCTGCGAAGTTTGCATTGTTGGTCGGGAACAATCGGTCGGCTCCTAAGTGCAACATTGAGCTGGTAGCGTAGGAGGATGCTGTGTTTGTTGTCCCAAGCCTCCTGTCTGCGAGGCAGGGCATCTAAGTGACGACTGGGATCTTCGCGGGATGGCAGGTCGGTGATGGACGCGGCGATCAGTTCGGCAGCAGCCCCAATCAGTTCCTCGTTGTATTCACCTGTCAGTAGATTCTGGCGGTCTTCGTTGGTTTTCCACGGAGCATTTAGGATTCCGGCCAGCAGACTGTTGGTCAGCGTCGGGAAGAATGCCCAGAATTCACCTGGCTGGTGGAGCTGCTCAAGGGGTGCCGCCCAAACGATTGGCACCTCCGTAGCATCGTCCAGACTTCGACTGTCATTCCTAGCCTGTTCGGACAGTTTGTGGACCGTGCTGTACAACATCCATTGGGATGTCTCATCTCTGTCGAATAGGGTGTGAATTCCGTCTTCGCTTCGGACTCGAATCAATCGTTCGTCTGTATCTGATTGCTGGAGGAAGAGCATCGATACATGGTTGACGAATAGCAGAAACTCTGCACGAAAGGCTTTGAACTGGGTCTCTAAATCGTTATGGGCACCCGGATTCAAGGGCAACCGCACAATGTTGGTCGCCCACCCCATAAACTCATGTAGGTTGGGGTCCCACTCCATTTCGGGCCAAGGGTCCATGGGGTAAGGCAACCGCAGTACCGGACACCGTTCGGCATTGGGGACAAATGACCGAATCAGATTTGACGCTTCGGTCCGGTCAAACCTGAACGAACCTGAATGACTGAAGAACTCCGGTGAATCCGTCACACCCAGCACAGCCTTGAAACCCATTCCGAAGCGTCCAATTTCCGCGGTGCCGCGCTTGGGAGACAGGTGCGAGAACATCAACGCTCTCACACCGTCTTGGCTCATTGCTTGGCCATCATCGGCACAGTACAAGTGAGTGTCGGTCAACTTCAGGTTGATGCGGCCGCCAATCGAATCGGCCAGAGCGTCGGCACTGTTCTGGATCAACTCGAACAATTGCCTGTGGGCATATCCGCCACGTGCAGTGTCGTGTTCGAGGTTGGCGTGTTCCTCAACCAGATCGGGTTGTTTGTGGTAGGCATCCAGCGTGCGCCGCGTTCGGTCCTGGATGTAGCTTCCCAGATCGCCGGCCGGCCCTGTCCAGACGGATTTGTCCACTTCCACCTTGGCGGGAATCTTGTCCAGCAAAGGTGGCGCAGCCTGACTGTCATGTTGGTTCGACTGTTCCCGCTGCTTGTGCTTGCGTCTACTTACTTGGGACATGCTGCTGACTGGTGAACTGATGAAATATGGCGCATCGTTACTTGTCGCACAGAGCCTCGTAACGGATGCCCGACAATCGTTGAAGGGATTGTAGTGTTGGGGCCTGGAATCCAAGGTCTCTCACTCGAGGTCTGGAGCCCTGTTTGGCTTGAACACGGACACCGGTTGGACACCGTTCTCACTTCAGACTCCAACCCCCGGACGTTGGCAAAGTCTGGGCAGGCGGTCCCGATGGCAGAGGGTCGGCCGACTGAACGCGGCGTATGGGTATTGCCACGCGCCTATCCTAAGGACCGGTTCCGTACACTCCTGTCGGGAACCGGGCAGAGGAGACTTGAATGATGTTCGACACACTGATCTGTAATGGAACGCTCGTGGACGGTACCGGTGCCGGGGCACGCCAGGCCGACCTGGGCATCAGGAATGAGGTCATTACCGACATCGGGAACCTGGGTGATGCGACAGCTGGCCGAACGGTCGATGCAACCGGCCAAGTGGTGGCCCCTGGTTTCATTGACATCCATACCCATTCGGATCTGACCCTGTTGGCGGAGCCCCATGGCCTCAGCAAGATTCTGCAGGGAGTCACCACGGAAGTGACCGGAAACTGTGGCTATAGCCCTTTCCCCATCTCGCCCGAAAGAACGGAAACCCTGCGTGAGACACTCAGCAGCGTCTTCGGCGATACCGTTCCGTGGACATGGCAGGACCTGGAAGGGTACCGGCAGGCGGCTACGGAGATTGGGCTGGCTATCAACATCGCTCCTCTGGTGGGCCATAGTGCCGTACGGGGCATGGTCGTGGGATTCGAGGATCGTCCGGCCACGGCAGACGAGATCCGGGCGATGAACTACCAGGTGGATCAGGCCATGGCCCAAGGAGCCTTCGGTTTCTCAACAGGCCTGACCCTGCCTCCCAGTGCTTATGGCGACACGGCCGAGATTGTCGCCCTGACCGAGGCCATGGCCCGGTGGCCCGGACGCATCTACACCAGCCACATTCGCTGTTGGTCCGGCTACCACATTACAGGTGTCCAGGAAGCTGTGGATATTGGGTTGGCGACGGGGGTACCGGTCCAGGTGGCCCATATGGCCGTCAATGATCCCCGGCATTGGGGCGAGGCGGATACCGTGATTGAGGTATGCGAGGATGCCGTCAAGTCCGGCCATGACGTAACTTTCGATGTTTATCCCTATGACGCCAGCAGCAGCGGTTTCAGCCAGTGCATGCCCACATGGGCTCAGTCGGGCGGTCCTGCGGCCCTACTGTCCCGTATTCGTACGCCGGCCACGCGTCGGCAAATCCGGGACGACATGCTGGAGGAAGGCCTGTTTCGCGGTTGGCCTTGGCTCTGGGATCGGTTGCTGGTCAGTACAACCCACACGGAGGCGGCCAAACCCTACGAAGGCTTGACCATTCAGGAGGCCGCCCATGAGATGAATCTGGAACCGGTGGATGCCGCCCTGACCCTGATGGATCTTGATGATGCCCGTCTGACCATCATCTTCTTCTATCGCACGGAAGAAGACATGTGCGCCTTCCTTACCCACCCCTTGGGCATGATGGGTTCCGATGGCTTGGCCCTGACACCTGGAACCCGTGTTGGCGCCGGTCGTCCACATCCCCGATCCTACGGAGCCCATGCCAGGGTATTGGGACGGTACGTGCGCGAACAATCGATCCTCACGCTGGAGGAGGCTGTTTACAAAATGAGCGGACAGGTGGCCGATCGTCTGCTTCTCCGGGACCGGGGACGGCTTCAACCCGGATACAAGGCGGACATTGCGGTTTTCGATCCGGAGACTGTCGCCGATCGTGCCACTTTCGAGGACCCGCACCAGTTTGCCGCGGGGGTTTCCCATGTGTTTGTGAATGGCGCCTTGGCTGTGGACAACGGCGCATATGTTGGTTCACGCACCGGCCAGGTGCTGGCAGCAGGCCAATCCTGATTGGCTCGAAAGGAGGCGGTCCCTCCTTGGGCCGGAAGCTCTTGAGACTAGCGGTGGCCTCGATCAGAGGCTCGTCCATGCCGAGTGCTCGTCTGACAGCAGTACCTCCTTGTCGGCCGCCCACACGACCTCGTCGAACAGGACCAGTCCGCGTCGTGCGCCAGCAACCGCGCCCGGTTCTTGGTGAAGACCGTCGTGTCGAAGCTGCGTTCCAGCTGGTCCCTGTCCAGGAACCAGCGGTAGGGCAGGTTGTATTCGAGCTTCTCGCAGAAGGCGCGCTCGCTGCGCACCGAGTACAAGGCGATCAGCAGTGAGGCCTTCAACAGCCGCTCGGGCGGTACCGAGGCTCGTCTCACCTAGGCGTACACGCGGTCGAACTCCGGCGACAACCGTTCCAGGGCTGCCTCGGCCATGGCCTTGATCCGCCGTAACGGATGGTCCCGGGGCACCTGCTCCTCTAGGTCCGCGATAGCCCGCAGGCTGCGTTGAGGATTGGGACGCCGCGCATCAGGGATTTCCCCGTTGCCAAAGGGACCCAACCCAATCGACTCCGTTTTTCAGCAGCCTACCAAGGTTCAAGGACCCTTTCGGGTGCAGTCTCAATCCGATCATGAACGCAAACGTCGGAGCTGGCCTTTGCCATGTTCCCGAATCCATTCGTAGCAGGCCTTGCACAGGTCTTTGGCGTAATGGTTCTTTTTCCGATCGCAATTGGGACAGACAAATGCAGCGCTGCGCGGCCGCTTGCGGCGTAGCGCACGCAGTGGTCGGTCGGGATGGCGGAGGGCCTGCTGATAGTGGCCCATACAGACTGGATCACGGTTGCGTGGGTCCCGCAACCGCCCCCCGCGGTTACAGTCTGGACCTGAGCAAGAGGGATGGTTGGCCACAGGATCACCCCATCTACAGGAGCCACACCAGGTGAGCCACTTGCAGAACCAGCCAAAGTCCTGCAAACATCCAGCCAGCCATCCAGATGTGGAAGAGGCGCCAGCCGCGGATGCCAAGCACCAGTGCCATTAATCCGAGCCACATGGTGGGTATGGATGCAGAATCAGAACTGAATACCTGTTCGGCGTGAACAGCAATAGTTGCAAAAAATAAGACAATCAGTGCCAAAATCAACCAGTAGGCGGGACGAAGCCGGAAGATCGGACACGGTATAGTCATAGTGATGCTTTCAGAGCAACATTCGGCTCGCTCCAATATAGCATACAAACTGGTCGACCTCTGTCCCGGAGGCCACAACACCGGGACCCCCTGCGCATCCGTTCCGGGAAGCAGGCCGGAGCCGGACGCGGCGGCCTCCAGGACCACATCCGGTCGGCATCGTCGCAGGTCCGCCCACAGCTCCCGGTGCGCCGTCTCGAAGCGCCCATGAGCCTCAGGCCCACGACCGCCGAATCCTGGCAGCTACTGTAGGTCAGGAGAGTGCCCTTCACCCACAGGTACAGGCCCCGCCGCGAGGAAGCGTGAAGCATGGCCGCACGCCGGGGCCTGATTGGTGAGCAGATCTCCAGTGTACTGGCTCGGCCATGCCTTCGTATCCCTCGTCAACCGTAGCATCAATTTGTGCGAATACCCCTGTCAAGAGGCTGGGCTCGCCTGCACAGCCAGATCCGGGTGCAGGCCGAGCGCACCGGTTCCCGCGATCGTCGGCAGCACTCCGTGCGCTACTACATCCCGGCCATCCGGTCGATGCAGAGGTCCTGCAGGACCTCTGCGTGGCCACTGGCGGGGACTCTCTGGGTGGAAGAACGGTCGGCACTGTACCCTGGACGTGCCGTTCCAGGAGGACAACGGCCGTATGCGCAAGGGGAACGCCCCGCCGTCATGGACATCCTGCACCGAGCTGCCCTGAACAAGGTACGGACGATGCAACGGCATCTTGAAACGGATGGATCTATCGGCCTGCTGCACGATCGCATCGGACGCCCACCGTGGTTCCCAGTCTCCGCCCTACCCTGAACGACTTTGCGTTTGCCCTGGTCTTTGCCGACGTACGGGCCTCTGACGACGAGCTGCTTTCGAGAAGAGGATTCTCAGGAGGAGGATCTTTACCTGAATGAGACTGCCAGTGCGAACATCCTGCTTGCTACCAGGGGCATGGCAGGACTGGCAGGCAAATTGGAGTGGTAGGAGATGTAAAGGGACGGTCACGACGGACGCGGCAATAGGGACCGCGTCCGCCATCATCATCGAAACAAAACGTCTCACCAACAGAGGGAAAATCTTATGTGAAATACGTTTCTCACAATTGCTGCGCTGCCGCTATCGACAGGGCACCACTCTCGTCTGACGCCGCGATACAGCGATCATCCGGTGACCAGGCCAAGCCGGCAATGGGGGATTCGAATACAACTTCCGCCAGCAAAACGGGTTTCTTCTTCTCGACTTTCCAGATGGCTAGCAGACCATCGTTGCCACCGGAAGCCAGCTGCATACCCCGTCGTTGAAACTTCAGGTGCTTGATGAGATGCCGATGCCCTTCCAGCGTGATCGGTTGCGTGTTTGCTGGACCCTTGCCGGAACAGTCCCAGATCACCGCCTGAGATCCGCCGCCGGTCGCCAGATAGCGACTATTGAAGCTCCATGCCAGTTCCAGCACCTTCGTTTGGTAGCCCCACATCTGCAAATCCTTCCCGGTACCGGTGATCCAGAAATGCACCGTCGAGTCCTGGTCGCCGGTGGCAATGTACTTACCATCGGGACTCCATTCCAGTGTGAGTGTCGAGCCCTGCCATTCGAAACGGCGGCGTGGCTCCGCTTTTGTGGGGCTATACAGGACGACGCCATTGTAGGCAGAGATGGCGAACCGTTTGCCATCATGGCGCCACTTGATGTCGGTAATGGTGCTGTTTGCATCGGGAAATTCGGAGATCGATTCCCCGGCGGCGTTCCACAGCCGCAGTTTGCGCCCGGCGGCTGACACCAGCCAATCGCCCGCAGGGCTGAAAGCGATACGCTCCACCCAGCTTGCGCCGCCAGCCATTTCAGAGGTCTGCGCTCCTGTCTCGGCATCCCACAGCCGTACTTTGCCGTCCTGTCCGACGCTGGCGAGGAGACGACTGTCTTTGTGCCACGAAATGGCCATCGTGCCGAGGGGATGACCAGATAGGTGGTGCTGTACCGCGCCGTCTGCACCATTGAACAACGTGATTGGTCCAGACACCCCCGCCACAGCCAACCTTTTGCCATCCGGCGACCATGCCAGCCCAATCGGATGATCGTCAATGTGGGTACGCCATATCGCCTTGAGCGATGACTGTGGCGGTTTGGGCTTGTCTTTGCGCCGCTTCATGACACGAGACATGCGCGGAAGCCTTCTTCCAATGCCGCCCGATCCAAGTTGCGGCCGATAAAAATCATCTTGTTCTGACGCAGTTCAGTCCCCCACAGACGATCCGGGCGGCCATCAAAGAGCATGTGCACCCCCTGGAATACGAAGCGCTCATCCCAGCCGCGCACGCTCAACACACCTTTCATACGGAAGATGTCCTGTCCATGTACGCGCAACAGTCGACTCAACCAACCATTGAGCTTCTCCAAGTCAAAATCACCGGGAAGGGCGATGCCGACAGAAGTCACTTCTTCGTCGTGTTCATGATCAGGCTTGTACTCGCGGGTTTCGAGTGGCGCAAGCACGGCATCCGTGCCGCACAAGTGCGCGTCGAATTCATCAGGGTGATGTTCGGTGAACAGCATGTAATTGCCCGGCTGTTGGATCGCAAAATTGAAGACGGTCTCGCCGTTTTTGTTCAGCACGAGCTGGTTGTGCTGTCCTTTGCCGAGGTGCAGCGTTTCGCCTTCCTGTGCTGCCTGCTCATCTTCGGAGAAAGTTAGCACGGCGTCCATCAACGTCTCTTCCTTCGCCGGCAATCCAGTATTTGCCAGCGGGAGCAGTGCGGCCCCCATTACCGGATCAGGACCTTCGCTCATCACCCATTCGTAAGTCCCGGTGTTCAGTTCATAGATGCCCGACCATTCAAATGGATATTCCGGCTCCATGAACTTGGGGTCGATCTCCAGCGCCCGGTCGAGGTTGAAGCCGCCCACATTGAGAATCTGGTCCATCTCGACCACCGCGTCGCGGGTACGGCAGATTTTCGCCATGCTGTTCATGCTTTTGATGCGTGCTTCGAGTCTGTCGAGGTCTTCCGGGGAAACCAGATCAACCTTATTGAGCAGGATCACATCGGCAAAGGCAACCTGTTCTTTTGCTTCATCGCTGTCGTCGATGTGTTCCCAGATATGTTTGGCATCCACCACCGTGACAATCGCATCCAGCATCATTTTTTGCTGCATGTCATCATCCACGTAGAAGGTTTGCGCAACGGGACCGGGATCCGCCATGCCGGTGGTTTCGATCACGATGTAATCGAACTTGTCGCGACGCTTCATCAGATGACCGAGAATGCGAATCAAATCGCCCCGAACGGTGCAGCAGATGCATCCGTTGTTCATCTCGAAGATTTCTTCTTCCGCGTCGATGACCAGATCGTTGTCGATGCCGATCTCGCCGAACTCATTTTCGATCACCGCGATTCTCTTACCGTGATTTTCGGTCAGGATGCGGTTGAGTAGCGTGGTTTTGCCAGCCCCCAGAAAGCCGGTCAGAACGGTCACTGCCACTCGTGATTCAAGTGTGTTCATCATGTTCCTGTTACCTCTGTTCAACTTTTGATTGTGACGGTCAAAGCTTCAATGTGCGCCCGCGTCAGCGCGGTCTTTGGTTGATGCAGCATTCCAGTGATAGCCGAGCAACGGCATGGCTAACCTCCCGCTGCGATGGGTTCATCCAGCGCAAACAACGGGCGGTAGGCATCATGTCCGGTGCCGTAAGTTCGATCCATCAAGGCAGCGTACTCGGTGGCATAGGCTGGATTGATACGCCAGCGCACACCGAGATATTCCGCCGATTTGACGATGCCCAGCACACCGTGTTTGATCTCCTCAAAGGTGTAACCCGGTCCCACCGGGACGCACAGCCAGCGGGCGAGGTTTGCCGCCGTTTCCCGGTGATCCGGCGCGCCGTCAGAACCCAGCGCGGCATAATGCAAAGGCTGAATCTGTGGCAGCCAGCGCACGGGCGTGTTTTCCTGCTCAACGTAGGCGTAAAACGTGGCGACATCGCTCTCGAGCGGAATCTGCACCGCGACCGCGGTCGCCAACGCCAACTTGCTCGGCTCGTGTGTCTCCAGCCCGGCGGCCTCACGCAGACCTCGCCGCACCTCCGCCAGATTCGCGCTTTGGTACTCTGCCAGTTCTGGCAGACGTTCACACTGTGCCAAGGCCTGTGCTGCGTTCGGGCAGTCAGCCGGTTGGCGCAATGCTTTCACCTCTGCAAAGAGGGCCTCATCACTGAATGCCAACAGCGCACCGGGACGGTCATCAGCATCAGGCAGATGTAGGCCGTACAGCGTCACCGCCGGACGCTCTGCCGCGTCGGGCGTAGGCAGGGTGTCAGCGCAGTCGAGCCATGTAGCGTTCTGTGGTTGCCACAACCCGCGCACCACCTGTGTCCAAGTGAAGCGCGTACTGGATGGTGCGAGCTGTAGATGAGCGTCAAAGTCCAGAAAGCGCAGCAACGCCTTGTGATGCTTGACCGACTCTGCTAGGTCGTGGCTGGTATTCGCTGGGACACCGACCCATTCGCCTGGCTGAATTCCCGCCGCCTGATGCAGTAAGCGGCGAGCGCGGTAGGCATCGCGCACCAGCACAACCCACGCGCCGCCCAAGCGTTCCGACCATGCCGCTTCTGCCGTTTCAAGCGTCACTTCGGTATGTAATGCTGCGTTGGCAGGTAGGGTCAGGAGATCATCCAGCTGTGGATGCGCGGCATAATCTGCGCCACGCACCGGCAAACCACCGAGCGCCTCCACCGGACAGAAGCCCCCTAACCATAACGCTGCCCAATCAACCGGTAAATTCAACATATCTTTGTCCTTTTTATCATATTAATCTGATATGTTGCAGCTGAGGTTGTCACATACCAGGACAATCTTTCTAGCGGTTGGTGTCTATCGCCGTGCGGCCGCCACCGCGTAGGCCACTGCAAAGATG
Organism: Caldilineaceae bacterium SB0661_bin_34; assembly: GCA_009841145.1. Lineage (GTDB taxonomy): Bacteria > Chloroflexota > Anaerolineae > Caldilineales > Caldilineaceae > Bin34. The sequence goes on along the minus strand of VXMJ01000028.1, from coordinate 57,862 downwards.
GCCGTCGCCACTAGGGCCATGACCGGGCCGGAGGCCACATTCAGGTGGTAGGAGGCGTATAGGCCCACTACTGTCGCAGATACGCCAAACCCCGCACTCAGGAACATGGCATGCTCAAATGTGCGGGTCACCAGCAGTGCAGCCGCAGCGGGAGTGATGAGCAACGAGATGACCAGAATGATGCCCACGGCCTGCAGGGCCGTGACCGTGGCCACAGCCAGTAGCATCAGAAACAGGTAGTCCAGCCGGGTGGCGGACAGTCCCGCCACCTTGGCGCCCAGCGGATCAAAGCTGACGAACAACAACCGGCTGTGCAGCCCGTAAAGCACCGCCGTCACCACCGCGGTCAGGATCGCAGTCACCATCACGTCCACCTGCGAAGCGCCCAGCACCTGGCCCAGCAGGAGATCCTCCAAATTGAGAGAGACGTGGCGCACCAAGGGCAGGAGTGCCACGCCCAAGGCAAACAGGCCGGCGAAAAGGATGCCGATGGTGGTGTCAGCACTGAGGCCTGTGCTGTGCACCAACCAGCCCAGCAACAGTGCGATGACGATGGCCGAGGGCACAGCACCCCACAGGGGGTGCAAGCCGACCAACACCGCCGCTACCACACCAGGCATGACAGAGTGGGCCAAGGCATCGCTCATGAATCCGAGATCCCGGGTGACCACATAGGTGCCCAGAAGAGGACACATGACTCCCACCAGGACCGAAACCGCCAATGCCCGCACCATGAACGCGTAGGTAAAGGGCGCGACCAGCCAGCTTTGCAGAATCTCCATCGGCTCGGTTGTTGGTCCGTGGGAAAAACGCGTTGCCCGTCAGACGGTGCCCACCAGATTCCGGATAACTCCGGCTTCCACGAGGTCCCGGGTGCGGCCAAATCCGACTACTCCTCGATTCAGGCACAGGCAGCAGTCGCAATTTTTCTCCACTTGGTCCACGGCATGCGAGGCCAGCAGAATGGTGCGTCCCTGATCGCACAGTGTATGCAGGATTTCCATCAGGGACTCCTTGGATCGGATATCCACTCCGCTGAAGGTTTCGTCCAGCAGCAGAATGTCGGCTCCTTGCGCCAACGACCGCGCCAGGAACACCCGTTGCTGCTGGCCCCGAGACAGTGATGCCATCGGTTCCCCTCTGTGTGACCACAGTCCCGCCTGCCGCAGGGCCTGTTCCGCGATTTCGATGTCCGCGGGACGGAGCCGTCGTAACCATCGATGCCCGCGGATGCGACCCTGCATGACCACCTGGATGACGCTCAGGGGCACACGCCAGTTGATTCGTTCCTTTTGGGGCACATAGGCCAAGGCTCCCGGGTTCCCGGAGGCCGGCTGGCCGTGAATCAGCACTTCGCCGCAGGCGAACGGCTGCAAGCCGGCCAAGACTTCAAACAGTGTGCTCTTGCCAGCCCCGTTGGGACCCAGAACCCCCACCATCTGACCGGAGTCGATCTGGAACGATACGCGCTCGAGGGCTGTTGTGTCCCCATAGGCCACAGTCAGGTCGCGAACTGCAATGGATACGGAAGCCATGGTGTTCGATCTACTTTGTCACAGGTTGGCAAGGCCTCGGCCATCCAAGCAGCGCGGATGGCCGAGGGCCTAGTGTTCGCAACTACTCCGTCACTGGGTTGACAAGGCCTGAACCATCGTTTCGACATTGTGCCGCATCATGTCGATATAGGTCTCGGCTCCGCTGCCCGGTACTCCCAGTGAACCCGTGTACAACCGTACCACGATGTCGACCCCGGTCTCCTGTGCCAAGCTGGCCGCCAGCTTGTCGGTCAAGGCTTCGGTAAAGATGGCGTTGACGCCATGGTCCTTGATGGTATCCACCAGGCGGGCGAGAGCCTGCGCCTCGATTTCCGCACTGGTACCCAGACTCGGAATGATCGTTCCCACCACCTCAAAGTCATAGAGGTGGGCAAAGTACTGGAAGCTGTCGTGTGAAGTCACCAGCACCCGCTGTTCCGCTGACAGCACAGATACCTGCTCGATAATCCAGCTGTGCAACTCTTCGAGTTCGAGACCGTAGCTGGCCGCTCGCTCGGCGTAGATCGCTGCATGCTCGGGATCCGCAGCGCCCATGGCCTGCGCCAGACCGGTCACAGCTGCGCGAACCCGCGGCGGATCGAACCAGAAGTGCGGATCCTCCGAGCCATGTTCGTGGTGGTCATGGGCATCCTCATGGTCCCCATCCGCATCTTCATGGTCCCCGTGGTCGTCATCCGTCTCCTCGTCGTGCCCGTGCCCGTGGTCCTCGTCGGCATCGTCATCGTGGCCATGTGCGTCCTCATGGTGCTCGTCCGCATCCTCGTCGTGCCCGTGGCCGTCTTCGTCGTCCTCGTGCTCTTCCTCATCACCGTGGGCATCCCCGGCACCCCCCATCGGCAGGTAGGGCAGGGGATCGATGAACTCTTCCAAGCTAATCACGACCGCTTCGTCGGCCCGCGCCTGCTCGAACAATTGATCAAGCCAACCGGCCTCCAGTCCCATGCCAATCATGACCACCATATCGGCGTCGGCCACACGCGCGACATCCTGGGGCCCGGGCTGGAACATGTGCATATCGCCCCCGGGGGGCACAAGTGCCGACACTTCCACGTGGTCCCCACCAATCTGGTGGACCCAGTCGGCAACGATGCTGCCGCTGGTCACAATCCGCAAGGGTTGACTCTCCGCCGCTGGACCGTCACCGGTGACAGGAGCCTCTACTGGCGCGACGACACAGGCCGCCAGGGCACTGCTGATCACAATCAGAAGAATGGGAATAAGCCGAAAGATCGAACGCGGTACAGTCATGGCGATGCTCCTAGGGCAACACTCGTCTAGGGTATATTAATATAGCACAGCATACGGCTGGTTGGCTTCCTGCCAAGAATCGATGTGGGGGCACTCACATTACCAAAGTGGGTGGTGCCGGCTCTGGGTAGGATGGGATGCTGCATCCCATTCCGGCGACTCCCCTATGGCCGTCGCTCCCGTATCCTGGTTTCCCTGTTCACCGAAGTCGACGATCCCCGTCGGCCCCAGGCTCGACTGCATGGCCTGGAGGACATTCTCCTGATGGCGACCTGGCCGCCATCTGCGGTGCTGACAGCTGGACCGAGGTTGAGCTGTTCGGACGCCAGAAGCAGACCTGGCTGACCACTTTTCTGGAACTGCCGTATGGGATTCCTGCGCACGGATGCTTTTGGGCGTGTCTTCGGCTGGAGCCCCAACCGTTGGAAGGCTGTTTCACACTCTGGGTGCCGTCGTTGGCCGCGGCCCCCAGGGTTCAAGTCGTAACGGTGGACGGCAAGGAGGCCCGCCGTGCCCACGACGCCGGTCGGGGCGGCCGCTCCTACACTTGGTCGGCGCTTAGGCGGACGCGGCACGTCTGGTCCTAAGGCAACGCCAAGTGGACAACTGGTCCAACGAGATTACAGCCATCCCGGAACTGCTCGAGATGTTGGCGCTGGACGGTTGCATTGTGAACATCGATGCCATGGGCTGCCAGAAGCGGATTGCGCAGACGATCCGCTACCGGGGGGCCGACAATGTGCTGTCGCTCCAGAGCAACCAGTTGCAGTTGCACGAGGCCCTGGCCGAGACCTTCGCCGCCGAGCAGGCTGAAGGTGTCCAGAGTTGCGACCACGACTGCCACAAGACCGTGAACTAAGAACCACGGCCGCATTGAGACGTGCCACTGCTGGGCGTGGGGACACCGGAATACACCCGGTACGTGGATCCCGACAGGGCCTGGCCCGACTTGCACAGTCTGGTCATGCTTGAGGCCCAACCGCGACAGGGCAAACAGGTCGTCTCGGAAACCCGCTACTACATCTCCAGCCTGCCGGCGGATGTGCGGCCCTGCTGTAGGCCCGCAGCCACTGGGTCCTGGACATGGCCTTTCAGGAGGACGAAAGGTACATCCGTACCGGTCACGACGCCCACAACCTGTCGATCCGGTGCCGGCTGGCCCTCAACCTCCTGCGCCTGGCAGCGATGCCGCCCTTGATGGTGGTCTCCCAGCGCAGCAGGCCGGCTGGAACGATGGGTGCCTGCTCAAGGGCCTGTCAAATCAGAGTGCGATTGCCCTATCCCACATCGGTTCTTGGCAGGAATCCAACCAGTAAGATGGTATATTAATATAACCGAATGAAGTATTGCCTTAGGAGCATCGCCATGACTGTACCGCGTTCGATCTTCCGGCTTGTGCCCGTTCTCCTGATTGTGATCGGCAGTGCCCTGACAGCCTGTGCCATGCCAGGAGTCCCGACTGCCGAGCGCGAGTCGGCATCGGCGGCAGTGCCTGATGATCAGGAACGCTCCATCTTGAAGTCGGGCGTCATCTGGCTCGACAGCCCCCTGGACCCGGTGGAAGGTGGCTATGTCGCCACCCAGTCGGGAATGTCGGAGACCTTGTTCCGCCTCTCAGGAACCACCCTGAGTCCCGAACCGTGGTTGGCGACGGAAGCCACGCAAGTTGACTCCTTGACCTGGAGGATCGGAATCCGGCAGGGCGTCAAGTTCCACAACGGGAACATGATGGATGCGCAAGCGGTGAAGGCGTCCCTGGAGAGGGCTATCCGATTGTCGCCGGCAGCGGCCGATACATTGTCCGTAGACACCATAACGGTTGAGGATGGGCAAACCCTCACTATCAAAACGACGGTGCCCCAACCCACCCTGCCGGGCCTGTTGATCTTGCCTGCCCTCGCCATCACCGATGCGGCGGCGGCGGACGCAGCCGGCGAGGGCAATTTCATTGCTGCCCGCGCCCTGACGGGTCCGTACATCCCCACCTCGTATGTCCAGAAGGAATATCTTTACAGTGTGGCCAACGACGACTATTGGGGTGGAACACCTCCGCTGGCCGGCATCGATCACGTCGCCATTCCGGATACCAACGCCCGGGAGTTGGCCCTGCAGGCCGGGGACATCGATGTTGCTGTCAACGTATCACCGGCTGGTGCCCAGGCGATCAACGCCCACCCGGGCACACATACCCAGACCTCCGGCGTCGGCACCTCCCTGGTCCTGTGGTGGGTCAATTTTGAGCGCGGTACACTGGCCGACCCGCTGGTGCGTCGGGCGGTGGCCCACGCCATTGACAGGGAGAGCATCGCCGGTCTGGTCGCTCCTCCCGGATCCGGGTCCTTCGCTGAGCTGCTGCTCCCGGAAGTTCTGACGTCCTGCCCCGGCGTGAGCGCGCCGGCCTATGATCCTGACGAAGCCCGTAATTTGCTGGCCCAGGCCGGCTACACCGACAGCAACGGCGACGGTATCGTGGACAAGGCAGGTCAGCCGCTGGAAATCATTATCGGCGGTTATCCCGAGCGGTTCCAGTTGCCTATCATGGCCGAGGCCGCCCAGGCGATGCTGGCTGAGGTGGGTATCAATGCCGAGGTGCTCATTACAGAATGGTCGGTGGTCAAGGAACCCGCCGCATGGGACCTCTTCGGCTGGTACAACACTATCGTGCAAGGCGGGGGAGACCCGGTGTACAACATCAGCAAGTTTGCTGGGTTGAAGGGCGATGCCAGCGGCAGCGGGACCAACAACTATGGGCAATACGACGCCTCCCGCCTGGTGGACATCATTGCCCCCTCCGTCTCGGTGGCCGACCTGGAGGGTCGAAAGGCGATAGCCTGTGAGGCCTTGGCGGTGATCACCGAAGAAGCCGCATTTTTGCCGGTGGCACATGTAAATCATGTGTACGGCACCAGTGACCAGGTCACCGATTTCGAGGCCCACCCCACCTCCCACTATTTCTTCAACCACCGCATCGGACTGAGCGAGTAAGGTACGGATAAAGGCTCTCCGGCATGGGAGCATACCTGTTCCGAAGGTTGGTCACGCTGCCGCTGATGCTCCTGGGAATCTCGGCTGTCAGCTTCGCTTTGCTGAATCTGGCGCCGGGCGATCCCGCCGAGATGGTCCTGCGCCAGCGCAACCCTGCCGAGACACCCAGCTCGGCCGCAGTGGCAGCGATGCGCGCCGAGCTGGGGTTGGATGCTCCCCTGCCGAAGCAATATGCTCGCTGGATGTTCCGGGCGTTGGCGGGCGACATGGGCCGCTCCTACGTGACCGAGCGGCCCGTGGCTGCCCAGTTGGCCCGCCGCACCATCCCGACGGTTCTGCTCACTGCGGCTGCTTTGGGCCTGGCATTGCTGGTAGCCGTGCCCATGGGCATCCTGTCCGCACAGCGACGGGGCAGCGCCGTGGATGCCATCGCGCGCTTGGCGGCACTGGTGGGCGCCGCGGCGCCATCCTACGCCTTGGCCTTCGGGCTGATCATCCTGTTTGCGGTGAGATTGTCCTGGCTGCCGGCCTTGGGCTACGGTTCGGCTGTCCAGGTCGTACTTCCGGCCATTGCCGTCTCCCTGGCACCCATGGCTCAGCTGATGCGGCTGATACGCGCCAGCATGTTGGAGACACTGGGGCAGGACTACATCCGCACGGCGCGGGCCAAGGGACTGTCCGACAAGACCGTCGTCATCGGGCACACCCTGCGCAACGCACTGCTGCCGGTCATTGGAGCCACTGGAGTAAACCTGGGCTACCTGCTGAGCGGTGCCGTCATAGTGGAGACCATCTTCTCTTGGCCGGGTTTGGGTCAGTTGATTGTGGGCGCGGCACTAACCCGGGACTACCCCGTGGTACAGGGGTTCGTAACTTACATTGCCGTGGTGGTGCTTCTGGCCAACCTGGCGGCTGATATTGCCCTGCGCATCGCCGACCCGCGCTTGCGCTTCGGTCAAGGAGCGATGTAGCAGCCAATGACGGGCGATACCGAAAAGGCCATGGAACGCCTCCCCCGTACATTCATCCACGGCGGCTCCCGGCGGCGCTGGCAGCGGGCTGGGCTGTTGCGGGAGCCGGGGACCGCCTTGGGACTGCTCTTGGTGGTGTCCCTGCTGCTGGTGGGACTGGTGGCGCCCTGGCTTCCCCTGGATGACCCAACGCAAATCAGCCTGTCTCATAGATTGCACCCGCCGTCCATGGAAAACCTTCTGGGCACCGACCATCTGGGCCGGGACACCTTCAGCCGCATCGTCCACGGTGCCCGCATGACCCTGCTGGCCTCCGCTGCCACGCTGGTTCTAAGCATGACCATCGCGCTGGCGGTGGGCATAGTTTCCGGTTACAACGGCGGTTGGACCGACACGGCGTTGATGGGTGTGGTGGACCTGCTGCTGGCTTTTCCTTCGCTGATCCTGGCGCTGGCCGTGGCGGGGGCTTTGGGTCCCGGTCTGTTCAACGTGCTGCTGGCAGCCGGCGCCGTGTGGTGGGTGGGCCACGCCCGTATCATTCGCGGGATTACCCTGGGGGCGCGGAACATGGAGTATGTGACGGCGGCACGGGCTATCGGCGCCAGCAACCGGCGCATCTTCCTCCGGTACATCACGCCGAATATCCTCGGCCCGATCATCGTCATAGCCTCCCTGGATGTCGGCTGGATTATCCTGGGCATCGCCGGTCTCAGCTTCTTGGGGCTTGGGGCGCAGCCGCCCACACCGGAGTGGGGTGCCATGCTCAACGACGCCCGTCCCTTTTTGCAGACCGCGCCGCGCCTGTTGCTATTGCCTGGGGCGGCCATCTTCATCGCGGTGCTGGGGTTCAACCTGCTCGGTGACGGCCTGCGCGACCTTCTGGCCCCCTTACCTAACGTCCAAGTGCCTGACTGACGGGGACGCAATACCGAAATTGCTATTTTTTGGAGCATCTTGCTAGCACGAAATATCGGTACTGAAGGACATTCCGTGGTATTCTGTGGACATGAAAATTCATCGGGCCGCCGTGTGCGCGGCCAAGATTGGGGTCCACAAGAACACGGTCAAGGCCTGGAGCCTGAAGGGCAAGCTGCCGGACCGCCGCACGCCGGCCGGCCACCGCTACTACACGGAGGCGGACGTGGAGCGGTACTTCGGCGTGGAGCGTGCCTCCGAAGCCGGGCGCACCGTGGTCTACTGCCGCGTGTCCAACCGGGCGCAAGGGGACGAGCTGCGGTCGCAACAGCAGGCGATGGAGACGTTCTGCCTGGGGGCGGGCCTGGCGGTGGACGCGTGGCGGACCGAAATCGGGGACGGCCTGGACTTCCGGCGGCCCGTGTTCCGTGCGTTGATGGAACGGATCGGGAAGCGCGAACCGGGCCTCCTGCTGGTGGCCCACGAGGACCGTCTCTGCCGGTTCGGGTTTGACTGGTTCGCGTACTTTGCCGAGAGCCACGGCTGCGAGATCCGGGTGGTCAACCAGCCCAGTCTGTCCCCGCAGGCGGAGTGGGTCGAGGACCTGATGGCCGTGGTCCACATTTTTTCCGGTCGCCTGCCTTGGTTGCGCCGGTACCGGAAGCAAATCAGGGAAGCCGCCGTCGATGGCTGAGAAGGTCACGCGCGTACTTCACAGCCAGGGGCTGAACGCGGCCAAGTACGACCGGTTGGCGCGGATCGCGGTCCTGTGTGGACAGGTGCGGTCGGATGCCTGGCGACGGTGCAGCGGGGTGTCCACGGTCCTGCAATCCCCCTACGAGATCCGCGATGCCTGGATGGCGGAGGGCTGTGACTGGCACGGGCTGCCCGCGCGTCTGGGCAAGGCTACGCTGGCCGACGCCTTGGGGGACATCGATGCGGCGCGGGAGGCGGCCAAGGTGCCGGTCAAGAAGGCCATCCGGCACCGCACGCGCGGAAACAGTGCCGAACGCGAGCGTCTGTACAGCCTGCTCAAGCAGAACCGCTGGATCGAGGATCCGTTCCTGCACCGGCAGATGCGGAAGCAGTGGCGGGGCGGCCGGTCCCATGTGACGAATCAGATCGTGGCCGACGCGGGCTCCTACACCACCAAGGTCTGGCACGACCGGGCCTGGGTGTACCTCCAGGGTTTGGAACGCGGCCAACGCATTGCCATTCCGCTCAAGGGCACATACCTGCCTTCGGGCACCCTCCGCATCCTCCTGCGGGACAACGGACAGGTGGAAGTCCACTACGCCATAGACGAGACACAGGTGTGCAGCACGCGTCCCTGCGGGGCTGACACCGTGGGCGTGGACAAGGGCTACACCGAGGCCTACACCGACAGCGACGGAGACCGGCACGGCGAGGGCTTGGGCGACCTGCTGTCCGCCGAGAGCGACCAGCGCAAGGTCAAGGGAACACGGCGCAATCACCTCCGGGACACCGAGCAGAAGCACCGGGCCAAGGGCAACCATCGCAAGGCCGACACCATCCGGAAGAACAACCTCGGCAACCAGAAGTGGAACCGGCGGCGGACCCGGCACCACAAGCAGGTGCGCGACCACCTCTGCCAGGCCGCCCACACCGTCGTGGACAAGGCCGGCACGATCGCCTGCGAGGACCTGTCCGCACACATGAAGTCCGCCCCGTACCGCCACAGGGACACCAACCGCCGTCTGAGCGGCTGGGTCAAGGGCGTGATGGCGGACACCCTAACCTCGATATCTCGGCGCAGAGGTTCTGCGCTGGCATTGGTCAATCCGGCCTACACATCGCAAATCGACTCCCGGACCGGCCTGTTGCAGGGCCGTCGTCGCTGGGACCGGTTTTACTGTCTCGACGGGGTTGTGCTGGACGCGGATACCAATGCCGCCTGCAACATTCTGGCGAGGCTGTACGACGAGGAGATCACGTTGTACATGCCCTACAGGGACGTGCGCGCCCTGCTCGCGGAACGAACCAGGACTGCGGTGGGGACTGCTCCACCCGGACTCGAGTTGCGGGGGTGTGCAACGGAGCCCCCATCAACCGAGAGCGAATTACCAGCGTCGGTACCGAAGTGTACCGATTAATGGAACAGCTTATACCAAGGAATTGACATTCGGTACGGGAGCCAGTCCAGGTGGCTCTGCCCCTGCAGGGGCCCCCCTGCTTGTCTGGTTCACGGATCGTCGAGGTCTCCAACGGGATCGCCTCTCGCCGTGCAGAGGCCCCTTTCCCGCAGACTGGTCGGACCAGGCAGTACATCCTTGGCCAAAATGCTGACAATGGCGTTGTAGTCATCGTTCGCCGTGTGTCTGCACGCCATACCCTGAGGAGACGCACCTGCTGCGCCGGACAAGCCAGGTTCCGGCATTAGTTGCCGTTCAGCCGCACCCAGCCCACCTTGGGGATGTGCTGCTTCCTTTGTCCATCCTGCAGCCGGGAGCTATCCGACGCGATCGCAGGACTTGGGACAGCCTAAGCTTTCTTCGGCTAAGCTGGACTTTGTACAGCTTGATGTCAGTGTCCAGCTCAGTGCCGACACCACCATCAGCATCCTTTTTGTCGGCCTGTTTGCCTTGGGCGTGGCGCTCCTGCCCGTGGTGCGCCACGTCCGCCTCAATTTGGAGGATCTCCTGCTGGGCCAGGTGCTGGGTGCTTCGCAGGTGGATGTGGTGGTGACCGCGATTCTGACCACGGTGGTGGCAGTGGTTCTGTATGGGCTGCACAGCCGGTTGCTGTTCATCAGCTTTGATCCGCTGGGCGCCAAGGTGGCGGGTTGGACTACCTGTTTCTGATATTGCAGGCCGTGGGCATCATTCTGGTCATCTCGTTGCTGATTATCCCTGCTGCAGCCGCACTGCTGGTGGCCCGTACGTTTGCACGCCATGATCCTGAGTGCGGGGTTTGGCGTATCGGCGGCGGTGGTGGGCCTGTACGTCTCCCACCACCTGAATGTGGTTTCCGGCCCGGCCATGGCCCTGGTGGCCACGGCCATCTTTGCGGTGGCCTACGCGGTGGCGGGCGCACGGCGATAGGAACCACCCGCGCGGCGGTTCCGTTGGTGTACTGCAGGTCTCAGCCGGCCACGGTTCCGGCGGGTTGGACCAGGGGCAGTCGCACGGTCATTTCCGTGAACTCGTTCGGCGCCGACTCGACTGCAATGGTGCCCCCGTGGCCCCTCACGATGTCGCTGGAGAGGGCCAGCCCCAGGCCGGTCCCCTCGTTGGTTGGCTTCGTGGTAAAGAAGGGATTGAAAATCTTCTCCCTGACCTCCGCGGGCATGCCGGTGCCGTTGTCATACATCCGAATCTCAACGTGGTCCCCGTCCAGCCGGGTGGTCACCTTGAGCGTCGGCATGTAGGCCGCGTCTGTCGACTGTAACTCCTCGCGGCGCAGGTTGGTCGCGTAGCAGGCATTGCTGACCATGTTCAGGAATACACGTCCCAGATTCTGAGGGACGATTTCCACTTCCGGCAGGTCCGGGTACAGATCCATCTCCATGTGGAGTTGGAAGTCGGGGTCCTTGGCCCGCGCGCTGTGGAAGGCCAGGCGCGTGTGCTCGTCCACGATGCTGTTGATGTTTGTCTTGACCCATTCGCCAGTGTCGCGGCCCATGCGCAGCATGCTCTCCACGATGCCGTTGGCCCGGTCCGCGTGCTGCCGAATGCGCTGCAGGTTGTCGCTCAGGTCGCCGTTGAGCTCTTCCAGGTAGCCGGGGCGATCGTCCTCTTCGGCGATCTCCGCGTCCCCGAGGAGGTCCTGGAGTTCCTCCTGCATCTCGTCCAGCAGCTCCTCGGACACCTCGGAGAAGTTCTTGACGAAGTTCAGGGGGTTGCGGATTTCGTGGGCCACTCCGGCAGTCAGTTCACCCAGCGCAGCCAGCTTTTCCTGCGTGATCACCTGGTCCTGTGCCTTTTCCAGTTCGGCCAACACCTGTTCCAGCTGGTCGTTCTTGCCCTGCAGTTCCTCAGCCAGCTTCTCCACCAGGTTCAGCCGCTGAACCTCCAGGGCGTGGCGGCGAAAGACTTCGAGGGCGGCGGCCATGTCGGCAATCTCGTCGGCGCCGCCGATCTCCACTCGGCCCTCCAAGTCGCCATCGGCCATGCGCTGCATGCGCCGGGACAGGGTTGCCAGCCGCCGCAGCAGGAGCCGACCCACGAACAGCCACGCGATCAGCAGGGCACCCACGATGCTGACGACGATCAACACCAGCAGGAGTGTGCGACCGGTGGCAATGGCCAGAGTTGACATGGCGCTGGCCGTACGGGCCTGGCTGCCCCTGTCCAGTACCAGGTTCTCCACCGCCGACAGGAGGGCCACACCCAATTCCTGGTTCGTTTCCAGCAGTGCCGCCTGGCGGCTGTCGCTCCCAATGATCTCGGCCACGAGGGCAAAGCCGGTGTCCTCGCCCAGAGCAAGCTCGAACAGCCTGTCGAACATGGGCGACACCTGCAGGCTGATCGGATCGCTCTGGCCGAGGGCCTGTAGGCTGCGGTCAATGCGCCTCCGGGTGGCTTCCGAGCGCTCCCGCAGCGGCTCCAGCCTGGCCGCCTCGGTGACGGCGAAGGCGTTGGCCAGGTCCTGGATGGCCAGGCTCGCGTTGGACTGCAGGTTGGTCAGGTGCCGGTACCGGGTGATCTGAGTTTCGTTCAGATGCAAATCGCGCGACGCGGGCGGAGCGTTCAGGGCGCGGTAGCCGGTTAGGAGAAAGAACAGTTGATCATCGAGGGCTTCCACCAGGGCGGATTCGAGGCCGACCTGGAGGCTGGCCAAGTCGGCCTTGACCACATCGGCCCGTTCCAGAAGCAGAAACCGGTCGTCCACTTCCTGCTCGATGATGCCAATATTGGCTATCAGTGTCTGGGCATTGGCCTGAATGGCGGCAAAGTAGTCTTCCTCTCCAATGTCGCTGGAAGCGCGGATGGCTGAAAGTTGCTGCTCAAAAGCGTCCCGTTCCCGGGCGATGTCAGCCTTGATTTGCGGGAGATTGTCGACGGTGGCCGCAGTCAAGAGCGGCGCTTGGGCTACAAGTGAACCACTCTGTTGGGCCGCGCGCACTGCCGCGCCCATGTCCGGGATGCTTTCGTTGTTGACGACATCCTGAAGCAGGCCAACCCGGTGGAAGGAAAACCAACCGACAAGGCTGGCCACAACCGTGAGCAGGACAGCGCCCCCGAGGCCCAGATAGAGCCGGGTACCGAGCCGTCGCAGGCTGCGGAACAGGGCGTTCATGGATCTGCTACTTGGAACGAGTTGACCGGAAGGTATTGCCCGTCGGGTCCGATCATGGTCAGAAAGACCGCATCGGAACCTTGGTTGTCCCAAGGCCCGAAGACCAGGCTGAATCCGCCCAAGTCCATCGTGGTGCCGAATTTGAACGCCCAGAGGAAACATTCCCTGGTGACATCGACACCGCAGCGCCGCAAAGCCTCAACCGTCATGCGTCCAGCCAGATAGCCTTCAAAGGAAACGAAACCGGGTTCCACCTCCGGGGCAAAGTCGGCCAGAGCCTGATGGTAGGCAGCCGTGATCGGCAACGAAGCGTCGGTCGGGAAGGGCACTACCTGTGTCACGAACACGCCTTCACCGTCCCGGCCCAACTCTCGGGCCAAGGCGTTGCTGCCGACAAAGGAAATGTTGACGAAGACCGCCTCCATCCCGATGCGCCGCGCCCAGGCAATGAGGTTCGCTACCGGTTCATAGGCTCCAATGATGATGACGGCTTCGGGATTGCCCCGTTGCAAGTCGACCAACCCGGTTTTGACCGCAGTGGTGTTGCGCGGATACACACCGATTACCGCCGGCTTCTTGTTGCGTTTGGCGAGGGCTGTGACGGTGCCGTGATAACCCGCCTGACCGTACGAATCGTCCTGGTAGACAATGCCGATGCGCGACAAACCGAGAACATCCACCAACTGCTTTACCATCTCCTCGGTTTCCTGGTTGTAGGAGGCGCGCAGATTGAGTACGTTGTCCCACTCTTGCAAGCGCAGGAAACCCGCACCGGTAAACGGTGCGATATAGGGAACCTCGGCGTCCCGGGCCACCGGCAGGGCGGATCGCGACGTGGGTGTGCCTACCGCTCCGATTAAGGCGAATACCGCCTCGTCCTCGATCAGCTGCTTGGTATTCGAGATGGCGGCTTCCGGTTCGTAGGCGTCGTCGAGGGAAAGGAGTTCCAGGCGGCGGCCGAATACGCCGCCATCCTGGTTGATTTCCTGGAATGCCGCCTCGATCCCAATCTTCATGTTCTTGCCCAGTTCCTGGGCGGGACCGCTGAAGGCGGCCGACTGGCCGAACAGGATGCGGTCAGGGAAAACTCCGGGATCGACGTCCGAGGGCGCGTCGGATTGGGCGGCTGGGACGGCCGTCGGGGTCGGTGCAGGTTGCGGGTTCGGGGTTGGGGTTGGTCCGACCTGCGCGCCGGGCTGGGAACACCCCTGAAGGATGAGGACCGCGGCCAGCCACAGGGCGGCCGTCAGCCACGGGACGGGCCGCGACAGGGCTACGGGACCGTGTGTTTTCATGGCGTCCGGTGCTTGACCAAGGTCAATATGTTCCTGCCGTCCTCCCGCCGGTAGTCGACTTTGTTCATCAGGGTTCGGATCAGGTGCAGTCCCAATCCGCCGATCGGCCGGTCTTCGAGGGCGGAGGTGACATCGGCCGCCGGGGCATCCGCGGTGGGGTCGAACGCGATCCCGTCATCGACGACTTCGACGGTAACGGCTTGGTCCTGGGAGTCCAGGGTGACCTTCATGTAGGTGCTTTGGGCCTGCGCACGGTGTTCGACGAGATTGTCGCCAATTTCGTCCAGCGCCAACTGGATTTGGAAGGCCAGGTCGGGCATCCACCCTTCGATTTCGGCCATCTCCTCCACTGCGGCCGCGAGGCGCGGCAATTCAGGGGCGCCGAGATCGATGTGGATGGAACGGGTGGCGCTCATGGCACCGTGCCCGTAAAACGCAGGGTCAGGCAGGTGATGTCGTCGAATTGCGGGGTGTCGCCGACAAAGGCCTGCAGGTCCGTCAACACACAGTCGGTAAGGTCGTGCGCATTCCGGTCCCTGGCTGCCGTCAGGGTTGTGCACAGCCGTTCCATGCCGAATTCCTCATCATCGCCGTTGATTGCCTCCGGGATGCCGTCGGTGTACAGGAATACCGTGTCGCCGGGCGCCAAGTCGATGGACTTGACGTTGTAGTCGAGGCCTGACATCACCCCCAGGGCCACACCGCCAGTCAGGGGCAGCTGCTCGGTCGTGCCGTCCTCGTGCAGCAGGACAGGGGGATTGTGGCCGCCGTTGGCATAAGTCAGGGAGCCAGACACCGGGTCAAACACGGCATAGAACATGGTGACAAACATGCCCGCGACGTTGGTTTCGGTCAGCACGTCGTTGACCTCCTGCATGGTGCGGCCGGCATCGGGGATTCCGGCCGCAGCCCTGAGCAAGGTGTAGCTGGCCATCATGAAGAGGGCAGCCGGCACGCCCTTGTCAGAGACGTCGGCGATGGCCAAGCCCACACGCCCGTCTTCCAGCGGTATCGTGTCGTAAAAGTCGCCGCCGACGCTGCGGGCGGCCTCCATGCTGGCATGGAGGTGGAAGCCGGCGCCCTGGGGCAGTTGTGTGGGCAGGACGGACTGCTGGATTTGGGTGGCGATCGACAGTTCGTTCTGCACGCTGACCAGCTGGTCGCGGGCCTTCAGCACGCTGCGCCATTCGGCCAGGTGTTCCAGGGTCCGGTCGATGGTGACCTGCAGATCGGTGAAGTCGATCGGCTTGGTGATGAAGTCGAAGGCGCCGCGGTTCATGGCTGTGCGGATGTTGGCCATGTCGCCGTAGGCGGAGACGATGATGGCCCGAATGTTCGGATCCACCGAGGGAATCTGCTCCAGGAGGGTGAGGCCGTCCATCTGGGGCATGTTGATGTCGGAGACCACCATGTCGATGTCCCCGACTGCCCGCAGGAGCTCGAGTGCCTCCACCCCGTTGCCGGCGAAGAGAAACTGGTACCGTCCGCGCCGGATGCCCCTGCGCATGCGCTGCAGGACCAGGGGCTGGAGGTCGGGTTCGTCGTCGACCACCAGTATCTTGTTGGGTCGCTGTTCCTCTTCCACCCGTTCCTGCTCCTGTGCCTGCGTATAGATTGCGATGGCGATGGGCGCGCGCCGGGCCCGACAACCGGCGCAGCACTGTCGGTACCATGCCGCCGACCGTCCCGGAGGATGTGGCCGGCGTCAGCGGCTTGGTGTCCTCACCACCTCAGAGACACTCACGGCGGCATCCGCCGGGAATGTCCGATGGTTGAGCGAAGGCCGCCGCCGTTGTGGGGCGGTGGCGCAGTGCGGGGTCGGTCGGATGGCGGCCGGATTGCCCGACAGTGCCGCTCAAGCTTCCATGGTCGCCAGCGCCTCCGCCCGCGACCCCTGGATGTTGATGATCTGGTCGAAGCCGCTGATTACGAAAATGTCCTGGATGGGGTTGGAAAGCGTGCAGATCACGAACTTGCGCTGGCTGGACTGCAGGCTTTTGGCCGTGGTGAGAATGACCCGCAGGCCGGCACTGCTGATGTACTGCAGGTTTTCGCAATCCAGGACCACGCCGAGATCGCTGTCGGCCGTGGCGTTTTCGAGCGCGGTGTTGAATTCGGCAGCGTTGCTGCTGTCCACGCGCCCATCGAGCGCGATGACAAGACTGTTGCCGGAGGTTTCGGTATTGACGTTCATAGACCTGCCCGTTCAAAGAAAAAGGTACCAACCAAGCCTTTGCGGTTCGTTCGTACCCGGCCGTGTGGCGGTGGGATGGACCAGCCAACCCACACAGCGGGGACAACCCGAATCGACGAAGGGCCCTGGATCAATATTTTAACGCGTAAATCGCAATCGCGGGTGAAGTCGGGCGAAAGTCAGTGCACGCAGCCTTCGAAGGAGCGGCCCTGGATGGGATAGTACACCGGGCCCTCCCCCTCCCCGATGTAGCGGGATTTGGCCGACATGTAGGAAAGGGCTATGGCTCGGCGCCAGGTGTCGGAGCGGTTCGGTGCCGTGTAGTGCGGCAGCAGGGAGTGGAAGAACAGGCCGTCGCCCGCCTGCATCGGCAGCGTTTTCATGTCGTCGGGGTCGAAGTGGTCCGGATCCACGACGTAGTCGTCCCTGACCTCGATGTGCGGCAGGGCACCGCGTCGGTGGGCACCGGAAATCACGGCCATGCAGCCGTTTTCCAGCGTTGCGTTGTCCAGGGGGAACCAACAGGAACACAGCTCCATGGGTTCGATGGGCCAATAGGGAGAGTCCTGGTGCATGCCCTTGGCCGAGCCTACTTCCGGTGGCTTGAGCAGCAGGGCGTTGCGAAACATCTTGATGTCGGGCCCCAGAATCGAGGTCAGCACGCCCAGGAGTTTCGGATGCTTGCCCAGGTGTTCGAACAGGTCGTCGTTCTCGACCAAGCCGTCGATTTTGCGGATGCCGTCCCCCGGGTGTTCCACCGACAGTTCGCCGCGCGTTACGCGCGGCTCCACCTGAATCCGCAGCGCCCCCGTCGGCCGCCCGCCGTGCGTGTACTCCCTGAGTCGTTCCCCCAAGGCGCACACCTCCGCCGGCGGCACCAGGTCCCGCACGAGCAGGAAGCCGGTCCGGTGGTAGTGGTCGAGTTCCGCTTCCGTGAGTGTGCGTGTCATGGGGGTCCGTCTCGCCGGGCAAGGTTTCGGGCAATACCCATTCTACCTGTCGAGCGGGAGTACTCCGCCGGACCGCGGGCGGCAGGCGTAACCCGATGATAGGATCGCGGTGTTGGCAGCCCTGTTCCCACACCCCAAATCATCCATGGATACTAAGCGCCCGGTGGCAGACACCCACGTCCACCTTTGGGATCCCGGTTACCTGACCTACCCGTGGCTGGAAACCGTGCCGGCCATTGCGGGTCCGCACGGGCCCGCCGAACTGCAGGCCCAGGAGGCGGAAACGGATCGGTTCCGGCTCGCGCAGATCGTCTTCATGCAGGCTGGGGCCGAGGACGCGGAGGCGGTTCTTGAGGCCCGTTGGGTGGATTCGCTGGCGGACACGGTGGAGCCTCGCATCACGGGCATCGTCGCCTGTGCGCCCGTGGAGCAGGGCGAAGCCGTTCGATCCGTGCTGGAAGAGCTGGCGTCCATGCCCAGGGTCAAGGGAGTGCGCCGCCTGATACAGGACCAGCCGGCCGGCTATGCGGCCACCCCGGCTTTTGCCGAGGGCGTACGGATGCTGCCGGGGTACGGGTTTTCCTTCGACCTTTGCATTCACCATCACCAGTTGGGCGAGGTGACCGATCTGGTGCACAGGTGTCCGGATGTTGCCTTCATCCTGGACCACATCGGCAAGCCGGACATCGCGGCCGGCACCCTCGATCCCTGGCGCAGTGACCTGAAGGTCCTATCGGAGTTGCCGAATGTGGTGTGCAAGATTTCCGGCATGGCCACGGAGGCGGACCATGCAAACTGGCAGCCGGACGATCTCAAGCCGTACGTGGACCATGTCGTTGAGTGCTTCGGCGAGGACCGCATTGTCTATGGCGGCGACTGGCCGGTTAGCCTGCTGGCAGTGAAACACTGGGGTCACTGGGTGGATGTGCTCGACGACCTTACCGGCCATTTGGGTCCCGCGGTGCAGCAAAAGTTGTACTTCGACAACGCCGTCCGCTTCTACCGCCTTCCGGCCTGATTTGGCGGTGCAATGACCGGAGGCCAGCGGGACGGCCCGGTTGCCGTGCCCCTGACACGGGGACCTCGCCACCACTTCTTCGGCTACTACGAGATCTGTCCCTGGAACGCCACCGGGCAGTACCATCTGTGTCTGGAGACAGACTTCCACGACCGGCCGCCGACGGTGCAGGACGAGGCGGCGGTTGGGCTGGTGGAGAAGGGCTCGACGACCTTCCAGCCGCTCGCCCGCACGCAGGCCTTCAACCTGCAGCAGGGAGCCATGCTGCACTGGCTCCCCACCAACCCGGCGCGCGAAATCTGCTACAACGCGCGGCAGGGGGATCGCCATGTGGCCGTGCGCATGGACATCCACAGCGGCCACACGCAGGTGCTGCCGCGTCCGGTGAGCGGGTTGAGCCACAGTGGCATCCTGGCGGCCAGTCTCAACTTTGCGCGCCTCGCCGAGATGCGCCCGGTGGTCGGGTACAGGGGACTGCCGGATTTGTTTCGGGGGCAGGGGCAGCCCGAGGACGACGGCCTGTTCATCCTCAACATGCTGACTGGCGAGGCGGACCTAATCCTGTCCTATGCCCAAATCCGAGATCTGTTTCCGCAGTATTCCGCCATGTCGACGCATAGTCTCTGGTTCAACCACACCGAGTTCAGTCCGGACGATCGCCGCGTTCTGGCGGTGGTGCGCTGGAACGAGCCGGGGATTGAAATCAAGCACACCATGCTGTTTTCGGTGGGCGTCGATGGGCGCGATGTCCGGATGCTGGCGGACCTTGGGGCCTCGCACTTCACCTGGCGGTCCAACCGGGAGGTGTTCGGCTGGCTGACATTTGAAGCCGGCGAGTGGTACTACCGGCTGGATGCGGGTACCGGTGAGGTGTCCGCGCCCTTCTGTCCGGACTTGCTGACCCGGAACGGGCACTGCAGTTTCAGTGCCGATGGCCGCTGGCTGCTGACTGACGAGCGCTGGTCCGAACACTGGCAAAAAGGGCTGGTGCTTTTCGACATGCGGAACCAGCGGCGCGTGGAACTCGGCCGGTACACGGCACCGGACCGCTTCCGCGGTGAAATCCGCTGCGACCTGCATCCCCGCTTCAATCGCAGCCAAACGGCTGTAAGCTTCGACTCGGTGCACGAGGGGACGCGGCAGGTGTACGAAGTGGATGTCGCACAATGGACGGCCGACAAGACGGAGACAGACAAGTGAACGGACGGACAGACATTGGCACGGCCCTCGAACGGGCAGCGGACGGCAGCCCTCCGCTGCTGCTGGACGGGGCCACCGGTACCGAACTGGAACGTCGGGGTGTGGAGATGGTCGACGGCCTGTGGGATGCACTGGCCACGGGTTCGCGGCCGGACGTGCTGCGGGAGATTCACGCGGACTACCTGCGATCCGGATCGCAGGTAGTGATTGCCAACACCTTTGCGACCTCTCGCTACGTGCTCGCGGAGGCGGGCTACGCGGACCAGTTTGAAAGCCTCAACCGCGACGCAGTCCGGCTGGCTGTGGAGGCCCGGGACGCGGTGCGGCCGTCCGCTTGGGTGGCGGGTTCCATTTCGACCGTGAACTTCGGCGTACTGCCGGCTTCGCTGCAGAAGGCCCGGCAGGACTATCGGGATCAGGCCGAGATCATGGCCGCGGCCGGTGCGGATTTCATCATTCTGGAAATGATGCGGGACGTGGAACTGACCGCTGCCGCGGCGGATGCGATCAGGGCTGTCGGTTTGCCCTGCTGGGTCGGTTACAGCGTCGAACAGGATACTGAAGGGCGGCTGGTCTCCCAGGAACGGGGTGTTCCCCTGCGGGAGATGTTGGAGAGTCTCGACTTTGCGTCGGTGCAGGCCGTGGGGGTGATGCACTCCCTGGTGGAACCGACCGGTCCTGCCCTGGAGGAAGTGGCCGTTGTCTGGCCCGGTCCGCGTTTTGCCTATGCCCACTCCGGCGGGTGGTCGATGCCGCATTGGCAGTTCGATGACATCATCGCACCGGACGACTATGCCAAAGTCGCTGTCACCTGGGTGGCCGACGGCGTGCAGGCTGTCGGTGGCTGCTGCGGTTTGGGGCCCGAACACATCCGCACCTTGGCAAGGGCGCTCCTGTAGCCCCACCGCGGTTGGATCCGCCAATACCTGCCCGTTTACAGATTGACTTTGCGGCGAACATCGCCGCGTCTCCTGCACAGGCCGGCCGGTTGCTTTCGTGGCGAGACGGGTATGCTGGCAGGTACCTGTGGGCTCGGCATATCAACGGCAGAACCTGAGTGCCTCCGGTTAAAATGCCCCTGCTGACACTGAGGGTGACTGATGGGAATCTCCGAAGTTTGGACGGTACAGGCAGAACCGCAAAGCGCGGCACAGGCTCCTTCGGTGGACTTGTCCATACCCATTCCTTCCTGGAACACACCGGAATATCCCGCGGAATGGCCCGGAAGTGACGAAATGCCGACGGTTCCACGACACGTCCATATCCTCAACTATCTTCTGACAGCCTTGTACCACCTGTTGAAACAGCGCGGCCGGCCGTTCGGCATTGAACAGGACATCGGCCTGCACTTTGTCGATTCCGAAGGACATGGTCAGCGGTGCGACCCGGATCTGATCGTGATGCCGTTTCCCAACGAAGGGCACGGTTCCCTGCGCCGCCAGGACATGCCCTGCCCACCCGACTGTGTGTTCGAGGTGGCCTCTCCGTCCACGGTACACAGGGATTTGGGGATCAAGAAGGAATGGTATGCGTGGATGGGCGTTCGGGAGTACTGGGTGCTGGATCCGGTGGATTCCGAGGATCCTGCCCGGTTTGCGTCCGGGATTCTGTTGCCGGACGGACCCCTGATGGGGTGGCGACTGGAGCGGGGCCGGTACGAGCCGCTTGCATCAGTCTGGGATGCGGCCGCGCACACTTGGGCCGCGCATTCTGCGGTTCTGGACTGCGAACTTCTCTTTGTCCAGGCGCTGCACGGGCGGGAACTCGACGGTGGGATTCGCATTGTCGACCCGGAAACGGGGAAGCCAATCCCTCATGCCAGGGAGATGTATGGCCGGATGGCCGAGAAGGATGCCGAAATTGCAGGCATGGTCGCCACATTGGCGACGGTCCGTTATGGCGAAGCCACTGGGGACGAGCTACAGCGGATGATGCCGTTGTCCCTGGCTCCCGTACCGAACTTGCGTTTGGTGCAGGCATGGATGGCCGCTTCTTCATCCGAGGAATTCCTGGACTTGGCGCGCCAATACTTCGGATTGTCCGCGTCGGAGCGGTAGGGGGCCGGGAACCGCCCACAAACCCGGCAACCATGTGGGACTCTGTTGGCAGTCCAGCTTGTCGTTTGCTGCCCCCTTGGTTCCACAAAGCCGATGCGACCATGGTTCTGCTTGGGGCTGCCTTGAGACGCGAAGCGTTGCTGTTCCTGTTGGCCGTCCAGTTTCTGACACGGCTGCCCCTGCCGCAGCACCTCGACTATTCCCCGACAAGGCTGGGGGCTGCACGGCGTTACTTCCCCCTCGTGGGTATCGTGGTGGGAAGCCTGGGGGCGCTGGTTTACGGAGCTGCTGTCATCTTGCGGTTGCCACAGGTGATGGCCGCGCTGCTGGCCACAGCCGCAACCATCCTGGTCACGGGTGCTTTCCATGAAGACGGACTGGCCGACACTTTCGACGGGCTTGGGGCATTCAGTCGCGAGAGGATGTTGGCGATCATGCAGGACAGTCGGATTGGCGTCTTTGGGGCCGTGGGGCTTGGCGTGACTCTGGCCCTGAAGACGGCCGCCTTGGCTTCCCTGCCTGTGGCCTTGGCCATGGCTTGCCTGGTGGCCAGCCACGGCCTTTCCCGTCTCTCCAATGTCGTCGTTGCCGCCACCTCGCCCTATGTTCGGAACTCAGGAGCCGGCAGTCTGCTTGCCGGACGGCTGGGCCGGGGTGGCACAAGTCTGGCGGCAGCTACAGGCCTGGGTTGTCTGGCCATGGTGATGATGCTCTCTGTGTCCGATGCTCTGTCCGGGATTGCCGGACTGGCACTGGGACACTTGGCCATGCGCGGCCTATATGAAAAACGTCTGGGGGGACATACCGGCGATACGCAGGGCGCAGTTCAGCAATGGAGCGAACTGGGTTTCTATCTGGGAGTCTTGACGTGGCACTCACGCTGATTCGTCATACGCGGCCCGCAGTCAAACCCGGCATTTGCTATGGACGCACCGATTTGGCTCTGGCCCATACATTCGCGGAAGAAGCCGATGCCGTCTTGGCCAAGCTGGAACCGGCGGAGGCACTGGTGTCAAGTCCCCTGAGCCGTTGTCGCGTCCTGGCCGAACGGATTGGGTCCGCCTTTCATCTTCAGCCTGTCTACGACTGTCGCCTGCAGGAACTCGATTTCGGTACATGGGAAGGACAGAATTGGAATGACATTCCGCGCACGGAACTTGATGCGTGGGCTGCCGACTTTCTTCATGCCCGGCCGCATGGCGGGGAGAGTGTCCATGCTTTCGTGGCACGCGTCCATGAGGTCCTGGCCGAACTGCGCAAGGACGGTGTTTCCCGTCTGGTGGTCACCCATGGAGGCGTCATCAAGGCATCCACAGTGGCAAAAGGAGCGGATTTCTCCGCTTTTCGGACCTCGGTTGAATATGGCGGCGTACTGAGAATCTGACGTTCCGGTTCACGCCTGTTCGCTGAACCCTGCCCTTGGCAATTCGTTCTCGGTCGATGGGAGCCGTGTTGCCAAGACCCTAATCGAACTGACTGCCAGACTTGAAGAATCACCATCGGACAATACCGAACCCCTTGTTGATCTGTATCAACAGATGTCGTCGAATGCGGGAGTACCGTCAATCCTTCGACCATCGAAAACATATACCCCTCAGAAGGCAGATCCATGAACAGACCCTTAACCGGACGGCAATTCGTGAGGGCATCGCCCAAGACCATCGGAGCCATGCTTCGTCAAGCACGGAAAGCGCGCGGTTTGACCCAAGGCGAAGCAGCCGAGTTGCTCGGAGTCGCCCGTACTACGCTGTCGGCCATTGAGACCGGTAATCGGCGGGTCCGACCGGATGAACTCCTACACCTGTCCGGGATGTATGGCAGGAACCTCAATGAGTTGCTCGGGGAGCGAGAGATCATCTCAGACTTTCCCTCGCAGTTTCAAGCATCCCATCTTGCCGGAACTGCTGGCGATGCGGAGGCCGAGCTGTTCGCGGCCGTGCATCGCTTTCAACGTCTCTGTGAGGACTACCTTTTTTTGGAGACAACCAACGGAGTGTCCTTGCGGCGCGACTACCCGCCGGAGTATCTGATCATGCGCTACCGGGCCGAACAGTCCGGCCAGGATGCAGCAATGGCGGAACGGAATCGTCTGGGCCTTGGCGACGGTCCAATCTCCAACCTCCGGCAAGTCCTCGAAGACGAAGTTGGCCTGCGCGTCTTTACAATCCTCCTTCCATCCAAGGTGGCGGGCATCTTCGCCTACAACGAAGCACTGGGGGGATGTATTGCCGTCAATGAATCACACTCGGCCGAACATCGCCAGTGGTCCTTGAGCCTCGAATACGGCCACTTTCTCACTGCCAGACATAGGGCGGATATTGCACCGGTGCAACCATCGCTCCGTCCAAACGTGTTCGAGCGGTGTGCCAACGCGTTCGCTGGCGCGTTTCTGATGCCTGCCACCGGACTTCAGCGTCGGTTCAACCAGGTGGCCCGCGAAGCAGATGGCCTGGTTACCCCCATGGAGATCATGCGGCTGGCCGTTGCCTACCAAGTGACCTTCCAGGCGATGACCATCAGGTTGGAGAAGTTGCGCCACCTTCCCAAGGGAACTTGGGGACGCCTGCTGGGCAAAGGGTTCAAGGTCAGCGAAGCGCAGATGCCGACTGGTCTGCAGAGCAACGAGAAGACCGGCTTGGGCCTCTCCATGCGGTATCAATTGCTGGCTTGCCGTGCCTTCGAAGACGGGGAAATCACCGAAAGCCACTTTGCACGCTTATTGCTCCTGGACCGGTTGGATGCAAGGGCAGTCAGGTTGAGATTCCTGGAAGGCATGGTCGCGAACGACGAACTTGACGGCGGTTTGTTCTCGCAGGAATTGCGCCCAAGTGTCGAGACCGTTGCGCCACCAAGTTGAGGAGAAACCACCCATGGTGCCCAGCAGCAAGCCGAGCATATTAGACACGCGTGTCGTGTTGAATCTGTTTGGCTCCGGAGCGTTCGAAGAGATCGTTGCAACTTGGCATCATCCGGTTGCGGTCGGCGAGGGACACGCGCTCGGAGACCGCCTTGCCCTTGGGCCTATCGACCCCGTGCTGGCCGGTCATCCGGCCGTGGTGGTGGTGTGCAAGTGGGTTGATCGGTTGGGTGTGCTGGGAGGTCGAGAATGCGGAGCTGTGGCGACAGCTCAACCGACACAGCGGCCATGGGAGACCGTCGGGCCATGCTTGCCGGTTCCTTGGCGTGCAGCGGCGGATATCGTTTTGCCAGTGCCGATCTCAAACAACTCGCCAAGGGGGCGCCATGCCCATGCTTCATTCATTGAGCACGAACCACCCCTTTTAGCCGCACAGCTGGCAGCCTCTTCAACCGCTGATTCAACGGGTCCACCTCTATGCCGACGGACTCGAGTGCTGTTACCCCCAACAGTGGCTCCGCGCCCGCCTCCCCCATGATGATCGTTCCCCCGACAATTTCGCCCATGAACTCAATCTCGGCAACGGTGACATCCAGAACAAGCTCGCTCCCATCAGCCAGTTCGTACACTCGCTGGCCTCTGGGTTCAAGGCCGATGGCTTCCAGGTGTGGTCTTGGTACCAAGGAATCGGTGGCACCGGTATCGACCAGGAACAGATCTTCCCAAGTTCTGTCAGTGTCCGCTGGATTGCGTATGGTTACGGTGACGTGTGTGGCTCCCATGCCTCCCTCCTTTGCATCGCACGATCGCTTCAGTTTTGCCAGCATCTTTGCCAAGTGCCCGTCACCCTGGCGGGATTCTTCATCGAGACGTTGCAAGTCGGCGATGATTTCCGAGATGGAACGCTGAGCTGTCTCGTCCACCTGCCTCACCCATCGACTTGGACTTAGATTGTAGCCGGCCTTCACCGTCTGCTCCCGGGTAATGACAACGACTTCGCCCTCCACTGGTTCACCTTTCAGAAACATCTCTGCTGGCGGGCGGAATTCCTCTTCCGGCATGTAGATCTTGAGGCGTCCCTTGTCCACGCGTTGGCTGGCGTTCACAAACACAATATTGCCTTGGCACCTGCCTGGCTTGCGCTTCGGCGGGCCGATGATGATTCCGGTGGCACTGGTGTTGTAGAACAGGTTGCCCGGCAGCAGGATCACGCCGTTGATGAGGTCTTGCTCGACGAACACTTGCGGATATTGCACTCTCGATCCGTGTGCCTGGCACCCGCGCCGCGCGTCATTGCACCGGTGTCCAATACCACTGCCGCCCGTCCGCGCTTGTTTATGTAGGCAAGGGTGGTGCTGGACCAGGCTCAGTCTCCCTTGCCAGTGGTGACGCCACCAGTGGGAGTGGGCTGAAAGCGGTCGGACGGATCGTTCTCAAAGATGGCCGCATTGAAGTCCTGATTTCACATGGATTGGCGACCACGATGTCTTGACCGGTGATGCGGTTCGCCGTGTCCTTGAACTCAGGGTTGATCATTGTGTTACCGCGCTCCATAAGGACAATCATCATCGTTGTCCCAGCCGAACCGGGGTGGTTGGCGCATGGGAGGACGGGGAGGGATTTCCAGTTCGACCCCACCGAGGGGCGCGAATCGGGCGCGGATGGCGCTTGCCAGGTTCTTCTGTTGCGGTTGCGGGCAGAGTTCCATTCTTAGGATGTGCCGAGCTTCTTCCTCCATGGAACGGCCATTCTCGGCTGCTCGGATTCGCAGTCGGCGTTTCAGTTCATCCTCCAGTTTGCGCACAGTGATACTGACCAGAAAGCTGCTCCATCTGCTATGTGACATAACACTATACCAACGATTGGATTGCCATCAGTGAATGTGTAGCGCCCCGGGGCACTGCTGTTAGTTGGGTGAATGTTGGTCTGTGCCCCCGTACCTTGGGTGAGGACTGCGGGAGCTTGATGGTGGAATTCGCATGAGTAGCCCAACAAAAACGGGGGTCGATAGTCCACGTCTGGCATGGCTGGATGGCGGTTTTCCCCCGAGGATTGTCGGGATTGGGCACGCCGGCACCTTGGTGTGTCCGGGACAGATCGGTAGGGATTCCCGGAATCCCTACTGGCTGTCAGAAGAGGTTGTTGCCCTCCACGAGACGGATTCTTTCTTTCCCAGATCAGTGACCTTCAGGTCGGTCAGTCTTGGGAGCGAAAGTGATTCGCACAGTAAACGTTTGCGTTCTTTGCTGCGTATCCAGGTTCCGCAGAAGGTCTTCGGTCCGGCCGCGCCCAAAGGCATACCGTCTGGGCTCCTTCTCCAATCCCAGGCCGACGCAGGCGATGTCCCGCTTCCGCTCGCAGAAACCGTGACGCGCCCTGGACTTTAGGGCACCGCAAGTGCAGCCAAGCTGGCTGGCCAATTCTCTCAACCCCAAGGCTCGACACGTTCTTCAAAGCCGGGATCGTCCATGTCCCCGCTCGGGGTGTGATCCATTGTTGCCAACATGGGTTTTGTGTCCAGTGGCCCAAATTCCGGATGTACGTGGCAATGCCCGCCGCAACATCCCTTGCCGAACCCCTGCCAGCGGAAACGGACGATGTCCGATCAGTCAATACGCTGGCGCAGCTTGGGATCCAGGAAGTCCCTCAGGGCATCGCCAAACAGGTTGGCGGCCATGATGGTCAAGGTGATGGCCAAGCCCGGAAAGACCACCAGCCACCAGGGCGGCTTGAAGGCGGCCGCAGTTACCCCGCCCAGCATGTTGCCCCAACTAGGAGCCGGCGGAGGGATGCCCAGGCCCAGGAAACTGAGAGCCGATTCGGCAAAGATGGCTCCGCCCAGATGAAGGGTTGCCACCACCAGGATTGGTGCGGCGACCTGGGGCGCCACATGCCGCACCATCAGGCGCAGGTTGTTGACCCCGATGGATCGGGCCGCCTCCACGTACATGGCTTCGCGCACGGAGAGCACCACCGACCGCGTGATGCGCGTGGCGGCCGGGATTTGGGTCGACGCGATGGCTACAATCACGGTTTCGATGCCGGCACCCAGCACCACCAGCAGCATGAGGGCCAGGATGAGCGAGGGAAACGACATCAGGATGTCGATCACGCGCTGGCTGAACAGGTCGAAGCGGCGGCCCAGGAAACCCGAGATCACGCCCCAGACGAAACCGATGGCATCACCCAGGAATACGGAGGTCACGCTCACCAGTAGCGTGATCCGCGCACCGTGGATGATTCGGCTGAGAATGTCCCGGCCGAGGTTGTCGGTGCCCAGCAGGTGCGCTGCCGACGGTCCCTGGCGCACGGCGCCGTAGTCGGCTTCGTTGGGCGGATAGGGTGCCAGTATCGGTGCCCCGATCGCGATCACAAACAGCAGAATCCAAGCGATCAACGCCACGGTGCCGAGCGGCGACACGGTCCGAAATCGGCGCATGGCGGCGCGCAGGCGCTGCCAGGTGCTGACCTCCGTCAAGGGCCGAAAGGCGGGATTGGGTGCGGCCTGCACGTTGGAAGGTCCCGTGGTGGCGTCAGCTGTAGCGGATGCGGGGATCCAGTATGCCGTAGCTCAAGTCGACCAGAAGGTTTACAAAGACGTAGATCAGGCCGTACACCAGGACCAGGTTCTGGATCATCATCCAGTCGCGCTCCTGCATGCCCTGGACCATTAGGCTGCCCAGACCGGGCACTGCAAAGGCCTTCTCCACCGAGACGGTGCCGCCCAGCAGGCCGCCGAGGGCAAGGCCGGTCGAAGTAATCACCGGCAGCATGGCGTTCTTGAACACGTGCCGCCAGATGATCAGGCTGTTGCCCAGGCCCTTGGCCCGGGCTGTGCGCACGTAGTCGTCGAACAGGGCCTCGAGGGCCGCCGAACGCGCCATGCGGGCAGTGGCCGCGCCCAATCCCAGGCCTAGGGTTATGGAAGGCAGGGCCACGATCGCGAAGTTGGCTCCGGGATCCTCCCAGAACTGGATGATGGTCAGGGGCGGACGCCAGGTCAGTACCAGGACGGTAAAAAGAATGATCAGCAGGCCCAGCCAGAAGCTGGGCACGGCCAGGAAGATGGTGATGCCGGCGCGCGATATCTGGTCGGCCCAACTGTTGCGGAACCAGGCGCTGAGCAGGCCGATGGGCACGCCGAACAGCCACGACAGCACCACGGCGAAGATGGCGATCTGGGCGGAGATGGGACCCCGGCGCAGGATCATCTGGCTGATGGGATCCTTGGTCCAGAACGAATATCCCATTTCGCCCCGGAACACCTGGCCCATCCAGGACAGATACTGCTGCCACAGGGGCTTGTCCAGCCCCAGACTGGCCCGGACCTCGGCCAACTCCTCCTCGGACAGGATGTAGGCTCCGGTCGCTTCCGTGTAGATGGTCTGCAGCGGATCGCCCGGGATCACCCGCATGGCGAGGAAGATCAGGACCGTGACCCCGAACACCGTTGGGATCGCGATCAGAAGGCGCTGCAGGATGTACTGGCGCATGGTATGCCCGGCCCTGTTTGGCCGGGCCGATCAGTTGAACATGCGGCCGGAGAGCCGGGTTGTCCCGACTCTCCGGTCTCCAACAATGGCCCGTGAGGCCGGTTCAAGCGTTAGCTGTCGATCCAAACGGTTTCCATGCGGCCCCATTCGGCAAAGATGCGGTCGTGGAGCTCAATGCCCTTGACCTTGGAGTTCCACATGGGCAGGTGGTAGGTGTAGCCGATCAGGTATTCCGGCGGGTTGTCGTCCAGGACATCCTGGGCGTCGTTGATCTGGCCCTGCCGGGTCGGGACGTCGGTTTCGTCGTCGATCTGGTCCAGCAGCGCATCGAACCGGGGTTCGGAGTAGCCGCCGAAGTTCTGGGAACCGCCGGTCCGCCACCACAGGTTGCCGCGCGGCGAGATGTCGGAGACGCCGTGGCCGCGGGTGTGCACCATCAGCTGGTAGGTACCCTGTTGCTGTTCCGTGCCCAGGCTGGCGCGCTCGATGATGCGGATCTTGGTGGGAATGCCCAGATCGCGGTTGAGCATGTCCTGCACGGCGGGGGCCAGCAGTTCGGCCTGGGGACCGCTGGCCGCCAGGATTTCCAGTTCGGGGAAGCCGTCGCCGTAGCCGGCTTCCGCCAGGAGGCGCTTGGCCTCGGCGATGTCCTCGGTCTTGTCCTCGCGGTAGCCCGGCATGGAGGCCAGGTCGGCCGGGGAGGTGGCATAGGGATCGCCCTGCGGAACCCAGCGCGTGATGTTAATCACCTCCTGGGTGCCGAAGGCCGCCTTGAGGTTCTGCTTGGACACGCCCAGGTGGATGGCCTTGCGCACGCGGGAATCGGCCAAGGGGCCGGACGCGTTGTTCATGAACAGCCAGTAGGCACCGAAGTTCGGCAGCAGTTTGTTCTCGATGTCGTCGCGGCCCGAACCTTCCTGCCAGGTCTCGAAGGCCACGTTCCAGGACATGTCGGCCTGGCCGGTCAGGACCGCCGTGCCGCGATCGGACCAGGCGGGCACGTGTAGCAGTTCCAGCTGGTCGATGTAGGGCAGTTCCGCATCCCAGTAGTCCGGGTTGCGTTCCAGCAGCCAGCGCTCGGCCGGCTGGTGATCGACGAAGCGGAAGGCGCCGGTGCCGGGGGCGATCACGTCGCGCAGGTCAAAGTCGTTCTCCTGCAGCGAGGCCTCGGAATAGATGTAGGCATTGGTGGCCGACAGGACGTTCAGGAAGTAGGAGCGCGGCGCGCTCAGGTGGAAGACGGCGGTGCCGGCATCCGGCGCCGTGATCTCCTCCACGAACGAGAACTCGGCCTTCAGGGGCGAGATCATGCCCTGGGGTGGGTCCATGATGCGGTTGAAGGTGGCCAGTACGTCGGCCGAGGTGAAGTCGGCCCCATTGTGGTACTTGACCCCCGAACGCAGGTTGAAGGTGTAGGTCTTGCCATCGTCCGATACGTCGACGCTGCGGGCCAGGTCCGGTACGACGGTGCGCAGGCCATCGACCAGGTTGTTGCGCACCAGATTGTTGTACATGTGGCTGAGCACGTGCGTGCCGCCGCCCTGGTGGGCGTCGAAACTGGCCATGGTTACGCCGAACGCGGTCTTCAGGTGACCGCCGCGCTTGGGCGTGCCGGAAGGCCGCATCAGGCCGGGATCGTCGGCCGAGGCGGCCACGTCCGCCTCCGACATGGGTACAGGGGTGGGCTCGTCCACCACGGCCGGCGCGTCCGGCGCGGCCTCGGCACAGGCGGCCAGGACGGCCAGGCCGGCACTGGCACCGGCCAATTGCAGGAATCTGCGACGGTTCAATCTCAGCATGGAGTTCCTCCAATTGCAAGGGATTCTCCAGAGGAGCCCGCGACAACCGCGACCCGTTCGGGTCGGCGGGGGTTCCGGTCGGCCATGGTCCGCGCAGGGACTGCCGACTTGGCCTGGACACTCTGGAAGTACCCCATTCTAACCTACCCACGGGCCAATGGGGGAGCCCGGTGGCACAGTGGGGCACTGTTTCTGTCGCGTTGATATGGGTCCGGATCCGCGGAACGGACGAGGCACCCTGTCATCGGTTCAGAGGAAGGGCTCCCGTAGCCCGCAAGAGGACGGTTGCTTTGGCAGTGTCGGTGATCTTGCGTTGGCAACGCTTGATTCCGACTTCCGCAACCGACGTATCTGTCATGCAGCGGCCGGCGCCTTCGCTGTCGGTTGCCTGGACCACGTTGCGATTCAGGCCCAAGGCTCCCTCTGGTGGGCCGCGGTGCAGGTATGTGTACCACTTGGGGTAGGCCTGTGTCGTCTCGCCACCATCTGCACCCAGCCTATCCACGGGTACGCGCGCGCAGCTACGCATGGTCCGGGTCGTTGCGCAACACCGTACCCGGTCTCCAGAACCCATGGCAATCTCAACTGCCTGCATGAAGCGGACGCGGACTGCCTGTCCGGTGGACGCTTCGGCGACCTGGCAGGCCCATGGACGGGCCCGACTTGCGGGTCTCCACGTCGGCGACGGCCGACCTGGCCGCCGGGTCGAACGCCTGAAGGTTCCGGGCAGCATTCGCGTCCCGGTCGCACTCGAACCCACACTGCAGACAGCGGTACGTGCGCTCCGACAACAGCAACGACTGCTTCACGGCCCCGCACGCACTGCACGTCTTCGAGGACGGGTACCAGCGGTCAATGCGCTGGTACTCTGTGCCGTACCAGGCGCACTTGTACTCCCAGCTGGCGCACGAACTCCCCCAGACCGGCGTCGCCGAAGGCGCGCCCCAATCTCCGGTTGCGCTGCATCCCCGCGATGTGCAGGCTCTCCACCTTCACCGTGTCCCCACGCTTGGCGATCGCCGTGGTGGTCCGGTGGTGATGGTCGTTACGCAGATGGGAGACACGGGCATGCTGCCGTCTCCGCCGGGCGTACAGGGCTTCCCGGCGGTGGGAGGTCCGGTGCTTGCCGGGGACCTTGAGGGACCGGCTGATGGCCTGGTCGATGCGTCGCAGCTCGGCCAGGGCCTCCTGCAGGGGACGCGGGTTGAGGATTTTCGTCCGTTCGTCCCCGTCCCACAGCGTGGCCAGCACCTGGATGCCCATGTCGATGCCGACGGTCGGACCGGGACGCCGGGGCGGTTCCGGCTCGCCGGTGTCCACCTGTAAGGCAATGAACCAGCGGTCCGCCTCCAGGCTGACGGTGGCCGACAGGATGTCCCCGGCGAAACACAGCGGCTCCGTCATGCGCACCCAACCGATGGCCGGGATGCGGACCCGGTTGCCCCCCACCCGGATTGTGTTGCGGCCGTTGGTCGGCGTGAAGGCCATGTGCTTGCCGCGCTTGCGGTAGCGGGGGAAACCCACCCGGCGCGCGGACGCTTGCCCTTCTTCAATGCCTTCTTGTAGGCACCCCAGGCATCCAGTCCCCTGCTCGTGTGGATGATGGCGTTCTTGGCCACGTTCTGGGACAGGTCCACGGACCACGCAAACAGGTCCCGCTTGACGGCGTTGAACTGCTTCCGCAGATCCATGTCCGAAAGCCACTCGTTGTCCTCGTCCTCACCGGTGAACCAGGCGTCGGCAAAGCGGTCGCGGGACCAGTTGGAGGCCACCCGCGCCCAGCCCGCGTGCTCGGCCATCAGGGAGGCCTGCCGGTCGTTGGGGATTAGGGCGATCCGGTGTGCCTTGACCAGGCCGCGGGTGCCGTCGGCCGGGGACGTTGGAGGAGGGGAGGCGCGGGACATGGGGTCCGTTGCACCGGGTCCACTGGTTCAGGGAGCGCATGGGACCGCGCGGAAGATGGTTCAATTGTACCAATTTCCAAGCGATACCCACGGATTTCAGCGAGTAGTTACTTCCCCCGCTTGCCCAGTGTGAAGAAGGGCACCGAAAGCTGGGGCCCTGATCCGGTACGCACACCACCGGGCGTACCGGCGCTGGCAGTCGGCCAGCCTCGGTAATGTCAGGGGACGGACGATACCGAACCCGCTCCATCCACAACCTCCGGCCCGGCCGATGATGTGGAATGGAGTGTGTCAGCCATGTCGCAGGCCCTAAGCCGGACTTTGTACAAAGTCCGGCTTAGGTGCGCGTGGCGAGTGGGGGCCTCGATCCCACGTCGGGGTTCCCGTGCATTGAGGCGGAACCAAGCCCCCAACTACCAATTGCGCATTATTCCGCAGACGCGTGGGGAGTGCCGGGATGGGCGTGGCATCCGAAGGAGTGCCAATGGTAGCCGGCCCATTCGTTGCATTGCGAGGAACTCATGGGCGTGTCCGAGGCCATGCCCATGTCCATGCTCATGCCCATATCCTTGTCCATAGCCATGTCCATGTCCATGTCCATCATCATCGCCGGTTCGGCGGC